>CALKGQ010000001.1 GCA_938085425.1 uncultured Flavobacteriales bacterium
CGGACGACATGTTCCGGGTCATCCGCCAACTGACCCCCGAAGTGAAAAAAGAGGTGTTCGCAGCATTGCAGGAACTTCTTTACGCCGATGGCGACTTTGACCCCAAGGAAGCCGAGTGGCTTGCGGGCGTGATGACCAAAATCTCTTAAAAACCATCACAAGCTGTTTGCCGGACCCTCCATGGATTCTTGGAGCCGACGGGTCAATGCGTTTCGCATGGCTTCGTAACGCTTGATCTGGCCTCCGTGAACAAACACCCGATCGCGCAAAACGAGTGTGGCATTGAAAAATTCAATGCTCTCGTAACCCGCTCGGACCTCCTTTGACATTAGGTAAGACCGAAGGCTTTCTTTTGGCCTCCGAACCGCACCAGTGGCACCTTCTCCCCCCTCCACAAAAGGCTCAACCCACAGGCACATGGGGTGGTGTTTGGCATAGTACTCTAAGGCCACGTTGTCGACGATTTCGTTGTTGTCCTCTACGCGCTTGGACACATACTCGAAGTACCCCTTGATGTCTTTTTCTAGGTCACTTGGAAAGTTTTGGAGCCTTCCGTTGTTGATCAGTGACTTGTACGTGCCGTCGACCATGAAGAAAGTCAAAAAACTGTAGGCGTAACCAATGTCAATCAAGCTGTCCGCAAAGGCATCATAAGACAAAAGTCCTTGCTGGAGGTCGAGGTGGTTTTTCAGAATTCGGCTCGTTCGGTTTTTCCCGACCTCAATGGCGTTCGACACAATGTCCAGACGCTCGCCGTCTACAGTCAGGTCGTCGATGAGGTCGATGGCGTCCTTGGTTTGGTGTTCCAACTCATTTCGCAACTCACTCCACTCACTCAACCAGAAGGAGACACTGATCCCAAGCACCACCACGACAAATTCCAAGGAGTAACGAATGGCCAAATATGTTCCAGTTTGGACCTCCTTCTGGGGGGCTAAATTTTTCATGATGCTCATGGTCAATGCAAGGTAGTGGATGTGGACATCACTTTGTCCCACCAGCCATTGTGGCAAGCATGGATGGATGAGTCGTTTTTTTGCTGTTTCTTGCTTCCTTTACCGACAGCACGCACATGTTTCAGAACAACCAATACGCACGATTCCTCTCAGGGTACATTGTGTTTACCATCACTCTTTTTGAGGCGGCAGGGATTCTGGAGAGCAGGTTTGACACCAGCATTGACACCGTCTGGATTTTGTGTCCTGTTGTTGTTGTTTTTCTCTTGCGCCTGGGCACTTGGATTTACGCCGCCGCCAGTTCCCCTTCGCCAAAACAGAAAGCGACACAACCGAAACCACCTGCTTCCTGGTCAAAAGCTCTGAACTTGGTTTTGGGAGTGGCTTTTTTAGGTTTGCTGGGCTTCTATTTGGTGTCTGAAGACGGAACGGAGGTCCTTCTTGAGGACGTCCTTCCTGAAATGGAAGATGCTTTGCTTCGAGATGATGTTTTTACAGTGTATTCTCATGCGTCCGAATGGCTTGCGGAAACAGGCAACCCCTTGTTTGAGTCGTACTTGGACAAGGTGACATCGAGAGGTGACCTCTTCACCAACCGAGACGGTGTGGAACTTTTTTTCAGGTTTTACAACGACACCACCAAAACGTGGTTTCCCCTGGGCCCTTCCCCCAACCTAGGCGTCCGCCTACCCTACTCCTACCTTCAAATCAAATTTGTTGAGGGGGAGGAAGAGTACACCACCTGGACCCACCCATATTACATCTTCGAGGGGAGCAACAAGTTCATCCTCCCGCCGAAAGGAACCCAAGCTTCTGGAGATGAAATGCTGCTTAAGATTGGCGCAAAGTCGCGGTTGAGTTTCCCAGGCTTGGACCACCTGGACCATGTGGAGTATTCCCCATTTGAAATTGCTCGTATGGAGGTGACCAATGAGGAGTTTTCTGAATTTGTCAGAGACGGAGGGTACTTGAATGAAAACTGGTGGCTTGGTGCGAACCAAGACCCAAACGAAACCGTCTCGCATGTGGAGATGATCGCTCAAATGAAAGATGCGACGGGGTCAACAGGTCCCGCCAACTGGGAGTACGGCCGCCCACCGCGCGGGCAGGAGCAATTCCCTGTCACAGGAGTATCTTGGTACGAGGCCCGGGCCTACGCTTCTTACAAAGGAATGAGTTTGCCGACGGTGCACCAGTGGGCGAGCGCTGCAAGCTTGGGCAGTGCAAGCCGCTTTGTCCCCAAAAGCAACTTTTCGAAGAATCAAATGCAAAATGTTGGGGACTCTTTGACCATCAACCCTCAGGGGCTTTTTGACATCGCCGGGAATGTCCGAGAGTGGGCACACAACCAAGCTGGTGGGGGTGACCGAGCTGTATTGGGAGGTTGCTTCTTGGACGATGACTACAGCTTCAATGATTATTACAGCCAACCAGCGATGAACCGAAGCATCGGAAATGGCATTCGATTGGTGCGCAACTTGGACAGCGGTCCGAGGTACAAAGCCTCTATGGATCCGGTTTTTGTTGCGCAAAGGGACTTCAGGTCGTTGCCTGGCATCAGCGAAGACGTTTTTGAAATTTACAGAGCTCGGTTTGGTGACTACAACAAGACCTTGGACGCCCAAACGAAGAGGGTCCCTGTTGCAAGCGCTGGACCAGTGGTGGTGGAGCGCGTTGAACTCGCGGACATAGATGGGGACAGCGGCGAAATTTTGCCGGCGTATGTTTTCTTCGACTCCACACAGAAAGCCCCCTACAAACCAGTCATCTTCTTTCCGGGATCGGGCGCCATCCACATGACGAATACGGAGATCATGCTGAAGGACCGCGTGGAAGATTGGGACTATCTTTTGGCCAATGGGTACGCAGTGATCCACCCAGTTTACACAAGCACCTATGAAAAGGAAGACCACCTCAAAAGCGACTATCCTGTAGCCACGAGGGACTACACAGAACACGTGTTGTCTTGGGGGCGAGAATACAAAAAGGTCGTCGACTACATTGTCACCAGGACAGACATGGATGCCGAAAAACTGAGCTACTACGGCGTCAGCTGGGGCGGGTACATGGCCAACATCCTTTTGGCCATTGATGACAGGGTAAGGGCCGCAGTATTGAATGTAGCGGGGTTTTGTTTCCAACCCTCTGAGCCAAGCGTCGAGTCGTACATCTACACCCCAAGGATCTCATGTCCAGTCATCATGCTGAACGGAAAATACGACGTGTTCTTTCCGTTGGAAACGTCCCAAAACCCCATGTTTGAGTTGCTAGGCACGCCGGACAAAGACAAGAAGCACTACGTCTATCCGTCGGGGCACTACGTCCCCAGAGACCGCCTCATCGAGGAGCATTTGGGTTGGTTGCAAAAGCACCTTGAAAATTAACATTTGCCCTCTACCTAGGATTTTTGACGTTAATTGCTGCCCATGAAACACTTCAAAGTGATGAAATCAATTGTGTTTGCAGCTTCTTTTGCCATAGCATCAGCGGGATTCAGCCAAACAACAGGAAGCGAGTGGGGTTTCAACAACATTCCCGACAACTCGCAAGTCAATCAAATGTCAGGGCCACGATTTGGGGTTTCCTACATTTCTGAAGGGACGACGGCCCAAGTGTTGAATCGAGTTCACCAAATGGATTCCGCAACCTTCAGGACCTCGGATCTACCGGCAACGTTCACCACCCAATACGGTTGGCAGTGGGAGACACGCTTTGCGGACACGGGAGGCCCTGTGGTTGGCCTTGTGGAGTGGGTGGCATTTGTGGCAGGTATGGAGAAAGGGATGTTTTTGCCCTCTTTTTCTAGCTTGGTTGGGGTGAGAGGAGAAAGCGGATTTGAGTTTGCGACAGGCCCCAACCTCTCTCCCTCAGGGCTCGGCTTTGTGTTCGCCCTCGGATACAACTACACCAAGGGAGACCTCAACCTTCCAATCAACATTGCCTTGGTACCCGACAAAGTAGGTCCAACCAATTCACCACTCGATGACATCATCGACACAGACTCATCTTGGCCAGCCAACAAATTGAGCAACACTGGATATCGAATCACTGTGAGCGTCGGCTTCAACCTCAGGGCGGCCTCAAACTAAGCCCAGGTTTCGAACCGCAGAAACGAATGAACCGTGCATAGATGGCACGTAGAAAGGGCACCAGCGATCGCGCGGGTGCCTTTTTTGATGCGAGATGTTTGGGCAACAAAAAGCCCCGCAGGATGCGAGGCTTTCGAAGCTCCTCCTCTTGGACTTGAACCAAGGACCCTCTGATTAACAGTCAGATGCTCTAACCAGCTGAGCTAAGGAGGAATTAGAGGACGGCAAAAATACGTCAGATGGCACACTCAAGCAATACCTTTGCCTGAAAATCAACAGAAATCCCCACCTCATGTCTGTCCTCACGCTCGGAACCGTGGCCTTTGACACCATCCAAACACCCTATGGATCCTCGGGAAAGGTGGTGGGTGGCGCAGCCAGCTACATCGCACTGGCGGTGAGTCACTTCACACAGCAACAGCATGTGGTGAGCGTCATCGGAGACGACTTTCCCCAACCGTTTTTGGCAGAGCTGGAGCGAAGGGGGGCATCCTTGGATGGGTTGACCCGAGTGCCAGGAGGAGAAAGCTTTCATTGGTCGGGGAGCTACCACGACGACATGGTGGGCCGGGACACCTTGGCCACGGACCTCAACGTGTTGATTGGTTGGGAGCCCAAGGTGGCGGAGTCAGGAAAGACTGCTGAGTTTGTGATGTTGGGCAACCTGGACCCCGCAGTGCAAGGGGCTGTTTTGGATCAAATCACTTCCCCCAAACTCGTGGTGCTTGACACCATGAATTTTTGGATGGACGTGGCGCTTGAGCCTTTGAAAAAGGTGATTGGCCGTGTCGATGTCTTGACCGTCAATGACGAAGAGGCCCGACAGTTGACGGGGGAGCATTTCTTGCCCAAGGCAGCACGGGCCATCCAAGCCATGGGGCCCAAGACGGTGGTGATCAAGAAGGGTGAGCACGGCGCGTTGATGTTTCAAGGCGACCACACCTTTTTTGCCCCAGCCTACCCCTTGGAAAAGGTGACGGACCCCACAGGTGCGGGGGACACTTTCGCAGGGGGGGTTGTGGGCTACCTCGCAGCACAACACAAGGCACATGGCGAAGTGACATGGGACCACATGAAGCAGGCAGTGACGGTGGGCAGTGTGATGGCGAGCTTCACCTGTGAAGCCTTTGGCACAGAGGGCATCGCCCAATTGACAGCCTCCGATGTGAAGGACCGGTGGTCTGCCTACCGGGCATTGACGGATTGCGGCAACGTGGCTTGGCCTCAGGGTTGAGCTGCGAGCCACGGGCTCGGGTCGACGGCTTGGCCCTTGACCCACCATTCGAAGTGAAGATGAGGGCCTGTCGTAAGGGCTCCGGTGTTCCCAATCAACGCCACAGCCTCTCCTCCAACGACCAAATCGCCCTGTTGTTTGAGCAGGGAGGAACAGTGTTTGTAGACTGAAACCCGATCTCCTCGGTGTTGGATCAACATGGTGTATCCCGTTTCCACAGTGTAAGAGCTGAACAACACCGATCCGTCGTCGACAGCTTGAATGGCGGATCCTCTTGGCGCCACCAGGTCAACCCCGAGATGCCCCCGCCCCCTGTCCAACGCATCAGACACTCCGCCCACAACCGGCGGAAAACGGAACCCAAGCGAAAGAGTTGTTCCACCACCGGAGCGACGCTGGAGCGCAAAACGGTCTTCATTGGCGACCTGTTCCCTGAGTGCCAACTCACCTGGTCCTGGCCCTTCGAACACCTGCGCGGAATCCAGGATCAAGGGGTTGTTTTCGTCGGTTGTGAGGGACCCTTTTCCCGAGAGGAAGGCCAGCGCTGCGCTGTCTCCTGAAAGGCTATGGCGAAGGGCCATCACTGTTTGGGCGTTCTGCTGCAACACCTGTTCCATGCTGTCGGCGAGCGCTTGTGTGGCCTCCATGCTTTCCCTGGTGGACGTGGCCACATATCCAGGCACCAACACTTCCCTTAGCGGGGTCAATGCGACCAACACAAATGTCAATCCCCCCACAGCGCAAAGGCCCGCGATGGCCATCCACAACCAACCCCTTGGGGTTCCCTTGAACACGCGGATTTCAGAGAAGGAACTCTCGTCAAAAACGGTGACCTTCATGGGGTGTTTCCAAAGCGACATGTTGCGAATATCGACACCCGTGCAAACTTTCTCGCCCAAGGAAGCGGTTCATCCAATATTTTTGGGCACGCTTACGTTCCCCAACCCATGCATACTCGCACTACATTCATTCTCCTGACCCTCCTTGTGGCCACGACATGGATGTCTTGCACGACCAAACGGGACGGACGCGCCTACAGGCTGTACCACAACACCACCGCCAAGTACAACGGCTTTTATTACGCCAACGAAGCGTTGGACGAGGCAGACGGGAAGCTGGAGGAAATGCACGAGGAGCGATGGGATGAGGTTCTTCCCTTGTTTTTGGAAAGCGACGAAAGCACGGCACAGCAAATTTTCCCGTTGATGGAGCGTGCCATTGAAAAGTGCACCCGCGTGGTGGACCGGCACACCATGGCGCCGCCCAAACGGATGACCAAGTCGTTCAACCGTCCGGTCATGAACAAATGGATTGACGACAACTACACGGTCATTGGCAAATCTTATTACCTCAAAGGCGACTACCCCAAGGCCGAGGAAATTTTCACGTACCTCTCCCGAACCGTGGATGGAGACGACGCGGAGGCTTGGTCCTTTTCATGGCTGGGCCGAACCCACATGCGCACTGGCGATGAGATCAAGGCCAAAAACGCGCTGGCAAAGGCCGAGAGCATCCGCGACGCCTCGGACGAAGCGATGGTCCACACCTTGATGGTTTTGGCCCAGTACAAAATCCTCAATGGCGATTACGAAGCTGCGGCAAGACACCTCGAAGACGCCCTCCCACGCATGGGCAAAAAGGACAAAGCAAGGACCCGCGCGACCTTTGTGTTGGCCCAATGTCTCCGAGAGGCGAAAGACAAAGAGGGCGCCATCGAGCAGTTTCAGGAGGTTGCCAGCATGCGTTGGGCAGATTACGAGTGGGTGTTCCAGGGCAACATTCAACAAGCCATGACTTACGAGCGCCGCAACGGCAACAGCGAAGCCATTGTGGAGCTTTTGGAAGCCATGCTCGAGGACCACAAAAACGAACCCTACTTGGACCAAGTGTTTTTTGCGCTGGGAGAGGTGGCGTTGGAAGACCGAAGGAGGGACGAGTCGTTTGGACTGTTCAAGCAGAGCGTTGCGGCACATACCGACGACGATCGTCAACTCGGCAAAGGCTACCTGAAGCTCGCAGACCTTTACATGGAGGATTTGGTGTACCCAACTGCCCAAGCCTATTACGACAGTGCCTTGGCTTACATTGAGGAAGACGACGAACGGATGGAGGAGGTGAGTGCCTTGGCCTCAGACCTGAACAGTTTGGTGGGAAACTTGGATATCATCCAAGAAGTAGATAGCATGTTGACGCTTTGCGACATGGACGAAGACCTTCGGTTGAGGGCAGTCGACCGTGTTTTGCGCAACATGGAATTGGAGTTGAAGAGAATGCGCGAGGACCGTGAAGCGGCGCTCGAGGCCGCTGCCGCCGCCGCTGCTGCAGACAACACGGGTGTGGGCATGTTTTGGCCCTACAATGGCCAGCTTCGAGCATCCGGGCAGCAACAATTTTTGTCGTTTTGGGGGGACCGGGTGTTGGAGGACGATTGGCGCCGGTCCAACAAAATGGCCAACTTGTTTTCAGAGGACGACGATGTGACAGAAGAGGGAGAGCAGGGGGGAGAGGATGAGGTGTTGGACCCCTTGGACCCAGCCAACCTCCCCACTTTTGAGGAACTTTTGGCATCCCTCCCCTGTGAGCCCGACACAAGGGTGCTGCAAGAAGAGCGCATGGCTGAAGCCTACTACAACGCCGGCCTGGACTACCGCGAAAAACTCAACGACAACGAGAAAGCCATTGAAACATGGGCAGAACTCATTGAAAAACTCGACAGTTCCTTTTTCCATCCGACGGCCCACTATCAGCTCTTCAGAACCTATTTGGAGAGAGAGGTTGAGGAGAACTACCAAAACCCTTTTTGCGACGACTGCAACAGCGCGTATTGGGCAGATGAAATCGTGCGACTTTATCCTGGAAGCGAATGGGCAAAGCTGATTTTGGATCCTGAATTCTTGGACGAAGAAGAGGTTCTCCGTGAGGCACAGCGAGAAGTGTACGAAGACCTTTTGGGACGCTACTACAGGAGGGACTATCAAAATGTGTTGCTTGACATTGATGACGTCGTCGCCCAAGACTCCGTGAATTTCTTTGCGTGCAAGTACACCTTGCTCCGGGCGCAGTGCGTTGGGGGGTTGACGAGTTATACCGGTGACCGCACCCCTTACTTCGAGGCGTTGCAAGGCATCGTGGCGTCTTGTCCCGACACCGAAGAGTCCGCCTTTGCCTCCGAACTCATGCGGACCCTCGGTGTGGACCTGGGAGATGCATCGCCCAAAAAAGAACAAGAGGAGGCCCCAGAGGTCCAACCATTCGCCATTCAACCCAGCAACCAGCATTACTTGGGCGTTTTTGTCCCTGTGGGCCGCGGGAATGGAAATGAAATCAAGGCCACCACAGCAGACTTCAACAACGCGTTCTACGGCTCCAAGCGTCTGAAGGTCACAAGCAACCTGATTGACCGTGCCACCCAAGTGGTTTTGGTGAAATCTTTCAACAATCAAGAAGAGGCCATGGGGTACTATGAAGTCTTCACCAGCAACAGGGAGGACCTCATTGACATCAACTCTTCAGGCTACGACATTGCGGTCATCAGCAACGAGAACTACGTGACATTGTTCAAAAACAAGGACATCCGAGGGTACGTGGACTTCTTCTCTCAACATTACCTTTCGGGTCAATGATTGGCAACAAGAAAACCCCCATGGGCATGGACGCCCCCAGCACGGATGCGGTGAACCGCATTGTCGAAGGCACAACCTTTGAAGGCAACATCCGCAGCCTTAGCAACATGCGGATCGATGGAACGTTTGATGGAGACATCTCCACAAAGGGACGTCTTGTGGTGGGCCCCAAGGGAATCATCAAAGGCAACGTGTCTTGTGCCCATTGTGAAGTGGAGGGCGTGATGGAAGGCCAAATCGAAGTGACCGAATTGATGGCCCTCAAGTCTTCCGCGAAAGTCTCTGGCACCATCTACTATGGTCAATTGAGCGTAGAGGCTGGTGCACAGCCTGTTGGCACATTCCACATGGGACGTGAGGACCGCAAGGAGGAGCCATTGATGGGCAAGCCTGGCGCCGTGAACACCCTGAAGGGCGCAGAAGTGGAGACGGGTCGTCTCAAGACGACCAAGCCAGAGGTCGCCAAGGCCCCGCTGGTTCAGAACAAACTCTGACCCTCCTCCATGGGAGACGAGTCCCCCTCCGAATCCAACGATCGAAACCGCCCGAAGTCCATCTTGCGTTTCGCAGGAATGGGTGTTCAACTTGCTGTTGCCATTGGTTTGGGCGTGATGGCTGGCCTCCAACTTGACGAATGGCTTGGTTGGGCGCAACCCATCGGAACAGCATGTTGCGCTTTGCTGGGTTTGTCGGCGGGAATGTACCAGGTGCTGAAGGCGTTGGCATGAATTCGAAAACGTTTGTCTTGGTTTGTGTGGCCCTCTGCGTTTTGTTTGGCGCCGCCCCCCACTTTGTATCAACCATTCATGTGCTTTCTCATGGCTTTTGGTGGCCGTCAGGAGTGGTGTCAATGACTTTGGTGACCGTATTGGGTCACCGATGGGTCCGCAATGCTTCTTCGCAGTCGCCCATGGCGTTTGTCACTTCCGTCAATGGGGTTACGGCCATGAAGCTCTTCACCATGCTGGGGTGGTTGACGGCCAGTCTTGTTGCAGATGTTGACGGAAAGCGGGTTTTTGTGTTGAGTTTGTTTGCGGTTTTTGTGGTCTTCACCATCGTTTTTGTGGCCTCGGCAGCAAGCCTTTCAAAGAAAACCGACAAGAAATGAGGAACGTTGTGAAGAACACACCTTTCGTCTGTACTTTTGCCGCGGATTTTCAGACATGAAACAGCGTTTGTCCCTCCTCATTTTGGTCGTTTTTGCGGCCGTTTGCACACCGGTTCTTTCGAGCGATTCGCACGACGAACACGAGGGCCAACACGACGCGCACGGTGAATTCAACGCCAGCGATTTCATCATCCACCACATTGCCGACGCCCACGAGATCCACCTTTGGGGGGAGGGTGCATCGGCGGTGCACATTCCCTTGCCCGTAATCTTGTTCAGCAAGGAGCACGGATTCGATGCGTTCATGAGCAGCGCTTTTGAGGGACACGGGGAAGTGCGGTTGGCGAAGCGGAGTTCTGAAGTCACCTATGCTCTGAGCCACGGCCACATCAGTGTCCAAGGCGAGCACGCCGGCCACGACCACTCCGACCACGCAGGGCATGACCACAGCGACCACGCTCACATTGACCTCTACGATTTGAGCATCACCAAATCCATCTTCGGCATGTTGATGATGATGGTGTTGATGCTTGTGCTGTTTGGTTCAATGGCGAAGAGCTATGCGCGAAGCGCTGGACAAGCACCAAAAGGTTTGGCGAACGCATTGGAACCGATGGTTTTGTTTCTGCGCGACGAGGTGGCCATCCCCAACATAGGCGAAAAGAAGGCGGACAAGTTTCTGCCGTTTTTGATGACCGTTTTCTTTTTCATCTTCTTCGCCAATCTGCTCGGGTTGATCCCTTTCATCGGGGGTTTCAACATCACAGGTACGCTGAGCATCACCATGGTGATGGCGGCGATGGTGTTCTTGATCACAGCGTTCAATGGGAACAAGCATTATTGGGGCCACCTGTTTTGGCCTCCCGGAGTGCCCTTGTTTGTCATGCCCATCATCATCCCCATTGAAATCGTGGGCATGTTCCTCAAGCCCATCGTGTTGATGATTCGTTTGACCGCGAACATCAGTGCAGGGCACATCATCATCTTGTCTTTTGTGAGCTTGATTCTCATCTTTGGACAAGGTGGCGACGCCATGGCTGCTGGATTCGGCATTGGCATCTTCTCCACAGCCTTTATGATTTTCATGTACTGCCTCGAACTGCTCGTGGCATTTCTTCAAGCATTTGTTTTCACCCTCTTGGCGGCCATTTACTTCGGTGAAGCCACCCACGAGGCCCATCATTGATTCTTCTTTATACTTTCAAAATTTTCCAAATGGAATTGTTGACCATCCTTCTTGAAATTGGACAAGGCCTCGCAGGCCTCGGTGCAGGTGCTGCAGCTATCGGTGCAGGTATTGGTGTAGGTCGTATTGGTGGCTCCGCATTGGAAGCCATGGCACGCCAACCAGAAATTGCCGGTGACATTCGTTCCAACATGATTGTTGCAGCCGCACTTGTGGAGGGCGTTGCCCTTTTTGGTGTGATTGTTTGCTTGCTCGTCGCCCTCGGATAACCCTATGGAGGCGCTTCTGACACCCGCATTTGGGACTGTCGTTTGGTCCACCATCGCGTTTTTGGTGGTGCTTTTCTTGCTGCGCAAAATGGCTTGGGGGCCGATTCTCCAAGCATTGAAAGAGCGCGAAGAGAGCATCGCAAATGCGTTGAACGAGGCGGACAAGGCGCGGTCTGAAATGGCCGAGCTCCACGCAAGCAACGACAAGTTGCTGCAGGAGGCCCGAGCCGAACGAGACTCCATGCTTCGCGACGCAAGGGAAATCGCCGACAAAATGGTTGCGGACGCAAAGTCCAAAGCCAAAGAGGAGGCGTCCCGTGAAGCGGACACAGCAAGGCAAGCCATTGCCGTTGAGCGCAAGGCCGCAGTGGCGGAGCTCAAGGCAGAGGTGGCCAAGTTGTCGGTGAGCATTGCAGAGCAGTTGATCCGTACGGAACTTGCTTCCCCCGACAAACAGGAGGCGCTCGTGGCCAAACTCATTGACGAAAGCCCGCTGAACTGACGACATGGCAACAGCACGCGTAGCAGCACGGTATGCGAAAGCATTGCTTTCCTTGGCCCAAGAGCGAGGGGAGGTGGAGGCAGTGGGCCGCGATCTAGAGACGCTTCATGGCGTCGTGAGCGGGTCCCATGACCTGGTCTTGCTCTTGCAAAGTCCCATTGTCAAGGCTGACAAAAAGCAAGCCGTGCTCGATGCCGTGTTGGGCGATCACTTGAGTGAGCTGACGTCCAGCTTTTTGAAGATTCTTGTGACCAAGGGCCGTGAAGGCTTGGTGGTCGACATGGTCGACGAGGGGCAACGTCAATTGAACATTTTGCGCAACATCCAAGAGGCGTCCGTCACGACCGCGGTGCCTTTGACGGATGAGCTTCGCCAGCAGATTTTGGGCCAAATGGCCAAAGTGCACGACGGCGAAGTTGATATGGTCGAGCATGTGGATCCTGACATCCTTGGAGGGTACATCCTCCAAATGGGCGATCAGATGATTGACGCCTCTGTCAAGCGCCAATTGCGGTCGCTCGGCAGGGAATTAACTGAACACGATTACGAGCCTGAATTTTAACGGGCGCAAATCACACAACCATGGCTGACATCAACCCAGCAGAAGTTTCTTCGATCCTCCGGGAGCAATTGGCGGGCGCTACCAGTGCCGCCCAGCTTGAGGAGGTGGGCACCGTGCTCCAAGTGGGGGACGGCATTGCCCGCATCTACGGCTTGACGAGCGTAGAGTCAGGAGAATTGATTGAATTTGAAAATGGCGTTCGCGCCATCGTCCTCAACCTTGAGGAAGACAACGTGGGGGCTGTATTGCTCGAGCCATCAGGAGACCTGAAGGAAGGCAGCAAAGCCAAACGCACAGGCACCATTGCCTCTGTCAATGTTGGGGAAGGCATGTTGGGCCGTGTGGTCAACATGCTCGGAGAGCCGATTGATGGAAAGGGCCCCATTGCCGGGGAAACCTTTGCGATGCCGGTGGAGCGGAAGGCCCCCGGGGTGATTTACAGACAGCCTGTGAACGAGCCTTTGCAGACCGGCATCAAGTCCATTGATGCCATGATCCCCATTGGCCGCGGACAGCGCGAGCTGATCATTGGCGACCGTCAGACGGGAAAGACGACGGTGGCGATTGACACCATCATCAACCAAAAAGAATTTTACGACGCTGGAGAGCCGGTGTTCTGCATCTATGTTGCGGTGGGCCAGAAGGGCTCCACAGTGGCTGGAATTGTGAACACCCTCGAAGCGGCTGGCGCCATGGCGTACACTGTCATTGTGGCCGCCACAGCGTCGGACCCCGCCCCTCTTCAGTTCTACGCACCATTCACAGGAGCAGCCATTGGGGAGTACTTCCGAGACACCGGCCGTCCAGCATTGGTGGTGTACGATGACCTCTCGAAGCAGGCCGTGGCCTACCGTGAGGTGTCTTTGCTGTTGCGCCGCCCACCGGGACGTGAGGCGTACCCAGGAGACGTTTTTTACCTTCACTCGCGGCTTTTGGAGCGCGCGGCGAAGGTGATAGCAGACGACAGCATTGCTTCCCAAATGAACGACTTGCCGGAGAGTTTGAAGGGCAAGGTGAAGGGGGGGGGCTCATTGACGGCACTCCCCATCATTGAGACGCAGGCTGGAGACGTTTCAGCCTACATCCCGACCAACGTGATTTCCATCACAGACGGACAGATTTTCTTGGAGTCCAACCTGTTCCTTTCAGGTGTGCGCCCCGCGATCAACGTGGGCATCTCCGTGAGCCGTGTGGGAGGTTCGGCACAGATCAAGTCCATGAAGAAAGTGGCGGGTACGCTGAAGCTTGACCAAGCCCAGTTTCGGGAACTAGAGGCGTTTGCCAAGTTTGGATCAGACCTCGACGATGCCACGAAGGCAGTTTTGGGCAAAGGCGAGCGCAACGTCGAGATTTTGAAGCAAGCTCAAAACTCCCCACTTCCTGTGGAGGAGCAAATTGCCATCATTTACTGTGGCACCAAAAACCTCCTCAAGGCGGTTCCTGTTGACAAGGTGCGCGGTTTTGAAGTGGAGTTTTTGGCCTACATGCGGAACAAGCATGCCGACACACTGGCATCGTTGAAAGCAGGCAAATACACGAACGCGGAAACGGACGTCATCGAAGCTGCAGCAGCAGAAATGACCGCACGTTACGCCTGACAACTGAGCCATGGCAGGAGGACTCCAAGAAGTACGCGACCGCATCTCATCGGTGCAGAACACCATGCAGATCACCTCTGCCATGAAGATGGTGTCTGCAGCAAAGTTGAGGCGGGCACAAGATGCCATCACCCAGATGCGTCCTTATGCTGTGAAGCTGCAAGGGATTCTGTCCAACGTCAGCGCGAGCTTGGAACAAGGAGAAGGAACGTATTCCGAAGAGCGTGAAGCGAAACGCATCCTTGTTGTGGCCATTACCTCCAACCGGGGGTTGTGTGGGGCCTTCAACAACAACATTGTCAAAGAGGCTACAAAGGCGGTCAAAGAGGCTGCGGAATCAGGTCAGATTGTGGAGGTCTTGCCACTGGGGAAAAAGGCGTTGGACGCTGCCAACCGATTGGGTTGGTCTGTGGCAGAGGGGTTTGGCGATGCGCCAACCTCCTTGTTTGACAACCTTGATTTTGCCCACGCGTCAGAGGTGGCGAACACGGTGATGGATGGATTTGCGTCCGGTCATTACGACAAGGTGGTTTTGGCCTACAACCAGTTCAAGAATGCTGCGGTGCAGCTGCCCACAAACGAGGCCTTTTTGCCCATGCTGCCAGAGGTGTCGGAGGCGGAAGGGGATGCCGGAGGAGAGTACATTTTTGAACCCAACAAGCAAGAGATTGTCGAACGGCTTTTGCCCAACGCGCTTCGCGTACAATTGTACAAAGCGCTCCTTGACAGCCACGCGGCGGAGCACGGGGCGCGGATGACCGCGATGCACCAGGCGACCGACAACGGTGGTGAGATCCTTCGGGACCTGCGCATCACTTACAACAAAGCGCGACAGGCTTCCATCACGACGGAGATACTCGAGATCGTGGCGGGTTCTGAGGCTTTGGACGGCTGACGGCCGCAAGGCCCCTTTCCTTTTTGGCATGCTTTGTGGTTAGCTTGGTCCCATGGGCTTGAGGCTTCGAATTTTTTTGGGGATGATGACCGTGGTGGTCTGTGCGCTGTTGGCCACAGGCTTTGTGGCGTACCGATATGGTGCAGATGCGGAGAGGTCCTACAATGCCCAGAGGCTGTTGCGAAAGGAGGCGGCACTGCAGCGAAGCTTGAGCTACATGCTAGAGCGAATGGGTGGACAAGTGAGCCAGGACAGCTTGGCATTGGTGTTCACCGACCGAATCTGTGAGTTGTCCGATGTGCACAGCTTGACGTTTTCCTTGTACAACAGCAGCGGCCGATTGGTGACGACATCTGGTTCACGGTTGGGGGAGCGCCACGAAGTCGGCTTGAGGCTCAAGGCCACTGTGCTGCAATCTGCAATGGGTGGGACGGGAAGAACAGCGACAAGCCATTCAGGCGGCGGCACCGACGTGGTGTGGCCACTCGTGTCGTCAGATGGCAGTGTGTTGGCCCTTGGACACGTCCATTACGACCCGAGGGAGGCGGAAGAGGCAGATTGGAGGGCCTTTCTGAGGCGATTGGCGCCTGTTTATTTGATGTTGTTTGTGTTGGTGGGGGTGTTGGCCTTCTCCTTGTCCAACTCGATTGTTGGCCCCTTGAAACGCCTGAGCGCAGACATGGGGACCAACCCTTTGCGAAGAAGACAAACATCGCATGCTTCCGGGTTGTCGTACCGTTGGAAGGATGAAATCGGAAGCTTGGTGACGTCTTACAACACGTTGCTCTTTCAGTTGCAAGAGAGCATGGAGGCCCATGCGATGTTGGAACGCGAGGGGGCTTGGCGTGAAATGGCACAGCAAGTGGCGCATGAAATCAAGAACCCCCTCACACCACTGAAGCTAGGTGCACAGCACCTGCAAAAGGCTTGGTTGGACGAAGCGCCCGATTTTGAGAAGCGTCTTCAAGGATATGTGCGCACTACCGTGCAGCAAATTGAGGCGTTGAGCAACATTGCGGAAGGATTTGCCATGCTGGCTTCAGACGGCGTGTCCAACCCTGTGGTTTTGGGTTTGGATGAAGTGCTCAAAGACATGGTCCTTTTCTTCGCCCCACAAGGCGTGCAACTCGAGGTCCAGGGAGAAGGACCTTTCACGGTGATGGGCGATCCCACGAGGATGACGAGGGCATTCAACAACTTGGTTCAAAACGCATTGGAGTCAGGGGCCTCCAAGCCGGAGGTGATGGTGCTCCTGCGCAATAGGGGCGCTCACGTGGAAGCGGGCATCAGCGACAACGGAGAAGGCATCGAGCCCGATCGTCTTTCGCGCATTTTCGAACCAAAATTCACCACCAAAACACATGGACTGGGGCTGGGGTTGGCCATGGTTCGGGCCATTGTGCAAGGTGCAGGCGGAGAGGTGACTGTGGAGTCAGCTCCTGGGGAGGGAAGCATTTTTTGGGTGTGCCTTCCTTTCTTTCAACCGGAACAGGACGGGTCGACTGCTTGAGGCATCATTGTCGAAGGGAGCGACACCCAGGTGCAGGAGGTAGAGCCCATCGGTGGCATGTTCAGGGACAAAGATCATTTCTGTGATGGTGGCCCCATGACGGGGATCCGTGGGAACATTCCAAAATGTGCGATGGGCGGCGAGCGCACCTCCGTCCTCCTCGCGGTCCACAGACGGCAAGTCCACAAGCAGATGCTTCACCCCAAGGGAGAGGACCCCTTTCATGAAGTCCGTTGTGAAATACGGCGGGTTGGTGTTGGACCAGTCGCATCTGGCTTTGTCGGGATCGTTGGGCAGAGTCCTGACCACCAACGCATCCACAGAGTGCTTGCCCACCAAGTCTTGGAGTTGGTCCACATCAATGACGCTGTCTCCATTGGGCGTTTGGTGAGGGTGCACCGACAACACTTGGCAAGGGAAAAATGCGGGTCCAGAACGGAAGATGTCATCGACGCTCTTGATGTCTTTGGTGATGTGGCCCAAACTTTCTGTGTGGGTCCCATGGCCGTGAGGGTTGAAGGAAATGGTTCTAAAGTTCACAGCACCTCCTTCTGCAACCGATCCTACAAAACCTGCTCCGCGAACGGGCTCCATGGAAGGAGGTTCGACGTACCACGCAGTGGGGTTTTCCTTGCCATTTCCGCGCAATGGGATGCTCAAGTCGACGCCATTGTTCAACTCGGCCACCCAGATAGAGCCACCCCAGGAAAATTCACAGATCATGATGGCAAGAAACGAAGAAAGGCGCCCCGAAGGACGCCTTTCTCAGTTCGTGATGAGGTTCGAATCACTCGAACAAGAAACCGACACGGAGCATTCCGGTCGAGTACGTTCCCAAGAAGTTGGTACCATTGAAGTAGGCGTCGCGAGGGAAATCGCTTGCGGTGTCGAAGTTTTCTGGAGACTGGTCGTTCCAGGTGTTCCAGAGGTTGTCCACGGCGCTGTAAACACCAGCGTTTTCGCTCGCATCCCATGGCTCACCATTGATCACGTAGTTGACTTCTTGGTTGGTGCTCCACTGGTAACCACTTTCTGTGGCTGTGTTCTGCACAAACTGAGAGGTGTTCTCGTCTCCAAAACCACCGTCAAAGTACATGTTGAACGCATCGTTGTCAGACGATGTGATGGTGGAAGAGATGCCTGAAGTCTGTGAGAAGCGAAGTCCAGCTTCGAAACCCACGTAAATCGCATCGTTGAAGTAGTAGTCCGCACCGAAGAGGAGGTCGACGTTGATGGTCGACGATTTGACCTGGTTTTGGTAATCCCAAACCCCCCACTGGGCTGGATCTGGCTCGTCTTCCCAGAACGCCTGATCGACGGTGTTTCCGTCAATGTTCACCGCGCTGTAGTGGTCGCGCTTGAGGGTGAATGAGGAACTGCCATAGCTCGCCGCAAAGGCAATGTAGGGGGACAGGTTGTCTGTGCCACGGAAGTGCTTCTCGTAGCCCACGCCAATTTCAAAAGAAGAGTGGTCGTTGGTGAGGTACAAATCGGGATGGGTCTCATTGGCAGCGCCAACTTGGCCCAATGAGTTCTCGGGAACTGCGAGGTATTTGTTGCTGCTGTTGTTGAGCCCAAGTGTGACGCGAATGGCGGCGTCATCGTCCAAGAAGTTTCTGTACTTCAAAGTGGACGCATTGATGGGGTTGCCACCAAATGGGTTGAAGGCTACTTCAAAATTGTGCTCGCCGCCAAGCTGCTTTTGTGCTTGAACGGTCGTGAAGGCCATGGCAACCATGGCGAAGGTGAACATCAGTTTTTTCATGACTGAGAATTAGATTTCATAGTTTCAGAGGTGCAAGAAAGCAAAGAACCGAGAACCACCGACATTTTCACCTTATCAACATTCACAAATCAGATTGTTGATAACCCAAAAAAGCCGTGAAAATCAGGGTGAGAGGATGGGTTGAAGACGCTTGTTCCCATGTTATTCGACGGTCACGCTTTTGGCCAAATTCCGAGGCTGGTCCACGTTGCAGCCTCTCATCAAGGCGATGTGGTAGCTCAAAAGCTGCATGGGCACAGAAGTCAACAGTGGCGAAAGTGCTTCGTGAACTTTGGGCACCTCCAGCACGTGATCTGCCAATGCCCTGACCTTTGTATCCCCATCGTTGATGATGGCAAGGATTTGACCGCCCCGCGCCTTCACCTCTTGAATGTTGCTCACCACCTTTTCGTAGACGTCATCTTGTGTGGCAATGAAAATCACGGGCATGTTTTCATCGATCAACGCAATCGGTCCGTGTTTCATCTCTGCCGCGGGGTAGCCTTCCGCGTGGATGTAACTGATTTCTTTGAGCTTCAAAGCCCCTTCCAGGGCCACAGGAAATTGATATCCACGGCCCAAATAGAGGGCATTTTCTGCCTGTGCGAATTGGGCCGCAATGTGCTCCACTGCGGAGGCATTGTCCAGCACTTGTTGGACGAGATCAGGGATGTTGTCGAGGCCCGTCATCAACCTCATGAAAGCTTGGTCGTTGAGCTTGCCAAGTCGCTTGCCCAAATGCATGGCCATGGTGGTCAACACGGCCACCTGTGCGGTGAAGGCCTTTGTAGAAGCCACACCGATTTCAGGACCTGCATGGGTGTAGGCACCCGCATCGGATTCGCGCGCGATGCTTGAACCCACCACGTTGCATACCCCGAAGATGTGCGCGCCATGCTCCTTGGCCAACCGAATGGCCGCGAGGGTGTCGGCGGTTTCACCACTTTGAGAAATGGCCAGAACCACATCGGTGTCACGGATGACCGGTTTGCGGTAACGGAACTCGGAGGCATACTCCACTTCAACAGGAATGCGCGCGAAGCTTTCGAACAGGTATTCCGCCACCAATCCAGCGTGCCAACTTGTTCCGCATCCCAGAATGAGAATGCGTTCTGCTTGTTCCCACTTCGCCCAATGGTCGTCGATTCCCGACATCATGACTTCGCCTGATTGAAGACGGATGCGTCCGCGGATGGAGTCACGGATGGATTTGGGTTGCTCGAAGATTTCTTTCAGCATGAAATGGTCAAACCCGGCCTTTTCAAGGGAGGCAATTTCCATTTCGATTTCATGTACCTCAGGGGTGACCACGGCATCGGCAATGGTTCGGATGGTCAGAGAGCCATCTCGGCCCATGGTGGCCACTTCTTCGTCTTCGAGGTAAATGACATTCTTCGTGTAGCCCACGATGGGCGTGGCGTCTGAACCGACGTAAAAGGCATTGTTTTCGCCAATGCCCACCACCAAGGGGCTCGATTTTCTGGCGGCGATCAATCGATCTGGTTGCGATTCGTCCAACACGACAATGGCATAGGCACCCACCACCTCCTTGAGCGCCACGCGAACAGCGTCGGGCAGGTCCAAGCCTGTGGAGCGGTGCACCTCGTCGATGAAGTGGGCCAAGACCTCGGTGTCGGTGTCGCTGGTCAAATCGTGGCCCCTGTGGGTGAGCAGCTCCTTCAGTGCCTCATAGTTTTCGATGATCCCGTTGTGGATCACGGCAATTTTGCCATTGCCCCCCAAATGCGGATGGGCATTGCGGTCGCTGGGCGGTCCGTGAGTGGCCCAACGCGTGTGGCCAATGCCAACTGTGCCTTGAGGGACACCGGCACCGATATGAGCTTCTAGATTGGCCACCTTGCCTTGGCGCTTGTGCACCGACATCTCACCACCAGGCTCCACTGTGGCCACACCTGAGCTGTCGTAGCCCCTGTATTCAAGGCGCTTCAACCCATCGATCAAGATGGGGTAAGCAGGTTCAGGCCCCAGATACCCAACAATTCCACACATGACTTTTGGCTTTTGTCCGTTTAAGGTGCGATGGTAAGACTCAACTGAGCAGGACGGTCCGATTGAGGTCCGTGAAGGACAACCCCTGCCACCGAAACCCCTGCCCTGTTGGAAACAAGGAACAAGTCTCGTCCGTTTCGCTCACCTTTCATGTACTCTTGGACGGTGCTCGTCAAGTTGAAGACGTACGCATCTCTTGAAGGATCATAACTGCCTCCGACAGGGATGGGCGTGGCTTGGTCGGTGGTGGCACCAAACCCGCCCTCGCCATTTTCTTGAAGCACAAAAAGTTGGTCCTGCAGAGAAAAAGGCTTGGTGCCCCATTCAGATTGGACAGGAACCACCAACTCGGCTTTCAGCACCAAGGGCGCCCCACCGAGACTGTCTTGGAAGGCGTCCAAGTAAGGAAACCGCACACGGGTTTTGCATCCCGAGGCGGAGATCACAAAGCTTTGCTGGTCGCCAGGCAGGGATGCCTCGGCGTCGATGCCCTGAAGCGCTGAGAGTCCACCACTGAAATGGTGGTCGAAGACATTGACCCTCGCACTGAGAGGGCTGATGAGGAAATCGTAAAACGTGGTGTCGCTGTCGTTGTGGTAGTGGATGCGCAGGACGCTCAAGCCGCTGTTGATGTCGAGCGCGGCCACACCCGACCCACCTTGAAGGGAGGAAACAGAGATGCCCGGGACGACGTCAAACCAAGAGGCGTTGTTGTCAAACACCGTGGAATCAAGGTCCAAAAAACCTTGTACAATTTCATTTTTGAGGGGAAGAATCAACTGTGGCGGAATGGTGTCTCCGCCCGTGTAGCTCGGGTTGTATGCATCCATCGTCCAAGGCCCAGAGCCGTCCTTCACCCACTCCTCTCCCGAAGTGCTGGGAACAAAATTGGAGTAGTACGAGCTGTCCAAAGACAGGGAGTCGGACAAGGGTTGGACGGAGAAAAATTGGGGCCTCTGGAGGCCATAGGACTCATCGGCATACCGCAATTGTAGGAAAGCACTGTCGGCGACAGGATTGTTGCCAAAGTCGACGTCCGTCGCAGAAAGCCTCAATTGGGTGACGAGGCCAGCCCTCAAGTAGGTCATCCCAGGGAGGTAAACTTGGCCCAAAAGACCCGTGCTCAATTCATCGGTTTCGAGGCTATCCTCGGCCACAGTCTCGAAGACTACTGTGACAGTGTCCGACCCGGAGGGAAGGACGTTGTTGGCGGGCTGAAGCCCAAGACCAATGTCGGTATCTGGTTTGGCACATCCCCAAGCCAGCAAAAGGGAGCATCCGAAAAGAAAGCAGACTGTCGGGTGGATGCGTGTAGGTTTCCTCTTCATGAGGGCACGAAGTTCAGCAAGAACTCCTTTACTCCGCGACAGCCTCAGCTTTTCCCTCCAAGATGGTGTCGTAGAAATGATTGATGTCTGCGACAAAGCCGTCTTTTCCGTGGCAGGAGAGCATGGGCTTGTCCAAGGTGGCAAGCGCGGCTTGTGTTCCCTCTGTCAAGGTTTCAGAACCCACAATGACGGCGTCTGCGCCTTCCATTGCCAAGGCATTGAGGTTGTCGAAGGTTGGTTTGGCGATGCCTTGGAGGGCTTCAGCAGGAATGCCGTGTGCCGCGGCTTTTTCTGCCATCCGCGGATCAAGCTCACCGTCAAAACCTTCGTCGTACACGTGGTAGACCACCTTGGAATTGGCGAAGTAGGGCTCGTCGGCAAATACGTGCTTCAGGTAAGTGGGCACAAGGCTGGACATCCAACCACTGCAGTGGATGATGTCTGGAGCCCAACCCAATTTGCGCACGGTTTCCAAAACACCACGGACAAAAAACAAGCTTCGCTCGTCGTTGTCGGCGAAGAAATTGTCGTCCGCATCGTGCAGCACCGCTTTGCGCTTGAAGTAGGTGTCATTGTCGATGAAGTAGACTTGGATTCTTGCGGTGGGGATGGAAGCCACTTTGATGATCAAAGGGTGGTCCGTGTCGTCCACATTCAGGTTCATCCCTGAAAGACGAATGACCTCATGCAACTGGTGCCGGCGCTCATTGATTTTCCCAAAGCGAGGCATGAACACGCGGATCTCCTTTCCTTTCTCATGTGTTCCTTGTGGGAGCATACGAGAGACATGACTCATGGGTGTTTCAGGCAAGTAAGGAGTCAAATGTTGGGAGATGTAAAGGACGCGTGGCTTGCTCATGGTCTTAGGGTGTCTCAGGTAAAACGGAACCCCAAGATAGGTAATTTTGCTCCATAATCCAAGTAAAATGGTGGGTTTCAGAGCCCACAGAACCTGCCCAAATGACCGTTTTGCATTCTTTGGAGGCTTTGGCCAATTGGCAAAAGAAAATGAACTGGGAAGAGCGCAAATCTTCCTTCGTTCCTACAATGGGTTCTTTGCACGAGGGGCACGCAAGTTTGATTGCCCAAGCTGCCGCCACCTCTGACTTGGTCTTGGTGTCCATCTTGGTGAACCCGACCCAATTCACCGAAGCCTCTGATTACGAGAAATACCCAAGGAGCTTGGAGGCCGACGCGGAAAAGGCAGCTCAGGCTGGAGCGCACGCGGTGTTTGCGCCGAGTCCGGAGGAGCTTTACGGGGGAACTCCCTCATCTGAACCCGTGCAATGGGGTGCTTTGACCCATTCCTACGAGGGCGCCAAACGCAAGGGTCACTTCGACGGGGTGGTTGCCGTGGTGGACTTGCTCTTTCAGGCCACCAACCCCGATGTTGCAGTCTTTGGGGAAAAGGATCTCCAACAAGTTGGTGTGGTCCGAAGGTTGGCCCAAGAACGTCACCCAAGCATCGACATTCAGGTCGGGGGTTTGGTCCGAGATGAGAACGGCTTGGCCTTGAGCTCCAGAAATGCCAGATTGGATGAGCAAGGCCTCGAGGATGCTTTGGCCCTTTCCAGAGCACTGTTTGAGCTGCGTCAATCCCATGGCGAAGGAAAGCAGTGGACGGGAGTGCTGGTGAAGGCGAGAGCAGCATTGAGCGCCCACCCAGCAGTGGATTTGGAGTACTTGGACGTGGTGGACGCAGACACTTTCGAGCCTTGGCAAGGCATCCCCAACCAGCGCGCCTATGGGATTGTGGCCGCACAAGTTCAAGGGGTACGACTCATTGACAATGCGCGGTTGAAGGCTTGACCGAATGCATGTTGGGAAGTGGGGAGTATTTCAGAACTTCGTCCAAAATCAAAACGCCATGGGTTCTGTCGGTCCTGCTCAAATTCTTCTCATCGCCCTTGTGGTTTTGCTCCTGTTTGGAGGCCGCAAAATCCCTGAACTCATGCGAGGTCTCGGGCAAGGCATGAAGGAGTTCAAAGACGCCTCCAAAGGAGAAGAAGACAAATCGGAAGGGTCGAAAAAGGACAGTTGATGGGTGTGCCCGATCGTCTGGCACTGAACCTTTTCCTGGCCTCGTTTTCTGCACTTGCCAATGGCCAGGTGCAAACCGACTCTCTTGAATGGAAGGCATCTCCCGATTCCGCGGTCCAAGAGGAGATTGTGGTGGATTGGGAAAGAGAATGGACGGAATGGTGCGAGACTGCGCACTGTGTCAGCTCTGACACTTCGCTTTGGAACATTGAGGGCGAGGGATTGCACAGGGTTGGACATCAATTGGATTCAACGTTTGTGGCCACGAGGTTGGCCGCGCTTGACCGAGTGAGCGGTTTGGACTTGCGATGGAACCCTGTGGCGCATCGTCGGATTGTCACTTTTGGCACCCGTCGATCCCGTCATTTGGGCACCATGTTGGGACGCTCCGCCATGTACTTTCCGTTGTTTGAAAAGGTGCTGGACAGAGAGGGTCTGCCCCAAGAATTGAAGTACTTGGCGGTGGTGGAAAGTGGACTGAATCCAGAAGCCCGGTCCCCAGCGGGCGCGAGGGGTTTGTGGCAGTTCATGTACTACACGGCCAAGGCAGAAGGCCTGAGAATCGATGGCTACATCGACGAGCGAAAGGACCCATTGTTGGCCACTGAGGCCGCTTGTCGTCATTTGAGAAGGCTGCACAAGATGTACGGCGACTGGTACTTTGCTCTGGCGGCCTACAATGCAGGACCAGGCAATGTGAACAAGGCCATCCGTCGTTCAGGCGGCAAAACAAACTATTGGGAGGTCCGCCCTTTTTTGCCCAAGGAAACGCGGAACTACGTCCCCAATTTCATCGCCGTGACCTATTTGATGGAGCACCATGCCGAGCATGGGATTTTCCCTCGAAAACCATTGCCAGGTGCGATGTCCTTGGACACTTTGATGGTGGAGGGTCCCCTGCGCTTTGACCAAATGGCGGCGGTCACAAGTTTGACGGAAGCCGAGGTGGCCGTGTTGAACCCGATGTATCGACTGAGGATTCTTCCCGGACCTGGAGAGCGTTTTCCGGTGCGATGGCCTGTGCGTGGAGTGGCCGAGTTTTTGGCCCAAGAAGAAGCCATGAGGCAACACCTTCCCGAACTGACCCCCGACATCAAGTACGAACCAGAGCCAGTGGTGTACAGGGTGAGGAGTGGAGATGTGTTGGGTTCCATTGCCCAAAAACATGGGGTGCGCGTGTCGCAGCTCAAGGCGTGGAATGACCTCAACACCTCCGTCATACGCGTGGGACAAAAACTCATCATTCATGCAGACCCCAACAAAATGTAAGCCGTGGGCCCAGGTGCCCAAACAGGTGTTTTGCATGGTGTTGTTGGGGCTGGGCCTCTGGTCATGTGCTGGCGATGGCGCCCGTGTCGCCTTGCCGGGCAAGGTTGGGGCCACAGGGGAGTTGGTGGTGGTCGCGTCGGTGGACGTTTGGAATGGACCTGCGGGAGATACGGTGCGGTCTGCAGCCGACCAACCCTACCCTGTTTTGCCACAGTATGAGCCACTCATGGACGTATTGCATTTGGAGCCTGAGTTGTTCGACAGATTTTGGAAACCCCACCGCAACATCTTGATGTTGGAAGTCGCAGACAGGGTGGACACCCAGACGCCGAGCTTTACATTTTACAGGAACAAGTACAGCCGGGGCCAAATCTACATGGTGGCCAAGGCGCGCACTGCCGAGGCTTTGGCGGAGGTGCTGGCGTCGCGGTCTGGGGAAATGATGAGTCTTCTTCACGCGGAAGAAGCACAGCGCTTTGCGGACATCGTGGCCCTCTCGCCCAACGAGGTTCTTTCCCGAGAAGTGGCTCAAAAATGGGCGATACAGGGTCTTTATCCCAAGGACGCGCGCAAGGCCAAAGAGATGCAAGAGTTTTGGTGGATGGACCGGCAACTCACGCGCTTCAAAGGGGGGGACAACCACGACATCCAGCAAGGGTTTTTCATCCACAGCGAACCCTACACAAGCCCAGATCAACTGAGCCTTGAACACGTTTTGGACAGGAGAGATGCATTGACAAAGAGGTATGTTCCTGGCCCGACGCCCGGCAGTTACATGGCCACCGAAAGGAAGTACTTCCCTTCTTACGAAGAATCCGAATTCAAGGGAAATTTCGCGCTGGAAGTACGGGGTTTGTGGAAGATGGAAAACGACTTCATGGGGGGGCCCTTCTACAGCCTCACGGTGGTGGACGAGTCAAGGGGACGTTTGCTCACCATGGAAGGATATGCCTATGCTCCTTACTTCGACAAGCGACCCTACATCCGAGAATTGGAGGGGGTCATCAAGCAATCCATGTTGTTGCCCGTCAATGACGCTGTCCCTGCACCATGAGTTTTTGGGTCGTCCGCTTTCCAGCTGGGGTGACCACTTCCAACGCATAGGTTCCACGCGCCCATTGCGCAACATCCAATGATGGGGTCCATCCTTGTTGCGACCAGTGCAATTGACCGGAGGCATTCGTGACGGTCATGCGGCAATGTGCCAACTCCTCTTGGGACCAAAGGCCCGGGGCGCGGAGGCCCACAACGGAATGGCATGGGTTGGGGAAGGCCATGAGGCCTTTACCATCTTGGGACGACTCCACAACCGCCACGCTCACGTCACCTTTTGCAAAGGCATACTGGCCTTTTCTCAACCTCGATACCTTGAACACTCCGGTTCCGTTGGCGAGCGATCCGGCTTGCCAATCGTAGTCGGGGTATTGCACCCAAGGGGCTCCTGCCCGCGGCCTCCAAGCGAGAAAGCCTCCTTCTTCAGTGTCTCCATAGAGGTGGAAATCCAGGTCCTCCTCGCCATTGCCCACATAGGTGAGGCGAGCGTCCAAAATCGGGGCGGAAGGGCTGTTGTCGTCCCAGGTGCCATCGACCACCCAAAAGTGGTTCCCGCTGAGTTGGTCCACGTAGCTCGCTGCGGGACCTTGGTCAGGGGCGGCCCAATGGTGTTCAATGCGCACCAACACACTGTCCGCATCGTCAATCTCGTCGCAACCTACACGCATGTCCACCCAAGTCAGGTTGGTCAGTCCCGTGGGTTCGTGGATGGCCAACGTTTGGTCCAGTCGTCCTTGGTTGAGCCTTCCGTCGGCATTGAGCCCCAAAAGTTCGATGGGCGTTTCATGCCAGAAGGTGATTTCATCAAATTCTCCTCCGACGCGCGCATGCACCAAAGTGGTGTCCCATTGTGCATCCCAAAGGGTGACGTCCAGAGGTTCATTTTCATGAAAACCACTGCAAGCGCGAAGCTTCTGATGCAAGTACAAGGTGGTGGCGAAGCACCCGTTTTCCGGCGACGTGCTCGTGCTGTCCACCACCCAAGTGCTGAACCCTGGCTGGAGCACCTGTGCGTCGAAAAAGGGCGTCATGTTCATGCCGCTGGCGTCGGCCAACAAGACCTCAAAGTCCTCGACATCCATGTGACTGTCGAAGCGTTCGGCAAGCACATTTTGCATGGCGTGTCGGAACAAGGAATCCCCCATATAGGCCCTCAAATTGTGCAAGACACTCGCTCCTTTGTAGTAGGTGTGGCGCCCATAGATTTCCGCATCGGGCATGGGAGAAAGGGGATGAAACCCCTCGTCTTGGATGTGACATTCTTCAAGCACAAACTGCTGGTTGTCCTTGACCAAATCCACAAAAGCCTCATGGCCATCTTTCCACTCGACAAACAAATGGCTGCTGTATTCGGCAGGACCCTCTTTGAGCCACATGTGGTTGTGGATGGTGGGGGCCACCACATCGCCCCACCAATGGTGCCCCAATTCATGGGCAAACAGATCGCCGTTGGCGAAGAGCCCTTGTTCCACCATCGAACGTGGGTAGGCAATGTTGGTGGGGATCTCGAGGGCACCGTCGGTGGTCAGCACATACCCCACCCGTTCCCAGGCGTAGGGACCCCACCAAAATTCGCAAGCGTCAATGGCGAACTCCAGCTCGGCAAACTTGCTCTGCATCAGGTTGCTGTCCTCTGCTTTGCTCGTCAAACGAACAGGGATGTCCCCGTAGGCGCCCGAGTGGACGTAATCATGGTCGACATAGGGGCCAATGGCAATGGCGCTCAAATGCGTGGGAATGGGGTGGTCCAGCGCCCATGTCGACAACAAGGTGTCTCCCCCCAAGGACAATTCTTCCACGAGGTGGCCTTGGTTGTGGGCCCGCCTTCCGTCGGCTGTTTGGAGGTGGTAGGTGTAGGTTGCCCGTTCGACAAAGTTGTCAAAACAGGGGTACCAGACCCTTCCAAAATTTGGGGGAATGGACGTCAAACCAATGCCAAGGTTGTAAATCAAATCAGCGGCGAAGTACATCCCACCCCAATAAGGATCGTCGCCCGGCTGTCCCCCATAGGCAATCTCCAAAGTGACGGCTTCTCCTTCTTCCATGGGCGACAAGGCATCAACGTGAAGCTCGTCCCCCCACTGATGAAAAGGGGCGGAGGCCCCATTCCAAAGTACGCTGTCCACTTCGAGGCCGGACAAATCCCACCACACGCGCGTCCCCCCTCCTTGAAGGACTTGGAAGTCGATGACCGCCAAAGCCTCCATGCTCTGCTGGCTGTAAGAGGTGAGGTCCAAGAACAATTCGTAGTGCTGGACGTCAAAGCTGTCGCTCCGGGCAATGCTGGGCCCCATGTCGTAGTTGTTGGCAGGCAAGAACGCTCGTTCCGATGCCTGCGCATGCTGGTCGGGGCATTCGGCATGGCATCCTTGCACCAAAAACGGCGTCCTTGGTGTCCGCGCGAGGTCTTGAAGCGTGGGAATGGATGGGGTTTGTGCCCAACCCATGAAGGCAAAGCCCATGGCGGCCAGGATGGAGGTCATGTGTTTGAGGTGCATGCCTCGAAGTTAGGCGTACTTTTGCCCCCATGAATGAAGTGCAACACGGAGCCCAGGTCGAGGTGGCCTACACATTGAGGGCCAACGGACCAGAAGGAGAAGAGCTGGAGACCTGCCAAGAGGAATCCCCCTTTGTGTTTCGCATGGGGGCAGAGGAAGCTCTGGAAGCCTTTGAGAAAGCCCTCGTGGGCAAGCGTGTAGGGGAGCCCTTTGAATTGACCATTGCATGCGACGATGCGTATGGCGAGGAGACGGATGAGGCGGTATTGTCCTTGCCCAAAGAGACGTTCATGGTCGACGGCAAGCTGGACGAGGAGGTGATGCAGGCTGGGGAGGTGGTGCCATTGAGCGACGACGAAGGAAACGAAATTGTGGGCATGGTGGTGGAGGTGAAGGCAGATGCAGTGCTGGTGGATTTCAACCATCCGCTTGCGGGGTTGGACCTTCACTTTGAAGGTGTTGTGGTGGGCGTCTCCGCGTAAGGGAGGCACCGGCTTGGCGTACCTTCGCCCGCATGGAACGCACGGAAATAGGTGAATTGGGGGAATTCGGCTTGATTGGCCGCTTGACCAAGGACTTGACCCATCAGCAACCCTCAACCCTTCGGGGTGTCGGCGACGATGCAGCAGTGTTGGACCCCATGGGCAAACGCATGGTGGTCAGCACCGACCTTTTGTGCGAAGGCATCCACTTCGACCTGAGCTATGTGCCGCTCAAGCACCTCGGATACAAAGCCGTGGTGGTCAACCTCAGCGACATCTGTGCCATGAATGCGGTCCCTACGCAGGTGGTGGTGGGCTTGGGGTTGAGCAACCGTTTTTCCGTGGAGGCTGCCGAAGAGCTGTACGAGGGCATTCGTTTGGCCTGCGAGGTCTACAAGGTGGACTTGGTGGGAGGAGACACCACCGCCACGACATCGGGCCTGACCTTGGGCATCACCGCCATGGGATGGGTGGAGCCGGATGTTGTTGTGGGCCGAGACGGCGCCGGCGATGGGGACCTTCTGGTGGTCAGTGGCGACCTTGGTGCGGCTTACATGGGGTTGCAGATTTTGGAGAGGGAGAAGGAGGTGTACCAAGCGGCACCCACCGCACAGCCTGAGCTCGACGATTTCGCATACTTGTTGGAGCGTCAATTGAAACCCGAAGCTCGGGTCGACGTCATCCGCGAGATCGCCGACTTGAAACTGAAACCCACCTCCATGATTGACATCAGCGATGGGTTGGCCAGCGAGGTCATGCATTTGGGAACCTCTTCAGGCGTGGGCATCAAGGTGTACGAGGACAAATTGCCCATTGACGGCAAGGTGTACGATACGGCGAGGGAATTCAATTTGGACCCTACCCTTTGCATGCTGAGTGGCGGGGAGGACTACGAGCTTCTGTTCACCATTCGCCAAGAAGACTTTGAAAAGGTGAGGAACCACCCCAAATTGACCGTGATTGGCCATGCTGTGGCCGCCCCCGACGCGTTCACCATGGTCACCAAAGGTGGCACAGAGGTGCCGCTTCAAGCCCAGGGATGGGACGGTTTACGGAATCCCCAAGAGGGCCCTCAAACCGACTGAACCCAGAAAAGATGTGTGGCATTGCTGGGGCACATGGGTTGGAGTCTTTTCAGGGACTGGAGGATGCGCAAGAGCGCATCCAAAAGATGACGGGCAGCCTCTCTCATGGCGGCCCTGACGCTGAAGGCGTTTGGACCGACCGTGAAAAGGTGGTGCTGGGCCACCGCAGATTGAGCATTTTGGACACGGGTTCTGGTGCGAATCAGCCCCTTGTTTTGGCCCAGGATGCCTTGGTGTTCAATGGAGAGGTCTACAATTATCTGGAGCTTCGTCAAGAGCTGGAGGCATCGTGTGGCCATGCTTTTGTCACCCAAGGGGACACAGAGGTGGTGTTGGTGGCGTTGCGGCACTGGGGGCTGGACAGGACACTCGCCCAACTCAACGGCATGTTCGCCTTTGGTTGGTGGTCGGCAGACAGCGAGTCGCTTTTTTTGGTGCGGGACCGGATGGGCATCAAACCCCTTTACTGGCACCAAACCCCCAAAGGAACGGTGTTGTTTGCCTCCGAAGTGCGGACACTGCTTGCGTCAGAGCTCGTGCCGAGAAATGTGGACAGAGAGGCATTGTCAGAACAGTTGATGTATGGCACGGTGCATGCCCCACGGACGGTGATCGACGGGGTGCAACTGATGCCTCCAGGAAGCTTGCTCAAGATCCAAGGCGCGGAGCTGCACGAGGCGACGTGGTGGGACCCGGCCCAAGCGGCCCAAGCAGTTCCCGGAATGTCCCATGGCGAGCGGCTCACGTATGTCCGCGACACCCTTTCAGACTCGGTGGGGTTGCGGATGCGGTCCGATGTATCCTACGGGGCCTTCTTGTCCGGAGGAATCGACTCGAGCGCCGTGGTGGGGCTCATGTCCCAGCGGTCTGCACAACCCGTAAGCACATTCAGTGTGGTCTTTGACGACGCAGCTTTGGACGAAGGACCGTGGTCCAGGGCCATGGCCCAAAAGTTTGGCACCCACCACCATGAAATTCGGCTGACGCCCTCTGATTTCCTCGACCAAGTCCCTGATGGATTGGCCGCGATGGACCACCCAAGCCCCGACGGACTCAACACCTATGTGGTGAGCGGTGCCACCCGAAGTGCAGGGGTCAAGGTCGCGTTGAGCGGTCTGGGGGGAGATGAGTTGTTTGCCGGGTATCCTGTGTTTGAGCGAAGCGCCCGTTTGGCCCGATTGAACTGGCTAGGGGCTTGGCCTCCGGGCTTGCGCAAAATGGTGGGCAAGGCCTACTGCGCATGGAAACCGGGAATGACGTCCCGCAAAATGGCAGAAGTGTTGGGGGGACATTACTTCGATGTGGCCCACACGTACCCCCTTTCACGTCAAATGTTCCTCCATGCCGATTTGCAGCGCATGTTGAAGCCCAATGTGCCATTGAACAACGCTTTGTTTCAGTGGCTGGTGAAGGCTTTGGCGCCAGGCACGGCGGCCTTGGGTCTCCCGTTCTTGAGCCAGGTGTCCATCGCAGAGCTACGCACCTACATGGGGCACACGTTGCTCCGAGATGCCGACCAATTCAGCATGGCCCACGCCCTGGAGGTGCGCGTGCCGTTCTTGGACCACAGGCTTGTGGCGGCAGCTTTGGCCGCACCTGACGTGGACAAATACCCCACGACCCCCAAACGCCTTTTGGTCGACGCCTTGGACGGGCTGCTTCCCGAAGACCTTGTGAATCGACCCAAAATGGGCTTCGTGATGCCTTGGGAAGCTTGGATGCGCGGAGAGCTTCAGCAGACTTGTTCGCAAGGTTGGGCTGCACTCAAGGACCAGGCTTGGGTGAATGGAGATGAAATTGGGCGCATGGAGACTGCGTTTGTTTCGGGCCGCCCGGAGTGGTCTTGGAGCCGAATGTGGTCGCTTGCCGTGCTTGGGGATTACCTTGAACGCCATGGCCTCCATTGACGATCCTTCTCGCCCCGAGGGGCAGCGCATCATGGCGTTGGTGGAATGGTATCCTCCGGCGTTTGAAGCGGGTGGCCCCATCCGCAGCGTCCACAATTTGATGCAACTGCTCAAGGCCCAAACCAACCATTCTTTGGAGGTGGTCTGTGGCGCGACCGACTTGGGCGGAGACGAAGTTTTGCCAGGCATCACGCCCAACCAAAGGGTGGACCAAGGGGGGGTCGCCGTCACCTACACCACCCCTGAGCATCGTTCCTTGCGCGCTTGGCGCAAACGACTTCAAGGGTCGAGCGATCAACCTCGTCCCGACACGCTTTACTTGAACAGCGTGTTTGGCACAGACTTCGCCCTGCGTCCCCTGTGGGTGGCACGCAGCCTCGGCATCCGTGTGGTGTTGGCACCAAGGGGGATGATGGGAAGGGGAGCGTTGCAGTTGAAGCCTGCCAAAAAACGTCTTTTCTTGGCCCTCGCGAGGGCATTGGGGTGGTTTCAGAATGTGGAGTGGCATGCGAGCACGGAACAGGAAAAGGAAGAGGTGCTGGCCCAATTTCCTCAAGCCACAGTGCATGTGGCCCTCAACGTTCCTTTGATGTCGGCCCCGCATGTTCCCATGCCAATGACCTCGCCATTGAAATTGGTGATGCTCGGCCGAATCCATCCCAAAAAGAACCTTCACTTTGCCCTCGAGGCGTTGTCCAAGTTGGATGTGCAAGGTTCCACTGTAGAGGTGGAGTTGGTGGGGCCCGCAGAGGATGGCGTTTACTTGAACCGCTTGTTGGACTTTTCTTCTGGGGGCCTTTCTGTGCGTCATCTGGGCGCCCTTCCGCCAGAAGCCTTGGGCGAGGTTTGGGCCAAGAACCACGCATTGCTCATGCCCACGACCCATGAAAATTTTGGGCACGCCGTGGTGGAGGCTTGGGCCCATGGCCGCCCCGTTCTTTTGAGCGACCGGACGCCATGGAAAGGGCTGCGTGAGGAAAGCACGGGATGGGACGAGCCTTTGAACCCCGAATCTTGGGAGCGCGCCCTGAAAGACATGCTGACTTGGGACGATGACCGCTGGGCGGCCATGTCGAAGGCCAGCTTGGACAAGCACCGCGACTTGATGAATGACTCTGCCTTGGTGGCCGACAACGTCCGACTCTTCGAGGTTTCAGGATGATCGTTTTTTCACGCCTTATTCTTGTGTCATGGATTTGATCACCCAAGCTGTTTTTGGGGCCACCACTTTTGCGGTTGTGAGAGGAAGGGGGGTGGCCACCAAGGAAGTGTTTTGGGGGGCGGCGATGGGGGCGTTGCCGGACATGGACGTTTTGACCATGCCGTTTTTGGGCCCCGTGGAAGCCTTGCTGGGCCACCGCACGTGGTCCCATTCTGTTTTTGCCGCCGCCGCATTGGCCGCAATTTTGACCTTCTGGAGGGCGAGGCGCACTCCCAATCAACCCAACCTTCTTCGATGGGGTGCAGCCACCTTTGCCGCCCTGCACACCCACGCATGGCTTGACATGTTGACCACGTTTGGCACCCAGACGTTGTACCCTGTATGGGAGGAGAGGATTGCCTGGGATGTGGTGCATGTGTTTCATCCTGCCGCCACTCTTTCCTTGCTGTTCCCTTGGTTGGTGGAGTGGAGACGAGGCAGCCAGAGGTGGTTCCGTGCGGGCCAGTGGTCGACTTTGGCAGGAGTTGTGGTGCTCATGTGGGCCATGGGTGCCAAATCCCTCGCGACCCAACGGTTGGCCTCCAACCTGACGCTGAGAAAAGGGCCAGACGTCGTCCTTCGGGTGGTGCCCACACCGTTCAACAGCTGGCTTTGGCACGGGGTGGTTTCGACTCCGGACTCCATGGGCTTTGCCACCACCCACGTTGGCAAACAAGAAGAGGTCACTTGGCATTGGGTGACGCAAAACAAGGAAGGGGTAGCACGCACCCAAGGGTTGTCACAGGTCCAAAGGTTCAAGCTGTATACAGGCAAAGAATGTCTCGTGCGCCGGGACTTGCCTTCCGGCACCACGCAGTTGTACGCGGTGAAATACGGCCCCACCAACTACCAAGGCCCTCCAAGGTTTGTCTTCCCGCTTGTGGTCCAAGACGGTGAGCAGGAAGGGTCCTTTGCGGATGACGAGAACTTCACAGGGCCATGGTCGAACGCTCCTGAACTTTGGGAGCGCTTGTGGTGAGTTGTCATCTGGTCAATGCTTTTCATAGGATTTTTGTCTGAAGCCCCCAAGTCCACGAACTTGCCCGCATGAAGAAGACAAACCGAGTGTGCCAAGTTTTGGGGACGACATTCCCCATTGTGCAGGCCGGGATGGTGTGGTGCAGTGGTTGGGAGTTGGCAAGCGCCGTGAGCAACGCTGGCGGACTTGGGGTGTTGGGGGCGGGGAGCATGTACCCAGAAGCATTGAGAACCCACATTGAAAAGGTGAAAGAAACGGCCCCAGGATTGCCATTCGCAGTGAATGTGCCGTTGTTGTACCCTGCCGTGGAGGAGCACATGAAGAGCATTGTGGATCTCAACGTGCCGGTGGTCATCACCAGCGCAGGAAACCCGAAGGCTTGGACGGCACACCTCAAGGAACATGGCATTCGGGTGATGCATGTGGTGAGCAGTGTGAAATTTGGTTTGAAGGCGGAGCAGGCGGGGGTCGACGCGGTGATTGCCGAAGGGTTTGAGGCGGGTGGACACAACGGCCGGGAAGAAACGACAACCATGTGTTTGGTCCCTGCTGTGGCAGACGCTTGCAAGGTGCCTGTCATTGCCGCAGGAGGGCTGCACGATGGCCGCTCGGTGGTGGCTGCCATGGTCCTAGGCGCGGAAGGCGTTCAGTTGGGCTCGCGTTTTGTGGCGACGCCGGAAAGCTCTGCCCACCAGGCCTTCAAGGAGGCAGTGCTTTCGGCAGAGGAAGGCTCGACCAGCTTGGAATTGAAAGAGGTCACTCCTGTGAGGCTTCTGGACAACCCCTTCGCGCAACGTGTGGTGGCCGCCCAACAGGCGGGCGCTTCGCAAGACGAACTTCGCGCCCTTTTGGGAAGAGGAAGGGCGAAGCGTGGCATGTTTGAAGGGGACATGACTGAAGGGGAGTTGGAGATTGGGCAAGTGTCTTCGATGCTTCGCGACCTGGAGCCTGCGGGGGACATCGTGGAACGACTTGTGAAGGAGTGCATGGCGCTGGCGGGCCCCGATTGGGCCACCCGTTGGGGCCTTTGATGCCCGCATTGAACACAGGGAACGCAAAGGAGTTGTATCTTCCTAGACTCTGAACCTCAACCCTTTCCTCATGCCTTCTATCATACGCCTGTCTTTGGTTTCCTTGTTGTTCACCACGTTGCCTCAGTGGAGCTGGGGACAGTCCTTTGTGAATGGCAATGGCGCTTTGCCCCAAACGTTCAACAGTGGGGGGTGTGTTGGCTTCGCGGATTTGGACGGCGACGGCCTGGACGATTTGATCGTTTTGGACCAAAGCCGGGACCTGCACACTTTGTACCAAACGCCTGCAGGGACGTTCGAAGACTACCCATTGGGCCAGGTTTCGGGCTCCAGCCAGTGGGGCATGTGTGTGGGGGACTTTGACAACGACGGCCACAAGGACGTTTTCAGCGGAGGGTCCTACGACGGCGTGCACATGATGCACATCACCGCCCCTGGGCAAGCGAACCTTCAAAGCTTGGGCAACGGGAGCATGTTCATGCAAGCTTGCAACATGGCGGACATTGACATGGACGGTGTCTTGGATGTTTTTGCGTGCCACGACGATGCCGTCAGCCGCCTTTGGAAAGGAGAAGAATCAGGTTCGCTTTCCAGCGAATCTGGCTTGATGCCCTTGACCAGCTACGACACGGGAGGTTATCCCAACACGGACCACAGTGGCAACTACGGCTCCGTTTGGACGGATTTCGACAGGGACGGGGATTTGGACCTCTACATTGCCAAGTGCCGCCAATTCGTCAATGACCCCCAGGACCCGCGCAGGGTCAATCAACTGTGGGTCAACGACGGGCAAGGCAATTACACGGAGGAAGCTGCAGCTCGGGGTTTGGTCTTTTTTGAGCAGAGCTGGACGGCAGACTTTGCAGACGTGGACAACGATGGAGACTTCGATTGTTTGGTCACCAACCACAGCACGACCCTGTTTTTGCTTGAGAACAACGGCGCAGGCCAATTCACAAACATCACCGAGGGCAGCGGCCTGGAAGTCACAGGCTTCTTTCTCCAAGCCAAAATGGAGGACTTTGACAACGACGGCTACGTGGACCTCGTTTACAGCGGAGGGGTTCATGCCTATTTCCACAACAACGGAGACCAAACCTTCACCCAAGTGCCCAACATGTTCCCCTACGGCGACACGATGCACAGCTTTGCCACAGGCGATGTCAACCGCGACGGTCAGGTGGATTTGTACGCGAGCTACGGAAACGGCTACGTCACCGCAGACAATGGCAACGACGATGTCTTGTGGCTGAACGAAGGCAACGCCGACCAGCATTGGATCACCTTTGAGCTCGAAGGATTCCAATCGAACAGAGACGCTGTGGGCGCCACGGTCGAAATCACCGGCTCTTTTGGCACGCAAGTGCGCAGCGTGCGCGCTGGAGAGAGCTACGGCATCACCTCGACGTTTTCATGCCACTTTGGGCTGGGTGCGGCCGATGTTGTGGAAACGGCCACGGTGTTTTGGCCTAGTGGTTTGACCACGGAACTGACGGCTCCTTCAGTCGATCAATACCACACTGTCCTCGAAGTGCCTTGCACAGTGCCCCTTGCCATCGAGGCCTCGGCCACAAGCATCTGCCCCGGGGAGAGCGCCATCTTGATGGCACCTGTTGGGTTTGATTCTTACCAATGGAGCAACGGCACCACGGCCGGCAACATGCTGGAAGTGACAGAAGCGGGACTCTATGCACTGACCGCCTTCAATGCGGAGGGATGTGCAGGCTTGTCCAACACTGTGCAGGTGGAGGTCTTGGACGGTTCTGTGGCACCGACGGTGGCTGTGGAAGGAGATGAAAACCTCTGCGCAGGAAGCACATGGACATTGAGCGCAAGTGATGGCTCAGCCTATCTGTGGAGCAATGGCGCCACCACTTCGAGCATCGAGGTGGGGGTTTCAGGATCCTATTCGGTGTCCGTCGAGGACCAGTGTGGCAATGCCATCTCGTCTTCAGAGGTGGACGTTGTGGTGTTTGATGGCCCAACGGAGGCCCCAATCATCTCCCCCGACACCACTTTGTCTTCCCCCGGATCGATTCTGTTGACGGCGGAGGCAACAGGAGGGGCGCTGATCCAGTGGTTTGACGCTGAAGTTGGAGGCAACTTGGTGGCAGAAGGATCGGATGTCAACCTGCCTTTGGTCACGGAGTCCACCACATTGTGGGCAGAGGCGAGCCAGGTCACCACAGGTCCTTCTGGGACGGGCGGTGAACTTGCGGTGCAGCCCGGAGGACAGTACCACCCCAACAGCGCGCGCTGGTTGGAATTTGACGTCACCGAGCCCATGCGACTTGTCGATGTGACCTTGCAAGCCAACGGCACCTTTGACCGGTCATTTGAGATCATCGATGCCTTTGGGCAGGTCTTGTGGTCTGCCACCGAAGAAGTCCAGGATGGGGAGCACCTGCTGTCCATCGGTGTGGAATTGGAACCGGGCTCAGGATACGGTTTGCGCTGCACCACGGACGACCCTCAGCTTTGGCGAGAGGGAACGTCGTCGGCCTTGAGTTACCCTTACGATTTGGCGGGACTGGGTTCCATCACCAACAGCACGGCAGGTCCGAGTTTGGAGTATTACTACTTCTTCTATGTCTGGAACGTGGAAAGCACGTTGGACGTCACGTGCGCCGGACCACGCTCGTCTGTGACCATTGACGTGTCCCAATGCACGGACCCTGGCGCATGCAACTTCAACGCGAGCGCCACGGTGGACGACGGGTCATGTGAGTACGCGTCTTGCGCGGAGACCTGCTATGGCGACTTGAATGGCGATGGAAGCATCACGGTGGGCGACTTGTTGACCGTGCTCTCGGACTTTGGTTGCGCGTCGTCCTGCAATGCGGACATTGATGGGGACGACCAAGTGTCCGTGCAGGATTTGCTCGCGTTGCTCTCCGTCTTTGGAGAAGTCTGCAACTGACGGGGAGACCCCTTATTTCTTGGCCTCGTGAAAGTGGGCGCGAATGGCTTTGGCCACGCGCAAACTGACCACGCCCAACAGCTGGGTCTCCGTCGCTGCGCGGACCCCTTCGATGTCGCCAAAATGGCCCATCAGTGCCTCCCGTGTTTTGGCCCCCACGCCAGCAATGTCGTCCAAGGCGGAATGAAGGAACGCTTTGCTCCTGCGCTTTCTGTGGTGGGCAAGGGAGAAACGGTGGGCCTCGTCGCGCATGTGTTGCACCACCCTCAATGTGGGTGAGCGTTTGTCCAGGTAAATGGGCACGCTGTCGCCCGGAAAGTACAATTCTTCCAATCGCTTGGCGATCCCCACAAAGGCAATCTCTCCCCTCAAGCCAAGTTCGTCGATGGCTTCCATGGCATGAGAGAGCTGTCCTTTTCCGCCATCGATGACGACCATCTGTGGCAGGGACTCTCCCTCTTCCTTCAAGCGTTTGTACCTGCGGTACACAGCCTCCTTCATGCTGGCAAAGTCATCCGGACCTTCCACCGTTCGGATGTTGAATTTCCTGTAATCTCGTTTGGCGGGTTTGCCATTCCTGAACACGACACATGCGGAGGCTGGGGAGGTGCCTTGGATGTTGCTGTTGTCGAAGCACTCCATGTGAACGGGGTGTTCTTTGAGACGCAAGTCGTGCATCATGGTCTCCATGAGCCGTTCTTTTGCGGCGTCTGGGTCCACCTGCTCCAACTGTGCATGTCGGTCCCTCATGGCAAACTGGGCATTGCGCAGGCTCATGTCCAGCAGTTTCTTTTTGTCCCCTCGCTGAGGCACCAAACACTCGGCCCCCAGCAACTCCAAGGACACGTCCACTTGGGCGAGGACGGTGCGGCTGGCCACGTTGAAGCGGTCCCGTATTTGAGGGATGGCCGCCTCAAGCACTTGGGCATCGGTTTCATCCAAGCGACGCTTGAATTCGAGGGTTTGCCCTTGCACCACGGCACCGTTGTGGATGCGCATGAAGTTCACAAAAGACGACTTGGCATCGCTCACGAGCCCATACACTTCCACGTCGGAGATGGTCGGGTGGACCACGGTGCTTTTGGCTTGGAACTTGGCCACGGCTTCCAGCTTGAGCTTGAGCCGTTCTGCCTCTTCAAACCGAAGATCTTCGGCGGCGGCCGACATGGCTGCTTTCAGGGCAGCCTTCACCTGTCCCAGGTTGCCGCGAAGCACGTGTCGGATGGCGGCGATGCTTTCGTTGTAGGCCTCTTCCGTTTGCTTGCCCACACAAGGCCCCAGGCAGTTCCCAACATGGTACTCAAGGCATACCCGAAACTTGCCCGAGTTGATGTTTTCTTCCGTCAGGGCCAAGCTGCACGTGCGCACCGGATAGAGCTTCTTGCACAAGTCCAGCACGGCGTGCATCCCTTTGACATGCGAATAGGGGCCAAAGTATTCACTGCCATCCTTGCGCACTTGACGGGTGGGGAAGACCCTTGGGAAACGCTCCTTTTTCAACACGAGGAAGGGGTAGGTTTTGTCGTCCTTGAGCTGGATGTTGTAGATGGGCTTGTGCTCCTTGATCATGCTGTTTTCCAACAACAAGGCATCGGACTCAGAGGCAGTGACAATCCACTGGATGTCGTGGATTTTTCGAACCAAAAGCCTGGTCTTTCCGTTGGCTTGGTTCTTTGTGAAATAGCTGGAAGCTCTTTTCTTTAGGTTCTTGGCCTTCCCGATGTAGAGCAATTTCCCTTGGGCATCAAAGTGCTGATACACCCCTGGTTCTTGCGGCATGCGCTCCAAGATTGGCTGGATGTGTTTGGGGGCGGCCATCGTTGAACGAAGGTAGGTCGCGCAGTACTTTCGAGACATGAATTTGGTGACGGGTGCGACGGGGATTGTGGGCATGCCTTTGGTGGTCAAGCTTCTCCAAAGTGGGGAGGCTGTCCGGGCATTGCGTCGGGCCACGAGCGACACGTCCCTTGTGGAGGCTGCCGTGCAGCGTCGGGTGCCCAAGGGCCGTTCCCGTTTGGAATGGGTGGAGGGTGATTTGACAGATCAAGCAAGCCTCGAGGCTGCTCTCGAAGGGGTACAGCGCGTCTTTCATTGTGCTGCATTGGTGTCCTTTCATCCCAAAGACCATGGCCAAATGGACCGCATCAATGCGCAAGGCACCGCCCACTTGGTGGACGCCATGCTTCACTGCGGCACCCCGAGGCTGCTGCACGTGAGCAGTGTGGCAGCGCTGGGGCGCAAGGAAGGCCAGCCCACCAATGAAGACACCCTTTTTGAAGAACAGCCGGGCACCACGGGGTATGCCAGAAGCAAGCACAGGGCAGAGATGGAGGCATGGCGTGGGTCCGTGGAAGGATTGCCAGGAGGTTTGGTGGCCGTTCATCCTACAGTGGTATTGGGTCCAGGCGATTTTTCGAGAAGCTCTGGCGCCTTGTTTGACCGCATCTCACGTGGTTTGGCATGGTACCCCAAGGGGAGCAATGGGTTCGTCGGATCAGAAGATGTTGCTGAGGCTTGTGTCCGCTTGGGGTTGAGTGAGGTCCGCGATGAACGGTTTGTGCTGTGCGCAGAACAATGGACGTACGAAGCGATGATGAAGGCCATTGCGTTGGCCCTTCATGTTCGCCCCCCTCATCGACCGGTCCACCGGTGGATGGTCGGATGGATTTGGCGTGCGTTGGCCTTGGTGGAGGCGCTCACAGGCCGCCGGTCGGTGGCCACAAGAGAGAGCTTGGCGAACACGGGAGCGCATCACACTTACGAGGGTACACGGATTGTGAAGGCGATGGAAGGCTTGGGCAAGCCTTGGTCCTACACCCCCATTGGCGAGGTGATTGAGCAGACGGCCAAGGTTTACTTGCTCGGACGCTCTGCAGGAAGGGAAGGAACGCGGTCTCCTGATTGAGGCGCCCGAAATTTGGAGTCTGCATTCGTGGATGCAGTGTCCGCATGGTTGAGACGGGCTTCCATGGTTTTCAGAAGGTCGACGGCATCGCGCAACACGTCTTTCATGGCGGAGGGATGTGACCACCACCAGGCGTGGCTGGTTTCAAATTGGGATGCGCTTACGCCCGTGCGGTGCCAAACGTCGTTGTAGGCCTCTGTCATGCGCATGCGTTCGTTGTCGTTTCTGTGAATGCGCAACTGCAAGGAGGCTTCCACAAGTTGAATCTCTGCCATGACCATGACAAAGCTGTCCTTGGAGAGGACATGGTTGGGTGGCGAAGGAACAGCGGGTCCACCGACAGGATCCGAGGCACAGCTCCAAAGGATCAGGCACGCCAGGAACATTCCTGCGGATTTGCCTAGTGAATCAGCGCGCAAAGGAGAGCCGTTGGCCAACATGGGCGCCATGTTGGGTGGTGATGCGCAAGCCGTCCCACACGCAGGTTCCGTTCACCCACGTTTCCTGGACACGGCTTGTGAAAGTGTGACCCTGAAAAGGCGACCACCCGCACTTGGACATGATGTTGTCTTCGCGAACGGTCCACGGGTCATGGGGCTGCACGAGCACAAGGTCTGCTTTCATGCCTGGTCGGATGAATCCACGGTCCGCCATTTGAAAACAACGCGCCACGCGGTGCGCCATCAAGTCTGCCACCTTGTCAACCGACAGCAAGCCTTCATGAACAAGGTCCAACATGGCCACAAGAGCGTGCTGCACCAACGGTCCGCCTGAAGGGGCTTCAAAGTAGCTTCTGTCCTTTTCCTCCTTTGTGTGAGGTGCATGGTCCGTGGCCACCACATCGATTCGGCCGTCGAGCAAGGCCGCCCGGATCTGTTCTCTGTCCTGTGCTGTCTTGACCGCAGGGTTCCACTTGATGTGGGTGCCCTTGTCCGCGTAGTCCGCGTCCGTGAACCACAAGTGGTGGATGCAGGCCTCCGCCGTGATGCGCTTGTCTTCGAGTTCCTGTGTGTTGTTGAACAGCTCAAGTTCTTTCGCCGTGCTGATGTGCAAAATGTGCAGCCGGGTCCCGAGTTTGTCGGCCAATTCAGCGGCCTTAGAAGAGCTTCGGTAGCACGCCTCTGCGCTCCGAATCAATGGGTGCTGGCCAATGGGGACATGCGCCCCAAAGCGCGCCTTTGCGGCAGCGGCGTTCGCCCGAACGGTGGCTTCGTCTTCACAGTGTGTGGCGACCAATGTGGGGGCTTCTTTGAAAATGCCTTCGAGCACCGCCGACTCGTCCACCAGCATGTCGCCAGTGGAGGAACCCATGAACACCTTGATGCCGCAAACCCTTGACGGATCGGTCTTCAAGACTTCGTCGAGGTTGTGGTTGCTGGCGCCCATGAAGAAGCTGTAATTGACAGGGCTGACCTCGGCGGCGCGGTCGTACTTGTCTTGAAGCAGTTCCTGTGTCAGTGCCTGCGGCACGGTGTTGGGCATTTCCATGAAGGAGGTGATTCCTCCCGCTGCGGCCGCTGCGGACTCTGTGGCGATTTCCGCCTTGTGGGTCAGTCCTGGCTCACGGAAATGGACTTGGTCATCGATGCAACCGGGCATCAGCCACAATCCACGGCAATCTTTGACCGTGGCCTTTTCTGCTTTTGCCTTGACAGCAGGTTCCCCGTCGTTTTGCGCCAAATCGACGCCCACCGCCAAAATCAGATCGTTCTCCACAAGGACATCCTGCACTTTGACAGAGCCTTCGTTGACCACATGGGCCTGGCGAAACAAGGTGGGAGAGGACATGGATCAAGGGTTGTTGGCGGGGGGGGAAAAGATGCGTTTGTAGCGCATTTGGAGGACGCCAAGCAAGGCTTCGCGGAAGATGTTCATGCTCATCTTGGAGGTCCCCAATTCGCGGTCCACGAAAGTAATGGGCACTTCTTGGAGCCTGAACCCATTGCGCTTGGCACGAAGTTTCATTTCAATTTGAAAGGCGTAGCCCACAAATTGCACGGCATCGAGTTGGATGGTTTCAAGGACCTCGCGGCGGTAGCACACGAATCCTGCGGTGCTGTCTTTGACACCAAGGCCCAGCATGAAGTTGACATAGAAGGATGCCCCGTAGCTCAAGATGAGGCGATTGAGTGGCCAGTTGTCCACGCCGCCACCCCTTACATACCGGGACCCCACGGACATACCTGCCCCGCCTTCGGCACAAGCGTCTCTGAGCCGAACCAGGTCTTCGGGATTGTGCGAAAAGTCGCAGTCCATTTCGAAGATGAAGTTGTACCCGCGCTCCAACCCCCAGCGGAACCCAGCGATGTAGGCAGTCCCCAGCCCCAGCTTTCCTTTCCGCTCCAGCAAGTGGATGCGTTGGGGATGAAGTGCTTGGGTTTCCTTGACAAGTGCGGCAGTGCCGTCGGGCGATCCATCGTCCACCACCAGCACGTCAAACGGAAAGGCCAAGGCCATGACCGTCTCGAGCATGCGCACCACATTCTCGCGCTCGTTGTAGGTGGGGATGATGACCAGGCTGCCGTTCATGGAAGGAAGATACGTTCAATCAAGTGGTCATGCGGAGCATGTTCAACTCTTGGTCGGACAGGTGGCGCCAATGGCCGCGCGGCAGGTCCTTTTTGGTCAGTGGCCCATACACGACGCGGTCCACCTTGACCACCTTGTGTCCCAAATGTTCCCACATGCGTCGCACGACGCGGCTTCTGTTGCTGTGGATTTCCATCCCAACCTCATGTGGGTCGTTTTTGACAAACGCAGCCTCTTTGGCCTTGACGAAGCCCTGGTCAAGCACAAACCCTTCGACCATTTTTTCGAGGTCCTCGGGGCTTGCTTTCTTGGCCAATGTGACGTGGTAGAGTTCGCGGAGCGCCACCTTGGGGTGGTTGAGCCGCTTGGTCAATTCGCCGTCATTGGTGAACAGAATCAGGCCGGTGCTTTCTTTTTCCACGCGGTCCACAGGGAACACGCGCTCTCGACAAGCTTGCTTGATGAGGTCCCCAATGGTGCGTCGGCCACTGGGGTCGTGGTCCACGGCCAGGAAGTTCTTGGGTTTGTTGATCAAGACATAGCGCATGGGTTCCGGACGGATGGTGTCTCCCTCCACGCGGACGGTGTCCTTGGTGGGGTCGACTTTGTGTCCGAGCTCAGTGATCACTTTGCCGTTGACGTTCACCACCCCCGCTGTGATCATGACATCGGCTTCCCGACGCGAACACACGCCCGATTGGGCAATGTAGCGGTTGAGCCTCATGGTCGCTGTGGAATCGGGGACCGGTGCAAACTTCAATTGGGGGCGGGGCCGACCGTGCCTCCCTCTTGCAGGTTTGGGACCTGATTTGGGACCTGATTTGGGACCAGGCTTTGCACCTGGTTTGTCGGACGATTTGCCCCCCTTGAAGGAGCCTGGCTTGGAAGGTTTCGCGCCTGAGCCTGGTCGGCCCTTGGCACTTCCCTTGCGGGCGCCTCCGCGGCGGCCTTTGTCAGGGTTGTGTTTCATGAAGGGCAAAGGTACGTCTTGAGAAAGGGTCACCGCAACGAACGCCAACGCAGCCTTGGATGGCCGCCCCGAGGGCGCAAGGCCGTGCTGTCAAACGCGTCTTGGAAATGAACGACTTCCCAAGGCTTTGCGTGGCGTGGCCGCACCAAGACCACATCGAAGCGGAGTCTGGGTGTGGGGCATTCGTCTGACTGTTGGAAGGCATGGGCCGCTTGGATCAACCGCCTCTGTTGCCCATCGGAGGGCATCCATTGCCGTGGATCGGTGGTGTCGCCGCACCTGGAACGGCACTTCACTTCGACGAACACCGTGGTGTCGCCGTGGCGCGAAACAATGTCGAGCTCCGATCGCCTCCATCGCCAGTTTCTGGCGAGGATGCGGTGCCCCAGACGTTCCAAATGTGCCACAGCCCACTGCTCGCCTTGTTGGCCTTTCCAGATGCGACTTTCCAAAACCATGGCACAAGGGTCGTGCAATCGCATGAAGGTCGCAGCTCGAATGCACAGGCGGGTGCCGGGAATGGATCAGCGCAGGATCAGGTCGGTGGTGCCGACCACCGTGGTTCCTTCGAGGATGTCCACCACGTAGGTTCCTGCCGACAACGTCAAGCCCCCAGAAGCTTCTTCGGGGGAGTAGAAGATGCATGCATCGAGCCTTTCCCGTGCGTAATCAATGGTCCTCGAGGCGCTGCGCTCGGTCCCACCCTGTTCGTCGGCAAGCACCTCCCCCTGGTCGTTGGTGATCCGGAGATGAAGGGTTTTCTCCCCGACAGGAGCGATCCGGTTCTCCAAAATGGAAAAGCACACGCGCAGCATGTCGCAACGGTCGGCGCGGTCGGTGTCCCGCTGGCGGCCAGAGGAGAGCACCCTGACCCCGGTGGCGAGGAACTCAGCAACCTGCAGGGTTTGGCCTGCTTCCAGCATGTCCTCCATGTTTTCTTGTCGCTCCACCAAATCAGCGTTCTCCTCCGACACCGCCTCGATTTGCTCTTTCATGGCCAAATTCTCATCCAAAAGCGCCAGGTTGAGTTGGTTCACCGAGTCGATGGTGGCGATGTAGCCTTTCATGATGCTCCTCAGGGTTTCGGACTCTTTTTTGGCCCGGGCCACCTCCCAATAGCCGTTGTTCACCTTGGTGATGAGGCCATCGATGCGCTCTTGTTGCGCGGCGAGCTCGGCCAGCATCATCGAGTTTTCGGTTTCCAGGGTGTCGTAAGAGAACCGCATCTTTTCCAAGTCGAGGAGCAGTTGGTCCTTGGCCAAAGAAAGTTCCGAGTTGTCTCCGCGGAGGGAGCCAATGGTTTGGTTGGAATCCATGACTTGGTAGCCGAGGAAGACACAGGCCAAAAGCAAGGTGGCGACCACCACCCACCATGTTTTTTGAGACATTTCAGGCATTCGAACGGGGGAGTTGAACCCCAAAGATGCGCTTTCAGGGCGATGATGGCACTGTCGTGGGCGGACTTTAACCACCCTTGAATTGTGGGAAACCCTTGGAAAAGAGGGTGTTCACAATGGATTGCCGTATCTTGAGAAATCCAAACCGTTGACCATGTTGATTCGCCTGTCCTTTTCTGCCCTTTGCGCAGCCCTTCTTTTTTTGACGTCCAACCCCGTTTCAGGACAAGAAACGTTCCAGGTCGGGGCGACCACGCTCACGGCGTCGAACGTCGCTTCTGGCATCCAAATCCCATGGGAACTGCTTTGGGGACCAGACGATCATCTTTGGGTGACGAGCCGCGCAGGTTCGGTGCACCGCATTGACCCAGAGACCGGGACCACGTCTACGGTGTTGACCAAATCCGTCACCAACAACGGCAACGGCGAGCCCGGCATGCTGGGCATGGCCATGCACCCTGATTGGGAGAACACCCCCAAGGTGTTTGTGGTCTACACAAGTGGATCTTCTTGGAATGGCACAGAGTACTTGTCGGTGTTCGATTGGAATGGATCTGGACTCGTGAACGAAGAAGTGCTTTTGTCCCTCCCGGCAGCAGGCATCCACAATGGAAGCCGCCTGTTGGTGCTCCCCGACAACACGCTCTTGATGTCCACAGGGGACAAAGGGGATGGAGGGGCGAGCAGCCAAAACTTCAACAGCCTCAACGGCAAGATCCTTCGCTTGAACCTCGACGGCAGCATCCCAGCAGACAATCCCACTCCGGGAAGCTATGTGTACAGCATGGGGCACAGGAACCCACAGGGTTTGGCCATGGGCCCCAATGGCCTCATCTACAGCTCTGAGCATGGCCAAAGCAACAACGACGAGGTGAACATCATCCAACCGGGACGCAACTACGGCTGGCCCAATGTGGAGGGGGTGTGCAACACTTCAAGCGAGAACAGCTTTTGTGTGGCCAACAACGTGGTCGAACCCATCGATACGTTTTCGCCCTGTGCCGCGGTCAATGGCATGACCTGGTACAACCACCCGGCCATCCCGGAGTGGCAAAACAGCATTTTGCTCTCTGTCATGGGTGGTTTTGCCCTCGACGACAAGCGCCTGAGTGTGTTGTCCCTTTCGGAAGACGGCACGACCGTCACAAATGAAACGCAGCATTTTGCCAGTTACGGACAGCGCCTGCGCGATGTGGCTGTCAACCCCACCACAGGCGCGGTGTATGTGGCCTTCAACGGCTCTTCCTACCCCGGCTCTGGTCCCAACGTGATCAAAGAATTCCGCAACCTCGACTACGTGCCCTCCACCGCTGTTGCGGGATGCAAGTACCCAGGCGCACTGAACTACAACGCCGGCGCCACAGAGGATGACGGCACTTGCCAATTCGCGGGGTGCACCGACATGGAAGCTCTGAACTACGTGCCTTGGGCCAACGTGGACACCGATTGCATTTACCAAGCGCCTTGCGCAGTGGACGTCGATGCCGATGGCGCGACCACAGTCGCCGACTTGCTCCTCGTGCTTGGTGCCTTTGGCGACCTCTGCGATTGACCATCCCAACAAAACCACCCTACGACTTCGACCCACAACCCTACGAATCCCACTCTCATGAACCCTATTTCTACTTTGTCCGCCACGCTTTGCGCCCTCGCGCTCTTCTGCGGAATCCCCCAAGTGCTTCACGCCCAATGCACCGACAACCAGTCTGAAGTGGTTGTTGAAATCCTCACCGACAACTACCCCGGCGAAATCACTTGGACGTTGACCGGCACGGAAGGATTGTTGCTTTCTGGAGGTCCTTACGGCTCCACAGGCACGTCCTATTCGGACACAGTGTGCATCGACAATGCAGATGCGTACCCGTGCTTGCAATTCGTCATCAACGACAGTTACGGCGATGGCATCTGCTGTGGATACGGTCAAGGGTCGTACACGATTTACCTCGACGGAGAGTCGGTGGCCACAGGAGGAGACTACGACCAACAAGACCTCGTGCAATTCGACTGCGCCCCAGGGGCCACCTGCAACGACGCGGTGGCATTGACGGATGCAGACTTTGGCACGGTGTCGCAAGCAGGGGACAATTTTTGGTACACCTACACCCCGCCCGCCAACGGCATGTACCAGTTCAGTTCCTGTGGGGCCAACTGCAACACGACGCTGTACATCTACGACTATTGCAACATGGGCAACTTCGACGACACGAACGAAGGGTCCATCTACTACGACGACGACCAGGGCGGTTGTGGCGAAGAAGCCACGATGACCATGTTGTTGGAGGGAGGACAGCAATACTGGGTTCGCTTTGCGTCGTTGGACAGCAGTTGTGGTGGGTTCGATTGGACGTTTGACTACGCGGGCCAACCCACGGGATGCACCGACCCCACTGCCTGCAATTACAGCCCGGCTGCAGAGGTGGACAATGGGTCTTGCATTTACGAAGGCGACCCGATGTGCACTGGCCCGGATCTCGTGGTTTTGGCGGACGTGGTGTCCAGCAGCCTTTACTCGACCACGATGAATGTGAGCGAGACCGATTGCTACATCGAAGAAGGTTGCTTGAATGGCTTTGGCGAAAGAGAGCTCATCCGATTCACGACCCACATCAAGAACATTGGCGAATTGGACTACTACATCGGGACGACTGCGCAGGCAGAGCAGACCGGACAATTTGAATTTGGAGATTGCCACAACCACTGGCACTACCAAGGGTACGCGAAGTATGACCTTTTCACCATGGACGGAGCGTTGATCCCCATTGGGTTCAAGAACGGCTTCTGTGTGATGGATTTGGAGTGCAGCGACGGCGGGACGTTCACCTATGGATGTTCCAACATGGGCATCGCATCGGGATGTGGCGACATTTATTCGAGTGGCTTGAGCTGCCAATGGATCGACGTTACGGACGTGGAGGACGGCCAATACCGCCTCGTGGTGCGTGTCAACTGGGACTACGATCCCGACGCCTTGGGTCGCTATGAGACCAACACCGAGAACAACTGGGGTGTGGTTTGCATTGAGTTGGACAGGTCCGGAGGGGATTTGCAGACCATCATTTTGACAGACTGCCCTACGTTCACGGATTGCTCAGGCGAACCTTACGGAACGGCCTTGTTGGATTGCAACGGCGAGTGCGGTGGTGTGGCCATGGTGGGCGACTTGAACGACGACCTCCAGCAAGACATGGCCGACGCCCAGATGTACGTGGAGGGTGTTCTTGGGAGCGACTTGACGGTGGCGGATTGTTCCGACATCAACGCCGACGGCACCATGTCGGTGGCGGACGCGATGTTCATGGCAGATTGCCACTTTTGGAACCAAGCGCACACCGACCCGGACAGTTCCGGCGTCCACAGCCATTGCGAGTTCCCCGTGAACGACCTCACGAACCCCTTCGATACAACGCACTTCACCATCGCAGATGTGAATTGGGAGGAGCAGTACTTCGACGTGCATGTCAAGAATCCCGACGCTCGGATTTACGGCTACCAGTTGGAGTTTGATGGGGTCCAAATCAGCCAAACAGAGAGCCTCCTCGACCCTGCCACGGGCTACACAGGAATCCCTGCCCACGCCCCGGGAGGTCAGCAGGTGCTGACGGTCAGCTACGATGGCACGTCAGCGCCCAAAAACACGGTGTACGTGCCGCTTGTGCGCGTCCATTGGATTGGAAGCGTCAACGGCATGGTGTGTTTGGAAGGCGTGCATGAAGTGATGAACGACTACTTGCAGAAGACCTTGATTGATTTGGACAACCCTTGCCAGGAGCAAGCCGACAGTTCTTGCCCTGGAGACACCGACGGAGATTTGGTCGTGTCTGTCTCTGACGTGTTGGACGTCCTCAGCGAGTTTGGGTGCATCACCAACTGCACCATGGACATCAACGGGGACGGTGTCACCAACGTGACCGACGTGCTTGCGGTGTTGTCTGCATTTGGGACCGATTGCAATTGATCATCTGAACCCAGTCCTTTTTCAGAGGACCGCACAACCCCTGTCTCCTTGATTGGAAGGCAGGGGTTTTGTGTGCGCTTCAAGTCGAACAGGGCGCTTGCTTCAACGGCCAGCGGGGCGCTTCCACAGGGGTTGGTAGTGCGTCCAATTGGCGAACATCAACGCGGCATTGAGCAGAAAAATGCCCCCCATGATGGCCAAATGGCTTGGGACCATGAACACCCCCCAAAGAAGCATTCCTGTGGCGTAGGGAAAGGCGACCAAGACGCCAAGCGGTTCCCGACCAGGAAGGAGCAAGAGGGCCCCTCCCGCCACCTTGGTCAGGCAAATGAAAGGCAACAAAAACCCGGTCTCCAAGACGGCCGAGACGAAGGCCTGCGCCCCCAGTTCTTCATATCCCGTGGCCATGACGGACGGGTCACCCCAGACCACAGTGACGAGGTGCTTGGTGCCCGAGGCGAGGAGGAAGGCCGCATAGACGAATTTGAGGCCTTTGTGGAGGAGAGGGTGCATGGGGTTTGTCGGATTCAGGAGCCGCCGCCTTCGTATTGCAGAAGCACGCGCTTTTTGTTGGGGGACATCTGCAGATGAAAGGATGGGCCCGTCTCGGTGAGCATCACATGCAAATGCTCTGGGCCATTGGAGATGGAGTCCGCTTCCTTTAAGAAGCGAAGCAAGTTGTTGGACAGCACGTGGAACTCATCGATGGTGTTCAAGGGCATATCGACCGTCACGCTCTCTTGGGATTTCCCGTCGAAAGCGTATTCAAGAACGACCCCATCGCGGTGCATGGTGAACTCTTTGAAGGCCATGCCCTCTCCTCGTTGGCCCAAGTCCAAGCGCTCTTTCCAGAGGACTTCTGAGCCTTTGTGTTGAAGCTTTTGACAGGATTGGTCCATGTGGTTCTCAAAGAAAGAAGCGAGGTCAAAGGGCCTGCTGGCCGACAAGAACCCTTCGAAGACATGGCCGGTGCCTTCGTCCAGTTCGATTTCGATGAAGGGGGCGTGAAGCATGTGTATGGGGTGGCCCCACTCGGTGCGCCCCGCAGAAGAAAAGCTCGAGTTGAAGTTCAGGGAGACATCCAGAGATTCGGTGGAGGCGCCAACCCGCCTCACTCCCTGTCGCCACTCAAGTTGGGCGACCACGTCGCTCTGAAGGCTGGGGGCACTTCGCACATTCAGGGGCAGCCATGAATTGGCATACACCGAGTCGGAGGGAGTCCGTGGTGAGGAATTTGGAAATGCGGGATCGGGGAGCCAACGTTGGGTGGACAGGAGTTCGTAGTCCTTCGACTTTTCGTGCACCAAGACCTCTCCGTCGAGGTAAAAGGTGTGCTCGTTGAATTCACCGTCCCCAAAATCTCCACGTGCACCTCGCTCTAGGATGAGCCTGTCGGCGTCGTTTTGAACGATGGCGTTGAAACTGCACATGCAACACTCCAGGAGGCGCGCCATGTTCAGCGCCTGTTCGTCGGCCATGGTTTCGTAAGTGATCCCTTGGAACAAAAACGATTCGTCGCTTTGCGCTCCTAGGGAGGGGTTGCTCTTGACCGTGCCCTCGAGGAAGCTCAGCTGCTCGCCTTCGAGCACCCAGTGGCTGTACCGGTGCTTTTCTAGGAAGCTCGGTGCCTGGGCTGCGAGCCACAAAGGCCATGCCATCAGTATGATGAGGAGGGTCTTGGTCATGGCCCCAAGGTAGGAGGAGTTCGAGCTCACTCGGCCCTCTGAGGAGTTTCTTTGGAGTGGCGGAAGGGAGAGATTGCCGCCCTGCGGGCGACGATGCCAGGACAGGGGCTGCTCTCAACCCCAGAAAGCGCAAGCGCGCCGCGAGGCGCGCTTACTGTTTTTGCGCCCTTCGCCTCCGACCCAAGCGAGCTTGGTAGGATTCTTTGGCCACAAAAAAACCCCAAGCGTTTGCTTGGGGCTTTCTGGGGTTGGAGGTCCGAAGCGGATTCGAACCGCTGTAGCAGCTTTTGCAGAGCTGAGCCTAGCCACTCGGCCATCGGACCCTTTCCAAAGTGGCGAACCACAGTGGGCTTGCGAAGATACGCAAGCGGGTTCAATAAGGTTTCGTTTTTGGGGGATAAATTCAGGAAAGACGCGTACAACGCTGGGGAGGCAGGCCTGAGGGGATGGGTTAGATTTGCAACATGAACACGTGGAAATGGGTGCCCAATGCATTGACCCTTGGCAATTTGCTGGGAGGGGTCGTGGTGTGCTGGGCGTCGGCGTCGGGATCGTTTTTGGGAGAGGCCTTGATTCAGGAGGGCAACGCGTGGTCAGGGACCCTGGCTGTGGCAACGGTGTGGTCGTTGGCCATGTTCTGCGACGTGCTGGATGGATGGGCGGCGCGGAAGCTCGGGGTCGCAGGGCCCATGGGTGTGCAATTGGACAGCTTGGCAGATGTGGTCACGGGAGGCGTGGCGCCAGCGATGGTGGCGATGCGCCTGTTCCAGGACGATGGTGGGGCGGCGATGACTTGGGAGGTGCTGGCGTGCTTGGGTGTGGCGGCAGCCGCGGCCTACCGTTTGGCACGGTTCAATGTGGCGGCAGGAGAAGGGGAAGGAGGGCCGTTTTTTGAAGGGTTGCCGGCACCTGCGGCAGGAATCTTTTGGATGGGGGTGATGCTGGCTTGGGGAGAGTTGCAGGGGGGTCCGGAGGTGCTTTGGGCCACTTCGTTGGCTTGGGTGGGCCTTGTGGTGGTGCCCTTGGCCATGGTGAGCCGCAGGAGGATGTGGGGGTTGAAAGGGTGGGGCGAGAGCACGCGTGTGGACCAAATGCGAGGGATCATGGTCCCTGTGATTTTGGGCGTGGGCATTGGGTCCTGGTTTGCTTGCCAAAGCGCGTTCATTGCTGTGCCGCTGTGTTTACTTTTGTACCTCGCATTGGCCATGGCCACCACGCCACAGCCCACCACCGATTGACATTCATCCACCCACGCACCTCTGCACATGAAATTCCGCGCCGCCATCGAGATCATGCCTCTTCCCGCATTGTTGGACCCTCAGGGAAAGGCCGTCAGCAACAACTTGCCCAACATCGGGTTGCCGACTGTGGGCAATGTGCGCATCGGAAAGCACGTGACCTTGGAGGTGGAGGCGGACAGCCGCGAGGCGGCAGAAGGCTTGGTGAATGATGCATGCACCAAACTGCTCGTGAACGAGATCATGGAGGGGTACACCTTCCGTCTCGAAGAGGCTTGAGTTGATTCTTTAGGAAGCCCAGTTTAGGTGCTTCAGTCGCACGCCGTCCCGAAGTAGAGCAGGAATTCCAGCACGTCGTTGACCCCGACAAACCCGTCGTCGTCCAAGTCTTCCACGCCCAAAACGGGGATGGCGTCGTAGCTGGCCAGCAAAATCAACATGTCGTCGATGCCGCGGGTGCCGTCGCCGTTCAAATCGGCAGCACAAACCGCATGGGCTTCGATCAAGTCGAAGGCCAGGTTCAAAGCGTGTTCGGCCACCTCCAGTCCAATGCGGCGTCCGGGAAGGTCGTCGCACGGCGGGTGGATGCCGCCCCAAATGCGGGACAAACTGCACTGGTCTGAGGCATCTCGGTAGGTTGCCCACTGCAACACAATGTCTTGTGAGGGTCCTTCTTCAAACACGAGGAAATCGTCCGCGGGTGCCACAAACTCGCCAAGGCCACCAGGGAAAAATGCATCCCCGGTGATGGCGGTCATCACCTCTGCTGCGGCCCGCGAGAAGGTGGAGTGTCCGCTGACGTACCCGGCAAAGGGTGGGGTCACAAAGGAAGGCCGTTGGTAGGGCCACCACTGTTCTGCAAGGATCCAATCCACACCAGCTTCGTCGGTGGCTGGGTTGTTGATGTACTCGGGTCCCCTCCAGGCGCGGACCTTGAGTTTGTCCACATCAGCGGGGCTCGGAAAGTCGAGGTCGCCCGGCGTGACCATCTCACAAAACCCAGGGACCAGGGGAAGGCCCGTGGCATCAAAATTGGGCAAATTGGGGTCGGTGCACTGTCCTCGGCCTTGCATCCACCTCAAAGCGGACACGGGTCGGATGTAGTCGTACCAGCCTTTGTGGCTCCATGCGGCGATGGCGGCATCGTGCAACGCCCCGCCAAGTGTGAAGTAGGCACACACCGCCCAATCAAAGGGGTACATGTCGGGACCTTCGCCACGCCATTTGGCCTCAAAATCGGGGTGGTCCATCACCCCATTGGCGATGCTGAACCAGTGTCCCGGAGGCGTTTCTGAATCGGGGCCATCGGCCCAAAACTCCGCCAACACACGGGTGTAGTCTCCGCGCGGCACCAGTTGTTCCTCATAGGCCGCTCCTGTGGCCGGGTTGAGGGCATGGCCTTGGCTGGGGTCTCCCCCATGCTCCCAGTCGTAAAACTGGTCGTACTCCGAGTAACCGAGGTTCAAAAGTGAGGGGTCGACATTGCCCACAGAAGACGGGCTGATGTCCAGCATGACGCCGTCGGTGGGGTCCAAATGCTCCGACCAGCGCAACACCATGGCATGTCCCCATGTGTAGGCGTCTTCGATGCCTTGGGCATAGTTCAAGGACAGGAGCGGTGGTTCACCTTGGTCCAGCCAAACAGGGTAGGGATGGCCGTCGTCGCTCATGTACACGGTGCGCACACTGTCCGGCAACCCAAACGGCGTCACCTGTCCCCATTCGGGGCTGAGGAACGGAGGGGTTTCCGATTCTGGAACCCCACTTTGGCCAATGAATGTGCTGAGGTTGATGCTCTGCCATCGGTTGGGCTGCGCCAAGAAGGGATTGCCTGGCACGGTCTCGATGAACATGTCCGGGTTGGAGGGCGTGTAGTGTTGGTTGGCGTAACCGTTGATTTCGTTGCTCCCGTCGGCGTAACCATAGGCCAAGACTTGTTGCGCGATGTAGTTGCCAAGGGCTGCAGGTCCATCCACGAGGTAGTCGGTGCTCTGCATGCTGTTCACGCCTCCCTCCAACGCGAATTGTTGGAAGATGGACATCAAGGTCGCATTGCCTCCGGGACTTCCTGAGAAGCGGTTCCACAAAAGCCGGTAGGAGGCGTAGTTGATGGCTTCTTCTTGGGCCAAACGCCTCGCCACGGGATCTTCAATCGCCGGCAGGTTGACGTTCACAAGAAAGGGAGCGGCCGTGCTGTCGTAGGCTGCCCATGCATCGTAGCAGGCCAACGACCAATGGTGCAAGTTCCTTGCATGGACGGTAGGACGTGCCAGATCTGCACGAATGGACTCCAACAACACCTCGTTCCAATCGCGGACCATGTTTTGGGCTTGAACCCCCGTCCCATGGGACAGTGCCACGCCCCAAAAGGCGCACAACGAAGCCACCCGCAGGAGGGCTCGGCGGTGCCGCTGACGTGGAGTGTCCTTGTGAAAATGCATGGTCATATGCCGTGAAGGCAACTAAAAATACAAAATTATGTCCAATAAAGCTCAAAAAACGTGGAGAGATGGGCGATGTTGGCTCAGGAGAGAAACCCATCAAACATCAAAAAGTTTTGTCAGAGCAGCCCTGCAGCAGCGAGCAATCCAAAGATTTGGGCCGGGCTTGCGAGGCCTTCCATCACCGCCACCCGGTCGGTCCATGACCGGCTGGCCTCTTTGTAGATGCCCCAAACGGGGGCACCTGATGGGGAAGGGAAGGCTGGCACTTCTTCACGGAGCGTGTAGGCGACATCCAATGGAAACGTGGAGTCGCCAATGAAGATGGAGCCGTCGTGGTAGGTGTACAGGATGCCGTCTGAAAAACGGGAATCCCCTAGGCAAAGCTTGCCTTCACGCACGGTGTAGGCAATGTCCAAGGCGCTGGTGCTGTAGCCCAAGTGAAGGTGGGTCTCCTCCCACATGTTGTCGGCGTGCAAGGTGTAGGCGACTTCACCTGACCAGGAGGGCCCCAAGCGCACCACGTTGTGTTCGACATGGGCCAGCATGTCGCGAAAGACCAACTGGTCGTCGGGAAACAAATGCACCCTGTCTTGGGCATGCACCGAACCCCACATACCAAGGCATGCCAGGGTCCATCGGATGATCCATTGAATGGTCTTCACACGGGCAAGTTCGCCACTTCGCAGGCGACTTTCCAAGCGTGCGCGACGTCCTCTTTCAAATCTTCGGGATGCTCCAAGCCTACGGAAAGCCTGACAAACCCTTCGGTGATGCCCATTCTGACCTTGGCCTCTGCAGGCACGCCTGCGTGCGTCATGCTGGCGGGATGTTCCGCCAAGCTCTCTGTCGACCCCAAGCTCACGGCCAACTTGAACACGGTCAAGGCATCGAGGAAGGCAAAGGCGCCTTCACGGCCTCCCGGGACGGTCAACCCAATCATGGACCCCCCACCACGCTGTTGCTGTTCTGCAATGGAAATGTCTTCCCCCATGGTGGTCAAATCCTCCTTCCACGCCGACCTGATGGCTTCAGGACCGCAGAGCTCACGCAAGTGGGCGAGCAGGTGGCCTGCATTCTCTTGTTGACGCTCGACGCGGACGTGAAGGGTTTCCATGGAGCGCGCCAGCATCCAGGCCGAATGTGGATCGAGCATGCCGCCCAAAAACGTACGAAACTCCTTCACCTTCCCCATGGCTTCTGCACTGCCTGACGCCCCTCCTGCAATGAGGTCGCTGTGACCGCCGAGGTACTTGGTGGCCGAGTACAACACGACGTCCGCTCCCTCTTCCAGGGGACGCTGAAGCACAGGCCCGAGGTAGGTGTTGTCGACCATCACGAGGATGCGGTGGTCGGATGTGCTGTGTGTGGCAGCCCACTCCGCTGCAGTGCGGATGCGCTGCAGTTGCATGGTGGGGTTGGCAGGTGTCTCCAGGTAGATGATGCCGGGCAACTTGCCTTCTGTGGCATGCAAGGCATGGTCGAGGCCCTCGAGGCTTTCGATTTCCGTCACCGTGCGGCCCATGTCTGGCAACACGTCTTCGAGAAAGTGATGGGATCCCCCATAAAGCGGGCCCACAAACCACACCGGTCGGTCTGCGCCTGACCAGGCCAGGAGGGTGGTGCTGATGGCCGCCATGCCACTGGCAAAAAGCGCCGCGTCTTCGCTGTCGTCCCATGCGGCAAGTCGCGCTTCAGCCATGCGCAGCGTCGGGTTGCCCAACCTGCTGTAGATGAAGCCGTCCGGTGGGGTTTCTGCGCCTTCGACGCCATAAGCAGTTTCCATGTGGGCAGCCCCTGTTCTCGCATCCGGGAACACAAAGGTGGAGGCGGGGTGCATCGGTGGCTTCACCGCCATGTCGGCGTCTTGAGGCCGGTATCCTGCGAACATTGCGCGGGTTTCCAAGCGTTTCTTCATGGACCAAAAATCAATGATTTGTTCCACCGAACGACATCAAACAGAACAAATGAAGAAAAACAAATGAAAAAGAATACATTTGTTCGATAATAGGTGTGAACTTCGAAACGAATCAACACAAGTGAACAATGGATGCAGTGGACCGCGCGATTTTGGAGCATTTGAAGTTTGATGGACGCTCCAGCATGCAAGACTTGAGCGAGCTGACAGGGCTCAGCCGCAGCGCGGTCTTCACACGTGTCAAACGGTTGGAGGACCAGGGCGTGATTGAGGGCTATACTGTGCGGCTCAACCGCAAGAAGCTAGGCATGGAGATTCGCGCTTATTGCAACGTCTCATTGAAGCTCCATGAACGGGAGCTGTTGGAGGAGTTTGAGAGCGAAATCGGACGCCACAGGGAGGTGCGGTCGTGCCATCATTTGGCCGGAACCTTTGACTACTTGGTGGAGGTGGAGGTGGCGAACATGGATGCCTACCATCGGTTCATCACCCAGCGTTTGGCCGCGATGCCCAACATTGCACAGGTGCAGAGCATGTTTGTCATGAAGGACATTCTGACGGCCTGAAGACGTCTTGAAGCCGGTCTGTTGGCTTGCTGTCAGTCCTGGATGGCGGCAATGCCTGGCAGGACCTTGCCTTCCAAAACTTCGAGCATGGCGCCCCCTCCGGTGCTGACGTAGCTGACCGCGCTGGCCAGGCCAGCTTTGTGGATGGCAGCGACGGAGTCCCCTCCGCCGATCAACGTGAAGGCGTCGTGCTCTGCGGTGACTTTGGCCAAAGCCTCGGCCACGTCGTTGGTGCCACCCGCGAAGACATCCATCTCAAAGACCCCCATGGGTCCATTCCAGAGGATGGTGCGGCTTTCCAACACGGTTTGGACGAAGGCTTTCCGTGTTTTGGGCCCAATGTCCAAGCCCATCCAGTCGTCAGGGATGGCGTGGGTGGGGTGAATGGCGGTGTTGGCTTCTGCAGAAAAGTCGTCCGCGCACAACGTGTCTTGCGGCAACAAGAGTTCGGTGCCGGCTGCCTGTGCTTTTTCGAGGATCCGCTTGGCCTTGTCCAGCATGTCGTCTTCGACCAAGCTCGTGCCGATGGCACCTCCTTGGGCCTTGACAAAGGTGTAGGCCATGCCGCCGCCCACGATCAAGCGGTCCACCCGGTCCACGAGGTTCTCGAGGATGGTCAGCTTGCTGCTCACTTTGGCGCCGCCGATGATGGCCAGCAGAGGTTTGGCTGGGGTCGCGAGCACCTTGTTGAGTGCTTCGATTTCGTTGTGCATGAGGAGGCCAAACGCCTTGTCCTCTGGGAAGAACTTGGCGATGACGGCCGTGGAGGCATGCGCGCGGTGGGCGGTCCCGAAGGCGTCGTTGACATAGACGTCGCCGTTCTCGGCCAGCTGCCCGGCAAAAAACTCATCTCCCGCCTTTTCTTCGGGGTGAAAGCGCAGGTTTTCCAACAACGCCACTTCCCCAGGTTTCAGTTGTTGCGTCACGTCGAGGGCGGCATCGCCCACACAGTCCGAGGCGAAGGCTACGTCGGTGCCCAACAGTTCGGAGATGCGTCCGACGAGGTGCTTCAAAGACAGCCCGGCATCGGGGCCTTTGGGCCTTCCAAGGTGGCTCATGAGCACCACGGAAGCGCCTCCATCCAGCAGGGCTTGGATGGTGGGAATGGCCCGTCGGATGCGGGTGTCGTCCGTGATGTGGTGTGCACTGTCGAGGGGGACGTTGAAGTCCACGCGGACCAAGGCGCGCTGGCCTTGAATCTGGAGGTCGGATAGGGTCATGGGGGAGGTCAAATGAGGTCGTTCAACTCAAGCTTGGAACAGGGAGGCCATGCTCACCAACCCATCGACGTGGGCGTTGAGGTCGGCAATGGCAATGCGTTCTTGCTGCATGGTGTCGCGGTTGCGCACCGTCACGGCGTGGTCCTCGAGGGTGTCGTGGTCCACGGTGATGCAAAGTGGCGTGCCAATGGCATCTTGTCGACGGTAGCGACGTCCAATGGCGTCTTTCTCGTCGTACTGGACATTGTGGTGCAGCTGAAGCTTGGCGAGCACTTCCCGGGCCTTTTCTGGGAGCCCATCTTTTTTGATCAAAGGCAAGACAGCAGCCTTCACAGGGGCCAGCCCAAATGGAATGCGCATCACGATGCGCGTGCTGTCGTCTTCGAGCGTTTCCTCCCGGTAGGCGCTGCTCATCACGGCCAAGAACATGCGGTCCAATCCAATGGACGTTTCCAACACGTAAGGCACATAGCTTTCTGAGGTCTCGTGGTCAAAGTACCGCAGTTTCTTGCCGCTGAACTCTTCGTGCTGCTTCAGGTCAAAGTCGGTCCGTGAGTGGATGCCTTCGAGTTCTTTGAACCCCATGGGGAAGTTGAATTCGATGTCGCATGCCGCATCGGCGTAATGCGCAAGCTTGACGTGGTCGTGGAACCGGTACTGTCCCTCGCCCAGATTCAACGCCTGGTGCCATTGAATGCGCGCTTCTTTCCAGTGGTTGTACCAATGCTCCTGTGTCCCTGGCTTGATGAAGAATTGCATTTCCATCTGTTCAAATTCCCGCATGCGGAAAATGAATTGACGGGCGATGATTTCATTGCGGAAGGCCTTGCCGATTTGGGCAATGCCAAAGGGCAATTTCATCCGGCCGCTCTTCTGAACGTTAAGGTAGTTCACGAAGATGCCTTGGGCGGTTTCAGGGCGGAGGTACACCACGCCTGAGTCGCCACTGACGGCCCCGAGCTCTGTTTTGAACATCAAATTGAATTGACGCACGTCCGTCCAGTTTTTGGTTCCGCTGACAGGACAAGTGATGCCAAGGTCCTCGATGAGGGTTTTCACGGCGGCCAAATCCTCAGCCTCCATTGCGGACTTGAAGCGTCCGTGGATGTCGTCCATCTGCGCCTGGCGACGCAGTACGTTGGGGTTGGTCTCGCGGAACTGAGCCTCGTCAAAGTCGTCCCCAAACCGCTTGAGCGCCTTGGCGATGTCCTTGTTGATTTTGCCCTCAATCTTGGCGATGTGGTCCTCGATCAGCACATCGGCGCGGTAGCGCTTTTTGCTGTCCTTGTTGTCGATCAATGGATCGTTGAATGCATCCACGTGACCCGAGGCCTTCCATGTGGTCGGGTGCATGAAGATGGAGGCGTCAATGCCCACGATGTTCTCATTCATGCGCACCATGGCGGTCCACCAATACTGCTTGATGTTGTTCTTCAGCTCACTGCCGAGTTGGCCGTAGTCGTACGCGGCGCTAAGCCCATCGTAGATCTCGCTGCTGGGAAAGACAAAGCCATACTCCTTTGCGTGGCTGATGATTTTCTTCAATCCGTCTTCGCTCATGGTTCGTGGTTTCGAGTGCGTCAAAGTCGTCGCGCGCGAAGGTACGCTTCACCTCGACGCCTCCCAAGCATTCTCCTTCCGCAGGGAACCGACTACCTTTGGGCCATGAAAGTCGGGATCCTCGGCAGTGGGAGTTGGGCAACCGCCATCGCCAAGATGCTGTGCCAAAACGTGGACACCCTCCATTGGTGGGTTCGAAGCGAGGACACGGCAGAGGAGTTGATGAAGTACGGGCACAACCCGCGCTACATTCAAAGCGTCAGCTTTCCTCAGCACAAGCTTGACGTGACCACGGACATGCAGAAGGTGGTGGACGCCTGCGATGTTTTGGTGGTGGCCATCCCAAGCCTTTACCTGCACGAGGTTTTTCAGAACAGCGCTGTCACAGGACTGGACAGCAAAGTGGTGTTTTCTGCCGTCAAGGGCATGGTGGCGGAATACGACAGCATTCCTGCACGCTACTTGCACAAGGCCTTTGACATCCCCTATGAGAACATTGGCATGATTTGCGGCCCCTGCCACGCAGAAGAAGTGGCCCGCGAAAAACTCAGCTACTTGACGGTGGCTTGCCCCAATGAGGCACATGCCGAGGAGTTCGCTGAGCTTTTGGAGACCCGCTACATCCGGGTCCAAACGTCCGACGACGTCTTTGGGGCTGAACTCGCTGCCGTCTTGAAAAACGTGTACGCCATTGCGGCGGGGATTGCCCATGGCTTGGGGTACGGAGACAACTTCATCAGTGTCTTGGTCAGCAATGCGAGCCAGGAAATGAAACGCTTTTTGGCTGCGGTCCATGAAATCGACAGGGACGTGAAGGGAAGCCCTTACTTGGGGGACTTGCTGGTGACGGCATACAGTCCGCACAGCCGCAACCGCACGCTCGGGACCATGGTGGGCAAGGGGTACACTGTGAAGTCGGCCTTGTTGGAGATGGACATGGTGGCCGAGGGGTACACAGGTTCCCAGGGCATCCATGGGATGAACCAAAAATTCAAGGTGGACATCCCCATTGCCGAGGCTGCCTACCGCATTCTGCATGAAAAAATGGCCCCTTCCATCGAGATGCGCTTGCTGAGCGACGAGCTGTCCTAAGTCCGCCCCAAGGTCCATCGAGGCAACTTCTGGCCCACGAAGGTGGTTTTTCCATGTGGGCCCTGTCCCCCTTCATTACATTCGCCTCGATGCCACGCAATTCTTTTCAATGTCCCCCATGGAATGCCCTCCAAGCTTGCATGGTTTTCATGGTGGCCCTGGCAGGGGGAACCACCTTGGGCTTTGGACAAGGGCATCCAGGGGAATTGCAGTGGCTTCCCAACCAAGGCCAATGGGAGGTGCCCGCCCTTGCGCGTGCGGACTGGGCCGGGGGAGTGACGTGGTTGGAAGAGGACGGCATGAACATCTGGGTGGCCGGTGAAGGGTACGACGAATTGTGGGCCCACCAAGACGATCGCTTGACGGCCTTCGACCCGGAGGCTCTTTTGACAAGCCACGGGTGGCAGGTGCATTGGGAGGGAAGTGGGCCTGATCCAGTGCACGAGGTGCTTTCCGAAGCAGGCCACCGCGTCAATGTTTATTTGGGCCAGGACCCGTCGCGCTGGGCCGAGGGTTTGGTGCCTGAGACCCGCTTCAAACTCCACAATGTTTGGCCGGGGATCGACTTGCGGGTGGGTCCGCGCACCCGCGGGGACCAAGCCGAGCTTCCAGGGCCCGGCTGGAAGGAAGACTGGATCGTGCATCCCGGTGCGGATGCTGCGAAGGTGGCCATACGGCACGAAGGGGCGTCGCTCTCGTTGTTGCCCGATGGGAGTTTGAGATGCCAACTTGGCGAGACGGCCGAAGCGCGGTGGGGGGTTCCTTTTGCTTACCAAATGGAAGAAGATCGCCTGCAAGAAGTCGAAGTGCGCTACCTCTTGAACGGCTCCACGGTGACGTTTGAGGTAGGTGAACACAACCCAGCATTGGACTTGGTGATTGATCCCGACATTGTGTTTGCCACTTACATCGGCGCGACCCAGCCCAATTGGGGATTCACTGCAGCCTACGACGACGAAGGACGGGCCTTGGGAGGAACGGCACTTTGGAACGGTGATTTGGGAACCTACCCCACCACCGCCGGGGCGGTGTCGACGGCCATGACGGCGGCTTCCGGACCCTTTGACTGTGGTTTCAGTGTTTTTTCGGCGGACGGAACCGGTTTGGAATACAGCACCGTCATTGGCGGATCTCAACTCGACGTGCCATCGAGCATTGTGTCGGACAGCAACGGGGCGATGTACATCTTGGGAACCACAGGCTCTGCCGATTTTCCTGTCACCACGGGGGCGTTTGAAGGGTCCTTTTGTGCGAATCCGTCGGTCAACTTGGATGCATGTTGCAACTATCCGGGTGGGGGCGGGTTGCCCAACGGATCGAGCCTGTTTGTCATGAAATTCACGGAAGTTGATGCGGGGTGCGTGTTGGAATCCTCCACGTACATCGGGGGTTGCAATGGCCCTTCAGGGGTGAACCGTGGGGACTTGCTCAACTACAACTACGGGGATGTGTTTCGCGGAGAAATCAACGTCGATGCCTCCGATCGTCCCTGGGTTGCCAGCGTGACGGGGGCGAGTGATTTCCCCATGGTCAATGCACCTGCCCCAGCTTTTGGGGGGGGGTCCACGGACGCGGTGGTGTTCCGCATGTCGTCGGATTTGAGCACCTTGGAGTGGTCGACTTTCCTAGGGGGATCCTCTGAAGACGCCGCCTACGGTGTACAGTTCACCCCGGGCGGGGAAGCCGTGGTTTGCGGCGGCACCACCTCCAACAACTTTCCCACCCTGTCCAACGCCGACGATGGGAGCTTTGGGGGGCTTGCAGACGGCTTTGTGGTGCGTTACCCTGTGGGAGGCGGCGCTGCAACGGGGGCCACATTGTTTGGCACCAACAACTACGACCAGGCCTACTTCGTGCAAGTGGACCCCATCAGCCGCGTGTACCTCTATGGCCAAAGTCTCGGGGGCAAACCCATCACGGCAGGAACGTACGATGAGAGCCCCCAAGCGGGCCAGTTTGTGGCCTGCCTGTCCCCTGGGTTGGACGACCTGGTGTGGCACACCCGCATTGGAGACCCCGGCAACGTTGGGAGCATTGACATCAGCCCTACTGCGTTTTTGGTCAGCGAATGTGGTGAAATCTACCTCAGTGGATGGGGAGGCACCACCAACAACTCCAGTCCATTCATTTTCACTTCCAGCACCTTGGGCATGCCCACCACGGAGGGCGGTTACCAACTTGGCACGGACGGTTCAGATTTTTGGCTTGGGGTGATGGACCCGGGGGGTGTTGATCTGAACTACGCGACCTTCTTTGGGGGAGGCGAATCGGCTGAACACGTGGACGGCGGGACGTCTAGGTTTGACAAGGATGGAACGGTGTATCAGGCCATGTGTGCGGGCTGTGGAGGCAACAGCGACTTGCCCACCACCCCGGGCGCTTGGAGTTCCACCAACGACAGCTTCAACTGCAACTTGGGGCTCTTCAAGTTTGAATTGGGGGAGTTGAATGTGGGCATTGATGTGGGCACTCCCGGGGTCCTGTGCAATGGCCAAACCGTGGACTTCGTGAACACCTCCACTGAAGGCTATGAGTACCTGTGGACGTTTGACGACAACGAGACGAGCACAGAATACGAGCCCACCCACACCTTTCCGGGTCCGGGGATTTACGATGTGATCTTGACGGTGACCGACCCCACAGGGTGTTTGGCTCCCGTGAACACCGACATTGAAGTGAACATTCAGACCTTGCCCAACCCCAACATCATGCCCGTGGGGCCGGTGTGTGTCGGAGAGTCCGTGCAATTGATCGCCAACGGTTCGCCAGATTTGGTGTGGTCTCCCAATCCCTTGTTGACGGATCTGGCCCTCGCCGTGCAGGACGTGACGCCACCCGCGGGGACGACCACCTTCAATGTGACCGATGTCAATGCATGCGGGGAGGGTTCAGCCTCCTTGGACGTGGTGGTTCAAGTGGTGAATGCAGAAGTGGTGCCTGAGGCGATTTCCATTTGTTTGGGCGACGACGTGGACCTCGTGGCGGCGGGTGCCCCCAATGCGGTGTGGTTCCCTCCAGCGGGTTTGGACAACCCCAACAGCACCACGGTCACGGCCTCCCCGACGGCCGACATCACCTACAACGTGGTGCTGACGGACGACCTGGGATGTTCAGACCAAACCAGTGTCGATGTGTCCGTCGTTCCAGGTCCCCCGGGGGGGATGACCTACCCAACGGAAGAGGTGTGTGTGGGATTTGGGGTGCAGCTGCCCGGTTCAGACGGGGACCAATGGCAATGGGGTCCAGCCGAATTTGTGAACGACCCCAATGTGCAATTTCCGTTTGCTTTTCCCGATGCGACAACGACCTTTTCAGTGGACATCGCCAACATTTGTGGTGTGGGAACGGACGAGGTCACCGTGGTGGTGAGGGTGCCCGAGGCCTTTGCCTCTGAGGACGGTGGGATGTGCCGTGGGAACGTTTTTGAAGTGTCAGCAGAAGGCAATGACCCCAATTCGACCTTTCAGTGGTCTCCGGCAGAATTGGTCCTGTCGCCCGCAGGTTCCACCACGGGGGTCTTCCCCAACTTCACCCAAACCTTCACCGTATTTGTCACGGACAGCGAAGGGTGCACCGACAGCGATGAAGTGACGGTGTACGTCACCCAACCCCCGGAGATTGATGCCGGTCCGGACCGCTCTGTGGCGTGGCTTGACCAGGTGCGCCTGTTGGGAAGCACGTCGGGCCAATCGCCGTTTTGGACCCCCTCTGACCCCCTCAGTTGCGACACCTGTCTGACCCCGACGCTTGAGGTGCTGGAGTCGGGCTGGTATGTGTTGCACGCCTCAGACTCAACGGGCTGTGGAGGCAAGGACTCGACCTACGTGGAAGTCTATTACCCCGTGTATGTCCCCAACTCCTTCACCCCCAACAACGACGGCATCAACGATGTGTTCCAGGCGGTGGGGGAGGATTTGAAGGGATTTTGGATGAAGGTCTTCAACCGCTGGGGAGAGCAAATTTTCCTCAGCGAGGATCCTTCGGTGCCCTGGAGAGGGGAGGTGGGCGACGGTGTTCATTATGCCCCGGATGGGATGTACCGATGGCAAATTCGCATCGAAGAAAAGGACGGTCCCCTTTTGCTCGAAGGCCAGGTTTTCCTGCTGCGTTGAGCCTCCGCCGTCCACATGGGTTTGTGGGCAGATGACAGGGGCCACCCGGTTGCTTTTTTCATTGGAGGCTTTACCTTACGCCCATGGATTCACTGCGCCATGTCACGCCGTTGACCTTCGAGGAGGTCGTGAGGGTTTTGCCCGGCATGTTTTGGGACAACGACTGCGTCATGCTCCCTGGTTTGGGAGGTTTCGTTTGCAACCCGCGTTCTGCGTGGTACGATGCGTCCAAACGGCAAATGGTGCCTCCCTCCCGCGACGTCTTGTTCAATCCTCGGTTGACGACCAACGATGGGCTGGTGGCCAATGAATTGATGGCGAAGTATGGTGCCACGTACCGAGAAGCCATCGACGCCCTTGAGTCCATGGTGGGCAAGGTGAAGCGTGAATTGAAAAATGGGTCTTCGGTGGATCTTCCTGGGATTGGCAGGCTCTACATGGAGTCGGATGGTTTGCTGCGGTTTGTGACAGATGCGGAATTCGAACGCTTGTTGCGCTCGTTTGGCCATGCCAGCATTGCACTCTCTCCCAAGGAAGAAAAGGAAGAATCCGTGGCTGGGCCAGCAAAGGTGGTGGCCTTTCCCTCCCAGGAGCCAACGGCTCCGGAACAAGGCAGTTCTTGGCGCATTCAAGTGGGGCGCGCGGCAGCAGCCGTGGCCATCCCTCTGACATTGGCGGGGGCTTGGTTGCTCTCTCGTCCCACCGGATCGGACACCCTCTTGGGCAGCAATCCTTTGTGGAACGCGGTGCCTTTGGCGGCCGAATACACCCCCTGGGAAGACGCCATGGACATGGAAGCCTTTCTTCTCCCCCCTGAACCAGCAGAGGACCTCAGGTCTTTTGTGGAGCGAACGGACTGGGAGGGACTTCTCGAGTTTGACTTGGAATTGGGGGCCCCCAAAGCGGGAGGTCTGCGCGTGATGCTTCCTGTGGAAGCTCCCGTCAACCCCGCACCAGAACCCACACCTGAACCAGCGACTGCGCTGGCTCCGGCGGTGGCCCCAAGTGTTCCGGCAGCTGCACCGGCCCCGGTGCGCTTTTTGATTGTGGGCGGGGCCTTTTCCGTGCAGGAGAACGCCCAAAAATTGGCCGGCCAATTGGGGTCGGAGGGATTCGACACTTCCTTGCATTTCCAGTCCCACAACCAACTCACCGTGGTGGCGATGGGAGGGTATGCTGAAGAAACCGAGGCGCGCACCGCCTTGGCCCAAGCCCGAGCCAAGGGGCACGCAAAGGCGTGGTTGAAGCGTCTTTGACCCCATGAACGAACCGATTTCTTTGGGCGCGTTGGACGGCGTCATTTTGGATTTTGGGGGGGTCTTGTACGACATTGACTACGACGCCCCGCCGGCTGCCTTTGAGAAGTTGGGCGACCCTCATTTCGCGGAGCTCTACCACCAGGCCTCCCAATCCGAATGGTTCGATGCCTTGGAAAAAGGCCAAATGGACCGGGCCACCTTTTACGGCCACCTGTTGGCCCGTTGTCAGGAGGGAACCACCCTGGAGGCAGTGCATGAGGCGTGGTGCTCGATCCTGACGGGCATGCCAGCGTCAAGGGCACAGCAGGTGATCGATTTGGGCAAGCGCACCCGGTTGTTTTTGCTCAGCAACACCAATGCCCTTCATGCGGCTGTTTTTGAAGAAGATTTGCGCGTCACCTTGCCTGACGCTTCTGCGTTCTGGGGAGCGTTTGAAGCGGCGCATTACAGCCATGACTTGGGGATGAAGAAGCCCCACCCTGGAACCTACTTGCACATGTGCGAGCGGCATGGGTTGAGGCCTTCGAGGACGCTGTTCATCGACGACAGCATCCAACACGTGAAAGGGGCGGAGCGTGCAGGGCTCGTGGCGCACCACCTCGACTTGGGCCGTGGCGATTTTGGCGGTTGGCTTGAGAAGATGGGGTGGTCGACGGGGTCCTGACCCCCTCGGACCAACCTTACGTCGTCGCCGCGTTGAACAACGTGTCGATTTTTTCCTGCTCTTCACTCGGAACAGGCGTGCCGCCTTGTTCCAAGATCAAAAACACTTCCTGACCTCGGGCTTCTTCGGCATAGGATTTCTCCCCTTGGAACCTCGTGCCTTCAGGGTCGATCCGCATGAGTTGCGCGCTGTTGTCGCCAAACTTGAAGTACCAAGCGTCCCCATTGTCGTGGCGCTCGAGGTAGGTCAGCCGCGACGTGGTGATTTCCCAAAACATGGTGCTGAATTTCCAAATCAACTCCTCCATGCCATCGGGATCCTCCTTCCCTATTCGGCCCCACTCGTCGGCGCCGATGCCTTGGGTGGCCAAAAACCGAGCGAACTCCAATTCGAGTCCCTCCAATTCATCCTTGGTCAATGGCCGAAACCGTCGCGCTTGCTCTGTCATGGCCACAAGGTCGTTGACTTACTCGTGGATGTCCTCCAACATGAACATGAAGGCATATTCGAGGGCCACCTCTTTGATTCTCTCGAACCGTCCAGAGGCACCACCATGCCCAGCTTCCAAATTGCATTGCATGACCAGAAGGTTGTCGTCGGTTTTCACATCGCGCAACTTGGCCATCCACTTGGCGGGCTCCCAGTACTGTACTTGGCTGTCCCAGTACCCCGTTGTGACCAACGTGTGCGGGTAGTCTTGTGCGGCCACATTGTCGTACGGGCTGTACTGCATGATGTAGTCGAAGTACGCCTTGTCCTTGGGGTTGCCCCACTCGTCAAACTCACCTGTGGTCAATGGAATGCTTTCGTCCAACATGGTGTTGATCACGTCCACGAATGGCACCGCTGCAATGACCCCATTGAACAGGTTTGGTGCCATGTTCATGACTGCACCCATCAAGAGGCCTCCGGCACTCCCTCCCATGGCGTACATGTGGTCGCTGCTGGTGAACTTTTCGTCGACCATGGCCTGGCCGCAGTCGATGTAGTCGTTGAAGGTGTTCATTTTGTTGAACAGCTTGCCGTCTTCGTACCAATGCCGTCCCATTTCGCTGCCTCCGCGGATGTGCGCCATGGCGTAGACAAAACCACGGTCCAACAGGCTCAACCGCGCCACAGAGAAGCCCGCGTCCATGCTGGCGCCGTAGCTGCCGTATGCGTACAGCAAGAGGGGGTTCTTCCCATTGCGCTCGGTGCCTTTTCGATAGACAATGCTGACTGGGACCATGGCCCCATCGCGCGCTTCGACCATCAAGCGTTCGCTCACGTAGTTGGCAGGATCAAACGTGCCGCCTAGCACCTCCTGCTGCTTGAGCTGGGTGATTTCTCCAGAATCGAAGTCGTATTCGAGCACGGAACTGGGCGTCGTCATGGAGGTGTAGCCATAGCGCAAGCGAGAGGCATTGAAATCAGGGTTGGCGCCAACACCTGCCGAGTAGGCAGGATCGTTGAACGGGATGTACTTGTCTTCTGACCCGTCCCATCGGATGAGCCGGATTTGGGTCAAGCCATTTTTCCGCTCGTCCACCACCAACCAACGGTTGAAGATCTCGATTCCTTCCAAAAGCACATCGTCGCGGTGGCCCAACACGTCCTCCCAATGCTCGTAGGTGGTGGCGTCGGTGGAAGTTTTGACCAACTTGAAGTTTTTCGCATTGCGGTTGGTCACGATGTAGAAGTCATCGCCATAGTGGCTCACGCTGTACTCCAAGTCCCTTTCGCGTGGTTGCAACACTTTCCATTCGCCGTTGGGATCATTGGCGTCGAGGAAGCGGTACTCTGTGCTGACCGTGGCGTAGCTGGCGATCATCAGATAGGCTTCGCTTTTGGTCTTGCCAATCCCGCAAGAAAACGTTTCATCCTTTTCCTCATACACCAAGACGTCCTCGCTGACATCCGTGCCCAAGACGTGCCTGTAGACTTGCGAGGAACGCAAGGTCAAAGGGTCCTTCTTGGTATAAAAGAGGGTTTTGTTGTCGTTGGCCCAGGTGGCCCCGCCCGTGGTTTCGGGGATGCGGTCCGCGAACACTTCTCCTGTGGCCAAGTCTTTGATGTAAAGGGTGTATTGACGTCGGCTGATGGTGTCCACTCCGTACACCAGCAAGTTGTTGTCGGGGCTCACGCTGCGTCCGCCAATGGCAAAGTAAGTGTGCCCTTCTGCCATGGCTGGTTGGTCCAGCATGACTTCTTCTGCGGCCTCCATCGAACCTTTCTTCCGGCACGAGTAGGGGTATTCTTTGCCCTCTTCGTAACGCGAGTAATACCAGTAGCCTTTGTCCAATACGGGAACGCTCTCGTCGTCCTTCTTGATGCGGCCAACAATCTCTTCGTAAATCTTTTCTTGGAGCCCTTCTGTGGGGGCCATGGCCTCTTTGGTGTAGGCATTCTCCGCCTTCAAGTAATCCACCACCTCAGTGGTTTGCGCGTCCGACTCCTTGGCGGCTTTTTGCTCGTCGCTCAAGCGCATCCAGAAGTAATCGTCTTGCAATTGCAATCCATGGATGTCGGTGGTGTGGGGCTTTTGTGCGGCGTCAGGAGCCGTAGAGAGTTCCGACGCTTGGGTCACATATTCAGGAGTCTTCATGTCAGAGGAGGGGGAGTTGCAGCCCAAAGTCAGGGCCCAGGTGGCGGCCAAGGCCACGCCAAAAAATCGTGTGTTCATTTCAACAGGTGCTGTGGCCCCGCAACATGCGAAGCCCCGCAAAGATAGGGGCAGAGGGTGGTCGGAAGGTGCGGGTCATGCCCCCAATTTCCCCGCGTCAATCAAGGCTTCAATCGCGGCCAAATCGTCAGGGGTGTCCACCGATGGCGTGAGGTGAGGTGTGGTGCCTACGTCGATGCGCCATCCATGGTCCAGCCACCTGAGTTGCTCGAGCTTTTCACGTTGCTCGAGAGGGGTGGGGCTCAGTTGCACCAGTGCCTCAAGGGCGGAGCGTGTGAAGCCATAGAGCCCCACGTGCTGCAACCAAGGTCCGTCGCCATGCGGCAGCGGGCTGCGGCTGAACATCAAGGCACGCCCCGACATGTTGCGCACCACCTTGACGCGGTGAGGCGACTCGATTTCAGGGTCTGCCGGCATCGACTTCGCAAGGGTGACCACCGCGGCGTCCGGATTGCGCAACATGTCGGCGAGCTGCTCGATTTGTTCCGGATGCACAAAGGGCTCATCCCCTTGGATGTTCAAGACAGCTTGGAATTCCTCCCCATTGGCCTCGAGCTGCTCGGCTGCCTCATGGCAGCGCACCGTGCCGTTGGGGCACCTGTCGGATGTCATCACAACCTCTCCACCAAAATTGCGGACGGCTTCCGCAATCCGTTCATCGTCGGTGGCCACAACGACTTTCTGGCAAGCTTGGGCATCTTGCACCCTGGTGTACACGCGCTGGATCATGGGCACACCAGCCACAAGGGCCAGAGGCTTTCCTGGAAAACGAGAAGACGCGTGACGCGCGGGGATGACCGCCAAAATGTTCATGACCACAAATATCGATGGAGACCGCGAAGGTCAGTGGACTTCATAGGTGTACACCACATTGACGAGCCTTGGAGCTTCAATCGCGAGGGGGCGGATGCTGTATTCGGCATTGGTCAAATTGCTCACCACCAGAGAGAGTTTGTGGTTCTCAGCCACATTGTATCCAGCTCGGAAATCCCAAACCCAAGGCAATGTGGGGTTGTTGTCGAGCCAAGTTTGGAGCCCCCAATCCACCACCCCCAATTCTTCGAAGGTCAGCCAAGCCTGGTCGATGTTGCGCAGGGCGCTTTGGTAACGTGCGCTGAGCCCGACGAACCAATTTCCTTTCCTCCACTCGGCATCCAAGCGCACGAGGTTCTGGGACCGGTATTTGAGCACGTTGCCTGTGGTGTCGCGGCTGGTGTTGTTGTAACTCGCCCCTCCCACGGTGTCCCCATTGGCATTCGTCACCACGGAGTAGAGATAGTCGGGCGTCAAGCTCACGGGATTGGTGTAGGTGTAACCCGCCAGCATGTCGATGGTGGATGCTCCCAACTTCGCCCTGCCCATCCAGGAAATCTCCCAGCCGGAAACGCGGCTTCTTCCTGTGTTCAAGCTTCGGAAGCCATTGCCAGCCAACGCCTCCGTGGGGGCACCCCACTGGCCAAACGTGAATTCGACAAAGTCGTCGTATTCCTGGAAAAACGCAGCCACATCCAAAAAGCCCTGCACCCCGCCCAGTTGCACCCCTTGCTTCAGACCCGCTTCGATGTTGATCGCTGTTTCTGGGCGGAGGTCGTTGTTGGGATAGACCTGCAGTGGCCCTAGGCCTGTTCGGATGAATTTTTCGGCGATGGTTGGAAACCTGAAGCCCTGGCCCATGCTGGCGCGGAGCCATGTCGCCTCCATGGCTTGAAAGTTGAGCCCGGCGCGGAACACGGGTTTGGCCGCCACACTGTCGTTGATGCTGAAGTGTTCGTACCGTGTGCCCAAGGAAAGGTTGAGCCGCTCCCCGACCTTTTGGTCCGCTTGCACGTAGGCTGAGACATTCCGCGCCTTGTTCACGCCATCGGGGTTTCCACCCGTGTAAAGTTGGGCACGGCCCCGCGTCAATTGGTGCACCAAACCTCCTGTCACCCTTCCGCCACTCCAGCCCAATGCCTCCTCGGGGATTTGGACTTGGTACTCAGAGTAAAAGACGTGGCTTGAATTGCTCTGGTCGTTGTCATTGTCGTTGTTCAGGTGTTGCCAACGGTTGCGCAGGCTGTGCGAAACGCCCGAGGGCTGAAGGTATTCGATGTAGGGATCCACGGTGCCCACGAGCTGCCGGGTGCGGGTGGCCGCGCCATCGGTGGAGCCGTACAATCCATCCCCAAAGGAGCTTCGCCAAATCAGCGTGTTGAGGGACTCTCCCTTTTGCCAATTCGTGTTGAGTCCATAGCTCAGCCCAGCAACATTGCATTCACGTCTCCGCAAATTGACATTGACCCTGGCCTGGGCATTCGCACCCCAGCGGTTCACGGAAAAAGGCTGGTAGTTCATGCTTGCGGTGTCAAGGGCGACCCCGAGGCTGTCCTGGTAGATTTCAGGGCCTTTGTACCCATCGTCCCCGAGAATGTTGCCGCCAATCACCACGTCCCAACCGCCCAACCGCTGGCTGTGAAGGAACCGGAGGTTGCTTTGCTGCAAGGCCCCGCTCCAATACTTGCTGGAATCCGCGCTTCGAGGATTGCTGTAGACGCCATGTTGCAGACTCACCCTGGTCAACGGCCGTGCATCGGGGAAGCGCGTGCGGATGTTGATGACACCGCTCAAAGCCGCGCTGCCGTAGAGCACGGAACTCGCCCCTTTGATGACCTCGATTTGCTCCAGGTTTTCGAGGGGCAGGAAGCCCCAAGTCGGGCGTCCAGCATCTCCACTGAGCACAGGAAGGTCGTCTACCAAGACCATGACCCGCGACCCAGCGCCGTAGCTGAAGCCGCTGCCACTTCGGATTTGAGGTTCACCGTCCACCATGCTCACTCCTGGGGTTTGTTCCAGGGCCGTTTCAAGGGAGGTTGTGGCCTTGTTTTCCACCAGAGCGGGCTGCAGCACTTCCAGTGACACGGTCACCTCGGAAGCTCTCTGTTCAAACCGTCCCGCCGACACCACCACAAGGTCCAACGCTTCCGCCGAAGGCTTCATGACGGGGTTCCATGAGGCGGTTTGGCCCGCAACAAGATCCACGGAGAACTCTTGCTTGGCCATGCCAATGAAGGAGCAGGTGATGACGTGCAACCCTGGGGCAAGTGCCAAGCGGTAATCGCCCTGCACATCGGTGGCCACAGTGGAGACTCCATCGGTGATGTACGCCCCTACGAGGGGGGTGGAATCGGTGTCCAAAACACGGCCTTGAACGGCCTGCCCCCAAAGGTCAGTGGACACAAAAAAGAGCAACGAGAAACAGCAAAATGCTGCGGAAAAGGAGAATCGCATGAAGGCAAATAACAACACAAACCCTCGACTCTGTGCGACGTGTGCAAAAGATGCAACCCCATGGATGAATTCTGGGTCCACACGGGCCAGGGTGTTTCACTTCTTGCCGAGCAAGATGACGGCACAAACAAAGAAGTGGTTGGCGATGCTCGCGCTGCCCCGTTGGGGACCGCGTCGTGCTTTGGTGGCTGCAGAGCAAGCGGGCGGGGTGGAAGAGGCCTGGGCAAGATGTTGCCATGAGGATCCATCGGCCTGCACCAAGGCTTGGGAAGTGGCAGCTCGTTGGATGGACGACGCCCACCACCATGGCATGGACACCGTGGGCTGGAACGATGTGAGGTACCCCCCCTTGCTGAGGCACATCGCCGACCCGCCTCCGGTGTTGTTTGGCCGGGGAAGGTGGCCCGACGCCCGACAATGGCCTAGGAGCTTGGCGGTGGTCGGCACAAGGCAGTGCACCGAGTTGGCGGCGAAGCGCGCACGTGGCGTGGCCTTGGAATGGTCTCAAGCGGGAGGGGTGATGGTCAGCGGGTTGGCCCGAGGGGTGGACGCTTGCGCCCACCGTGCGGTGTTGGACGGCCCACAGCCCGGGCACCAGGTGGCTGTCTTGCCATGTGGCTTGGAGGCTGTGCACCCTCACATGCATCGGGGCTTGGCAGAATCCATGGTGGACGCAGGTGGGTTGGTGGTGTCGGAACAGCCGCCGGGAAGACAGGTGGAACGGTGGATGTTCGCTTCAAGGAACCGCATTGTGACCGGGCTTTCTGCGGCAACGTTGGTGGTCCAAAGCCCGCGGAGGGGAGGGTCGTTGATTTCTGCCCGGTGTGCCCACGACCAAGATCGCGAGGTGTATGCGTTTTGGGAGAAAGGCATGGGAACGGCTTGGGCGGGCAACCGCATGTTGGTTTCCGACGGACTGGCCCATCCTGTGGAGGGCTTGGCGGATTTGTGGCGCGCCATGGCGAAGGGCGCTCAAGGCATGGACGCCAGTGCCTTGAGGAAGCGCTTGGGCTTTCCTTCGGGATGCGAAGAGGTATGGAAGGCCATGGCCCAACGATCGGGTCCGGTGCCTCGGGCGACCTTGGCTTCGTTGTCCGGCATGTCAGAGGAAGGCTTGTCCAGGCAGTTGTTCACCCTTGAGGTGCAGGGCTGGATTCAGCGTCTGCCTGGTCGGGCGTATCTGCGAGTGTGACCTCACTGTCCGGCGTGGCTTCGCCCAAGGCCGGCTGAACGGGCATCGAGTCGATGTCGTGTTCAGCTACGGGCTGGATGCCGTTTCCATGCTGAATGAGCGCCGCAGTCATCACCAATGAAGTGATCAGGATGACGACCAAAAGCACCCCTTGGTCAAAGGCGGGAAAGAGCAACTCTTGGTATTGAGACTCGATGGCAAAGAAGAGAAGGACGGTGATGAGTCCCCGAGGAGCGATGTACAAAAGCGGAGAAAGGGGCTTTTGCCTCAGCAACAGCAGAAAGAACAACCGAACCACGTAGAGCAGCACTGAAATGACCATCCCTTGGAACACCACGTTCAAGTCGAGAAGCACCCCCAAACTCACGGTCATGCCAAACAACACAAAGAAAAAAGTGCGGATGACAAAAGCGCTTTCAAGGGTCAGCACGTGGAAGTCGTGGTGAAGGGCCTTCATCCGGTCGTCCTTGAGCAGTTTGCCGGGCCAGCCGTTGGTGATGCCCAGCCAATCTGGAAAAAACAACTTGTGGTTGTTCAACATCAAGCCAAAGATCAAAATAAGAATGAGCGGGCTAAGGTGGAGCAGTTTTTGGATGGCATAGATGAGCAACAGGACCGCGATGCTCAAGAACAGGCGAACGCCGCTTTGGATTTTTTGAAGGACAAACACCAGCAGGTAGGCAACCACAATGGAAATGGCCAAGGTCCCTGCCAAGTTGACGACCACATTGGTCAGTACTTCCCCTCCCGAGGCGGCCTCTTGGTTGCCGAGAAGCAGATAGAACGCCATGATGCCGAAGATGTCAGAGAAGGTGCTCTCGTACACCATGAACTCTCTGGAGGCGGGAGAAAGCCCGCCCACACTTGGAATGATGATGGCGCTGCTCATGATGGACAAAGGGATGCCGTAGACCACAGCATTGAACCAAGGCATGGCCAACATGGTGTTCAAAAACGTGGCGATGGCAAACGTGCTCGCCACCAAAGCGAGCAAGGCAAGCGTGGCGCTTCGCAAAATGAGCGTGAGCTTGTCGCGCCTCAATTCCAATTCCAGCGCCGCTTCCAGGACGATGAAGATGAGGCCCACCGTGCCGAGCAGTTCCAGAATGAGTCCTTCGAAAGGAATGTCGTGGAGGCCTACAGCTCGCAGCCCTTGGCGCAGCCCAATTCCCATGGCGATGAGCACCAACACACTTGGGATGTTTGTGCGCCGCGCCAGAAGGTTGGCGAAGTAAGAAAGGATGATGACGGCACTTCCACCGATGACGATGCCGTAGGCGTTGATGTCGTCTGCAGAAAGTTCGAGGCTGAGCAAGGGAAGGGAAGTCATGCCCCTAAAATCAACCAAATCCGCCGGTAAACAAACGCCAGAAGTCGTTGCCCAAGGCGAAGACCATCAAGGAGAGCAGCAAAACGATGCCCACCATCTGCGCCCGTTCGAGGAACTTTTCAGAGGCGGGCCGTCCTGCGATCATCTCGTACAACGTGAACATGACGTGTCCTCCGTCGAGAGCTGGAATGGGGAGAAGGTTCATGAAGGCGAGGATCAAGGAGAAGAACGCCGTGTTGCGCCAAAAGATTTCCCAGTCCCAACCGCCGTCGAAGATGCTTCCAAACGTCACCAAACTTCCCACCTGCGACGCTCCGCTCTTGGTGAACAGGAAGCGCATGGACCGCACGTAATCTTGAAGGGTACGCGACGCGGTGTTGAAGCCGGCACCGATGGCCGAGAACATGCCGTACTCCAATTGGGTGGGTGCGAACATGTCGGTGTAGTGTGCGAGGCTATGGACTTCAAAGCCCAGGCTGCCCAAACTGTCGGGGATGGCATCCATTTCCATCTGCTTCCCTTCGCGCTCCACGAGAAGCCGAACAGGGGTTTCAGGATGGGCTTGGATGGCTTCGCGGACGGTTTCGAAATATGGCAGGCGCATGTCGCCCACCGCCAGGATGCGGTCCCCCCCTTGCAAGCCGGCGACGTCGGCACGGCTGGCGGAATCCACGTTCAAAATTTCGCAGGGATACAGCAGGGAAAAAGGACGACGGATGCCCTTGTCGATGAAGACTTGGCCCAACTCTTGGTCCAAATTGAGGGCAACTTTCTTCCCGTCGCGCAACAAGTCCACTTGGGTCACACGGCTGTTGAAGCCCTCCATGCGGAGGTCGCTGTAGTACGCCAAAGTCTCCCCGTTGTACCCCAAGACGCGGTCCCCATCTTGGAACCCGAGCTCCTCCAAGGCCGGGTCGACATTGACAGGGTGGATGTTGGCCAATTTGGTCTCGCCCCAGGTGTAAAGGACACCGGTGTAGATGATGAAGCCAAGGATGAGGTTGACAATGATGCCGCCTAGCATGATGATCAAACGCTGCCATGCGGGCTTTGAACGGAACTCCCAAGGTTGAGGGGGCTGGGCCATCTGCTCGGTGTCCATGCTCTCGTCGATCATGCCAGAAATCTTGACATAGCCCCCCAAAGGCAGCCATCCAATCCCCCACTCGGTGTCACCGATTTGCTTTTTGAACAGAGAAAATCCAGGGTTCATGAAGAGGTAAAATTTCTCGACCCGGGTTTTGAAGGCGCGGGCGGCCCAGTAATGGCCTAGCTCGTGGAGCACCACGAGGATGGAGAGGCTCAGCAGGAGCTGTGCGGCTTTGATCAGGGCAACCATGCGGCAAATGTACGCCGCGGGGCATCCCACGCAGAGGGAATTCACGCACCGATGCTCACAACGAATTGAAAGGTGGTGGAAACGGGCGCATTGTGGGTGCAACTTGGGGTCCATGAAGCGCATTCCCTGGAAGTTGCTGTTGTGGTTGGTGGGGCTCGGCCCATTGCTTGGGTTGGCCGGTTTGGTGATGTTGGCTCGGCTCGGCGACTTGCCGGAAACCGAGGCCTTGGCCAACCCCAAGACAGACTTCGCCACCAGGGTGTACAGCTTGGACGGTCAAATCTTGGGCCGTTACTACACGGAAAACCGATCGGACGCGCGGTTTGAAACCCTCCCCCCTCATTTGGTGGAGGCCTTGGTCAGCACCGAGGACGCCCGCTTTTACGACCATTCAGGCATTGATTTCATCGGACTCGCCCGCGCCGTCGCCTTCATGGGGAAACGCGGCGGCGGGTCGACGGTGACCCAGCAATTGGCCAAGTTGCTGTTCACGGACAAGTACGAGACCACCAGTTTCTTTGAGCGGGCCGTCTTGCAAAAACCCAAGGAGTGGATCATCGCTTCCCGTTTGGAGAGGCACTACACCAAGGAAGAAATCGTGGCCTTGTACCTGAACAGATACGACTTCATCAACCAAGCGGTCGGGGTGGAAAGCGCTGCGAATGTGTACTTCAACAAGCCCGCCCAGGCGTTGAATGTGGAGGAGTCTGCAATGCTTGTGGGCATGTTGAAGAACAGCGCCTTGTACAATCCTGTGCGACGTCCGGAATTGGTCCAAAACCGCCGCAATGTCGTCTTGGGCCAAATGGTCAAGTATGGCCATTTGGACGCAGCGGATGCGGATTCATTGAAGTCTTTGCCGCTTGGCCTTCAATTCCAACGCGTGAGCCACGACGAGGGGGCCGCGCCGTATTTCAGGGAAACCCTGCGCGCCGAATTGAAGGAATTGCTGGCTGAAAAAGAGGAAAGCGGTGCCTACGCGCTTGCCAAGGCAGACGGGTCACCGTACGACATCTACCGAGATGGGCTGCGGGTGGTCACCACCCTCGACAGCAGGATGCAGGACCATGCGGAAAAAGCCGTGCATCGGCACTTGGCGGGCGAATTGCAGGCGAGTTTTGAGCGCGACATCGCGGAACGTCCTGCGGAGGTCACCCCCTTCTTTGAAGAGATCAACCCCGAGGCGAGACAGGCGATTTTGGACGTGGCGATGCGGGATTCTGACCGCTACAAAAAGGGCATCGGAAAGCTCTGCCCCTCCTGCAACCGGCCGGGCTTTTACATTCGGCCTACCACCCTTCCCGATGGTGCCTCCGGACATCTGTGCAGCACGGAAAAGGGGGGCTGTGGGCATGCATGGCGCGCCCGGACAGACGCGGAGTTGCGCAGCATTTTTGACCGCCCGGTCCCGACCAGGGTCTTCTCGCACCAGGGGGACGTCGACACAGTGTTGTCCCCCATGGACAGCATCCTGCACCGAAAGGCCATCTTGCATGCTGGCCTCGTTTCCATCGAGCCAGCCACAGGCCACATCAAGGCATGGGTGGGCGGCATCGACTTCAAGCAGTTCAAGTACGACAACGTGGGCCAAAGCCGCCGCCAGGTGGGCTCGACCTTCAAGCCTTTCGTGTACGCCACCGCCCTTCGCCTCGGGGCGGAGCCGTGCGACGAATTCCCCAACCAAAAAACGTGCATCGACTTGCCACCTGGCAGCGACCCTCCCCGCTGGTGTCCTGACAACAGCGACGAGGACTACGGAGAGATGGTCACCTTGGAGTACGCTCTGGCCAACTCCATGAACACGGTCACCGCCAAGCTCATCAAGGACTACGGAACGAAGCGTGTGATCGATTTGGCCCACGCCTTGGGGGTGGAAAGCCGCATCCCCAATGTGCCGTCCATCGCCTTGGGGGTTGCCCAGCTCACCTTGCGGGAATTGGTCAGTGCGAACGCCTCATTGGTGAACCATGGCGTGCATGTCGAACCGACCTTCATCGCCAGGATTGAGGACCGCTTTGGCAACCCGATTTACGAGCCGGTTCAGGAAATCCGTCAAGGCTTGGACGACCGCAACGCCTACCGCGTGCTTCAGATGATGAAAGGCGTGGTGGATGGCGCGTGGAACGAGGAATCTCAAAAGCGACGAGGCACCGGGGTTCGACTCCGTTACGACAGCGATGCAAGGGCGTACGACGGCATCCGTGTCCCCATGGCTGGAAAAACAGGCACCACCCAAAACAACACCGACGGATGGTTCATGGGCTTGACCCCGGACTTGGTGACCGGGGTGTGGGTGGGCGCCCAAGACCCCACGGTCCGATTCTCAACGACCCGCTTGGGCCAAGGCGCGAACACCGCCCTGCCGATTTATGGCTTTTTCATGAAAGACGTGTACGCCGATGCTTCGCTGGAGGTGAGCCAAGAGGACTTCACCCGTCCGGAAAGCATCGGGGGGGACACCCTGACGTGCAAGCAGGTCGCCGAACTGCGTGGACCTACCTTTGACCCGTTGGACGACGAGGATTTGTTCAACTGAACAATCCCTGAATCAACGCTATTCAGCCATGGCAATTTCAAAAGTGGTTTCCGGTCCTGTTGCCGCCCTCGATGGGGTGAAGGACGACATGACCTTGATGCTCGGAGGGTTTGGCCTTTGTGGCATCCCCGAGCACAGCATCGCCGAATTGGTGCGGCGCGGCGTGCGCAATCTGACATGCATTTCCAACAACGCTGGGGTCGACGACTTTGGGTTGGGGCGCCTGCTTCAGGGGCGCCAAATCCGCAAGATGATTTCCTCTTACGTAGGCGAAAACGAAGAGTTTGAGCGCCAAATGCTGAGCGGTGAACTCGAGGTGGACTTGATTCCCCAAGGGTCTTTGGCGGAGCGTTGCAGGGCAGGTGGCGCAGGGATCCCTGCGTTCTATACCCCTGCAGGGTTTGGCACCGAAGTCGCAGAGGGCAAGGAAGTCCGTGTGTTTGAGGGCAAGCCCCACATTTTGGAATCGGCCCTGACCGCAGACTTTGCCTTCGTCAAGGCGTGGAAGGGGGACGCTGCCGGCAACTTGGTGTTCAAGGCGACCGCAAGGAATTTCAACCCCATGATGGCCATGGCGGGCCGCATCACCGTGGCAGAGGTGGAAGAGCTCGTGCCCGAGGGATCCCTCGACCCCAATGCCATCCACACCCCCGGAATTTTTGTGCAACGCATCTTCCAAGGTCCTGACTACGAAAAGCGGATTGAGCAACGCACCGTGCGCCCACAAACCCCTCAATCCTGACCCCATGTTGGACAAAAACGGCATCGCACGGCGCATCGCCCAAGAGGTTCAGAACGGCTGGTACGTCAACCTTGGCATTGGCATCCCCACCCTTGTGGCGAACCACATCCCAGAGGGCTTGGACGTCGAATTTCAAAGCGAAAATGGCATCCTAGGCATGGGGCCCTTCCCCCACGAAGGGGAAGAAGACGCAGACTTGATCAATGCGGGCAAGCAGACCATCACCGCCCTCCCTGGGGCCGTGTTCTTTGACAGCGCCACCTCGTTTGCCATGATCCGTGGACGCCACGTGCAGCTGACAGTATTGGGGGCCATGGAGGTGTCTTCCAATGGGGACATTGCCAATTGGAAGATCCCAGGAAAAATGGTGAAAGGCATGGGCGGGGCGATGGACCTTGTGGCCTCTGCAGAAAACATCATTGTGGCCATGCAACACACCAACCGCGCAGGAGCATCGAAGTTGCTCGACGCCTGTTCCTTGCCCCTGACGGGGGTGGCATGTGTCAAGCGCGTGGTCACCAACCTCGCGGTGATGGACATCAAGGATGGCGCCTTTCACCTGGTGGAACGCGCACCCGGGACAAGCGTGGACGACATCGTCTCGGCCACAGCAGGCGAGCTGGTGGTCCCAGAACGGGTCCCGGAAATGGACCTTTCGTAAGCGATCAGGTCAGCCCTGCATGACCACGGCAATGTGGTCACAATCCCCACCAATGGGGGGCTGGAACTTGGTGACGGTGACTTCGACGGATTGGGCCAAGGGCAATTCCTCTTTCAATCCCCGGACGATTCTGTCACAAACTTGCTCCACCAATTTGCTTCGGATGCCCATTTCGCGCTTGACAATGCGGTGGACGTCGACGTAGTCGACGGTGAGGGCCAAATCGTCGGATGCTGCGCTGGCCGCCAAGTCCACCCAAAGTGTGACATCCACGCGGTATTCTTGGCCGATGACGGCCTCCTCTTCCATGCAACCGTGGTGCGCCCAAACGCGCAAGCCGTTGACTTCGATGCGGTTCTGCGTCATGAGGTCGCGTCATCGGAGGTTTGGGCCCTGAGGGCTTCGATGTGGGCCGTGCCCTCTCGCAGCCGTTGAAGCGTCGTTTCCTTGCCCAAAAAGGCAGCAAATTCAAACATCGAGGGTCCACCACCTTCGCCGGTCAGGGCCAACCGAAAGGGCAAAAGGACCTGGCCGAACCCCAACTCTCGCGCCTCGAGGAATGCCTTGAATGTGGTTTCGACCTGGTCGCTGGTGAACTCCTGCAGCCCCTCCAACTCGAGGGCAAGGTCCTCGAGATGTCCCGCGGTTTGGTCTTTCCACTTCTTGCGGATCATCTTCTCTTGAAAAGC
>CALKGQ010000002.1 GCA_938085425.1 uncultured Flavobacteriales bacterium
TCACTTGCTTCGCAGGCCATTGCCCTTGGCGACGCGGACATTGTGGTGGCGGGAGGCATGGAGAACATGAGTTCTGTGCCGCACTACTTGGACGGAAGGAGCGGGGTCAAGTTTGGCAACGTCAAGGTCCAAGATGGCATGTTGCTGGACGGCTTGACCGACGTGTACAATGCCACCCACATGGGGGTCTCGGCAGAGCTATGTGCAAGAGAAAACAACATCAGTCGCGAAGCGCAAGATGCCTTTGCGGTGGAAAGCTATCGCAGGGCCACACAAGCGTGGGAGTCTGGACACTTTGACAAGGAGGTCGTGCCTGTGGCCGTCCCCCAAAGAAGAGGCGACGACATCGTGGTCTCATGTGACGAAGAGCACACGAATGTCCGATTGGACAAGATCCCCAAGTTGCGGCCTGCCTTCGACAAAGAGGGGTCGGTGACTGCCGCGAACGCCTCCACGCTCAACGATGGCGCGTCTGCCCTTGTGCTGGCTTCGGAAGGAGCCGTCCAAAAGTGGGGCCTCGCACCACTTGCCAAAATCGTGGCCACGGCTGACGCTGCACAAGCCCCAGAATGGTTCACGACGGCGCCTTCCTTGGCTTTGCCCAAAGCGTTGTCCAAGGCCGGTCTCGAGAACAAAGACATCGACCTGTGGGAATTGAACGAAGCCTTCAGCGTTGTGGGCATTGCCAACAACCAAGCGTTGGGGCTCGACCCTGAGCGTGTGAACGTCAATGGAGGGGCTGTGGCCTTGGGGCATCCCTTGGGCTCGAGCGGATCTCGCATTGTGGTGACCTTGGTGCACGCCCTGCATCAGCGGGGCATGCGCCGTGGTGCCGCAGGCATCTGCAATGGAGGTGGAGGAGCTTCTGCGTTGGTCTTGGAAACCGTTGACGTCTCTTGAGATGACCACCGAATTTTGGTGCCATCTGAGCCACGTGCCCTTGCGGGCGGAACCTTCGGACCGTGCCGAATGCGTGAACGAGGTGTTGGCAGGTGAGAAAGTCCAAATCCGCCAAAAGGGCAGGGGCCACTGGGTGCAAGTCGCACTGCCCGATGGATACATGGGCTGGATGGACGACCGTCAACTGAGGCCCGTGACCAAGGAATGGATGGGCCAGACCCTTTGCTTGTCCGCACTCAGCTCTTCATGGAGCGGGGTGGCTGGAGGTGCTTTGCCGGCAGGCGCCGTGGTTCGTATCGACCAAGGCAAGTGGATGCTGGGAGAGGACGAGGTCGCACCAATGTCCGAGACTCCGGCTGCATGGGCCGGGGACATGTGGCAATGGGCGGAGGCCATGAAAGGCGTTCCCTACCATTGGGGAGGCAGGTCCGGATGGGGGATGGACTGCAGTGGACTCGTGCAATTGGCCGCCAGGCTTTGCGGCGTGGAGGTGCCGCGAGATGCAAGCCAACAAGTGAAATCTGGTGCGCTTGTGCAGCTCCAAGAGGTGGCCATCAATGACGTGGCCTTTTTTGAGAATGCAGAGGGTTCCATCACCCACGTGGGCCTATGCGATGGCCAAGGCCACATCCTTCATGCCTCAGGCGAAGTGCGTCAGGACCGTCTGGTGGATGGCCACATCCTACGGCAAGAAGACGACAAGCCTTCTCACAAGCTGGCTTGCATCCGTCGTTGGGGTCATTGAAAGAAGGACTTTCCCGATTGGGCCATGTCCCTGAGCAAGGGAGAGCATCGGTAACGCTCTTCCCCGTAGCGACCGCGCAATTCATCCATGTGGGCCACCACATGCTGGAATCCACGTTCCTCCGCCCATGCGAGCAAGCCCTTGGGATAGTTCACGCCCTTTTGCATGGCCACGTCTACATCATGTGCCGAAGCCACTTGCCAAAAAACAGCGTCCACGGCCTCGTTCATGAGCATGGCCAAAATCCGGTCTGCCACCCCTTGTTTTGGTTGGCCCTCTGTGCCCACTTTTTTCTTGCCGTCGTACGCATAAAAACCCCGGCCGGATTTTTGACCAAGCCATCCGGCTGCCACCAATTGACGTTGAACATGGCTGGGACGGTAGCGAGGGTCCCCATAAAAAGCTTCATGCACGGTGGATGTGACGGCATGGTTCACGTCGTGGCCAATCAGGTCCATGAGCTCAAACGGACCCATTCTGAATCCAACCTCGCGCATGGAGGCGTCGATGTCCGCCACTGAAGCCAACCCTTCTTCATGGATCCGCAAGGCTTCACTGTAAAAAGGCCTGGCCACGCGGTTGACAATGAACCCCGGGGTGTCTTTGGCCACTGCAGGGGCCTTGCCCCAAGCCCTCATGTTGGCCACGGCGTGTTCCACGAGGTCGGGATTGGTTTGCAGTGCGGGGATGACTTCCACCAATGCCATCAAAGGGGCTGGATTGAAAAAGTGCAGCCCCAACACCCTGTTGGGGTGGTCACATGCCTGTGCCAAGGCGGTGACAGAAAGGGAAGAGGTGTTGGTGGCCAAAACAGCCTCCTCCGAGAGGATGCCTTCAAGCGCCTTGAACAAATCACTCTTGGCTTGCAACTGCTCCACAATGGCTTCAATCACGAGGTCGCACCCCTTCACATCCACCAAGTCGGTTGTTCTTCGGATTCGTCCCTGGGTTGCAGCGGCCTCTTCAGATGTCCTGCGGCCTTTCTCCACCAATCGATCCATGACGCGGGCCAACTGATCTTTGCTTCGTTCCAAGGCCTTGTGATGTGCATCCACAAGGACGACCTCACATCCAGCTTCCGCCGCGATTTGTGCCATTCCACTCCCCATGGTCCCTGCACCAACAATGCCTACTGTTTTCCATTGGTTCATGCTGCGAAGGTAATCCCATCTGCGAACGTGCATTGACTGATGACATCCACAAAATCGAGGCTTCCCCTTCAGACATGTCGATGAATTTGGCGCCATGACCAATCGATCCCATCATCCATCAGGGTGGACCAGAGAAAAGTGGAGTGTCAAAAAGCGCCTGGACAAGAACAGGGCACTCCTGAAAGCCTGGCGTTGTTCGTCTTCAACGCCCCCCTATGAACCAAAGGTGTGCGAAGGAGGAGCCACTTGGCTCGCGCAGCGTGGGTATGACTTTGCCTACCACACCCATGTGGAGCCCCTTCCGGATGGAAGGCTTCGTGTGATGTGTTTTGACGAAGGCTATGTTTTGAATGGTGGGGACATTTCTCCCTGCCAGGATCAGGAGTCCTGAGTCAACGGCGGCGCTTGCTGCGTTTGTTGCCCTCTCCTTTGCGCTTTTTCTCGTGAAAGGCACCCTGGTAGGTGGGGTCTGCCTTCTTGCGCTGGAAATCAATCGTCCGTGCCATGGTTTTGGCTTCCCATGGCGGGGTGGCTGCCTCTTCTACCTGGTCGGGAAAGGACATGGATTCGGGGCGGTTGCCCTTGGGCAAGCGCTCGAGGATTCTTCCGAGCGCCACTTCATCCGTGGGGTCCACCATGGTGTACGCCACTCCCGAGCGGTCGGCACGTCCTGTGCGTCCAATGCGGTGCACGTAGTCGTCAGACATCCTTGGCACGGTGAAATTCACGACGACCTCTGTTTCTGGGACGTCAATGCCACGGCTGCTGACATCCGTGCTCACCAAGACCCTCACGTCGCCTTGTCGAAATTGGGACATCGCAGCGAGCCGGGTGTGTTGCGCTTTGTTGGAATGGATCTCCGCCACTTGACCCGGCAGCACCTTTTCAAGCGCTTGACGGATTTTGCGTGCATCGTCTTTGGTTCGGACAAAGACAAGAGCACGTGAGTCCACATGCTTGCCGCAAAGCCAAAAAGAAAGCAGGTTCAGCTTGGTTTGAATGTTGGGCACCTTCACCATGAATTGGTCCACTGAAGCCACTGGGGTGCCTTCTGGGGCCACCTCAATGCGGGACGGCCAAAGCAAAAACTCATCGGCCAGGGATTCGACACGCTGCGGAAAAGTGGCACTGAAGAGGAGGTTCTGACGCTTCCTTGGCAGCACTTCAAGCATGTCCCGGAGCTGTGGCATGAAGCCCATGTCCATCATGCGGTCGGCCTCGTCAAGAACCAAGGAGTGCAACTTGTTGAGCACCAGCGCGCCCTTCAGGTAAAGTTCCATGAACCTTCCTGGCGTGGCGACCACAATGTCGGTGCCTTCTGCAAGGCTTGCGATTTGCGTCTTGGGGCCTACGCCGCCCACCAAGGTCAAAGCACGGAGGTCTGTGTGCGCCGCAAACGACATCACGGCAGCGTGCACCTGAAACGCCAACTCTTTGGTCGGCACCAAAATGGCAATTCGAGGCGCCCCATCCTGACGGCCCTTGGCCTTTTGAAGCAAAGGCAGCACGTAGGCTGCGGTCTTTCCCGTTCCTGTTTGCGCCACCCCAATCAGGTCTTGCCCTGCAAGGATCCTCGGAATGGCTTGCACTTGGATGGGGGTGGGGACAGTGTACCCGAGATCCTCCACGGCACGGAGAAACTGACGTTTCAATTTGAGGTCCTCGAATGACATACGTCAAAGGTAGTCGCCATCCTATCTTGCGGCATGGCATCCGATGATGTGAATCACACAGGGTTTGAAGACATGGCCCCTTTGAAGGGCGAAAAGGCGCGTTTGGCGCTGAATGCACTATCGCATGCACGTGATTGGGGCGGTGAATTGTCAAGGCTGGTTCCACGAGAAGAGGCGGAACGCTTGGCGACACTGTGGAAGGATGTTCAAGATGTCACCGCATTTCAGGGCGAGGTGGTGAAGCCGTTTCTCGAAGCGCTGGCCAGCCAAACCACCGATGGTTTTCAATGGAGTCAAGATGCTGGGGCCCTCGAGGCTGGAAGGTTGTTCTTGAGCAACCACCGCGACATTGTGCTCGATCCTTCCTTCATCAACATGGTGCTTCTTGGGGAAGGACATCGGGCCACGGAAATTGGCATTGGTTCCAACTTGTTGAAATCCCCTTGGGTCGATGCCCTCGTTCGGCTCAACCGCTGCTTTGTGGTGGAACGATCTGGATCAGCGCGAGAGAGATATGCCCACAGCCTTCGGACTGCCGCCTACATTCAGCATGTTGTGGCCCAAGGTCAACCTGTGTGGCTCGCCCACCGGGAAGGTCGGGCCAAGGACGGCATGGACACCACAGCCCCTGCACTGGTGAGGACCCTTTCCAAGGGAGGAGACGAGGACACATGGAATGATTTGGCGGTGTCGCCTACTTCTTTGAGTTATGAGTGGGACCCATGCGATGCCATGAAGATCCATGAATTGCTTTCTGTGGAAGTGGGAGGCTCTTACGACAAGGAAGTGGGAGAGGACGAGCGGTCCATGTGGATGGGACTGGCGGGAGGCAAGGGAAGGGTGCACTTCCACTTTGGCGCACCACTGGCATGGCAGACCGGACCACAAGGTGAAAAGCAAGAGAAGTGGATGGCCCAAAAAATGGACGCGCGCCTCATGGATGGCATGAAGCTCTGGCCCAATCAGAGGCTTTGTGCGGAGTGGCTTGGTTTGTCCTCAGAGATTGCCCACCAAGCCCCAAAGGCCAACGATATGGAACGTGCTGCTTGGCAAAGCCGTTTTGAAGAAGTGACCCAAGCGATGAAGGAGAAGGGTTGGTCCAAGGAGCAAGCGTCAAGGATGTGGTGCAAGGTGATGTCAGCCCCCCTGGTCCATCGACATGGCCTGCTGCAGCAAGGCTGACACCGCCACTGCACCTGCCACGGAGGCATTGAGGGATTCTGCGCGACCTGCCCCGGGGATGGACAAAATGTCGTGGCAAGCGGCCTTGACCTCTTGCGACATCCCATGCGACTCCGACCCGACCACCAAAAGCGTGGGAAGCTCCGAAGGGGCTTGGGTGTGCAAATCGTTTCCGCCTGCGTCAAGGCCGGCCACACGGCTCCGCCAATCTTCGGGCAAATCCTTGAGGTTTTGAATGCGCAACGGCACATGGAAGGTCGACCCCATGGCGCTTTGGACTGCCTTGGGGCCAAATGGATCGGCCGTGGCTGAACTCAACACGACTCCTGCGAGGCCAAACCAATCGGCCACACGGATCAAGGTGCCCACATTTCCGGGATCGTTGATGTCGTCGAGGTAGAGCCACAGGCCCGGAGAGTGGGAAGAGGGATCTGGCATGTGGGCCACGGCCAACAGACCAGGCGCTGTTTTGAGCGCGGACATCATCTCCATGTCTTTGGCGGAGACTGAGACGAACTCTACGCCGGTGGACGCCTCTTGCAATGAAGTCAAGGACGCACTTCCTTCATGGTCAGATGTGAAGTAGATTCGTTCCACCTCCCATGCGCTTTGCAGAAGTTCCTCAATGCATTTCACACCTTCCACCACCATACGGCGCTTGGCCCAACGTTCGCTGCGGCGTTTGAGGCTCCTGATGTCTTGGCGTCGGGCTTTGTGGATGGCCATGGTGGCCGCAAGTTACGCAGTGGGACAGACTGCATGTGCACAAGAAGACCTCCCTTCTCTGTCATGGGTGCAAACGAACCTCCACCGAGGGTCGTACGAAGGCGATCCTCCATCGCGCGAGCTATGGGATGAATGGGAAGACATGCTCCCTGTCAAGCCTTTGAAGCTGTCTTTGGGGGAGAAATTGCTGGGCAAGAAACCCGCTCAGGGAACCAACCGTCTCCCCACGGCTCAAGCCCAGTTCAAGAACGCAAGGGCCCTTCAAAATCGGTTGCATTTGGCAGGATGGTTGGAGGCTGATGTTCAATCCAGTTGGAAAGAGATGAAGCGTGGAGCCGCCCTTGAACTTCATGTCATCTTGGGCCGACGTTGGCACGTGGCAGGCATCACGTGGGACCTCAAAGCCACTGGCCTTGGTGCGAGTGAACTTCAATTGCCTCTTCAAAAAGGATTGCCGTTTGCGCAAGATTTGTTGCGCGATGCCCAAGATCTTTTGGCGTCCCAGATCCAACGCTCCGGGCGGGCAACGTTCCACTCGGGACTTGTTGCATTCAAAGCCGACACCTTGGGAAGGTCCGATCGACATGAAGTTTGGCTGACCGTGGAAGCCCTGCCTTGGCATGCCGAAGCCGCGGAGTGGCACGACCCTTCTTTGCCCAACGATTCGATGGGCAACCGGCCTCACCCCAAGGTGGAGTTTGGCCACATCACCTGGGAGGGACAAGCCCCCTCCGGCCCAGATGCCATTGGCAGGCTACGTCCAGATGTATGGCGACATTTGGTCGACCTGAAACCCCAGAAGATCTACTCCCCAGAAGCACTTTCCAAGACCATCCAAGGCTTTCAATCCCTCTCAAGTGTGGCACAGGTGCAAATGGAGAAAACGTTTCGAATGGAGGGGGAGGAAGTGCTCATGGACGTGGACGTCCAAATCCAACAGAGACCGTCACACGATGTGGGGTTTGAATTGGATTTGGTTCGGAACGATGCCCGTTATGGACCCAAATTGGGCACCTCCGTGGTGCACTTCAACCCACGGGGTTGGGGCGCAAAGAATACGCTTGAATTTGGGTTTGGCTATGTGGCGGTGGCACCCTTCGTGACCCTTTCAAGGGACAACTTCCTGAACAGTGGCGAATGGCATCTCCGCTGGCACAAGGAGCGCCTTGGAATTTGGCCATTGTCCCTGGATGGCATGCGTCCGTCCACCAAGCCCAAATCGGAATGGGACCTCGGTTGGGACAGAGAGGTTTGGCCAGAATTCACCCGGTCTCAATTCCATGGGAGTTATGAAGTGGTGTGGACAGAGAATCCTACGCGGAACTCCCAAGTGGGCCTTCGTCTGGCGGACCTGTCGTTTGTCAACTTGACCAACCGGGACAGCCTGTTTGTGCAATGGCTCAACAACGACGCCAATGACCTTGTCAAAGCGCGTTTCAACAACCACTTGACACTGGCGTCCGGGGGGTCATGGGAGACAGGGTGGCAGGCTGGCAGCTGGTCAGGGCAAGCCGTGCTTCAGTCCATGTGGGCAGGCTGGCTTTCTCAGGCTCTGGCATCTCGATTGGCATCAGATGATTCTGAATGGCTTGATCCTGAAAGTGGGGCATGGGTCTTGGCCAAAGGTGTGCCGTCGATTCAATTTCAACGTCACCAAGGGGTGTTTCAAGGCCGCCTGCCATCTGACAATGGGGCGGCTTGGTCCAAAGCATTCAATGTGAAGGTGGGTTGGGCTGGCACGGGAGCGAACACACCGGCATTGCCCTTGGAACATTCGTTCTTTGGCGGCGGGGCCAATGGCATCCGCGGATGGCGCATTCGAACGCTGGGACCAGGCAATTTGGTGTCCGACGAAGAGACGAGCGCAGTGGTGGGGATTGGGGATGTGAGATTGGATGTCAATGTGGAGTCTCGGTTGAAACTTGGCCCAACTTGGGGCCTCGCGCTCTTCACAGATGCGGGCAATGTCTGGTTGCACGGGGATGAAGTCCCGGAAGAGGCGCAGTTCGCCTTGGGCAGCATGGCATGGAGTGCCGGAATGGGGGTGCGGTACGACCTGAGCTTTTTCTTGATCAGGGTGGATGCGGCGCTGCGGATCCACGATCCTGGTCGCCCTGTTGGAAACCGTTGGGCGGGACAGGTGCTGCCCAAGGGTGCCGTACACTTGGGCTTGGGGTTGCCCTTTTGAAGCTATCCACGACAAACGATTCAACATCGTGAACAACTGCACTTCAAACTGCTTCATTCCCTAGGCGGCCACCATAAATTTGTGGCATGGGATGGTTCAAGAGAAATGCAGAAGGCATCACAACGTCAAGCTCCGAGAAGAAGGAAATTCCTGAAGGCGCTTGGTACAAGTGTCCCAATTGCAAAACAGTGGTCTCCAACCAGGAGCATGCTGCCACACTTTGGGTTTGCACCATGTGCGACCACCACGAGCGGATCGGAAGTGACGCATACTTTGGGCTGCTGTTTGACGAAGGCAAGTACAGGGAGGTGGCCCCTAAGCTAACCTCCGCAGATCCCCTTGGGTTTTCTGACACCAAAGCTTACACCGACCGTTTGGACGCGGCAAAGGCCAAGACTGGGCTGACCGACGCCATCCGTGTAGGATCAGGAGAAATGAATGGACAAGGCGTGGTGATTGCATGCATGGACTTTTCATTCATCGGCGGGAGCATGGGCTCCGTGGTGGGAGAAAAGATTGCCCGTGGCATTGACCACGCACTCAAAAAGGGGGTGCCCTTCATTTGCATCAGCAAGTCTGGTGGCGCACGGATGATGGAAGCTGGTTTGAGCCTGATGCAAATGGCCAAGACAAGTGCCAAGCTCTCCCTGCTTTCCAAAGCAGGCCTTCCATTCATCAGCATGCTCACCGACCCCACAACGGGGGGAGTGACGGCTTCTTTTGCAATGCTCGGCGACTTGAACATCAGTGAGCCCAATGCATTGATTGGCTTCGCAGGGCCGAGGGTGGTGAAAGAAACGATTGGCAAGGACCTCCCCGAAGGATTTCAGAGGGCCGAGTTTGTGCTGGAGCATGGATTTTTGGATGCCATCATCCCGAGGAAGGAGTTGAAGTCGCAGTTGTCCTTTTCCCTGCGCATGTTGCATACCCAAGAATAATTCGCAAGGCCGTTGGTTCTTTTGTACCTTCGCCGCTCATTTTATTATTCGCATCTCGAACATCTAAAGGATTTCGCACATGTATTTGGACGCATCAAAGAAGAAAGAATTCTTCGCCAAGCACGGAAAAGGAGACACCGACACCGGATCTCCAGAGGCACAAATTGCCATGTTTTCATTCCGTATTGCTCACCTCACGGAGCACCTCAAAGAAAACCGCAAAGACTACAACACGCAGCGTGCACTGATCACTTTGGTCGGAAAGCGTCGCAAGCAGTTGAATTATCTCGCGGACAAGGACATCACCCGTTACAGGGCGATTGTGAAGGAGCTCGGATTGCGTCGTTGATCCATTGAATTGACTTTCTGAGGGCGGTTGAAAGTCAACCGCCTTTGGCTTATTGGGGCTTGCCGGCCCACACACATACACGTAGAAGAAGAGGCAACATGAATTACACGGTACACAACCAAACCATTGATCTCGGCAAAGGGCGCGAGGTCACCATTGAAACCGGCAAGCTCGCCAAGCAGGCTCACGGTTCCGTCGTCGTACGATCGGGCAACACCATGTTGCTCGCTACAGCAGTTTCCAGCCACGAACCCATGGACGTGGACTTCCTGCCATTGACGGTGGACTACCGCGAGAAGTATGCGGCAGCAGGACGATTCCCAGGAGGTTTTTTCAAGCGTGAAGCAAGACCCTCTGACACAGAGGTGTTGGTCATGCGACTTGTCGACCGGGCCCTTCGCCCAATGTTCCCAGGTGATTACCACGCAGGAACACAGGTGATGATCCAATTGATGAGCTCTGATGCAGAAGTTTTGCCAGACAGTTTGGCGGGTTTCGCGGCCAGTGCGGCCATTGCAGTCTCAGACATTCCTTTTGACGGCCCCATTTCTGAAGTGCGCGTGGCGCGCGTAGGGGGTGAGTTCGTGATCAACCCCCTTCGCTCCGAATTGGAGGAGGCGGACATGGACATCATGGTCGCAGGCACCATGGACAGCATTGTCATGGTGGAAGGTGAAATGAGCGAGGTCAGCGAAGGAGAGATGGTGGACGCCATTGAGGTGGCCCACGCTGCCATTCGCACCCAGTGCGAAGCCCAGAACGAACTCGCCAAAAAGGTGGGCAAGTTTGACGTCAAGCGCGAATACTCCCACGAAACCCACGATGAGGACTGGAAAGCCCACATCATGGCAGACATGTACCCCAAGTTTTACGAAGCTGGAAAGACTGGTGCCACCAAAGAAGAGCGCAAAAACCGCTTCTCTGAATTGAAGGCTGCCTTCATGGACGCTATGTCTGACGAAGACCGTGAGCAGAAGGGCGGCATGACAAGCGACTACATCAAGTCCGCTCAGAAAAAGGCCATCCGTGACCTCGTGCTCAACGAAGGCTTGCGCTTGGACGGACGCAAAACCGATGAGATTCGATCCATCTGGACCGAGGTGGACTACCTCCCCGGTTGCCATGGCTCCTCCATTTTTACCCGAGGAGAGACCCAAAGCTTGACCACATTGACCTTGGGCACCAAGCAAGATGAACAGCTGATCGATGGCGCACTTGTACGCAAAACAGAGAAATTCCTTTTGCACTACAACTTCCCTCCGTTCAGTACAGGAGAGGAGCGTCCCTTGCGCGGCACGAGCCGCCGCGAAGTGGGACACGGAAACTTGGCGCTTCGTGCGTTGAAGCCGGTGTTGCCTCCAGTAGAAGAATGCCCTTACACCATTCGATTGGTGAGTGAAATCCTCGAGTCCAATGGTTCCTCTTCCATGGCCACTGTATGTGCGGGCACTTTGGCCCTCATGGACGGTGGAATCAAAATCAAGGCTCCTGTGTCAGGAATCGCCATGGGGTTGATCACCGATTTGGAGACCGGCAAGTACGCCATCCTTTCAGACATCTTGGGCGATGAGGATCACCTCGGTGACATGGACTTTAAGGTGACCGGAACCGAGGCAGGCATCACTGCATGCCAAATGGACATCAAAATCAAGGGCATCAGCTTTGATCAATTGCGTGAAGCTTTGGAGCAGGCCCGTGAAGGACGGCACCACATTCGCAAAGCCATGTTGACGGAGCTCTCTGAGCCACGCGACGATTACAAGGACCATGCGCCACGCATTGTCTCCTTGGAGGTTCCTGGCGACAGCATCGGAGCCATCATCGGCCCAGGTGGAAAGATCATCCAAGAGATTCAGGCGGACACCGAGACCAACATCAGCATCGAGGACATCGATGGCAAAGGCATGGTTGAAATTGCTGCGTCGGACAAGAATGCAATCGAGGCTGCGTTGAAGCGCATCAAGCAAATCGCATTCCCACCCACCGTTGAAATCGGAGAGGAATACGAAGGCAAGGTGAAAACCATCATGCCTTATGGCGCTTTTGTCGAAGTCATGCCTGGTCAGGACGGACTTCTACACGTCAGCGAACTCGATTGGAATCGCGTGGAAAATGTAGGTGACATCCTCACAGAAGGGGAGACGGTCAAATTCAAAGTGGTGGGCCGTGACCCAAAGACTGGCAAAATCAAGTTGAGCCGAAAGGTGTTGCTGCCCAAGCCAGAAGGATATGTCGAGCGCGCTCCTCGAGGAGACCGCGGCGATCGTGGCGACCGTCGCCGCGACCGTGGACCACGTCCTGAACGCCCACGCAACGAAGATTGATTGAGGAGGTTGCAAACCTTTTCTGTCAAAACCGCGTTGAATCATTGTTGAACCCCTTGAATTGCATCCATGAGGCAGCTAAAAATCACCAAGCAAGTCACGAATCGAGAGACAGCGTCTCTTGACAAATACCTCCAAGAAATTGGTCGTGTGGACCTCATCACGGCAGAGGAAGAGGTGGAGCTCGCCCGAAAGATCAAAGCTGGGGACCAACTTGCCTTGGAGAAGTTGACCAAAGCGAACCTTCGCTTTGTGGTGTCTGTGTCCAAGCAGTACCAGAATCAAGGATTGTCACTTCCGGATTTGATCAATGAAGGCAACCTTGGCCTGATCAAGGCAGCCCAACGTTTTGACGAGACGCGTGGATTCAAGTTCATCTCTTATGCGGTATGGTGGATCCGTCAATCCATTCTTCAAGCGCTTGCAGAGCAGAGCCGAATCGTTCGACTTCCGTTGAACAAGATTGGTTCAATCAACAAGATCAACAAGGCTTTTGCCCGTTTGGAGCAGGAATTTGAGCGTCCACCAACAGCGGCAGAACTGGCCGAAACATTGGACATGACTTTGGATGAAGTGAAGCAAAGCATGAAGAATGCTGGACGTCACGTCTCCATGGATGCTCCTTTGAAAGATGGGGACGAGAGTTCCAGCAACATGTACGATGTGCTGCAAACGGGTGACACGCCTGCCCCTGATACCGACTTGATGACCGAGTCATTGAGGAAGGAGATTGAGCGGAGCCTGCGTACCCTCACTCCTCGCGAGGCGGACGTTGTGAGGCTGTACTTCGGGCTGAATGGGGAGCACCCCATGACGCTTGAAGAGATTGGAGAACGTTTTGATCTCACCCGAGAGCGGGTGCGCCAAATCAAGGAAAAAGCCATTCGTCGGCTCAAGCACACCAGCAGGAGCCGCATCCTCAAAGGATACCTTGGTTGATCGGCCAAGTCTTTCATAAGGCGTCCTTCAATGCAAAGAACAAAGCCCATGGTTTTCGCCATGGGCTTTGTTGTTCTTGGCACCCTGAATTGCTGGAGTGAAAGGGCAAGAAAGTATTCTTATTTGCGTTCGAGATTCCATGGAAGTTCAACATCTTTGCAACATGCCCCATGCCACCCTCACATCGAACAACAAATGGTTCAGCTTGACCGGTTTTGGGCTCGTGGGCATGTTGGCCATGTTTTGGGCTTTGGGAACGGGGTGCCAGCGCACCACGTGGGACAACAACTCAGCCCACGGCCTGAGGTTTTCCGCTGACACCTTGTACTTTGACACTGTCTTCACCACCGTTGGAAGTGTTACGCTGCCACTGAAGGTGTACAACGACCATGATGGGACCTTGCTCATTGACGACATTGAGTTGGACGGTGGACTTGTCAGCCCCTTTCGGATCAATGTCAATGGTTTGCCTGCAGCCGACCTTTCCACCCCATTGCGTGACACACCCTTGGCCCCTGGGGACAGCATGTTTGTCTTCGTTGAGGTCACAGTGGATCCCAATGAAGGTGCAGAGGATGTCCCATTTTGGGTGAGAGAGGATCTCATTTTCCGAACCAATGGCAACGAGCAGAATGTGAAACTGCTTGCCAAGGGACAAAACGCGGTGTTTCATGGCGGTCCAGACGATTACACGGTGCTGACATGCGACGAAGTTTGGGATGACCAGTTGCCCCATGTCTTGTACGGTAGAATCTTGGTGGAACCCGGATGCACACTCACCATCCTGCCAGGGACGGATATATATGCCCATCCCGGTTCAGGCATCTGGGTCAGAGGAGGAACGCTCTTGGCAGAGGGTGAACTCGGGGCACCGATCACCATGCAGGGCGATCGCTTGGACGACGGCTATGAGGACACCCCAGGACAATGGGGTCTGGCTTTTGACATCACCGATGCCGACACGCTCAACGGCAGTTTGATCAATTACTCTGTGTTTCGCGGAGGGCTTTGGTTGGACCGTGCGGCAGAGTGCCGGCTCGACCACGTGCAACTTTCGCAAGCCACGGTGGGCATCTGGGTGGACAGTGTGGCGACTGGTGCCGACTACGCACTCAGCCTCACCAACAGTTCTATCACCTTGGCAGAGTCCATTGGTCTGCTTTCGCAAGGAGGACACATCCTCGGGTACAACAACCTTTTGGCCAACTGCGGGCAGGCATGCGGCTATTTCGCTTTGGGCGGAGACATCCAAATGCACCTGAGCACCTTTGCCAATTTCGGTTCTTCTGGCTCTGGCCTGCGGCAATTCCCAACCCTCTATGTCAACGATTGGTACGAAGCAGGTGATGGCAGTCTCCAATTGCGGCCATTCACGTCAGATTCAGAGTTTCGCAATTGTATCGCCGTTGGCAACAACGCCGGATTGAACGAGTTCAGTGAAGTCATCCTGGACTTGTGGGCCCCTGAAGAATACCTCAATCCGTTGTTTGTCTCCTCGTCCATCCATCACCAAGACGACACGTTTCCAGCCAACCTTTTGGACGAGGGCACCACGGTCAACCTTGACCCGCCTTTTGTGGATCAGCTGAATGGGGACTTCAGGCTTTCTGGTTCGGCGACAGCTTGGACAGGGATTTCTTCCATTCCGCCTTTTGATCCGTTCCAAGTCAGCACCGATCTTCTTGGCGAGCCACGGAACACTTTTGCCCCAACCAAGGGCTGCTACGAACGGGTTCCCTGAGACGAAACCTTCATGCCTAAGTCGCCGTATGGGGGAGGGACCTCCATGCCATGACAACGAGCATACTTGAAGCATTGATCCAATTGTTTGCCCTTTTTGCCGCGGGACGCGGGAAAGAGGGCATCGCCATGGGCCGTTCACATGCAGCTCAATACATGCGGAGTCAGTTGCCCAAGAAATTGCTGGAAGAAAGTTTGGAGCGCTACGACGAGTTGGTGGACCAATTCCAGCGTATGCCAGGCCAAGGGCAGGAGATGAAAGCCAAACGACTTGCCAAGCTCAGTGTAAAACTGCTGCGCACCTGCAGTCAAATCAACAAAGGACTCGAGCAACATGAAAAGCACGTCGTCGTGGTTCGACTGTTGGAGTTTTTGCGAGAGATCCCAGACCCGGCGACAGGACATTTGTTCTTGCAAACTGTGGTGGACAGCTTCAACATGGACGCCCAAGCATTTGAAGCGGTCAAGGCGATGGTGTCTGCCCATGACGCCTCCTCCGCAAAGCATGTGAACGGACTCTTCGCGACGGATGACGCTTGGATGGGCAAAAGGCTTGGAGGCGCGATGCTGGGGTACCACCTTGAGGAAGGCAACCTCTTTTTGCTCAGAAGCTTCAGCAACAGCGGGATCAGGGTCAATCACCAAGACCTGATGCCCGGGACAGTGGCTCTGCTTGCACCAGGAGGAGCCATGAGGGACCAAATGGGTGGCGTACTCTTCCACAGTGAATTGGTGGCGAGAAGGAACCAAATGGGGGCCGATCGGAGCCCATTGAATTTCCAAGCCAGAAATGTGAGCCACTATTTCAAATTCCCCCAAGAACAAGCCCTCCATCAATTCAATTTGGATGCCCAAGGTGGGCAGTTGGTGGGCATCATGGGAGGGAGTGGTTCAGGAAAATCCACCATGCTGGGGATTTTGAATGGCACCATCAAACCCACCTTTGGTAAGGTCACTCTTGAAGGCCACAACCTCCATGACAACCCCCAAGGGGTTGCAGGATGGATCGGGCATGTTCCCCAGGACGATGTCCTCATCGCTGAACTGACGGTCCGCGAAAATCTTTCGTTCAATGCCCAACTAAGTCTGGGCATTCTGCCAGCAGAAGAACAGGAGGCCAGGGTGGATGAGGTCTTGAAAAAGCTTGGGCTTTGGGAAAGTCAGAACCTCCGGGTAGGTTCCGTGTTGGACAAAGTCATTTCAGGCGGTCAACGAAAGCGCCTCAACATTGGGTTGGAGCTTCTTCGCAGGCCGCCTGTTTTGTTTCTGGACGAGCCCACAAGTGGACTTTCAAGCCGGGACAGTGAGCAGATTTTGGACATCCTGAAGGAACTGACGTACGATGGTCAGCTGGTGTTTGCCGTGCTGCACCAACCATCTTCAGACCTCTTCAAAATGTTGGACCGGCTCTTCATGCTGGATTCCGGAGGTCACCCCATTTATTGGGGCAATCCATTGGACGCCGTGCAGCACTTCAATGCGCTGGCCAGTCGGGTGCATGCCGACCATTGTGAATGCTCGACTTGCGGCAATGTCAACCCCGAGCAAATCTTCGACATTGTCGAGGCCAAGACCGTGGACGAATACGGGCGCAAGACGGAGACGCGGAGAACAGGGCCCAAAGAATGGAATGATTTCTATACGGTGATGATCGGCAACACCACAAGGGAGGTCCACGAACCGTCCAATGACCTCGACCGCCGCTCCACTTTGGCCAACGCATGGCAACAGTGGCGGACCTACTTCAAGCGCGATGTGCTCACCAAATGGAGAAACAAGCAATACTTGTTGGTCAATGCGCTCGAAGCTCCAGCATTGGCCATGTTGCTTGCAGGATTCATGAGGTACGTGGCGCCCGGAGCCGACTACACCTTCAGACACAGCGAGAACATTCCCCCATTCCTCTTCATCTCTGTCATTGTGGCCCTCTTTTTGGGTCTCAGCGTGAGTGCAGAAGAAATCCTGCGGGACAAATCTTTGCTGAAGCGAGAGCGTTTTCTTCAAGCCAAGTGGCACCATTACGTCCATGCCAAAATTGCGGTAGTGGCCTCCGTCTCACTGCTGCATGCGGTAGGATTTGTTGGGGTGTCTCACTTGATTTTGGAGCTACCAGACTTTCTTCTTGCCCATGTCGCCGTGTTGTTCGCCGTGTCCTTCTTTGGAAACGTCCTTGGGTTGGTCATCTCCACTTGGTTCCAATCGGCCAAAGTGATCTACATCATCATTCCTTTGCTGGTCATTCCGCAAATCATTTTTGGTGGCGCCATCATTCGGTTTGAACGCTTCAACCCGGTTTTCACAGAGGCAGATGCTGTTCCGTGGTTTGGCAATGTGATGGCTTCGCGATGGGGCTTCGAAGCCCTTGCTGTGGATTTGGCCCGCAACAACCCGTACGACCAGGAATTGGCCACATGGGACGACCGCATTTACCAAGCATCATGGCGCCGTGATTTTTGGCGTTCAGAAGTGAAGCGTGCAGAAAACCAGAAATGGGTGGACCTGGAGCTCGAAAGGGCTGCAGAGGAACTCTCCTTGTGGAGCGGGACGGATTTTGAATGGTCATGGAAGGAGGGGGGCGAAATCCAATGGGAGGAGGTCAAGGCCATGTACAACAACCACTATGCTTCTGCCTTCCGCAGCAGACAGCAGCTTCTTCAAGAGGCTTCCGCTGCACAAGATTTGGTGGCCCTGAAAAACGCCTGCCACAACGATGAACTTTGGGATTGGGTCCTTCAGAACGACAGGCAGGAGAGGGCCATTCGCCTGGACAACATCTTGATTCAAAAGTCTGGCCCCATTCACCGCGTGAACGATGGAACCAATGGATGGGACGCCACCATGTACATGCCATACAAGTCCCTAGGAAGAGCCACGCTCCCAACGCTGTACTTCAATCTCTTGGTGTTGGCCACCATGGCAGTCGCCATGTGGATCTTGTTGTTGGTCAGCCCTAGCGTCAGTCGTCGATGGTCGTCTCGACAAGTTTGAAAGGCAACTGAATGATGGCCGCGTAATCCTCGCCTGCCTCTTCCATGTCTTCATCTTCCTCCTCGTAGTACCAAAACACCTCCGCATCACATTGGCTTTGTTCCACGCGTTTCAACAAGTCCATCAAACATTTGGAGCTGCTCGTGTTGAAGTATTCCAACTTGATGTGCACCTCCACTTTTGAGGGGTTTTCAGCGAAAAACTTTTGCGCCCACAACAACATTGGTTCGTAAAACTGGATGGAGTTCTCGGGGATGCTCCTTCCAGCGAGGGTCAGTTTCTTTTCCAACGCCAAAAATTCCACTTGAGGGGTTTTGGCCGTGCGATCGATGAGAAGGTCTTGCATGAATCAGTTGGACTTGGGGTGAACAGTGACGGTAAGCACAAGCGCTGTGCCTCCTCCGTCGCAAGGTAGACATTCTGCGCGGAGGTTGTTTTCAGATAAGATGCGGAGGTCCATCAGGCCCAAGCCTGCGCCTCCAGCTGCAGTCCGGTGGCCATTCGCCAAACGGTCCAGTCGTGCGCCCTTCATTTCCTCCATGGGCAGGGAAAGGGCCTTTTCCAATGCCAATTTCAATTCTGAAAGGAGGTGGCTGTCCACTTCATTCGTGCTGTCCATCACCAAGGCTCCTGCGTCATTGACCCCAATGGAGAGCGTGGCATAACCGGCGTGCTTGGAAAGATTCTGTATCCATTCAATCAAGCAGCGCATTGCCCTTTTGTGGTCCGCCTTGGACCATGCGAGTGTGCCCAAAATGCTTTCTCCCCATGCCAACATCACATCCCCTTGCCGCTCGGTCAGGTTGCCTGACATGCGCACTGCAGGAGCACGCAATGACCAAGCGGTTGCAGTCTTGGGTCGATGGGTTTGCTGTGAGGACATGACTTCATTGTCAAGGAACGAACATTCTGGCCCACTTTTGCACCCACATGGTGGATGTATTGCAAAGTGACGTGTGGAAAACCGACCCTGAGTGGTTTGGCCCTTGGTTCAATACGGAGGCGTACCACATTCTGTACGGTCATCGAAGCGAGAAAGAAGCCCAAGACTTGGTGCATGCCCTCCATCGGGGCGGGCACTTGGGTGCAGCTGGAAGGGCCCTCGATGCTGGTTGTGGTGCAGGTCGTCACGCAAGAAGTCTGGCACGACTCGGTTGGGAAGTAGAGGCCTTTGACCTTAGCCCTTTGAGCATCGAATCGGCGCGCACAACATCCGACAACCTCGCTGGACAATTGACCTTTCACGTGGACGATTTGAGGTCATTGACGGAAAGAACATCATGGAAAGGGGCCTTCGATCTCACCACGAATTTCTTCACGAGTTTGGGGTACTTCGAAGGACCGGAAGCCCAGCTGGGAGTTGTCCGTGGACTGGCAGAAACGTTGAAGCCGGGTGGCAAATTGTTGGTAGACTTCCTGAATGTACATCGTACCGCAAATCACTTGGTGCCCTTCGAGAAGCTGACCCGAGGCGGGATGGAGTTTGTCATCCACCGCAGAATCCATGGGGGGTGGATTGAGAAGTCCATTCAATTCGAGTGGAAAGGCAAACGAGAGCACCATGTGGAAAGGGTCCAGGCGATGACTCCTGAAGATTTGCAGGACATGATTGTTTCATCTGGGCTCAAAATGCAAGACCTTTGGGGTGATTATGCGTTGAACCGTTGGTGCGATGAGTCACCTCGGACCTTGATGCTGGCCCAGCGAATTTGATCCTCCGAACCTCACCGCCATGTTCTTGACGGCATTCATTTTCTTGATCACCACGCTACTCGGCGGTGGGGCATTTGTATTGATGGGCCAAAGAGGCCTGGACAATTTGGGGCACATCCTCTCATTTGGGGGTGCCTTCATCATTGGCATGTGCTTCCTGCACCTCGTTCCTGAAGCTTTTGGCGCCACAGAATTGGCAGGCATCTTTGTGTTGATCGGGTTTTTGCTTCAAGGCGGACTGGAATACATGAGTCAAGGGATCGAGCATGGTCACTTTCATGCCCATGAACACGATGAGCACTGCGAGGACCCCAACTTGAAAATCAGACTTCCTTGGATGGCACTCATCAGTTTGAGTCTTCATGCCGCCTTGGAAAGCATGCCTGTGGTAGGAGCCCACGAACACCACGCTGGGCACGTCCACGGACCTCTTGCTTTGGACCTTGTCGATTGGGGACTGGTGACTGGTTTGGTGTTGCACAAGGTGCCTGTATCCATGGTCTTGATGGCCATGATGGTCGAGTCTCATGTGCCACGTCGACAGGCTTGGTGGGTCCTTGTGTTCTTTGGATTGGCTCCTCTTGCCGGGATGGCCATCTTCGAAGGTCTCTTGCATTGGCTCCCTTCGGAGCTCATGGTGTCCTTTCCGGGAATGATGCAAGCCATGGTGGTTGGCATCCTTCTGCACATTGGCACCACAGTGCTCTTTGAAGCAGGGGAGGGACATGCTTTCAACAAGAAGAAATTCTTGGCCACTTGCTTGGGGCTTGGCCTTGGCTTGCTGGCTTTTGCATGATGAAGCGATGATTTCCTTCGACGAATGAAACCAAATCTTCTTTGGACCCGTACCACGGGTCGACATGAGACACTACCGCATCCACATCAGCACCTCCAAGCTCGAGACCATTGAATTGGCCAAATCATCCTTTTGCATCAAAATGATGTCCTACGGCTTGAATTGAGGCATCATCCGAACAAGTCTGCCGCCAAGCTTTCTGCTTGATCCAATGCAGACAAGGAGTCGGGTTGCCAAAGCCCACTTTGACGGGCCCACTCAATGACCCGTTCAGAGGGCGCATTGCCCACCAGGTCGTCTTGGGCCATGGGGCATCCTCCGACGCCGCGCAATGCGCCATCCATTCGCAAGCAGCCACCTCGGTGCGCTGCTTTTGTTTTTTCAAGCCCTTCCAAAGGGTGAAGGTGCAGGTGAACGCCCACACGTTCAACACCCCAAGACCCAACGGCAGCTTTGGCCATGCTTTCCACCAATTCCGGAGTGGCAGCGCCCACCGTGTCAGCCAACGAAATGACCGTTGGAGCGCATCGGTCCATGATTTGATCTCCAAAGAACATCACCATGGACTCATCCCATGGGTCTCCGTAGGGGTTTCCAAAGCCCATGCTCAAATACACCACGAGTTCTTTGTTGTGCTTCTGACAAAGGTTGGCTGTGATGTCAAGCCTCCGCCAAGCCTCGTCCATGCTCGCCCGTGTGTTCCTTTCTTGGAAAGTGGGGGAGAGGGACATTGGAAATCCCAAAACATCGACGGCAGAGTATGACACGGCTTCCCTCGCGCCGCGTTCATTGGCGACAATGACCAGAGCTTTGCTCTTGGACAGGGCCCATTGCCCTTCTTCCTCCAACTGTTGGATCACCTTCGCAGTGTCGGCCATGGCAGGAACAGCCTTGGGAGAGACAAAGCTGCCCATGTCCAAAGTATCGAAGCCGACGCGCAAGAGAACCCTGTAATACGCGAGTTTGTCCTCCGTGGAAATGGGGTGTGGCCATCCTTGAATGGCATCACGCGGGCATTCTACCAAATGCAGAGGGTCACGATTCATGCAGGCAAAATACAAGCAGATGGGCCAACTGAAACCTTTGCTTATGAATTGGCGTAAGGAGGGGAGACATTGACCCACCACACCCATTCCCATGAAACTCGACACCTTCAACAGGCTCCCGCTGGATCAAAAGACCAACTACATGTGGGACCACGGCACATGCCTTGCGCAACGCATCATCGAGAACCGATACATCCTCTGCATCTTTGAAGTGAACGGCTTCTTTGTCGAGGCCATTTACTCCCGACGCAACAACCGTGTGAATGCCATTTTGCCCATTGCTGACATTCCGCAGTGGGAGGGATATGTGGACCAGGTCCTCACGAATCTTCTCAAGCTCAATTGATGGGCAGCACATCAATCGGATGTGACGACATCCCGACGGTACGTTCATGGACCCACACCTCTTGAGGTGGTTGGGTCCATTTTGTTTCTGCATCTTGCCACCGCCCTGTATTTCTCCAGAGTCCTCGGTGAAGTTCTAGCTTCCCCGCGAGGCCCAAGGAACGTGCAGCATGGACCGCTCTCACGGAATCTCTTTGATGTTCATACCATGCCTCAGCACGGTGACCGTCTTCCAACAAAAAGCAATTCGTACGGCCTTGCAAATGCCACAAACGCCACTGCGGGTCCATTCTTGAATGAAGAAGCGTGGCCAACATGGCGAGGCACATGGACCCGGCCCATGCGGCCCGCACCATGCTTCGGCGGGCCATGCCGTGGACCAAGCGCAGCAACCAGAGCCCACTGATACCCAAGACGCCAAGCCTCCCTGTTGGGTTGGACCAAGGTTGATGGGACGACGTGGTCCATGGGGCCGTTGTCCATCCTTCCAATGCCTCTCCCAAGGCCTCGGCCATCCAGCATGCGGCAGTCATGCCTCCATTCCAGCCCAAACATCCCAAACCAAACAAGATCCCAAGAGCCCACATCGTTGGTCCTGCCAAAATGTTGGCGGGGTAAAAAAGAACAGGAAAGGCATCGAAGGTGGAGGTGGTCCATGGCAAGGTGGCCCATTGCGCCCTGAATGGGACCCGCCAGGCCAACCATCTTCCCCGCAATGCCAAAAGCGATGCCGTGGCGACAAAGGACAATTGGGCACCCAGCTGACGAGGGACATTGTTGTCCAACAATGCCACCACACAAGCTGCCATGCCCAAAGCGTACCATGGGCTAGGACGTTGCCCTCTGGCAACAGACCACCAAAGACAAAGCAGCATGACCCAAGCGCGCAAGGCGGAAGTGGGGTGGCCGCAAGCCATCACAAAAGCGGCGGTGGCCAAAACACCCAATACACTGGTTCTTCGGACCACTCGGTGCTGGCTTCGAAGCAGCACCAAAAAGAGCAACCCCACCAGCCCCACGTGGTAACCACTGACGGAAAGCAAGTGGCCCAAGCCAATGGCAGAAAAGGCCTCTCGTACTTCTGAAGCGACCGCGCGCTTGTCGCCTGCGAAGACCCCGAGAAGAAGCCCATTGTCATTGTTTCTTGTTTGGCGATCCACCCATGACCGCCATCCCAAGGCAAACTGCCTGGTCTTGTCAACCATGGTGGCCCCGTCTTTCAGTGGAGATGAAGCGATCATCGATGCTGTGCCATCCATGCCCTGCTCGTCCAGATAATCTTCAAATGGAAAAGCATCCGCAAGGTCAAACGTGTCAGGCATGCGCCATTGAAACCAGCCTCTTCGCGGTGCCAAAGCCATGTCTGATGGCAGAGACATCCACACCTTCTTGGGCGAACCATGGCGGGCAAACAGCCACCAAGGACCTCCTCGCTTTTGAAGAGAATCCCTTCGCGCTGATGGCACGTAGCATGGCACCGCAACACCTTGGTCCACCCATGAGCTGGTGGAAGGGGAGTGGCCAGCAAGTGTCTGATGGTCGCCTTCCATACATGCCCCACAGCACCATCCCATGATGATGAATCCGAGGCAAGACTTCCAAGCACGAGGTTCCAGTACCACGGCCAATGCCCCCAACAAAAGCCAGAGCATCCAAACCCATTCACTGCACGCAGGGCGAAGGATGGAAGCACTCCACAATCCCAAGGCCGTTGCTGCTGTCCAAGGCATCCAGAAAGGTCAGTGGCATAGGCCGTCACTGCGCAAAGACTTCACCCGTGCACGGCTTTCATTTGCTGGGCGCTACGATGGGTTGTGGATCAGCGGGGGCCTTAACCCAAGCCTTTCAAATCTCGGGCGCGTTGGACTCCTCGAATGAAGTGCGACCAAACGATGCTGCCCGACCACCAACCCTTCAGAGGTCCTTGTCGGACACGGAGCTTCTGCAATGCTCGGCGCTGTTTCAGCACACGAGGCAAGGCGAGATAAAGGCCGCCATGGGCCCTCCCTACAGCCAGAAACTGCCTCCAATCGCCAGAACCAAGCATCCGAAATGCCGCCATTCCATCCAAGGTCATCCGGCGGAACATGAACCCCGGCCACCAGCCTTGCCGGTTTTTCAACATGACGATCAAATTGTTCCGAAAGTTCAAATAAGTCTTGAAGGGACTCGATGCTTGGAGTGTTCCGCCGCCTAGGTGCTGCACAGTGGCATTGCCTGCACAACCAATGCGGTGCCCTAGGTCTTGAAGTCTCCAGCAAAGGTCGATTTCTTCCATGTGCGCAAACAGGTCGCCGTCAAAGCCATTTGCTTCCTGCCATGCTTCTTTTTGGATGAAAAAACATGCGCCTGAAGCCCAAAAAACATCCCGCGATTGTCGATGCCAACCATCTACTGGTTCCGTCGCGCCAAAAATCCTTCCAAGGCAAAATGGATACCCGTCGCCATCCATCCATCCTCCGGCGGCGCCAGCATGCTCGCACAGCCGCGGATCATCGTCTTGCACAATGAGAGGGCTCGCTGCCGACCAACCGTGCACCTTCATTTCCTGAAGCACAATGTCCAGCCAGCCAGGGGTGACGCGCACATCTGAATTCAACAAGACGTAGGTGTCTGCATCAATCTCTTGCAATGCCCGGTTGTACCCCTCAGCGAAACCATGATTGGCAGCCATTGGCAACAACTGAACACGATCTGCATGGTTCGAAGCCAGCCATGACAAACTTTCATCTGTGCTTCCATTGTCTGCCACCCAAATCGCAATGTCCTCTGTTGTGCCGGCCAACAACGGTGGAAGGTAGGTCTGAAGGTGCGACAGGCCATTCCAATTCAACACAACGACGGCCACCTCGGACCTTTGGCTTGCAACAGAGGTCATCTCGGGTTGTAGAAGAGGTCTTCTGGTTCCGTCCGTGAAAAGGAATCTCTTGGGTTCAGCCGGTTTTGCATGGACTCTGTCACACGCAGCCTGTTCTCACGCGACTGAAGCTGGCTCAACCAATCTTCATTTTGGCGTTCCCCCAACATGTCGCTGTGCAACATCTCAAAGCATTCTGACACCACATGGGGCGCGAAAAACAAGAAGCGTTTGTTGTTGAACCGGCCTGCTTTGTGGTAGTGCCAAATCTCGTAGGGATAATAATCTGTTTCGTTGTGGCGCTTCACCACCGTGTTTGGCTGACCAAAACGCAGAAAGATGTTGCCCATTTCTGTTTGGCTTCCCTGGCCTTGTTTGCAATCGCCATAGGCGTCGTCCACGAATGCAATCCGATCAAGGTATTGCAGATGGCGGGCCTCAGCCTCAGCGGCGGACTGGCTTCTTTCCAACCAAAAACCTGAGATGTATTGCTGCATCTGCACCACATTTCGCTGAGGCACAAGAACATTCTGGATGGTGTTCTGCTCATTGGTGGACGCCATTGCAAGGTGATCGAACAGATGCCGGACAAGCCTGTCAGGATCTGTCAATTTCAGTACAGAGGGGAGAAGCGGCGAGGAATACAACGTTGCACTCTCGTCGCACATGTCGTCTGGCCCATTGCCATCATATGCAGCAACACGGCCTGGCAACACGACATCCCTGGACACGACAACATGTCCCTCACGGGTGCGAACTTCGAGCTTCAATGTAGGCTGGTCGCGCTCTGGAGTAGAAGGGGTGCAGGGCAAACTCTCCAGGACTGGCACCACAGAGCTGGCCTTCAGACGTTTGTATTTGGTGCTGGCGACATCCCATTCTCCAAATTCATTGGCCCAACCCAACGCCAACAAAAACAACGAGTCTTGGCCCACAACCTCATGGATCCGATGGAGCTCGAGATAGAACATGGCGGCGGATTGTTCCAACGCAACCTGACGGCCCACCCAAGGAATCAAGTCCAATCCACTGTGCACCATGTTGGGGTCGCTGTTTGCACTGGCCTTGGCATGGGTCGAGACCATCATGGGGTCCATGATTTCTGGAAATCCCCCAGGCGGAATGCGATATGTCAAATTCGACACATGCAGCAACTCATCTCCGCGTTCCACAGCCCACTCCACAGAACCGAGGCCATCTGGAACTGCAATCCTGTCGACGTGCACATGCTGAAGTTCAGAGGAATCCGCGACATCAGGACGGATCAAGATGTTGTTTTTGGCGAAATCCAACACATCGCCTTGGGAAGACACAATCACGGTAAGGGTCAAGCTGTCGCTTGGATCTTGCGCGTTGGACATCCATGACGTCTGAATGTCCAAATACGCCTGGCCATCTGGCATCCTTTGGCTGAGTGCGTCGCATTGCCAGCTGTGCTGGGCTGCGCAACGCTGTGGGTTCAATATGACGGCGCAAGCAAAGGCACAGGCAACCGTCCAGCGTGAAAATGAATGGAACAACATGTGAAGCGAAAATACAGCGCAGTGCGCTGGGGAAATGTCGGGCACAAAAAAAACCAACATCTCTGTCGGTTTCTTTTGCGGAGGCTGAGGGATTCGAACCCCCGGTACCTTGCGGCACGCCGGTTTTCAAGACCGGTGCAATCGACCAACTCTGCCAAACCTCCCGGACTGCAAAAGTAGCACAACACATTCAATCCGCATCCATGTGGCTTCAATTAGTACGCCACTCCACTTCACAAACCCTATTGAATGATAATATACATTATGTTAAGTGATAAAAGGAATGATTGAAAGCACACTCCAACCTGACAACGTCATTGGCCCAGGGCCTTCAACTTGGCAGACATCTCTGTCCATTTGTCATCTTCACCGGTACGCGCGTATATGTCCTTCAGACTACGCATGGTCTGTGAGTCATCGGGATCTGTCGCGTGCGCTGTCTCCAAGTAAGGCTTGGCCGTTCCAAACAATGCCTTGGCGTCCTCCTCAAGTGTTTTCTGCTGATCTGACTCTGCCTTGGTCATCCGAGGCTTCCACATGTCGTTGGCCTCATTGATGCCCTGAACGGCTTGGTTGAAATAGAGCGCCCCAAGGTTGTAATTCGCGTCAAAGTAATCCGATTTCACCTCAAGGGCCTTGAGGTAAGCATCAATCGCTTCCTCCGCGTTCCCTAGGTTGTCCAGTACACTGCCAAGGCTGAACCACAAAATTTCATTGGTTGGATCCTGCTCTGCAGCAAGCGCAAGATTTTCCTTGGCTTTGTCAAACTCCTCGTTGGTGAGGTAAATGTTGAGCTCTTCAATGATCAGACTCTGCTCTCTAGGGTACGACTTGCGGGCCTCCGCGAGGGTGGCCAAAGCCTCTGCTTCCCTGCTCGATTCCCTGTAAAGGTTGCTGATGAACAGAAACACATTGGGAACTTGGTACTCAATGTCTGCACACGATTGGTAGCGTGCCACAGCCAAATCCACATCCCCGGACTTCTCGTAGCAAAGCGCCGAGTTGTACAAGGCCATCGTGTCCACTGCGTCAAAGGCCAATGCGATTTCCGCCGCCAGGTCGAAGAATCCACCTGCCTTGCCAAAGTCACCGGTGTTGTACTGCCCAATGCCGGCATTGCTCGCAGCCATTTGAACTTGACCCAGACCCACTTGACACTCCTGTGCGTAGGAGCCCTTGGTGTCCAACTCCTTGGCCTTCATGTAGCTGTCCTTGGACTTGGTCAAGGCGTCTGGATAGGCCGCGAACAAAACGGTGTCTTTGGAGATGTTGAGGTAGATTTCTCCGCGGTAGCGCCAAGTCTTGTTCTTGACATTGGCTTTGGGGTTTTGAATGGCCTGCTCAATGTACGTGGCAGCGCTGGCGAAGTCGCCCTCTTTGTTCGCGTTGTAGGCGGAGACGACCTCCTTTTGGCCAAAGCCTTGGAGCGTCAAAGCCACTAGGGCAAGGAATGCTACAATTTTCTGCATGATTGTTGTGTTTCGTGTTCTGTGTTGATGGCGCCCATTGAACGGGCTTGATGTTGTTGCTTTCAAAGGTCGTGCCAACGATCAGGCCTCCCCTTCTTCTGGTTCAGTTTCCGCGGATGGCGTCGGCCCTTCTGGGGATGCATCTTCGCCTCCTGCCTCAGGGACGCCTTCGGGAGCGCCGTCTTCAAGCTGTTCGTCTTCGTCATCAGATTTGGGGACCTTGCAGACGGCCGCAATGGAATCACTGCCTCTCAGACTGATCAAACGCACACCTTGGGTGGCACGTCCCATGACCCTCAATTCATCCACTGCCAGTCGGATGGCAATGCCCGACTTGTTGATGATCATCAGATCGTTTTCATCTGTTACGTTCAAAATGGAAATCAATTGACCCGTTTTTTCTGTGATCTGGAGGGTCTTCACCCCCTTCCCACCTCGGTTGGTCACGCGGTAGTCGTCCACCGCAGAGCGCTTTCCGTAGCCGTTTTCAGAGACCACCAAAATGTCGCTGGAAGCATCGTTGATGCAGACCATGCCGATGACTTCGTCCTCTGGCGTAGCCAAAGAGACGCCGCGGACACCCATGGCCGTTCGCCCAACCGCTCGTGCTTTTGATTCGTGGAATCGAATGGCCTTGCCAGACTTCAATCCCAGCAAAATTTCGCTGTCGCCGTTGGTGAGGCGAGCTGACAGAAGTTCATCGCCCTCACGGATGGTTACCGCATTGATGCCATTGGACCTAGGTCGGCTGTATGCCTCCAAGCTCGTCTTTTTGATGAGGCCCTTCTTTGTGCTGAGGATCACGTAGTTCGACTCGGCATATTCCTTGTCCTTGAGATCTTTTACGGGGATGTACGCCAAGACCTTGTCGTCCTGCTCGAGGTTGATGAGGTTGACAATGGCCCTCCCCTTGCTTTGTTTGCTGCCTTCTGGCACCTCAAAGATCCGCATCCAGAAACACCGCCCCTTGGCCGTGAAAATCAACAGCCAGTTGTGGTTGGTGGCGGTGAAGATGCTTTCCAAAAAGTCTTCTTGCCTTGTAGTGCTCCCCTTGGAACCGACTCCTCCCCGTCCCTGGGAACGGTACTCACTGAGCCTTGTGCGCTTGATGTAGCCAGCATGGCTGATGGTGATGACCACCTGCTCGTCGGGGATCATGTCCTCGATGCTCAAATCGGCGCTGCTGTATTCAATCGTCGATCGACGCTCGTCACCAAAGCGATCCTTCACATCTTGAAGTTCTGTCTTGATGATCTCCATGCGGCGCTCCACACGGTCCAAAATGTCCTTGAGGTCGGCGATGACCGCCATCAACTCGTCGTATTCGGCGCGCAATTTGTCGCGCTCCAGCCCCGTGAGCTTTTGAAGGCGCATGTCCAAAATGGCCCGTGCTTGAATTTCACTCAACTTGAATGTGGTCATCAAGCCACTGCGGGCTTCTTCAGGGGTTTTGCTTGCCCGAATCAAGGCAATGACTTCATCGATGTTGTCAAGGGCAATGATGAGGCCCTGCAGAATGTGCGCCCGCTCCTCTGCCTTTCGCAGGTCAAATTCTGTTCGGCGCACCACCACTTCATGCCTGTGCTCGATGTAAAACGCCATCATCTGCTTCAGGTTCAACAACTCGGGACGACCCTTCACAAGGGCAATGTTGTTGACTGAGAATGAGGTTTGTAACTGCGTGTACTTGTAAAGCTTGTTCAGAACGACGTTCGGGATTGCATCGCGCTTGAGTTCATACACCACACGCATTCCATTTCGGTCCGACTCGTCGCGTATCTCGGAAATGCCCTCGATTTTTTTGTCGTTGACCAGGTCTGCTGTTTTGCGCACCATGTCGGCCTTGTTCACCTGGTAGGGAATCTCCTCCACGATGATCATTTCCCGGCCCGTTTTCGTTTCCTCAAACTTCGCCCTGCCACGCATCACAATGCGGCCCCGTCCAGTTTGGAAGGCGTCTCTCACTCCTTCAATGCCATGGATCACGCCGCCCGTTGGGAAATCAGGGGCCTTGACGAATTCCATCAGGTCTTCCACTGTGCAATCGGGGTGGTCCACCAAATGCACCATGCCGTCCACAACTTCCGTGAGGTTGTGGGGAGGCATGTTGGTCGCCATGCCCACCGCGATGCCTGCGGCACCGTTCAAAAGCAAGTTGGGGAGCTTGGCAGGGAGCACTGTGGGCTCCTTCAAGCTCTCGTCAAAGTTGGGCCTGAAGTCCACCGTTTCTTTTTCCAAATCAGCCAACATTTCCTCCGCCACCTTGCGCAAGCGCGCCTCGGTGTAACGCATGGCTGCTGGGTTGTCGCCGTCAATGGATCCAAAGTTTCCCTGACCGTCCACCATGGGGTACCTCAAAGACCAAGGCTGTGCCATCCGCACCATGGTGTCGTAGACTGAGCTGTCGCCATGTGGGTGATACTTTCCCAAGACCTCCCCTACAATCCTTGCAGATTTCTTGTAGGGCCTGTTGGACAAGACGCCAAGGTCGAGCATGCCATAAAGCACACGACGGTGCACAGGCTTGAGCCCGTCCCTTACGTCGGGCAAGGCGCGACTGACGATCACGGACATCGAGTAATCGATGTACGCCGACTTCATCTCATCTGAGATGTTGATTTGGATGATTTTTTCTCCTTCTGCCATGGGGTCTGTTTCACATGTCCAAACGGACGCTTTCTACGCTGATGCCCGGACCACATGTTTTGCCGCCCAGACGTCCTTCAAAAATACCGCAATCCCAAGCCCTGAAAAGGATTCAGCCTTGCGCAATTACTCACAATTGACCCCAATCTCATGTGAATAACCTCACCCCCGTTCACGGTCACAAGCGGAGGGCTGCAATAGCTTTGAATGGCCGAGGAGTCACAAAGATTTCAGGCGACCATCTGGACACATTTAGAGCGCAAGAACATGGATGCTAAGTTTTCACCACGTGTGAGGGAAGTGATTTCCTTGAGCCGTGAAGAGGCCCTCCGTTTGGGGCACAATTACATAGGTGTTGAACATTTGTTGCTGGGGATCATCAAAGAAGGCGAAGGCACGGCAGTGCGCATCCTTGAAGGGCTCAATTGCGACCTGCAAAAACTGCGAAAACTGGTGGAGAGTTCTGTGCGCCCCACCGCCGCCAAACCTGGTGGGACTTCAGGCAACATTCCACTTGTCAAGCAAGCCGAGAAAATTTTGAAAATCACCTACCTCGAAGCCAAGATTTTCAAAAGCGCCATCATCGGCACAGAACATCTGCTCCTGAGCATTCTCAAAGACGAGGACAACGTAGCTACAAAAAGCATTCACGCATTCAACATCGATTACGACGTGGCCAAAGAAGAATTTGAAAACCTGCTTTCCGACGGAAACACTGCAACTGGCCCCAGGGCCGACCACCCCATGTCTGACGGGGATGCCCCCATGGAAGGCGCCGGGGACGGCGGTTCAGCGGGAGGTGGCCCCATGGGGCGCAAGGGAGACCCCAAATCCAAAACCCCTGTGTTGGACAATTTCGGCAGGGACTTGACCAAAATGGCGGAAGAAGGGAAACTTGATCCCATCGTCGGCCGCGCGAAGGAAATTGAACGCGTCAGCCAAGTGTTGAGCCGACGGAAAAAGAACAACCCGATCCTCATGGGGGAGCCTGGTGTCGGGAAAAGCGCCATTGCCGAGGGGCTCGCGCTTCGCATTGTCGAGAAAAAGGTCAGCCGGGTTTTGTTTGGAAAGCGGATTGTGACCCTCGACGTCGCCTCACTGGTCGCCGGCACCAAATACCGGGGTCAATTTGAGGAGCGCATGAAAGCGGTCATGAATGAATTGGAAAAGTCACCTGACGTCATCTTGTTCATCGATGAAATCCACACCATCGTTGGTGCCGGGGGAGCCAGTGGTTCGTTGGACGCTTCCAACATGTTCAAACCGGCATTGGCAAGGGGTGAAATCCAATGCATTGGTGCCACCACCCTAGACGAATACCGTCAGTACATTGAGAAGGACGGTGCCCTTGAGCGGAGGTTCCAAAAGGTCATGGTGGAACCGACCACCATTGAGGAGACACAGCAGATCCTTCACAACATCAAGGACAAGTATGAGGAGCACCACAGCGTCAAGTACACCGATGAAGCCATCGCTGCATGTGTGTCTTTGACCAGTCGGTACATCACCGACCGCCACCTCCCTGACAAGGCCATTGACGCCTTGGACGAGGTGGGGAGCCGGGTGCATTTGACCAACATCAATGTCCCTGAAGAGATTGTCAAAATCGAAGAGGAGATCGAAGAGGTCAAAGAGGAAAAGAGCCAAGTGGTCCGTTCACAACGGTACGAGGAGGCAGCACGCTTGCGCGACAAAGAGCGCATCCTTAATGACCGCTTGGACAAGGCAAAGCGGACTTGGGAGGAAGACTCCAAGAACCAGCGGGTCACGGTCACAGAGGAACATGTCGGAGATGTTGTGGCCATGATGACCGGCATCCCCGTGCAGCGCATTGCAGAGAAGGAAAGCGGCAAACTGGCCCGCATGAACGAGGACCTCGAAGGCAAGGTCATTGGCCAAGAAGAAGCGATCCAAAAGGTCGTCAAGGCCATCAAGCGAAACCGTGCAGGCTTGAAGGATCCCAACAAGCCCATTGGGTCGTTCATCTTCCTAGGTCCAACCGGCGTCGGAAAGACGCAATTGGCCAAGGTCCTTTCTCGCTTCATGTTTGACAGCGAAGAAGCCATGATCCGCATTGACATGTCCGAGTACATGGAGAAGTTTGCGGTCACGCGCTTGATTGGAGCGCCTCCGGGCTATGTGGGCTACGAGGAAGGTGGCCAGCTCACAGAGAAAGTACGCCGTCGCCCTTACTCCATCATCCTTTTGGACGAAATTGAGAAGGCGCACCCCGATGTGTTCAACCTCTTGCTTCAGGCCTTGGACGATGGGCAATTGACCGACAGCTTGGGCCGGAAAATCGACTTCCGCAACACCGTCATCATCATGACCTCCAACATTGGGGCGAGACAATTGGCAGAGTTTGGTACAGGGGTCGGCTTTGGGACCACCGCAAAACAGGCCAACGTATCGTCTGACCGCGACAGCGTCATCCAAACCGCATTGAAGCGTGCTTTCGCACCTGAATTCTTGAACAGGATCGACGATGTCATCTTGTTCCAGAGCCTGAAGCGGGAACACATTCACCGCATCATTGACATTGAACTTGACGCCCTCAAGACCCGTGTGGTCGCTTTGGGGTACGATTTGGAAATCACCCAATCCGCTGCCGACTTCATCGTGGACAAGGGCTACGATGAAAAGTACGGTGCACGTCCCTTGAAGCGTGCCATCCAAAAGTATTTGGAAGATCCATTTGCCGAAGAAATCATCAATTCCGATGTCTCGGAAGGTGACTTGTTGCGTGCCGACTGCGCAAAAGACGCCAAGGAACTCACCATTGAAGTGATCAAGGGAGGGTTGCTCAAAATGCCAGCAGGAGCGGAAGAAGCGTTGAAACCAGAAAAGGCGACCGCCAAGAAAACAGCGCCCAAAAAGGCAAAGGGGAAAAAGAAATCAGACGACGCGCCAGCCAAGCCGACTTCAGAGGAATCTGAAGGGTGATGGATTGGAAAGGTGCTTTGTTGGGCGCACTCCAAAACAAGTTCATTGCGGTGACTTTGTTGGCCCTCATTTGGGCCACATTCATCCATGACTTGGGGTTGCTTTACGTCGCACGCGAAACATCCAAACTGAGTCAACTGAAGCAAGAACTGGTCGACATCCAGGACCGCAACGAAATGTTGAAACAACGGCAAGCCACCTTGTTGACCGACCCACAAGCACTCGAACGCTTTGCACGCGAGAGGTTTTTCATGCGGAAGCCGAATGAAGAGGTCTACCGTATCGTAGAGTGAACTTCGCACAACACGGCCAAGTGCCAAGGCTTGGGCTCAGGCCAAAAGGTCCTGCAGCGCAGCGAAGAAGTCCAACACGACGCTAGGTTTCCACCAGAGCACCCAAGCCAATCCAGCTATGGCGCCTCCAAGATGGGCGTCATGGGCAACCCGCGTCCCTCCTTTTCGGTTCATGCGGCTCTCGTACCAGAAGAACAGTATTCCTGCCAAAGCTGCAGGGATGGGCACGATGAAAAACAACAACAAGGTCCTTGTTGGATGCATGGCAATGAACGCAATCAGAACAGCACTCACGGCACCGGACGCCCCAAGGCTTCTGTATCCCCGATGGTCACGGTATTTGTGCAAGGCGGGAATGGCCCCGCCGACCAATCCGAGAAGGTAAAGGGCTGGAAAGCCTAGCCAACCCAAAAAGCTCAAATCCGCAGCCACGGTTTGGCCAAACTCGTACAGCACAAACATGTTGAACATGAGGTGCATGGTGTCCGCATGCACAAATCCATGGGTGACCACCCTCCACCACTCGCCTTTGTGCACTACGTCGTAGGGCACAAGCATCCATTTGGCCTTGTTCGCCGACTCCATGCATTGCCAAGACACCAACCCGGTCGCCACGACCAAAAGCAGGACCATGTTCATCTTCAGGAACTGTGGTCGGCCACAATGACCCATTGGCCCTCGATGCGTCTCCACAACAAAGTGTACATCCCCTGCGCATCGTCGTGGTCTTTTTTGGACAAATGCCATCCACCGAGCAGCCACCCGGCATCTGGCCCCAATGCGGTCCATTGCCGGTTGTCGAAGGCAAGGGTGCCCATCAGAGACATTGTAGGGTAGCTTTTTTGATAGCGCGCCAAGGTGGCCTTGTGTCCGTGGGTGACCCCTGAGCTTCCGACAAACACCAAGGAGTCGCTTTTCCAATAGCCCTCCATGAAGCCTTCCAAATCCCCTTCGTTCCAAGCCGCCATTTGACGACGCATCACCCCTTCAATGTCGGAAGGCAGACCAGGGGCGCCAAGTTGGGACCACGCCGTGGACCCCAGCAGCCAGATGGCCGTTGTGGCCAACAACATTCTGCCCTTACACATTGAAACGGAAGTGCATGATGTCCCCATCTTCCACGACATACTCCTTGCCCTCCACGCTCAGTTTGCCCGATTCCTTTACGGCTTGCTCACTTCCCAATTCCACAAAATCAGCGTACTTCATCACTTCTGCACGGATGAATCCTTTCTCAAAATCGGTGTGGATGACGCCTGCCGATTGCGGCGCAGTGAAGCCTTCGCGGATGGTCCATGCGCGCACTTCCTTCTCACCAGCCGTGAAGTAGGTCTGAAGTTTCAACAGGGAGTAGGCCTCTCGGATCAACTTGGCCACCCCAGGCTCCTTGAGTCCGAGATCCTCCAAAAACATGGCCCTTTCATCTGCGTCTTCCAGCTCCGCAATGTCGGCTTCAATGGCAGCGCCGAGCACCAACACACCTGCACCTTCCGATGCAGCGACTTCTTGGACCCTTTCCACGTGTCCATTGCCATCCACCACTGAGGCCTCGTCCACATTGCAGACATACAAAATGGGCTTGGACGTCAACAACTGCATTTCTGCCATCAGGGGCTCCTCGAATTCCTCCAAGGCCAATCCCCTTGCACTGAGGCCTTTTTCCAAATGCGCCACCAGCCGCCCGTAAAAAGTCATTTGGCGCACGGCGTCCTTGTCACCGGTTTGGGCGGCTTTCTTGACTTTCTGCATCCGAGACTCCACCGTTTCCAAATCTTTCAACTGAAGCTCTGTGTCGATCACCTCCTTGTCGCGGATGGGGTCCACACTGCCATCCACATGGACGATGTTGTCGTCTTCAAAACAACGCAAGACGTGAAGAATGGCATCGGTGGTTCGGATGTTGCCCAAGAACTTGTTCCCGAGCCCCTCTCCTTTGCTCGCACCCTTCACGAGGCCGGCAATGTCCACAATTTCCACTGTGGTGGGGATGACATTTTGGGGCTGCACCAACTCCGCAAGTTTGTTCAAACGCGGGTCGGGCACGGTGATGACGCCAAGGTTGGGCTCAATGGTGCAAAACGGAAAGTTTGCGCTTTGTGCCTTTGCATTGGAAAGACAATTGAAGAGGGTGGATTTGCCGACGTTGGGCAAACCGACAATGCCGCATTGCAAGGCCATGTTGTGCTGCGTTTGAGGTCCAAAAAAAGGAAGAGCAACAAAGGTAGCAACCTCTCTCCTACTTCCCGACGTTGAGGTGTTTTCCATTGTTTTTGCACAACCCCTCGTTGTGGGATACGGGTCGGGTAATTTTGCGGCATGAACAAAGGAGAACTTTCTGCCATCGCCACCCAAGTGCGTCGCGACATCGTGCGCATGGTCCATGCCGTGCAAAGTGGACACCCCGGAGGGTCCCTTGGCTGCACTGACCTGCTCGTGCAGCTGTATTTCGACACCATGAACATCGACCCATCGAAGTTTGACATGGACGGAAAGGATGAGGATTTGTTCTTTCTGTCCAATGGGCACATCAGCCCCGTCTGGTACAGTGTGCTCTCTCGACGTGGCTACTTCCCCACAGAGGAATTGTCCACCTTCCGCAAATTGAACACCCGACTTCAAGGACACCCCGCCACCGAGGAAGGCCTTCCTGGCATCCGCATCGCCTCAGGCTCTTTGGGGCAAGGGTTGAGTGTGGCGTTGGGTGCAGCCCAAACCAAGAAACTCCTCGGCGAGGACACATGGGTCTACTCCCTGCATGGCGATGGGGAGTTGCAAGAAGGACAAATTTGGGAGGCTGCGATGTACGCTGCACACCACAAAGTGGACAACATCCTTTCGTTCGTCGATTGCAACGGACAGCAAATCGACGGCTCCACGGACGATGTGATGGCCTTGGGCGATCTGGCTGGCAAATGGAAAGCGTTTGGGTGGCATGTGCTGACCTGCAATGGCCACGACTTTGAGGACCTCCAGCAGGCCATTGCCTTGGGCCATGCCCGCCGCGGTTCTGGACAGCCCACTGTTGTCTTGATGACCACCGCCATGGGCAAAGGGGTTGATTTCATGGAAGGAACGCACAAATGGCATGGCATCGCACCAAGCGATGAACAATTGGCCGACGCACTTCAGCAGCTGGAATCCGCGTTGGAGGATTACTGATTCATTCCCCCATGCGCTTTTCTGACACATGTTTCCTCTCATGCATCCGCCACCATGGTGGATGCCAAAGGCGACGCGTGTTTCTGGGTGGTGCGCTTTGGATCCTAATGTGCGCCTGCTGGAGCCCTGGCGCCAGTGCCCAAGTTTCTTCAGAAGATGTTGTGGAACCCACCCGCATCCTGTTCGTGTTTGACGCTTCCAACAGCATGAATGCCTTTTGGGGTGGTCAACGGAAAATGGCCTCAGCCACTGCCTTGCTCAGTGAATCTTTGGAAGCCTTGCATCAAAGTGAAAGTTTGGAGTTGGGCCTGCGGGTCTATGGCCATGGGACCAAACATGTGACAGGCCAGCAGGATTGCGACGACACCGAATTGGTGGTGCCATTTTCCAGCTACAACAACCTCATCATCAAGCAGCAGTTGTCCCGCATTCGGGCCCAAGGAACCACGCCAATTGCACGTTCCTTGGAACAAGCTGCGTACGACTTCCCAGACAAACCTGGACGAAATGTCATTGTCCTCATCACCGACGGGCTGGAAGCTTGCGACGAGGATCCATGTGCTGTGAGTCGCGCTTTGCAAGACAAGGGAATCGTCGTCAAGCCTTTTGTGATTGGCATGGGCATTGAAGACAAATGGGCCGCCAGCCTTCAGTGCATTGGGAACTTTTACGATGCCACCGATCCCGAGGCGTTCGAGCATGTCCTTCAGCTCGTCCTTGAACAGGCTTTGCACAACACCACGGTTCATTTGGAATTGCTCGACGAAACGGGCCAACCGTTGGTGACCAATTACCCCTACTCGTTCACCGACACACGGACCGAGGAGCACAGCCCACAATACGTTCACACCATGCCTTGGAATGGACAAGCGGACACCCTATATGTGGATCCCATCCCGACGTACAACGTCACCATCCACAGCCTACCTGTGGCCATCTTGGAATCGGTCGTCCTTTCGCCGGGCGTTCACAACGTGGTGACCGTCCCCGACATGGCCTCAGGGCATTTGACGCCTCAATTTGCCCGAGGCGTAAGAACCGATTATGGCGCACTCGGTGTGGCGTGGCATGCCTCAGGAGCGTGCGAAGCGCTGTACCAGGGGCGACTTGGAGAAAAAGTTAGGCTTCGAACGGGTGCATACGACGTCCATTTTGGCACCACTCCCAAGGTGGTCGTGGAACATGTCGAAGTCGGGCCACTGGACGACCTGACAGTGGAAATCCCTTCGCCAGGGTCCTTGGTGGTCAGCTGCCCCACAAGCGGGTACGCTGTGCTCTTGGACGCGGTCACCCTGGAAACCGTTTTGCAATTTGAAGAGGGAGATGTTTCTGGCAGGTACACCTTGCAGCCAGGGAACTACACCCTTCTCTTCCGCGCTCGGAACGCGCGAGGCACCCTCTACAGCATCAAAGAGTCTTTTCAAGTTACTTCTGGCAGCACCACCAACCTCAAACTTCATGGTTGACCATCAACACATCCTCCTCGATCCCTCTGACCTCAAAGACACGCGTTCAGGCTTTGGCCAAGGCTTGCTCGAAGCCGGCAAAGGCAATGACAATGTCGTGGGACTCTGTGCCGACCTCACAGGATCATTGAAAATGAATGCCTTCCAAGACGCCTTTCCCGACCGGTTCTTCCAGGTTGGCATTGCCGAGGCCAACATGATGGGATTGGCGGCCGGCATGACCATCGGTGGCAAAATTCCCTTCACCGGGACCTTTGCCAATTTCTCCACTGGGCGAGTGTACGATCAGATTCGCCAAAGCATCGCATACAGTGAAAAGAACGTCAAGATTTGCGCTTCTCATGCCGGATTGACCCTTGGAGAAGACGGGGCGACCCACCAGATTCTTGAGGACATTGGCATGATGAACATGCTTCCCAACATGACCGTTGTGGTCCCGGCCGATTATGAGCAAACAAGGCAGGCCACCTTGGCCATCGCCCAACACCATGGACCTGTTTACCTCCGATTTGGAAGGCCCAAGGTTCCCGTATTCATCAAGCCCGACGCACCTTTTGAGTTGGGCAAGATTCAGCGCATCGTGCGTGGAACGGATGTCACGCTGGTGGCATGCGGACACCTGGTGTGGGAATCGGTCATTGCCGCCAAAGCACTGGCCGAGGACGGCATCCAAGCGGAGGTCCTTAACGTTCATACCATCAAACCTCTGGACCATGCAACCTTGGTCGAATCCGCAGGACGCACGGGCGCTGTGGTGGTGGCGGAGGAGCACCAGCGAAATGGGGGGCTGGGAAGCATCGTGGCACAGACACTCTCCCAACATCAGCCCACGAAAATGGACTTCGTGGCTGTGGACGACCAATTTGGAGAGTCGGGCAAGCCGGCCCAATTGATGGAGAAATATGGATTGGACGCCGCCACCATTGTCCAAAAAACAAAAGCGCTCCTGGGAAGATGATGCGCATCAAATGCGCTGACACCTTATCTGCTTACGTCGATGGCCCGTCCAATTCCGCAATGGCGGCGTAAAGGCGGTCCGTCAAAGCTTTGGACCCCTCTGTCAAAGGCAATCGCACCGTTTTCCCACACCATCCCAAATGGTGCAGGACCACCTTGATGCCTGTGGGATTCCCTTCGTCGAACAACAAGTCAATGAGCTTCGCAAGGCGCGCATGCATCTCTCTGGATTCTTGGGTTTGTCCAAATGACGCTTGCTGGATCATGGAAGACATTCGTTCAGGCATCGCATTTCCAAGCACAGAGATGACGCCATCTGCGCCCATCGCAACAGTTGGCATCGCCAAAGCATCGTCGCCAGACCAAACCATGAAGCCAGGGGGACGCTGCGCGAGCAACAATGAAATCTGTGCAAGGTCTCCCCCAGCTTCTTTGATCCCACAAATGTTGGGGTGCTGGGACAGTGTCAATGTCGTCGAAGCCTCCATGTTGCTGGCCGTTCGTCCAGGCACGTTGTAAAGGATCACCGGCGACGGGGCAGCATCGGCCACAGACTGGTAGTGTTGCACCAGGCCCTCTTGCGAAGGCTTGTTGTAGGCAGGACTGGCCACCAAGAAAGCCGCAATCCCATGTCCTTCCCATGTCGCGATTCTCCCCGCCAACTCCTGCGTGTTGTTGCCGCTGACACCCACCACCACAGGCACACGTCCAGCGTTGACCTCCATGACAAACTCCACCACCCGAAGCTGTTCCTTGGCATCAAGGGTTGGGGTTTCTCCAGTGGTACCAAGCACCACCAAGAAATGCGTCCCACCATCCAGAAGTTGTTCCACCAATCCTTGAAGAGAGGGGTAATCAATCTTCCCATCCTTGTGAAATGGGGTCACCAGTGCGACACCAAGCCCACTCATGCCTTTGATCGAAGTTGTCATTGCAAGTCCATTTGATTCAGAAACGAAATGGTTTTCTCCGTGTGTGCCCGCCAATCGTCCATGGGGTCATGAAGAATGACGTCCACCTCCTCGAGATCTTCCCCCTCTTCTTGGTCGCGAACAATCCGCAAGTCCAAATCCGCATTCCAATCCGGATGATCCACCCCCACTTTCATCGCAGCACAACTTTTTCTGACGATGAACTTCAGAGGCAACACTGGTTCAAGCTCCAAATCAATGAGCAAGTCGAAGGGTGCATCGACAAAAGCCTCGAACTCTTTCACTGGCCAACCAAGCCAATTCAAGTCACTCTTGCAGAAATACCCCGAATCCAATTTCTTGACCAACCATGTGGGACTCTCCTTCGCCTCGGACTCAACGTAGCTCATCATGCCCACACGACGAACCCCGAATTCGATTTTCAACCTCTTCGCAAGCTCCTTGACTTCCCGGTAGTGCGCATGGTCCCTTTCAAGATACACCAAACCCACACTTTGGGCACGCCCAAGAGAGCAGCCGCGACGCTCGCGATCCGGCGGAACCAAACGGTTGAGCCTCCAACGGAATATGCGTTCTTTCCAATTCACAGCCCACTAAATTAGCATTCATCCTTGCATTTGGGGCCAAGCCACATGGGGCAATCCTCCCCAATGTTTTTCAAGTTTCCCACACCATTGCGAAAAACTTCTAGAGTTTGGCACAATTCATGAACCCATGTCCGAAATTTCCACCATGCAGCATTCTTTCACCATCTCACGTGTCGCCCGTTGTTTGGGCATGTTCTTCATTGCGGGACTCCTGTGGGGTTGTTCCAGCCCAGAGGGCACCCAGGTCAAAATGCCATTTTCAGGCAAAAAATACATGTCCGACGCCAGACACTTCCGCGGGGTGGGCATGGGCCAAAGTGCCAACCTCAACATTGCAAAGAGCAAGGCAGAATTGGAATCTCGCAAGGTCATGGCCCAACAAGTGAGGACCACGCTTCAGGTTGTGTCCGATGCCTACTCGAGTGAAATCAACTCAGGCCAAGCCGCTGAAACCGCGGAAAGGTTCCAATCCCTGGCAAGAGAGGTGACAAACACCACCATCGGTGACATTCGTCAAATGGGTCAGGACATACGTCAATTGGAGGACCAAACCTACCGGGTCCACGTTGCCGCCGAGATCAAGAAAAAAGCGATGTTCCGCTTTTTGAAAAACAAAGCCAAAAACGACTCGAAAATCTCTGAGTTGATGCGGGCCGACATGGTCCGGATGTTGGACCGCGAAATCGAAAAACTGGAGGACGAAGAGTGAACCAAGCGACGTTCTTAGTCCAGATTGAACTTGCTTCCGAATTCGGCTTTGAACTTGTTCATCTTGGGAACAATGACGGCTCGACAATACGGCGCCTCTTGATGGAGGTCGAAATAGGCCTGGTGGTAATCTTCAGCCTCGTAGAAAACATCAAATGCCGTCACCTCTGTGACAATGTCTGATTCGAACGTTGCCTGCGCCCTTTCAATGGCTGCAAGGGCGGACACTTTTTGGGCTTCATTGTGCCAGTAAATGGCGCTTCTGTACTGGGTCCCCACATCGGCGCCTTGGCGGTTCAATGTCGTAGGATCATGGGTCGCAAAGAACACATCCAAAAGATCGGCGAGCGAAAGAACAGCGGGGTCGAATGTGACCTGCACCACCTCAGCATGTCCAGTACGTCCAGTACAAACCTCCCGGTAAGCTGGGTTCTTGATGTGACCTCCGGTGTAACCCGAAACCCCCTCCACCACTCCAGGGATGGACTCATACACCGCCTCAACGCACCAAAAACACCCCGCACCGAGGGTGATGGTTTCAAGTTGGGGTTGTGACACAGAAGAGGACATGGGAAGATGCGTGAAGACAAGCGCCACGAAAGCCGCGCATTGAAAAAACACCTCGCGTGTTGTTTGGTTCAATGGGTTCGTTGCCATGAGGTCAGAGTTCTTCCCTTGCGGACAACCTGTAACGCAAAAAGCACATCTGCATGCCCAACTCTGGTTGGGATCCCTCCCAAAGCGCTGAAACATCCCCCAACCGGAAGCCCACCTCCCAACCATTCTCCAAACTGATTCGGGTGGATGCCGGGAACCGGAAAACATCATCCGATTGTTTTTGGATGCCTCCTTCAATGATCCATGCATTGGTGATCCGGATGCCCGTCGAGATGCCTCCCGACCACCCACCGTTGGAAAGTGCTTCCCTGTTGCGCAGAGTCATGTTCGCAGCTACGACAAGTGGCGGTGCAGGTCGCATTCCAGCCCCCAACGAAAGCATGGGTCGGTTGGACACCACGCGGGTGGCCTCCTCACTCTCTTGGAACCAAGTGTCTGGGTCAAGCACATCCAAGGCACCACTGAGCCATGAATCAGGATCGATCGCGGCATCTGACGACCCAAATGTGCTGAGGTCAAGATCGATGTCGTTCACACTGTACATCTGACCATTCCAGGTCATTTTGCCAATGTCCACCAACGATGCGGTCAACCACAATCCATCCGCACGTGCCAAAACGATGCCCGCATCCACGCCCCAACCATGTCCAGAAGGGCTCAGCACACTTGCCCATGCCGCCGATGGGCCAGTCCCACGCAGCGAATCTGCATTTTGCAGAGACGCAAAGGAGAAGCCATCTGAACGCGCACCAAACGCCACAACATCGTCCCCTTCGGTTCGAACATCGAAATAAGCGTTGCCCAAAAGCAATCTCGCGCCAACTCCTGTATGGAGGCTCCATCCATTGCCGACATCACCCCATCCCCTGGAGACGCCAATTTCATGGGTCCGCATGGATTGGAACGACAAAGAGGTGCCTTTGAGCAAGTTGGCCAGTGTGGCGTTTGCATCCACAGTGACTCCAGACCACGCTGTCCCCAAAGAAAAATCAAAGTCCTCGACGGCAACGGTTTCGCCACTCTCCACCAATTGAATTTCCGAATACAGATCCAGTCCTCCGTCGGTGAACAATTTGGCCGTCTTCGAACTCAATGTCACTTGTCCCGACACCCCCCTTCGGTTGGCATAAGCCACTGCCCATTTGCCAAATCTTCTGGCGTACGCAGCAGTCAAAAAGGAAAGGTTGAAGGTCAATTCTTCGTCGGTCAATGCGCCAAGCCATTCTTCGGCCGTCCAACTTGACTCTTCTTCCGGTGTTCGTCCCAGCACTTGGTCCCACATGGACGTTCGGTCCATCAACTGGGAACGCAGGGTCAACCCACCCTCAAACCCTCCACTTGTCTTCACATAGTCTCCTCCCCATCCCGAAAAAGAAAGCAGCCCTGGGTTGTAGCCCAATGCCCTGTAATCGGAACTCAATGCATAGGGGCTTGCCGCGCCTTGGATGTGGGTCCTGTCCAACTGGCTGTATCCCACACTGGAGCCACTTAGAAAGACCAAGAACAAAAGTGCACGTTGAATCATACCCTATGATACGAAAATCACAGCGGAATGTTCCAGCCAAAAGGGTCTTCTCCAGTGCCGTACCGGACACCATCCAGCCACTTTTTTACCTGTGGCCCCACCACCCAATTCTCTTGGTTGGGCAGATCCCAATCGCCGCTTGGCAATCCAAGGGTGCAAATCGGTGAAATGGTGGCGGCTGTACCCAATCCAAAGGCCTCAGTCAAACGCCCCTCTTTGGCGGCTTCTGCAAGCTCTGTCACCGTGACCTCACGCTCTTCGACCTCAACACCTGCGTGGCGCATCAAATGGATTGCACTCGCCCGTGTGACGCCCGAGAGAACGGTGTCGCTGGTTTTGGGCACCACCATCACCCCGTCGATGACGAAGGCCACATTCATGGTGCCGCATTCTTCGACACGCTCATGGGTTTGAGCATCGGTCCACAATATTTGGTCATAGCCTTCCGACTTGGCCAATTCTGTGGGATACAAAGAACCAGCATAGTTGCCAGCTGCTTTGGCAGCTCCTGTGCCCCCAAGTGCAGCTCGGGTGAAGTGTTGCTCCACCTTGACCTTGACAGGCTGGGTATAATAGGCCCCAACAGGACAAGTGAAAATGCAAAAGCGGTACGTCATGCTGGGCCGAACACCGACATGGCTTTCTGTGGCAAACATGAACGGGCGAATGTACAAGGCACTGTTGGGGGTGTCAGGCACCCAGTCTTTGTCCAGCTTCACCATTTCCACCAAGGCTTGAAGGAAAACATCTTCTGGCACCGAAGGCATGCTCATTCGACGTGCCGAAAAATTCAGTCGCTTGATGTTGGATCCAGGGCGAAAAAGAGAAACGCTGCCATCTTCTTGTCGAAAGGCCTTCATTCCTTCAAAAATGGCCTGGCCGTAATGCAAGGACATCATTGCTGGAGAAAACGTCATGGGGCCAAAAGCTGAGATTTCACCCTTCTGCCAAGCACCATCCACATGATCCATCACGAACATGTGGTCAGAAAAGACCTTGCCAAATGCCAGGTTGCTGAAATCCACCTCGCTCAACCTGCTCACCTTTACGGGGACAATGTCAAAATCCAACGTCGTGTAATCCTCCATCAGCATAACCTTTCATTTAGGTGGTGCAAAAGTCGTCAATTCAAGGCCCGTATGCAAATGACAAGCCTCCCAAGAAATGTTGTGGTTCAGGCCTGACCTGCAGAAACATCTCCTTGGAAAAGAAACTTGTTGGGGCTGACCAATCCCGTCTTCACCGCATACATGACCATGGCAGCGGTGTTGTTCACCCCGATTTTGGACATGATGTTCTTGCGGTGGGTGGTGACGGTGTGCGCACTCAGGAACAACTTCTCTGCCACTTGACCATTGGTGAACCCTTCTGCAATCAGCGAGATCACTTCAGTTTCTCGTGCACTCAAATGAATCGGATCGCAACTCAAATGCAGGTTCTCAAGGTCCTCGACATCGATGGATTCCTTTCGGATTCGGTCCAAAATTTGCCCACAAAAAAATGCCCCACCTCCTGCCGTTTCCCGGATGGCGTCTTCCACTTCACCAAGGTCACAATCTTTTTTGATGTAGCTGTCCACGCCAGCCTTCAGTGCGTTCACAATGGTGTGACCACTTTGTTCGGAGGTGATGGCCAACACCCTCGTCTGCGGAGCGAGGACTTTCACTTTGCGCACTGCGTCAATGTCAAAGCCATCGGACAAGAAATCAAGAATCACCACTTGAGGGGCAAAACTTTGCACCATCCCCACCAAATCCGAGGCATTGCTCGCCTCCCCTAAAATCTCAATGCCCTTCACCTGCCGGGCCATGTTCCTTACCCCCAAACGAAACAAAGCACTGCTGTCGGCAATGGCCACTGTGGTCGGACGTAGGGTGATGCTCATCTTTTTAGAATGATTCTACACAAAGCTACACTCGATTGCCCAATCCGCCTCCTTCAATCGTCATGCGCATGTCATCTTCCGCAACAGTGACCTTTGGATGAAAGGCTTTGGCCTCCTCGACCAAAAGACCAACATCCTTGTACCGCATGCTGATGTGGCCCAACACCAAATGCCCAACGCCTGCTTGGTGAGCGAGTCTTGCGGCCTGCTTTGCCGTGCTGTGGTAAGTTGACTTTGCACGGTCCTCGTCGAGGTTTGCAAAGGTCGCGTCATGGTACAAAACGTCTGCGCCCGCCGCCATTTCTTGAAGCGATTGACAAGGTCGGGTGTCCGAAGAGAACACGTACGACCTCGCCTTGCGAGGCGGCGTGCACCAATCGTCTGGGTGCAGAACCTTGTCCTCCCACTTCACTTCTTCTCCCCGCTTGAGGGCTTGCCTCACATGGTAGGGCAATTTCGCCACCCCAGCTTTGACCCCGTTCAAACCCCATGGCAAGGACTTCTCCTCCACCTTCAATCCACACGTGGGAATGCGATGCTTGACTGGAAAACTGATCAATCTGTACCTCTCTTCCACCCACATCTCCTTCGGAGCCTTTGGATCCCAAGACAACCACGTCAGTTCAAAGGACAAATGGGCTTGGATGGCGCGCCATGTTTGTTCCATCCATACTTTCAAGTCAGCAGGCCCATAGATGGTCAATGGTTCTTTTCGTCCAAGCAAGGACATGGTGCTCAAAAGCCCCGGCAACCCAAGCACGTGGTCTCCGTGCATGTGGCTGATGAAAACCCCTTTCAACTTTTGAAATTTGCACTTGTTCTTGCGGAGCGCGAGTTGGACGCCCTCGCCCGCATCGATCAGGTAAGTGTGGCCATGGATGTCCAAAAACTGCGATGTGGTCCCTCTCGATGGAACGGGAACAGCTGCTCCGGTACCGAGAAACACCACATCGAAATTCATGACTTGTTTCGGGGTTCTGTCAATGCGACAGCACCACCCTGTGGAGGCTATGCGCCTCAGGTGTGGCCACATCGAAGACATACATGCCTTTGGCAATGTGCGAAACATCCACAGACCCTTGCAGCCAAGCCCCTTGGGCCACCATTTGCCCACTCAGAGACCACAACGTCCAGGAGCTTCCTGCAGGCACGGTGCCTGCGATGTTCAATTGGTTTTGAACAGGATTGGGGAACACCGTGAGGTCAAGCCCATCGTTTTCTGCCAAACCAGTGACAAGATTCAAATCAGCCACCTCCACCGCACAGCCAATCTCGTCGACGACGACCACGCTGTACTGGCCCTCGTCCAAGCCCACAATGCTCTCTCCCGTGCCAATCAACAAGCCTGTTCCTCCGTACCAGTTGGCCGTCCATTCCCCAGAAGCACCAACCACCACAACGGTAGCCGATCCGTTGCTCAAACCTGGGTCAGTTCCGATGAGTTCAACAGAAACTTCCATGCCACAATCCACGCCTTCATCGATGACAATCAAATCGCCAAACAAGCTGACACAGTCGTCTGTGGTGATTTGGACACTGAAGGTTCCAGGGTTGTCCACAAGCACAGAGTCTCCCACACCAATTTGGGCACCACCAGAGTTGAACCAAGCAATTTCAGTTGCAACAACCCCCTCCAAGAGATTGGCAGACAACTGGCCTTGCGTGCCGTCAAGGCTGTTTGTGTTTTGCAACTCCACTCCTGCCAGGACCGGACAGTTGACCCTCAACGTGAAGTCTTCAAAGGTGTACGGAACGTTGAAAGGGGTGAAAATCGTGGCCCACGCAATGATGTCGATGTCGATACGGTACTGACCCGATCGGGTTGGCACTCCCTGAATCACAGCACAATACTGGTTTGCGCCAAGGAAGGTAGATGCATTGGGGCTGTCCCCGTTGTTGTTGTAAGTCAAGGACAGGCCAATTTCTTCCGCGAAGAAGGCTTCCTCCGTGGCGATGTCCACGAACACAACACCTGAGTAGTCGTTTTCGCCATTCACAACGTCATCTGCAACAATGACGCTGTCTACAGGCAATGTGGGCGGGTAAGTGTCGTCGATCCCCGCCGCAGTGGCCGGAATCAAAATGTGCAACACATCCATGTATGGCTCGCCAAGCATGCCATCCACGAAGGACTCCCCCACTATCGGATCTGGCGACACGCCAAACTCCAATTCTCCAAAATCAAAGTCTGCATCACATTGTGCATGCATCAATGAAGTGGCCGTCAACACGAAAAAGGCACAAGCCACGCGAAATGCTGAAAAATGTTTCATCGTACAGGGTTTGAAATCAACTGTCTGAAGCGTCGTCTTCGGAATCTACCTCCTTCGCCGTGGCCTCCATGTAGACAAAGTCCACCGCCTCATTCACGGTTGGCACAATGTTGAGGACCCTGTCCAATTGGGAGATTTGGACGAGTTTCTCCACCGTTGGCTGAAGACCGCACAAGACAAACGTCCCGTTTTCGTCGCGGCAAAGTCTATTGCCTACCAGCACAGCACTCAATCCGCTGGAATCGCAATAGCGCGATTCGGTGAGATCAAGGACCAAATTGAGGTGGCCAGATTTCCCTAGCGCAACCAATTCGGCTTTCAAGTCAGGGGCGTGCAAAGCATCCAGTTTTTCAACGGTGCTCGTGACAATGGCGACGTTGTCGCGGTGTTCAATGGTAAACTTCATGGTGAATCGTTGGGTCAAATATAGGTTGTCAGGGCGAGGTTCGCTCACCCCCTTCTCTGGGCGAGCAAATACAAGACAGCCATGCGAACCGCCACACCATTTTCCACTTGGTCCAAGATGATGGCATGTTCACTGTCGGCGACTTCGCTCGTGATCTCCACCCCCCGGTTGATGGGGCCCGGATGCATGATCGTCAACGGACGGCTCGCCTGCTCAAGGCGCTCCATGGTCAAACCAAACCGCATGGTGTATTCCCGCAAGGAAGGAAAGAATCGAACCGAGTCGTCTGGACCTTGTCTCTCCATCTGAATGCGCAGCATGTTCAATGCGTCTGCCCATTGTACGGTCTCATCCAAGTCATGGCTCACCTCCACCCCAAGTTCCCGCAAATGTCGAGGCACCAGGGTCTCGGGTCCACACACACGCACGTTGGCGCCCAAACGCTGCAGAGCCAAAAGATTGGAGAGTGCGACCCTTGAATGTTGAATGTCCCCCACAATCGCAATGTTCTTGCCTGTCAGATCTTGGCCCAAACTCTCCCGAAGGCTGAAGGTGTCGAGCAGAGCTTGGGTCGGATGCTCATGGGTGCCATCACCTGCATTGACAATGGGGACGTCGATTTTGGAGGCCAAAAACTGATGGGCCCCCGGATGAGGGTGACGCATCACCACCATGTCGACCTTCATGGCCAAGATGTTGTTCACCGTGTCCACCAATGTCTCTCCCTTCTTCACGCTGGAACCCGCAGCGGAGAAATTCACCACGTCTGCAGACAATCTTTTCTCGGCCAGTTCGAAAGAAAGTCTCGTGCGGGTTGAGTTCTCGAAGAACAAGTTGGCCACTGTGAAATCCCTCAGAGAGGGAACCTTCTTGATGGGGCGGTTCAGCACATCCTTGAACTCGGTGGCGGTGGCGTGAATCAAATCAATGTCTTCCCTCGACAACCCGCGTATGCCCAAGAGATGAGGACTCGACAATGTCTGATTTTCACTCATTGCGGCTTCTCATTCAATAGGATGACCTGGTCCACACCGTGTTCTTCTGCCCATTCCACTTTCACGTGCTGGGCGCCAATGCTGTCGATGTGTTTCCCGATGTAATTCGGCTCGATGGGGAGTTCCCTGGAAAACCTCCGGTCAATCAAAACCGCGAGTGCCACGGAATTTGGTCGACCGTGCGCGAGCAATGCGTCGAGACCAGCCCGGATGGTTCTCCCAGTGAACAACACGTCGTCCACGAGCACCACATGGCGCCCCTCCACATCAAACTCCATGTCATTGACATTGGGACTGAGGGGTTTCGCATGGGTCCTGAAGTCGTCCCGAAAGAAAGTTGCATCCAGTTTGCCGCAGCGGACATTCGCCTCCGGCAAGAGCTCTTTGAGTCGTGCTGTGAGCCTTTCTGCCAAACGAGACCCTCTAGGTTGAAGTCCCACGAGGTCAGTCTCAGAAAAATCGTGGTGCTCAATCAACTGGTGTGCCAGTCGATCGAGGATCAGCGCAAATTGCGGCGGAGGGATCAGAACTTGGTTCTGCATTTCAAGCATCAAAGATACGGGCAAAAAAAAGGAGACCCACAGGGCCTCCTTTCTTGTCGTGTTTCTTAAAAAGCATTACTCTTTGCCTTCGTCAGATGCGTCGCCCTTCTTGGCATCTGCATCGTCTGCTTTGGCTTCAGGAGCTTCAGCCTCTTCCGCTGGAGCCTCTTCCTTCTTTTTGGCTGCGGTCTTCTTTTTGGGCGCAGCTTTCTTTTCTTCTTTTGCCTTGGCTGGCGCGTCGGGCTCATCGTTCATCTGCTCCTTGAGGGCAGTCAAAACGCTCAAGTCACCAAACGTGCTCTTCTCGACGCTCGAGTTCACTTCGTCCATCATGCGTGTGGAACCTCCACCGCCACCGCCTCCTCCGGAAGAACGTGGCTTCTTGGGCAAATCAGACTTTGCAGGTCCTTCTTCGTAAGTGCGCAAGTGACTCACCGTGATGCGCTTCGCATTCCGGTTGAACTCCAACACCACAAATTCAGCTTGGTCGTCCGCTGCGAGAGACCCACCGTCTTGCTTGTTCAGGTGCTTGCTGTGGCAAGTGCCTTCCAGGCCATAGGGCAGTGCAATGGTCGCGTGGCCACCTTCAACTTTCAACACAGTGGCTTGGTGCTTGCTTCCAACAGCAAAGACACTTTCAAAGACCTCCCAAGGGTTTTCTTCGATTTGCTTGTGGCCGAGACTCATGCGGCGGTTTTCCTTGTCCAACTCGAGCACCACCACTTCAATCTCGTCTCCGACATTGCAAAATTCAGATGGGTGCTTGATTTTCTTGGACCAACTGAGGTCCGAGATGTGGACAAGGCCGTCGATGCCTTCCTCCAACTCGACGAACAGGCCGAAGTTGGTGAAGTTGCGGACCTTGCCTTTTTGCTTTGACTCCACAGGGTAACGTGCTTCGATGTCCTCCCAAGGATCTTTGGACAATTGCTTGAGCCCCAGAGACATTTTGCGGTCCTCTCGGTCGATGCCCAAGACAACGCATTCAATTTCATCGTTGACGTTGAGGAAGTCCTGGGCACTGCGCAAGTGCTGTGACCAAGAAATTTCGCTGACGTGCAGCAAGCCTTCAACACCCGGAGCAATCTCAACGAATGCACCGTAGTCGGCCATGACGACCACGCGTCCTTTGACCTTGGCTCCTTCCACAAAGTCCTCTGACAACGCATCCCATGGATGAGGGGTCAGCTGCTTCATGCCGAGGGCGATGCGCTTCTTGTCGTCGTCAAAGTTCAGGATGACAACATTGATTTTCTCGTCCACTTCCACCATCTCTTCAGGATGGCCGACACGTCCGTAGCTCATGTCAGTGATGTGCACCAATCCATCGACACCTCCGAGGTCGACGAAAACACCGTAAGACGTGATGTTCTTGACCGTGCCCTCCAAAACCTGTCCAACTTCGAGGCCTTGAATGATCAAGCGCTTTTGCTCTTCAAGCTCAGCCTCAATCAAGGCCTTGTGCGACACGACGACATTCTTGTACTCCTGGTTGATTTTGACCACCTTGAACTCCATCTGCTTGCCGACGTACTCGTCGAAGTCACGGATGGGCTTGACGTCCACTTGGGAGCCAGGCAAGAAAGCCTCCAAACCAAACACGTCCACAATGAGTCCACCTTTGGTGCGGCACTTGACCGAACCTTGGATGATCATGTCCTCTTCTTTGGCTTTGTTCACCTTGTCCCAAGCATCGTAGATCCGGGCCGTCTTGTGGCTCACCACGAGTTGACCATTGGCATCCTCTTGCTTCTCGATGAACACTGGAACCTTGTCGCCAATTTTCAGCTCAGGGTTGTAGCGGAATTCAGATGCGCCAATGACGCCTTCGGACTTGTAGCCGATGTTGACCACAACTTCCTTCTTGCCAATGGCAATGATGGTGCCTTCCACCACCTCTTTCTCGGTGATGAGGGTCAAGCTCGCTTCGTACAAACTCTCCAAGCGCTGACGCTCTTCTGAGGAATACTCGTCTTGCTCGCTTTCAAAAGAATCCCAATCAAACTCTCCTGTTGGCAACGCCAATTCACGAGGTTCCGTTGGGGTTGGTTCTGGAGCTTCCTCCGCTGCTGGAGCTTCCTCCGCTGCTGGAGCTTCCTCCGCTGCTGGAGCTTCCTCCGCTGCTGGAGCTTCCTCCGCTGCTGGAGCTTCCTCTGCTGCTGGAGCTTCCTCCGCTGCTGGAGCTTCCTCCGCTGCTGGAGCTTCTTCGTTCGCTTCTGTGGATTGAGGTGCGTCTGCAGCCTCTGGTGCCTTCGCCTCTTGGTTTTCCAAGTTGGCGTCTTCAGGCGTTGGGGTGGCGTCGTTCATTCGTCACCGGGGTGTTGTGCTTCGCCACAGGGAGCGACGCGGAGTGGTACTTGCTTTGCCCTGTCAAAGTAAAATGGAGCGCAAAAGTAAGGAATGAATGTTCGGCATCCAAGCCATCACAACGGCAAGCCGTCCGTCAAAAGTCGAGGTTCACCACCCACCGTTTCACCTCTCCTTCATGGTTGACGAACAAGACCAATCCAGACCACTCTTCCTTCACGCCATGACTTCCTTGTTTCCAGTTCCCTAGGATTTCGCCGGATGCCGCATAAACAGTGCAATCTTTTTGCACGGTGATGGTTTGGCCCTGCCGGGCCGGGTTGGGACCCACAATCCAAGGTGACACATCCCATGAGATGCCATCTTCGACATCATCGCTGCAATCGTTGCACGCGCCTGGTGTCAACTCGGTGGTGGGCTCAAACGGCCCTGTTCCGTTGGGAAGGCGCGCAAAAGATTGATCGGCCTGGCTTGCACCAAAGTGAACGCTGTCCGCCAAGGAAAATCCATCTGGGGATCTTAGGACCAAAACCTCTCCATTGTTGTTGAGCTTGAAGTTCATGTGGTTCCAGCCGTCGTCACCATCTTCGTCTGCATAAAGAAGGACATACCCCCCCGCAGGAACCACAGTGCTGTCCCCAGCATCTGAGGGCACCTTCCACTTGGTGGGGTTGTTCAGCCGGTCAGACACGTAGTATCCTGACAGGTCCACGGAAACATCGGAAAGGTTGTGAACCTCCACCCAATCCTCCATCTCATTCTGAGGATCTGACAATCCAGTGAGGTTGTAGGCAAGGAATTCATTGATCACCAAATCTGCAGGTGGGACCACGAACAAAGAGTTGGTCACGCGAGGCGTTGGCACGTCAAAAAAGATGGAATTGGGGGCGCCATCTGTGGCCCGGCCCCAACTGATGTTGGAAAAGCTCGTTTGCACGTCATAAGAGTCCGCTTCGACACCATCCACACCCTTGAGAACGATGGTTTGGTCCACATCCTCGGCCAACCAACCCATGTGGTGACCTCCTTGCTCCGGCTGGCCATCGAGCCAAAGCAACAAATACCCCTCGGATTCCACCGTGGTTTCCACAGGGAGATCAGGGGGGATGATATAAGAGCTGCCCGTGCTTGTCTGGAGCGAGTACCCTCCCAAATGGACTTGGAAAGGATTGGGGTTGTAAATCTCCAACCAAGGATCGGTTTCAGTGAACTCATCCACAAGGACCACTCCGTTGTCAAGCAACACCTCATTGATGTACAAGGTGGCCGTGGGCAAGGCCTCGTCAAGGTTTTCCTCTTCAGGGGTCGGGACGTCAAAATACATCCACCCTTCGCAACCATCGCACATCCGTCCATAGCTGATGTCGGTCTGCTGAGGTGGGTACACCATGGAATCCAATACAGTGACCCCATCAGGAGCAGTCAACCAAATGCCCTCGTTGTCGGCACTGAGTTTGAAATTGGCATGAAGCACCCCTTGGACACTGTCCTTGTCCAACCAGACCACCAAATGGTCGTTGGGTGTCATGAACGTACTTCCCGGGTCAGAGTCTGGAATCGTGTACTTGTCAAGGACGTCAGGGTCATCGGAGAGATGGTATCCCGCCAAGTCCAACAGCCCCCCAGGATTGTAAATCTCCACCCAATCGTCTGACTCGAAAAAATCGTCAAAATGTGCAAGATCATTGGAGGCCATCAATTCATTCAGCAGTGGGGTTTGTCCGGACAATGTTTCTGACCAAATCGCCATGCCAAAACACAATCCCAAGAGCAAAATACATCGATTCCTCATGCCACGAAGTTAGACCAGGTCAAGGGTCCTCCACCAAGACAGCGTCCACAAACCCTTCCTTGAAGGCCTCTTCCAGAATGGCTTTGGCCTCCGCCAGGTCCACAAAAGAGCGCGAGAAATAAGTGGTTTGACCCATCACTTCCACCGATCGAACGCCCCAGTCTCTCGACCGGAGCAGCAAAACAGCCACCTCTCCCGAGGGAACCCTTCCAAAATACCTTGCAATGTCAATGTGCCATGTCGAAGGCGTGGTCTTCTTCCTTTTCACGGGAGACTCTTGTGGGGAGGCCGCCGTCTCTGTTCGGACCATCTCTGGCAACGTGACAGCCTGCGGGTTGGCCATTTCTTCTTGCTCTGTCTCCGATGGTTGGGCGGGGGCGTTCCGAGTGGCGTTTGGATCGGCTTCCTTCTGCACAACAGATTCATCGGGGCCCAACACCAACCTTTCCCCACCACTCAATTGGACCAAAAACGCATCTTGAAACGGTGCGAGTTGCTTCAGCTCAGCAAGACGACCAGAAGCTTTCTCTCGCGAGGCGCGAACCCCAGCGTACCACCTCGCAAGGCCATCTTCGAACTTTTCGAAGACCAGCTGCTCCCCGGCCATGTCGATCCAGTCTGCCTTGGGCAAACCACGGAAAGCACCTACTTGGACGGCATACCATGTCCCCACTAGATTCCCCAATTCAACTGGTGCGCCAAAAAGCCACTTTGGCGCAACATCTCTCGACGTGGGATCTTCCTGGGACATCGCAGGGTCGGAAACAGCTTTGGGGTCAGCCTCGCCTGCTGCGTCTGGGTCCCTCCCAGCCGGCTGTCCTTGTGTTGAAGAAGCCGCTGTTCTGTTGCGGGTCCATCCTTGGTCCCCTCTTTCAACTTGGTAGGCGTCTTGAATGCCTTGGGCAACCGTCCATCTCAAGAGTTCCTCGAGGGCCCCTTCCCTCTTGGTTTGCTGCTGAGGAAATACCAGCACCCAGCGTTTCAAACCTGATTTGCCAATTTCCGAGTGCAAAAACGTTCCCAGAGGCAGTTGCTGAACATCTGGCGCGCTTCGGAACCATCCCAGCTGCAAGCCCATATCTCCTGCTTGCGCCTGCGGACTTTCTGGCTTGTTTCCAGTTCCCGACCAAATGCTGTCCCGCACTGCTGCGTTGGCCAAAACGTCATTCTCCTGAAACGGTGGCTCTGGCGCAGGGTCAGCCGATGAAGTCGGGTCCAACTCTTGGGCCTGCGCTTCTCTGGTCAATGTCTGCGCCCATTCAACACGGGCGCGGTCCAAAATGGGCATGATCGAGGGGGGCCACTCCTCCTGCAAGGCCACCGCCTCCTCCGGCGACTTTTGTCCGTTGTCGGGGTCCGTGCCCCAATGCGAAAGCAACCAAGAGGCCCTCAAGAGCTCCACCGACTTCAAACTTGGTGTTTGGGCACCCTGCCATTCCAATTCCAAAGCCTCCTGGGCTTCCGTCAACCAATCGGGGAACATTGTTGGCGACTCGTCAGAGCCATCTACACCCAACAGCCCTGTGCGCGACAAATCCGAGGACACCCGCGGGTCGACTTGTGCACGTTGCGCCAATTCTGACAAATCGCTGGTTTGGCCCGTGTGGTGCTCGAGCCAAGCCAACCAGGCCGATTCCCATGGAAGCGAGGGATTCACTGACTCAGTTTGACGTTCCCAAAGCTCTTCCCAGCTGTCTTGGACCATTTGTCCCATGTCCTCAACGCGGTCCACCCTGCCTCCTTCAGCACCTGCCCCATCGACGTTCGTGCCCATCCCAACGGCCTCGGAAGTCTCTGATGCCCCACCATTCGACGACGCAAGGACCTTGCCTCTGTGCTCCTCCAGGACAGATGAGCAGGTGATGGTCAAGGCACGCCACATGCCCAAGGTTCTGGCTTGCACCTCAGCATCCAGGGGCTCTGGCCACTCCATCGCGTCCAAAACCGTCAAGCGGTCGCGGCATGAAGACAGGAATTGTGTCAATTGAGCTTCAAGGCCTTCGACCTCGAGCGCATTCGTCCCCCTCAAGGCATTGCCTTGAGGGGAGGCATCCGCCGCAGCGGAAAACGTCAATTCCGCCAAGGCCTGCAATTCCAATTCTGCTTTCCCCAAGTCCCATGCTTCAGTCTGTGCCCAAGGCGCCCAAAAATCCACATCCCCTGCTTGCTGTCGCGAAATGGCCCAGACCAAATCCGTCCCCGAAGCATCTGAAGACAGCGATTGATGAAGTTGGCCAAGAGCCGCAACTTGGCCCGACTTCCAGGGCACCTCAACCCAACCTCCATCGCCCAACAAACCCTTTTTGTCTTTGACCTCTGGCAACAAACCCAGGTCGTGCAAATCACCTTTGGCTGCCCAGAGTCTTTGTGCTTTCCGGCCCACGGCCTCCAAATCCAAGGTGCCTGTGGGCCAGGCATTGGCAGCCCGGTCAATGGCGACACTCAAAGCTTCCTCCCAAGCCGCCTCCTGTCCTAGCACCTCAGCCGCTGCAAGAGACAGCAGGGCTTCCACTGCTGCGTCTTCGACATTTTGGGCCTGTTTCTGTCTGGCCATTCGCCACGCGGAAGGCGAGCCAAAATCCTTGGGCGGCACAGGATCTATGGCCCAATTTGGCGTGTAGGCACTCAACAAGGATGCGGCAATGGCACGTTCCTCGTTTTGGGTTTCAGTCCACCACGGATACGACTGAAACTTCACCAAGCGCCTCTCCTTCGCAGGGAGTTCAGCAGCCAAAAGCACAGGCTCGTCGTCCGGTTCCCACAACCTCCACTCGGGGTGGGCGGGTTGCGCTGTGGCCAAGTTCCATCCCCACTGCAATCCGGATTGCGCTTCCACCTTTTGGGCCAGAGGAGAAGCCTTCAATGTAGTGGCTTCGTTGGAATGGGTCATGGTCATGCGCTGGCGCACAACACCTGCCTCTTCGGTTTGGGGCAAGGCGTAGGTGCCTTCAACCTGCAGGCCATCTTTGCCTGTGAATTGGTAGCGAATGGTCTGCCCTGAAGCAAGGGCCAAATCCCATTGGCCTTTCTCCTGCGTGACGTCGATCGAGGCCAGTGGCTGGGCCGTCGCGGCGTCGTACACCACCAATGTACCCGGAACCACCTCCCCGTCCACTTCCCACTGGGTGGTCAGCACCACCGGACGTTGAGGAGCGCCATCCAATTCAAACTCCCACACCTCGGGAGCGCCAAAGACGCCTCCTCTGTTGGTCACAAGCCAGCCTGAATAAGTCTCCGAACCTGGATAAATGGCAAGGTCATCGTGCACGGAATTGAAGAGCGGACCAAGAGGCTCCGGATCGGTCCAATTTGCACCGTCCCATTGGGTCTGGAACAAGTCAAATCCACCCATGGTGCCAGGGCGATTCGAAGAAAAAAACAAGGTCCTGGTGTTGGCGTTCCAGACCGGATTTTTCTCATCAAACTCTGAATTCACAGGGGCAGGCAAACGCTGGTGGTTGAGGAACCCTCCTTCTTCTGCCACGTCTGCTGAAAAGACATCCAAACCACTCGTTCCTTTGCCGTCGATGCCATGGTGATAGAGCACGCCATCCGATCTTGAAAAGGCGATGGGCGCATAAAGCCCCAATTTTGAATCCTGTTTGGATTGCAACTCCTCTGGGGTGGCCATCAACCGTGTCCCTTCACGGCCCCATGAGATGTATCGGTGGAAGGATGCCTGAGGCAACTCGAAATCATCGAGCTTGACCAAGTCTTGCCGCCATTCGAAGCCTTCAGGCAGTCGTTCTGATTGGGCAAGTGCAACCTGTGCCTCCTGCTTCCAGATGGCCTTTTTGGGCGCACTGGCCAAGGCAACCTTCAGCCAACTTTGGGCCTCCAGGCCTTCGCCTTGGAGCATCCAGGCCCTGCCCCACCAGAACGCCAATTCTGGAGATGGACTTCCCTCCAATTCTTCCCACAAAGACGCGAGGCGCTGGATCCCCTCCGGACGCATTTGACCATCGTGCAAAAGGGTCACTGCGTAGCGCATCTGCAATTCTGCATCGGTTCCATTCACACTCAGCAGCTCAGACAACTGCTGGTGGGCCACTGCCCAGTCCTTTTGGTGGAATGCCGACAAGGCTTTCTCTCGCAATTCCTCTTGGGTCAGCGTCGCCTGCCCAGAGGCCATTCCTGAGCACAACAAACAGGACAGCATCCATGCGCCCATTGGCCAGGCAAAAGAAAGGTGTTTCATACGTGATTTCTTCAAAGCGAAGGAAAGACGGGCAGGCGCAAAGGCCGTAGTTTTGGACTTCAAATCATTCACAATGGCCCACGGAACTTTCAACGTACCCTATCCCATCAATGAACCGGTCCTGAGCTATGCTCCTGGTTCTTCTGAACGCGAGGCGCTTCAGGCCACTTACAAAGCCATGTACGACCAAGATCCAATCGAGGTCCCCATGTACATCGGATCCCAACGCATCACAACGTCGAACAAGCAGACGATGAGCCCTCCCCATGAACATGGGAAAGTGCTGGGCCACTTCAGCTATGGCACCAAGGAACATGTCCAACAAGCCATCGATGCTGCACTTGAAGCACGACCAGCTTGGTCTTCCTTGGGTTGGGAGCATCGGGCGGCCATTTTCCTGAAGGCAGCCGATCTTGTGGCAGGACCGTACAGGGCCAAAATCAACGCCGCCACCATGCTTTCGCAAGGAAAGAACTGCTTCCAGGCTGAAATCGATGCGTCGTGTGAATTTGCAGATTTCCTTCGCTTCAATGCCTACTATGCGCAGGAAATCCATGCACAGCAACCTGAAAGCTCTGACGGGCTTTGGAACCGACTTGAATACAGGGCCCTCGAGGGATTTGTGTTTGCCATCACTCCCTTCAACTTCACCGCCATTGCCGGCAACCTTCCAGCCGTGGCGGCACTGATGGGGAATGTCGTGGTTTGGAAGCCATCTGACACACAGGTCTACAGCGCCCAAGTCATCATGGACATTTTTCAAGCTGCTGGCCTCCCTGACGGCGTCATCAACATGGTGACCTGTGAAGGACCCGTGGCTGGAGAGGTGGTCTTCAAGAACCGCGACCTGGCAGGTCTGCACTTCACAGGGTCGACCGGCGTATTCCGACATCTTTGGAAGACCATCGGAGAGAACCTTGAGCACTACCGAAGCTACCCTCGGATTGTCGGGGAAACAGGAGGAAAAGACTTTGTCGTTGCCCACAAGAGTGCCGACGTCAAGGCCGTGGCCACAGGCTTGATCCGAGGTGCGTTCGAGTACCAAGGCCAAAAGTGCAGTGCAGCTTCACGCGCCTACATGCCCAAGTCCCTTTGGCCAGCCATCAAGGAAGAAATGGTGCGCGAAATGGCGACCCTTCAGATGGGTTCTCCAGCGGACTTTGGCAACTTCATCAACGCAGTCATAGACCGGAGGTCATTCGACAAGATCAAGGGATACATCGAACACGCCAGTCAAGCACAGGATGCGCAAATCGTCGCAGGAGGTGGTTGCGACGACAGCGTTGGGTATTTCGTGGAGGCCACGGTGATTGAAACGAGCAACCCGCATTTCAAATCCATGGTGGAGGAAATTTTTGGCCCTGTGTTGACCGTTTACGTCTACAACGACCGAGATGAATCGTCCTTCGAAGACCTTCTGGATTTGGTCGACAGCACCTCGGAATACGCCCTGACAGGCGCCATCTTTTCAAACGATCGATACGCTTTGGATTTGGCGTCCAAAAAGCTTGAGAATGCAGCAGGGAATTTCTATCTCAACGACAAGCCCACTGGCGCCGTTGTGGGCCAACAGCCATTTGGTGGCGCACGCGGTTCAGGGACCAACGACAAAGCTGGTTCGTTCTTGAATTTGCTGCGATGGGTGAGCCCTCGCACCATCAAAGAGACCCTGGTGTCCCCTACCGATTACCGATACCCCTTCTTGGGCTGATCCATCGAGAAATCCATTGAAACGGGAGAGGGAGAACGCGTTTCCGCATTCTCCCTCAAAAAGCACGGTGTAAGCCGGATTCTGTTCCCCGAAGGGCTCCGCCATTGATCTGATGCGACCTACCCTCTGACTCAGGCGGGAAGCCCTCAAACGTCAGTTTACATGGTCTTGCAACCCACAAGGTTTACCCAAGCCGCATGGTCACCCAATGCGCTGGTGGGCTCTTACCCCACCTTTTCAGCCTTGCCTGTGCCCGAAGGCCATCGGCGGTTTGAATCTCTGTGGCACTGTTCTGTCACATTCCGTTGAATGCGCCTTCCCTTTCGGAAAGTGTGGTTCCCTATGTTGTCCGGACTTTCCTCCCCACAAGTGAGGCGGCGGAGTCAACCGTTTGACAAAAATACGACATCCACCCACATGACCTCCTTTACTTTCGTGGCATGAAAATGACCTGTTGCGCTCCCTTTGTCGCCCTCTTGGCTTCTGCCGTCCTTTTGACCCAATGCCAAGGCGGTGACCCCAACGTTATTCCCCTTGAGGATGCCACAAACTCAGACTCCGACTCCCTGAAGTACGAAGGGGAAACGCATTTGGCCAACTTGCGTCAGCTCACCTACGGAGGCGACAATGCTGAAGCCTATTGGGCATTTGGAGGAGACCAGCTTGTCTATCAAACCACCCAACCTGCTGCGGGAATCGCTTGCGACCGCATTTGGATCATGCCCCTGGACCCTCAGGGAAGTGCCGACGGCCACCGGGGGCCGTACCAGGTGAGCAATGGACTGGGAAGGACCACGTGCCCCTATTTCCTCCCTGGAGACACAACGGTGGTGTTCGCCTCCACCCATGCTGCCGACACAGCGTGTCCAGCCGTGCCCGAGCGCGGTCCAGAGGGACGGTACGTTTGGCCCATTTACAACACCTACGACATGTACATCCAAAACCTGTCCACTGGAGAAATGAACGCCATTGCAGCAAGCGACGCCTACGACGCCGAAGCCACTGTCAGCCCTCGTGGGGACAAGATGGTGTTCACGAGCACCAGAGACGGGGACTTGGACCTCTACACATGCAACTTGGATGGGTCTGAGGTCCATCGGGTCACCGATGCTTTGGGCTACGATGGAGGGGCCTTTTTCTCCCCTGATGGCGAATGGCTCGTTTGGAGGGCTTCCCGCCCCTCCACTCCTGAGGACATTGAGAACTACAAAGGGCTCTTGGCCGAGGGCCTTGTCGAGCCCACAGCCATGGAGTTGTTTGTGGCCAGAACCGATGGAAGCGAAATGCGCCAGGTCACTGACCTCGGAGGGGCCAACTGGGCGCCTTTCTTCCACCCCGATGGCAAGCGCATCTTGTTCTCCTCCAACCATGCCACAGGACGTTTCCCCTTCAACATTTACATGATTGACGTGGACGGCAACAACTTGACCCAGATCACCTTTGACGAGGCGTTTGACAGCTTCCCCATGTTTTCTCCGGATGGCCGCCAATTGGCGTTCAGTTCCAACCGAAACAATGGACGCACCCGAAACACCAATCTTTTTGTGGCGGATTGGGTCGACTGATGACGACCTTTGGACCCCATGACGCTTTACGAATCCTACATGCTCTACAAGCCTTTTGGCTTGCTGAGTCAATTCACTGATGAAGGCCACAAGAAGGGATTGTCCTCCATGGAGTTGCCTTGGGCCAAAGATGTGTATTCCATTGGCAGGCTGGATGCCGACAGCGAAGGATTGCTTCTCTTCACCAACAACAACAGGCTGAAGACGCAACTTCTCGACCCAGATGAAGCGCACAAAAGAACGTACCACGTTCAAGTGGAAGGCAATCCAACAGAGGCTCAGCTTGAGGAACTTCGACGCCCCATGACCCTTCGCATCAAGGGCAAGAACTTTGTGACACGTGGCTCCGAGGCCCAATTGATTGAACCCGATTGGCCGCCTCGCAACCCTCCCATCCGCGAGCGCAAATCGGTCCCCGACGCCTGGCTTGAAATCACCTTGACCGAGGGAAAAAACCGACAGGTCAGGAAGATGACTGCTGCGGTGGGTCTTCCCACGCTCCGACTCATCCGGGTGGCCATGGGGCCATGGACTCTGGGCGATTTGACACCGGGTCAATGGAAAGAGTTGCCACCACACCGTTGGACCAAGTGAAAGACGCGCGTTGGGTGCTCGCGCCTCTGAGAACGCTGGTGGCCGTTGCCCACACTGCCTTTTGCAGTGCGTTTGGATTGTGTGCCATGGCCCTTCGTTTGGCTGATGGAGACTGGGTCATGTGGAATGTGGGAAGGAGAATGTGGAGCAAGCCCATGCTTCACTGGGTGGTTGGCGCGAAGTGGTCTGTGGAAGTGCACCCTGAGACAGCGCAGTTGGCCGCCTCTCATCAAGGTTTGGTTCTTGTGGGCAACCACACAAGCCTGTTGGACATCAATGCCGCCTTTGCTGCCATCCCCACGCCCATCGTCTTTTTGAGCAAGGCCAGCATCCGCAAGGTCCCACTTTTGGGAAGGATCAATGAGAAAGCAGGAACGGTATTTGTCGAGCGTGGCAACCGCGCATCCTCAGAAAAGGCCATTGCCCATTTGACAAAGACCTTGGCAAAAGGCCGCAGTGTACTTGTCTTCCCCGAGGGAACCCGGTCCAAAGATGGACGCCTGATGCCGTTCAAAAAAGGAGCGTTTCACTTGGCCGCGGCAGCGGGCGCACCCATCGTCCCCATGCACATCGAAGGCACCCACGCCATTCTTCCAGCCAATGGTTGGACGCTGCGTCCAGTCACATCCAACATCCGTGTGCGCATAGGTGCGCCATTGCCTTCAGGGGACAGTGTCGAAGAAACCACAAAGCGCGCTGAAGAACAGGTTCGGGCGCTCGGTCAGGCAGGTGTGCCTGCTTGAACCATGCCTTCCATGATGGCCCGTTTGGCGTCCAATCCGCGGGCATCTCTCGCCCCGCCTATGACTTTCATGTTCGGATGACTCAGCCCTTGGGGCACAAAACTCTGCTGGCCTGCGCAGACCACGACATGGTCCACGGCTTGGGTATGGACTTTTCCGTCTGGCAGGCGCACATGAAATCCGTCGTCGTCAATCCTCAGATACTCCACACCTGTGACTTGACGAACGCCCCTCTGTTTGAGGGTCAATCGGTGGATCCACCCCGTGGTCTTGCCCAGACCTCCGCCCATTTTTTTCTCGCTGCGCTGGTACATGGTCAAACTTCGTTGGCTCGGCGTTCTCGTGGCGGGAGTCAACCCACCTCGCTGCGTCAACGACGTGTCCACGCCCCAAGATGCCATGAACCCATCCCCATCGGCGTCATGGGTCAGGAAATCTGACACATCGAACCCAATGCCTCCTGCGCCGACAATCGCCACGCGCTCCCCCACTTCCACCTGACCGGACAGGACTTGGACATAGCTCACGACTTCCGGACGTTCTGCACCAGGCAGGTTCAAAGGCCTTGGCTTTACCCCCGTGGCCAAAACCACCTCATCGAATGTCGCCACATCCACAGAGGTCGCTCTTTGCCCCAAGCGCAATTCCACTCCCGCATGTTCAAGCTGCTGGGAGAAATACCGAATGGTTTCTTCAAACTCTTCCTTCCCTGGGATCCGTTGGGCCAGAAGGAATTGCCCCCCAAGTTTGGTTTGGGCTTCAAACAGCACCACTTGCGCACCCAACCTGGCCCTTTCCAAAGCCGCGCTCATTCCAGCTGGCCCTCCGCCAATGACGGCTACTTTCTTGCCAATCAGCTCGGTGGTGGATCGACCAGTGCGGGACGCTCCCTGCTCTTGGGACTCGGGGCGATGCAGCGCCGGAAATTGGTCTTCATGACAGGCACGGGGGTTGACGAGGCAAGAGGCGACCTTTTGTTCGAAGACATGGTCCAGACAGGCTTGATTGCAACCGATGCACGTGTTGATGTCTTCGGCACGAGCAAGCCGCGCCTTGCGGACGAGGAACGGATCGGCCAAGAAAGGTCTCGCCATGCTGATCATGTCTGCGGCACCAGAGGCAAGGGCTTCCTCACAATCCTTGGGGTCGTTGAAGCGATTGGTCGTGACCAGCGGTACATCCACGGCACCCTTGAGCCTGGCCGTGACAAATTGAAATCCACCTCGGGGCACCATGGTGGCAATGGTGGGGATTCGGGCTTCGTGCCAGCCAATGCCTGTGTTGAGCATGTTGGCGCCTGAAGCCACAGCGGTTTGGGCCAAAGCCTCCACCTCCTGCCAGTTGCTTCCTCCTGCCACCAAATCCAGCATGCTCAAGCGGTACATCAAGAGAAAATCAGGACCTACAGCTGCCCGAATGCGTTTCAAAATTTCCTCTGGAAAACGGCAACGCCGTTGAAAGTCACCGCCCCAGGCATCCTTGCGATGGTTGGTTTCGGCGGCCACAAATTGGTTGATCAAGTAGCCTTCTGACCCCATGATTTCCACCCCATCGTACCCCGCTTCCCGGGCTAGCACTGCGGAGCGTACAAAATCCTGAATGGTTCGCTCCACCCCTCGGGCGCTCAGAGCACGGGGTTTGAACCTGCCAATGGGGGCCTTCAATGCCGAAGGCGCCACACAGAAAGGCGTGTACGCATAACGACCGGCATGCAAAATTTGCATGGCCATTCGACCTCCTTCCTGGTGCACGGCATCCGTCATGACACGGTGAGAACGGGCGTGGGCGGACGTGGACATCCGCGAACCTCCCCATGCCACCACTCCTTGACGGTTGGGCGCAATGCCTCCCGTCACAATCAAACCGGCCTCTCCGGCGGCGCGGTCGGCATAAAACCGAGCAAGGCGCTGCATGCCTCCTCTCTCCTCTTCCAACCCTGTGTGCATGCTCCCCATCAACACCCTGTTGGGCAACGACATGAACCCAAAGTCGAGGGGTTCAAACAAATGGGGGTACATCGCATGGCGCTCCATCGATCCCAAGGTACCGCCATTCGCACCGGCGTGGCCGTCATTCATCAAACTCCCGGAATTGATCGACAAAATCGCCTCTGTCGCGGCTGTTGGGATTGAGCCACTGCATCACAAATTGCCCTTTGCCTTGCGTCACTTTTTTCTCACCGTCCTTCAAATCGGCAAACAGGGATTCAAAGGACGCTTCACCCTCCACTTCAGGCTCCCTCGATTGCATTCGAAAGTATCCTTGCTTCGCGTTCCATTTGAAATAATACCAGTGCTTGGTCGTCAAATGAATGTACATCTCGATCGTTTGGTCGTCGCGGTCGACCACCACCTTGCCTCTCATCGTACGAAACACACTGAGCTCTCCCATGGTGGCGATGGCCAAATTGCCTTCGCTGACCCATTCCTTCAGAAAAGGATCAAATACCCACTCCATGCCGTGCAAGACCAAGGAATGCCTCACCGCTTTGGGGACCGTCTTTTTGTAACCATCGTGGATTTCCAGCTCGTCCAACAGCTCTGCGGTGGCATCCATTCCCACCCACTCATTCAGCATGTAGGGATAGTTGGTGGCATTCCAGTCCAATGCTGAAGCGTTGTCAGATGCGTCGATTTGACTTTGGAGATGCTTCAACAGCACATCTGGAATCGGCATGTCCATGGCCAAGCCTCCCCGCATCCCCATCTGTCCAGACTTGACAAACAAGTCCCCAATGAATTCTTGTTCGAGCAAGTGTCGATCCACGATGGGAAAGGACCCTCGTCCCTGTTGGTTCAACTCGCAACCGTTCTTGGACAATTCAGCAAGGTTCCCCGGGACGTCCTTGTTTCTGAGCTTTTCGTCGCTGCACAACACGTAGCGGTCTTTGCGCTTGTCATAGCGCAACTTGCCCCTCGGCACAAAGAACGACCGGTCGGACCGAATGGGTTTGGCCGTGAAAAAGGTGGGGTACAATGAAGAGATGCCACCATCGTTGTAGGTCCAACCCACTCCCAGATGAGACTTCCCAAGCTCCGTCACGGTCGAATCGATGGGCAAGGCCACATCCTTGGGGTCAATCACCCCTTGAAATTCCACCCATTCTTGCGCGTAATCCTCGCATTCAAATTGCATTTGGGCCCCACCTTCAAAGGCCAAATCTTCCCTACCAGCCTCCAAATGAACCCTCCCTTTGAAAGCAAAGTGTGGGCTCAAGAAAAATTCCTCCTCTCCTCGGATGATGCCATGTCCTATGGTCCGTCGGGCCGTGTCCACACTCAGGTCGTTGAACCGAATGGGCCACTCAATGCCCTGGGCATCCAAGTAGGTCTTGCTTGCAGCACCTTCGTATGACAAGCGCCCATTGATTTGAATCTTCGCATCAAACAACCGGTGGTAGCGGGTGACGTCGTTGGCAAACACTTCGGCATTGTACAACTCATCCATGATGGCGTCGCGACGCACCACGACAACCCCATCTCCTGGCTTGATTTCTGCATCGGCCACGGCAATCGACTGCACCCTTGTGCATGTCACGAATGCGTCATCCACCTTGTAGGAAGCCTCAGGACTTAAAAAGTGAAGACCGTCCTGATCCGCATGTTGCGAATAGAAATTGCTCTGGCCCTTGTCTGCCAGCTCTTGAAAGGTCATGGCCTCTGGATCAATCAAGGTGTTCCTCAAGTCCAATCGCTCCTCATCCATGAACCAAGAAAATTCATCCATCAAACATTGGTAGCGAATGGCAGGCAAGTCGATGAGCGTGGCTCCGTCAAGTGCCTTAAAATCTCCCTTTCGGGCATCAAAGTCCACATGCGCGGACACATTGTCGGTGCCAAAGGCGACTTCATTGAGGTCCGTGCCTTGAAGCAAAAATGCACTTTCATCTGCATCGATGGTCCGTTCCTCCATGAGGAAATCTCGGGAGGACAATTCCGCTCTCTCAAAGTGAAACACCCCTTCGCCTGTCATGCGTTGTCCTCGCAAATGCATGCCACCCACCAAGCGAACATCCTCTCCAAAGAACTGAAGCGAATCCAAAGGGGTTGAGCGCACATCCAGTTGTTGGTACGAAGGATGAAGTCCAAAATCCACAACGTTGGCATCCACAGAAGGAACGCGACCTGCAACAGCCGTATTGGTGTAGAGGGTGGTGCGACCAAAGGTGCTGTCAGGAAGCAAAACATGGTCGTCCCCCTCGATGTAAGAAGAGAGAAAATCGATCTTGCCAGGACCATGCAACCCTCCGAGGTTCAGGGTCAAATCTCCTTGCACCTGTGCCACATCGCCGTAGAGCGGAAAACCTCCGGCCGGGGTGGATTTGGTGAACCCTAGGCTGTAATCCTCCATCAAGCGCAACGGCTCCAAGATGTCTGGAACGATGCCTCCCGCCAAGAGTTCCCCCGTGAAAGTCAAATCCTTTTTCTGGAAATTGTCAAGGCTGTCGATGACAAAAGGATCGACGGCGTAGTTGAAACGGTTCCGGTGGTACGCCCCACCTCTGATCCGGCGGGCATCGTAGTACACATGGGCTACTTCTCGGCTCGTCAAGATGGGGTACTGGGTGTGGAAGTCGCTGCGCCAACCCGACTTGTTGTTGGGATGGTCGATGGCCAAGGTGCCTGTGATCTCCTCAATGGTGCTCTCCACCCAACGCAGCAAAGGCGCACCATAGCGGTCGAACTTCCCGTCAACTTCGGCCTGAATGCGCAAGGATTCAGCTTGCTTCACTTCAAGTTTGAATTCGTTGTAGTTGAAGGCAAAGTCCTGCCCAGACAGTTCAAACTTCCCCGCTTGCACAATCCCATCAAAATCGAAATCCCTGTTCTTCCCCAGCGCCAATTCTCCGCCGCGAGGAATGATTTTGACGTCTTGCGCGTCGCTGACCCCAAATCGCCCAATGCCGTGCAGCGCAAGACGTTTGTTGCTGAGGCTCAAGGTCGCATTCACCACATCCGTTGGGCGGGAGTAAAAGGCCAGCACATCGTGGTCGATCACTCCCTTTCGACACTTGATGTGCCTTTGCGCCCGAGACTTCACTTGACAATAGCGCGTGGCAAGGTCCAAATCAACATAGCCTGCGTTGGTCAAGCCAATCAGCAGCATGCGGGCTTGCTCCTCCTGCAATCCAAGAAAGTCTGCATACTCCTCTGAGTAAAACGAATCCACTCCTCTCTGGGCCATGTAACGGGCCAATTCAGCCAAAGGATGAATGGGGTCAATGCCCATCATCTCGTCGTACACGTCACGCTCGAAGCAAGCCAAACTCCTGAAGGCTCCAGGCTCAGGTCTGTCGCTTGTCAGCCGACGAAATTCCACCTTGGGGCTGCCCAAGGACCATTCCATGGCTTCCACCTCCATCTCAACGGCGTGGTACGAGTCGAGAAAGGGCTGCTGTCCAACTCCGTCAGTTTGTCTCGTCGCGCGGAACAAGGCCCCATCGTGCAAATACTTGATTTTGATGTCGGGGTGCACAATGCTGTCCTCCCCAAGGTAAAGCGCGAGTTTGGCATGCGTGGCATCCAGCGATTGGTCTGAGAACAAAACTTGGTCCGACCAGCAACGGATGAACAGCGAATCGGCATGTCGAAAATCCAGGCGGGCCCATTGGCCATCTGACCCGGTCCCGGAGAGTTTTGAGCCACGAACCTGGAGTCCTCCATCGTAATCAATGCCCGGGAAAACATCCACCAGGGTGACACGCCCCGTCCTGGACTCAAATCGAGGGTAGGTGCGACGGGACAACTTGTCTTCCTTCTGAACCTTCATGCTCAACTCCCCCTCCAAGGGAAGGTCAAACATTTTGCTGCGCAAACGTGATTGATCCGTGGTGAAGGAGCTCCCTTTCATGCGGATTTCGAAACTCCCCAGCTCCGCCTCCAAATCTCCTGCGTTGTTGGTCCGTTCCCAATCCACCTTGGCCGAGGTGCCAAAGAAGCGGTTGTCCATGGGCTTGAAGACCCCTTCGACTTCCCGAATCCGCATGCTGTCCCCTTTCGAAAGACACACCAAAACCCCAGATGCACAGTGCATCTCTGGCCGTCCCTCCGGCCCTGTTCTCAGCAAAATGGCGCCATCGCGCAGGTACCATGTGCTCGCATTTGACGCAAAGAGCAACCCTTGGGCGTGCAATCCTTCGGAAGCGGACAACAAATTTTGGGCCGCTTTGCGCTCCTTGGGGTGGTCCAGAAAGTACTGAAGCTGTGCATGCCAGGCGTCCCAAGTCGACCAATCCTGTCGTTGAAGCAACACACGGGCACCGTGCATGTAACCCAAAACTGCCTCCCCAAAGGTGCAGCGATTGGCCTCCAACGCACGCACAAACGCAATGGCTTGTTGCTGACGTTCTTGGCCCACACCATCCGCTTTCATTGCGTAAGAAAAATCACGACGAACCCACTTGGCTTCTTTGGCATCCAACCCCGCTGCTTTGCGCTCCATTTCTTTCAAAAAAGAGGGCAAATCTTCAGGGGAAGGAACGTCTTGGCCAAAAACCGTAACGACGGTCAACCACAGTGAACAGGCAAGCCAAAACCTAGTGAGCATCCGCATGGTGTGAAGGTAAAATCTACCTCTTCCGTGCATGCACCCTGGCTACGAAGGTTTCCCACAATGCATGCACGCCCAGCCCTCCCTTGCCATCAACTTCAAGACCACAAGACCACTTGACTCCACTGCGTGTTTCATGGCGGGTGCGTCGCCTTCGAAGAAGCCACTCAGGTACAACCGCCCTCCCGGCGTCATCAATTTGGCGTAACGCGGCATGTCGCCTGTGAGCACATTCTTGTGGATGTTGGCAAGCACCACGTCCCAGTGGCCACTCAACATCTCGTCGAGCAGCCTTCCATCGCCCGCCTCGAAATGGAGCCGATCGGCCCCGAGGTGCGCGATGGTGGGATTGAGCAGGACATTGTCCTTCGCGTTTTGCACAGCGTCTGCCTCAATGTCGATTCCATGAACTTGATGCGCGCCTCGAATCGCAGCCACAAGTGCCAACACGCCCGTCCCACATCCCATGTCCAGGACCTTGGCACCTTCGCACCTTTCTTCGAGTACAGCCTCTGTCATCAAATGCGTGGTGGCGTGATGCCCCGTTCCAAAACTCATCTGGGGCGCAACCACCACATCCATTCCTTTGGCCGGGGCGTCATGGAAAGGCGCCCTTATCGTACAGGCCATTTCACCAGCTGCCGAAAAAACTTCCACCAATGGATAAGATGACTCCCATTGGGCATTCCAGTTTTCCTGCTTGGCCAGCGTCTTGACACATGTCAAATCAGCAAAAGCCCGAATCTCTTCAAGACAGGCCTCCGCCTGGTCGACGTCCACTTCTTCTGTGGCACCATGCGCCACCACTCCCTTGTCATGGGGCTCGAACATGGAAAAGCCACACTCGCTGAGATAGGCCACAGCCACCTCTTTGGCGGGAAGCACGGGCTCAAACGTCAAAGCCCAGCTGTGGAACGTCTTTGGTGTCATCCTTTCTCGCTGTCTGGATGGCCCTCCACGACACCTTGAAAATCCAATGGTTCTAGAGAAGCTCCGCCAATCAAACCACCATTGATGTCGGGTTGACTGAACAGTTCGTGGGCATTCGCTGGTTTGCATGAACCTCCATACAGGATGGCCACTTCTGAGGCCTTGTCAGCGCCAAAAGTCTCCGCCAACCAGCCACGGATGGACCCATGCATGGCCTGTGCTTCTTCAGAAGAGGCTGTTTTGCCTGTGCCAATGGCCCAAATGGGCTCGTAGGCCACCACGACAAAGGGAAGCGCAGAGGCGTCCAGCCCCAAGATGGCGGCCTTCAATTGGGCATGGACCACGGTTTGGGCCTCGCCAGCTTCTCTTTGTTCAAGGGTTTCTCCGCAGCAAAACACAGCCTGGAGTTTTTCGGACACAAGAGCGCGCACCTTTTGTGCCACGAGCCGATCGGTGTCCCCAAATCGAGCCCGACGTTCACTGTGCCCCACAATGGCACCCGAAACTCCGCAAGATTTGAGCATCTCAGCGGTGTGTTCCCCTGTGTGGGCACCCGGCCCTTCAGGACTGACATTTTGTGCAATGACTGAAAGTCCTGCTGGCGCTTTTGAAGCCATTTGGGACAAGTAAGGTGCTGGAGGGGCCACCATTACCTCGACATGGCCGCGATTTGGCATCCAGGACGACATGTCTTCCATCCATTTTAAGGCTTCGCCCATCAATTTGTTGCTCTTCCAGTTCCCTGCTACGATGTTCCGCATGACTTTTGTTCTGAGGTTTGGGTGACAAAAATCGCACACACCATCGTGACCACCACATGACTGAGAAAGAAACTTCCCCACCGCTGGACCCCTCCATGCAGCATTTGCTGGAGGAGCATTGGGGTTTCCCTTCTCTTCGAGGATGGCAAATGGGGCCCGTGATGTCCCTTCGAGGCGGCACGCCCACATTGGCCATTCTCCCGACAGGTGGGGGCAAAAGTCTGTGCTTTCAACTTCCTGCACTCGCCCGAGGCGGGACGTGCTTGGTCATCTCTCCCTTGGTGGCTTTGATGAAGGACCAATGCGATGTGTTGCGTCGAATGGGCATCCGTGCAGAAGCATGGGTGGGCAACCAAGGCGACAGGATCCTCGACAACGTGCGGTTTGGCAAAGTCTCCTTTTTGTACATGTCCCCGGAACGCATCCAAGACCCCATGTTCTTGGCCAGAAAGGAGTTTTGGGATGTGCAAACGGTCGTGGTGGACGAAGCGCATTGCATCTCACAATGGGGGCACGATTTCAGACCCGAATTCCAAAACATCCAAGACCTCGCAAAGATGTTTCCAGAGGCCGCATGGGCAGCGTACACGGCGACCGCTACGGCGCAAGTCGTCGAAGACATTTGCCGTCAAATGCCTGGCGAGGTCACTGTCTACCAGAGCCCCATGCGTCGCCCCAATCTTGCCTTTCAAGTCTGCACCGAAGCCGACCGCGACCATCAATTGCTGCATGACTTGACCCAACAAGAGGGTCAAGGGCTTTTGTATGTCCGGACAAGGCACGAGGCGGAGGCCTGGGAAGCCAGGTTCGCTTCTGTCGCCATCGAAGGGGCTGCCTTCCATGCGGGCCTTTCTCCAAGACAAAAAGAAAAGAGACAACAGGCTTGGCGGGATGGGAAGATCCAAGTTCTTGCTTGCACGAGTGCCTTTGGCATGGGGATCGACGCCCCCAATGTGCGCTGGGTCTTTCATGCTGGCCCCCCGCCCAATGCAGAGTCCTACATCCAAGAGGCGGGCCGGGCCGGAAGGGATGGCGCGCCAGCGCGATGTGTGCTCTATGCAGGCCCCAAAGACATGGACCGATTGCGTGATTTGGCCAACCGACAATTCCCGAGCCAGCAGGAAGCCCAGTCGGTCTACCAGGCCCTGGCCAACAAGGCATACGCTGCACCTGGTGACCTGCCGCAAGAGCCAACGGTTTGGGAAGACATGGGCCAGCGGCCCGCCTTGAAACTGCTTGAGCATGCAGGCCTTTTGCGTTTGCAAGACCGTCAACAGCTGCAGGAGGAGACGGGCACTGTTCTTTGGCTTAGTGCATCCCCGGGAACCCTCTCCGGACTGCAACACTCCTTGCTGGAATGGTCCAGAAGGCAGGCTCACCTGCGGCCAATTCACGTCCGGCTGAAGGAACTGGCACATGAATTGACAGCCCAAGCGATGGATCAACAGGCCAAATGGGACACGGGAAAGGTTTTGCAGGGCCTCCGGGAACTCGATGCCATGGGGCTTCTCCAATGGCAACCGCAAGCGTCTCAATGCCTCGTCCATTGGGTGCAACCAAGACGGGCCACCAGAGATGTGGTGGTGAACCGTGAAAGGCTCACACTCCTCTTGCATCATGTGGATGTCATGGAAGCCTATGTCGACGCTGATGCTTCGCAGTGCCGTGCGAAGGTGTTGGAAAGCCACTTTGGCGAAGAGGCCGCCACGGAAGACCGCTGTGGTCACTGTGACCTTTGCACAGTGGACAGAAGAGCGATCCGCAACCAACTTCTTCAGTTGTTGGAGTCTGGACCCAAACCGCCTCAAGCTCTCCTTCGCGCCCTAGAACCTGGACATCGCTCAGCAGCGAGATTGGTGCTCACCCAATGGTACAAAGCGGGAATCGTGGAGGCTGGTTCCACCGAGGTTCGGCTGAAACGGTGAACCATTCTCTTCAGGCAAGTTGGTAGGGCATAGCTTTGCCGCATGCAAGAAGGCACCTCCCTCCACCCTACAGTCACCTTGAAAGCAAAGCGTGATGTCAGCATCCGACGCAAGCACCCCTGGGTGTTCAGCGGCGGAATCAAGCACATCGACGGGCAACCCAAGGCGGGGGATTGGGTACGGGTACGTGCACACAAAGGAGCTGTTTTGGGCTGGGGACATTTCGCGCCCAATGCCAGCATTGCCGTTCGGATGTTGACCTTCAATGAGCATCTCCCTGATGACGCATGGTGGCACGCCACCATTGCAGCGGCAGTGAGGGTGCGGAAAGACCTCGATTTGTTTGGCACGCCCAATCAGAATGCCTGCCGATTGGTCCATGCTGAAGGCGATGGACTTCCTGGACTCATCGCTGACTTTTACGAGGGTGTTTTGGTGGTCCAATGCCACACACCAGGCATGCACCGGGCACTTCCGATTTTGACAGCTGCATTTAGGGAGGCATTGGGCCCTGCCTTGTTGGGCATTTACGACAAGAGCGCCAAGGCCATGGCAAAAAATGGAGGAGACCAGTCAGTAGACGGGTGGGCATGGGGGAAAGCCCCTCACGGGCATGCGGCCACAGAATATGGCTGCAAGTACCTCATCGATTGGGAGCATGGACAAAAGACGGGATTCTTTCTTGACCAGAGGGAAAACCGCGCGCTGCTTGCGGCACATGCCAAGGACAAAAAAATCCTGAACGTGTTCAGCTACACAGGGGGATTCAGCATCAGTGCGCTGGTGGCGGGGGCAACCGAGGTCCACAGCCTCGACAGCTCTGCACGGGCCTTGGAAGTTTGCGAGCAAAACGTCGCATTGAATGGGTTGGACCCAAAGAAACATCAATGCATCCAATCGGATGCCTTGGAATACCTCAAGTCAGACGAACTCAGCCACTACGACATCGTGGTGCTGGATCCGCCTGCCTTTGCCAAGCGGGCCTCTGCAAGGCATGCCGCTGTTCAGGGATACAAGCGCATCAATCTGCGTGCCCTGCAGAGCATGAAGCCAGGCAGTCTTCTGTTCACCTTCTCCTGCAGCCAAGCCGTCGACGACGCCTTGTTCACGAATACGCTGGTGGCCGCTGCCATTCAGGCGGGACGGAACGTTCGCATCTTGCATCGGTTGCACCAACCGCCTGACCACCCTGTGAACGTTTTCCATCCAGAGGGTTCTTACCTGAAGGGTCTGGTGCTCAGAGTGGATTGAGCCCATTGCGTTGTCAAGGCTGGAGACGGACCACCTTCCATCCTTCGGAAGAGCGCTGACAACGGAAGCGATCGTGCATTCGTGACGGTCTCCCTTGCCAAATTTCTATCGCATCTGGGCGCAATGAAAAACCACCCCAATGGGGTGGACGGGGCACATCCAATCCGTCAAATCTGTTTTTCGCCGTCTCAAATTGCTGGTCCAAATGCTCGCGCGACCCAATGTCTGAACTTTGCGCGGACGACCAAGCCCCCAATTGACTCGCACGAGGACGAGAAGCGAAGTACACGTCCGACTCCTCTGCACTGACCTTGCTGACCTTTCCCCGCACACGAACTTGTCGCTCTGCATGCGGCCAAAAGAATGTTGCTCCTGCCTTTCCAAGACGCTCGAGGTCCTCGCCTTTCTCACTCCTGTAATTGGTGTAGAACACCAACTCTTCGTTCCTAGTGTCCCTCAACAACACAATCCGACCATGGGGGCAACCTTCCTCGTCCACCGTGGACAGAGTGAATGCCGTCGGGTCTGAAATGCCCGAGGCCACAGCCTCCTCGACCCATGATTCAAACAGCGACCACGGGTCCTTGGCGACATCTTCGAGATGAAGCTCTCCTTTTTGATAATCCGTACGGCTGTGCAATCCCATCAGTCCAAAGGTTGGGCCCAGAGGGTCTCCCCGGATGTTGACTTGATTTCAACGGTGCAAGAACGGTTTTTGCGAGGGCCTTCAAAGGAGAGCACCGCATAATTTCTTTGTTCCACATAGGTTCCCTCCACACGAAAGGAATTGGCCTCATCTCGCGCATGGCCCGTGCCGCTTGTCATGGGACTCACGGTCAAGTCGTACACCTTCCGTCCATTGCCCAGCGTCATCTCCGACAATTCTGTGGTGTGGCGGTCCCCTGACAAAAAGACCACACCGCGGATGTCTTCCTTTTCAATGCGTTCCAAAATCTGTTGGCGTTCAGAAGGAAATTGGGCCACATTCTCGTACACCGCAGCGTCGCTCAATACTTGGCCACCAATTGCCACAAATTTGAATGGCGCACGTGATTTTTGGAGGGCTTGGATCAACCAATTGATTTGGTCTTCGCCAAGCACCTGGGCAGGCTGCGTGACATTGTGGTGGCTCACCCTGTAGGTTCGGTTGTCCAACAAAAAGAACTCCATGTCCACAAACCGGAATGCCGTAGACACACATCGTGGTGCATTGGGCAAGCCATAGCTTGGGTTGCTCCAAAATTCTTGAAAGGCTTTGCGGGACCAATCGGCGTGCACCCAACTTCCGTCGCTGTCGTTGGGGCCAAAATCATGGTCGTCCCAAATCGCATAGTTGGGACAGGCCTTCAAGAGATTGGCCATTTCTGTGGTTTCTCGTGCATGCGTGTACCTGTGCTGGAACCCCGCGTAAGACTGAAAGTCCACTTCCCGTAGATAAATATTGTCGCCAAGCCAAAGCATCATGTCTGGATCTTCCTCTGCCATCGCTTCGAAAATCTCGTATCCACCACCGTATGGTCTCCCGGGCCGGTCGTATGCCTCTTCGTTGATGTAGGCACAAGATCCCGTCACCATCTTGAACGGTGGAGGGTCCATTCTGTAGTCCCAAAGCACTTGGGTTGTTGCCTTGATTGGGGTTTCCAAAGCCACTCCATCAATCCAATAGGTCAACTCGTATGTGGTTCCGGGGGCGAGGTCCGTCAAAGTGTGGTGGGCTGCCAAAGAAGTGGCCGTCGCAGTGGTGACCTTCTCCGTCTCTTTTGCGGTACCTCCAGCTTGAGGGACATAGGAGATCCAAACCTCACGCGGGGCATCCGTCTGTATCCATGTTTGAATGGTGCGCATGCTGGTGTGGCCCAACATTGGACCCGTGTGCCGCCAAGATTCTGCAGAAGCGGTTTGTGCTGCAGCCATCCCGGTCCACAAGAGGAATGCGCTGGCAAGCAAGCCCATCGCGAAAATTTGGTTGAAAGGAGATTTCATGTCCCAAAGATATCTTTAGACTTGTGAGCTTGTGATTTGTGGCGCAACAAAAAAGGGAAGCCGAAGCTTCCCTTTTTCAAATCGATTGATTCTCTATCAGCGAGTGACCACGAAAGTCTGTGCAGAAGAGAAGTCCACATGCTTTGCAGAGAGGTTGTAAGTACCTGCAGCGAGGTTGTGCTTTACCAAAATGCGGTTGCCACCGACCACGTCGCCTTGCGTGTACTCTTGTGCGAGCACCATCTTGCCGCTGAGGTCAGTGATCTCCATCACGATGTTCTCTTCGCCCAAAACGATGTCTTGGTCAAACTTCACGCTGAACGTGCTCTCGAAAACAGGGTTGGGGAAGATGTTCCACTGGGTGTCGTTGGCAATGCCAGTCAAACCAGTAGAAGCCTCACCTTCGCAAGAACCGTCGTTGTAAGAAGCGTCGACGTTGTAGTTGCCAGCAGTTGCGTCCGTGCAACCGAAAATCTTCGCGTCGTCTGTGGTGAACGTCAAATCGTGCAAGCGCCATGTTCCACCCTGACCGTCACGGCCCTGGAGGTTCAACACACCAGTGGCAGTGCCATCGGTGGTCAATTGCATGAGCAACACTTTGTTTCCAACTGCCGCGGCTGCTTGAACGTCGGTAGGAACTACGAACCATGCTCCGTCAGTGACCGTCAACTCTTGTCCTGAAAGGAAGTTGTTGTAATCGACACCGATGGTCCACAAGTTGTTGTCTGCGCTGTTCTTCGCACCCACAGTCACCCAGCTGTCAAAAGCCAAGCCTGGCTCCATGGCCACAATGTTCTCGTTCACATCGAGTGAAGAGTAGCTGCCGTACTGGTGCTGGAAGAAAGTGCCAGTGGTGGCCACATTCAACACGTGATCTTCAGCCGCAAAAACAGCGTGGAGAGAGTGTTGTGCAGAAGGCAAAACAGCGTAAACGCGGTAGGTGTTGCCAGGAACAGTGCCGTTGTTGTCAACAGCTTCCACAACCAGCTCAACATTGCTGGCGGTAGCTCCGAAGCCCATCAACAGGGCTGCAGTCATTGCGAAAAGGTTCTTCATGAGAATAGGTTTGTTTACTTTCGATTTGAGTAGCTCCTGGCTCGTTTGAGTCATGAGTACGGGATAAAGATAGGGAAATGCCTTTCAATATCCCAAACTCTTGGGCTGAAAAAAACCAAGTTTCGTCGTAAGATAATGATTCTTTAACGAGGATATCCCCCCAATACCTTGAAGATAGGTGTCCTGGCACTTCTTCATATCCGCCGCACATCCACGTCGATTCTCGTCGCTTTCAGAAGGGTCTCCCCCCTACCTTCGTCGCTCAGACACATGCACCATGGCCATGAAGAAAATTGGAAACTTGTTGGAGGGCGAATGGAAAACAGGCAGCGGGGAGGGCATTCCTCTGACGCATGCCATCACTGGACAGGCCATTGGTTTGGCGGATTCTGAGGGGCTCCCCCTCGATCGGGCCTACATATTTGCGCGGGAGGTCGGAGGGCCCGCTCTCCGAAAAATGACGTTTCAGGAAAGAGGAAGAATGCTCAAGCGCTTGGCCTTGTTTCTTCAAGAACGGAAAGAGGACTTTTACAAGGTGAGCTGGGCCACAGGCGCCACGCGAGCAGACAGCTGGATCGACATTGAAGGCGGCATCGGCAACCTTTTTGCCAATGCAAGCCTTCGAAGGAAGCTTCCCGACACGCCATTCGCCACCGATGGAGATTTTGTGCCTTTGGGAAGGCAAGGCTCGTTTGGAGGACACCATCTCTTGGTGCCAAAACAAGGTGTGGCGGTCCACATCAATGCATTCAACTTTCCAGTTTGGGGCATGCTTGAAAAGGTCGCCGTGAATTGGATGGCTGGGGTACCGGCCATTGTCAAGCCAGCGACTGTGACTTCGTTTTTGACAGAATCTGTGGTTGCTGCCATTCACGAAAGCGGCATCCTGCCCCCAGGAGCCCTTCAACTCGTTTGCGGCTCCGCGAGGAACATTTTGGACTTTGTCGATGAACGAGATGTGGTGACGTTCACAGGTTCAGCCCAAACAGGGAGGCTTTTGAAAAGCCATCCTCGATTGTCAGCGCACTCCGTCCCCTTCAACATGGAAGCGGACTCTTTGAATTCTGCCGTTCTTGGTCCCGACGCGGGCCCTGGCTCACCTGAATTCGATTTGTTCATCAAAGAAGTGCGCAAAGAAATGACCGTCAAGTGCGGACAGAAATGCACCGCTGTTCGACGCATTTTTGTGCCAAGGCAACACATGGATGCAGTGCAAGAAGCCCTGACCGCTCAATTGTCCCAAACAATCATCGGCGACCCCCAACTCGAAGGGGTGCGGATGGGGGCTTTGGTGGGCAAGAGCCAATGTCAAGATGTATTGGACCAGGTGGCCCACATCGAACGCGAAGCACAAATGGTCTTTGGGGCCAAGACCCCTCCGGCCTTGCGCGGTGCCGAAGCCGGTCAAGGTGCCTTCCTTCAACCCATGCTCTTCCGATCAGACCAGCCCCATGAAGCCATGGCAGTTCATGAAATCGAGGCGTTTGGCCCCGTCAGCACCATGATGCCTTACGACGACGTCGAAGAGGCCGTCGCATTGACCGGGCTCGGCAAAGGGTCTTTGTGTTGCAGCATCACCACCAACGACCAAGAAGCTGCAAAGACCTTTGTAAGAGAAGCCGCCCACATGCATGGACGAATCTTGGTGTTGAATGCCGAGTGCGCCAAGGAGAGCACCGGCCACGGATCTCCCATGCCCTTGTTGGTCCATGGCGGCCCAGGTCGTGCCGGAGGTGGGGAAGAGATGGGTGGTTTGCGTGGCATCAAACATTACATGCAACGGACAGCCATCCAAGGGCACCCCAGCATGTTGACCGCCATCACCGAGCAGTACCAGCCTGGCGCAGCCCGTCCAGAAAGCGAGCCACACGTGTTCAGAAAACATTTTGAAGAGCTTGCGGTTGGAGACACCGTCACCACGGCCAGGCACACCGTCACAGACGCTGACATTGCCAACTTTGCCAATGTCTCAGGAGATCACTTCTATGCGCATGTGGACGAGACCAGCCTCGAAGGCACCATGTTTGAAGGCAAGGTGGCCCATGGCTATTACATTTTGAGCAAGGCTGCTGGCTTGTTCGTGGAGCCACGCAAAGGTCCCGTGCTGTTGAACTATGGCATCGACGAGTGCCGATTCACCAAGCCTGTCTATCCAGGAACCACCATCGGGGTGAAACTGACGGTGGTGGAAAAAATCGACCAGGAACGACGTCAACCAGAGGACGTGGCCAAAGGCATCGTCCGGTACCGTGTGGAGGTGGACGACCACGAAGGAGAAACCGTGGCCGTGGCCACCATACTCACCATGGTGAAAAAACAAGATCAGGGGCCCGACAAGTTGTGAGCATGGCTTGTGCAAGTCGAATCGCTTTGTGGGTTGGCCTTGTGGCCATGCCGTGCTTGGGATGGGGCCAAAAGGACCTGGATTCCCTTGACGTCTGGCTGCGTCAAATGCACCCCGACCCCTTCATCCGATGCGGCGAACAAGCATGGGACGAGGCATTGTCTCTCGCCCGAGCGGAATGGCCTGAACCCGATGCCTCCAAAGCCGACAAGGCACGTGCGGTCAATCGGTTGCTCCAGGTGCTGCAAGACAGCCATACTGCCGCTTCAACTTGGCATTGGGCTTGGGCGGTGGAGCGGCAATATGGGACAGTACCCGTCCGCTGGGCCATCGAAGGAGAAGCCCTTTGGACCCTCGATTCTGCCATCCCAGGGCTGCCAGAGGAAGTTAGGATTTTGGAACTCAATGGCGTCGCTGCCGAACACTGTGTTCGTGCGGGCATGGACCTGGCCAACATGGAGGGATACAGCCCAGATGGTGCCAGGAGAACGGCTGCTCATGCTTTGACGCCATGGGTGCTTGGGCACACACAAAGTTCGGAATTGGCCATTGTCTGGCTGGACCCGCAATCGGGACGGGCAGACACCACCATCGTGGACGCATGGCCTTGGCGAAAATCAGGCAAGGCTTGGAACGAAATTTCCACCAAGCGACTTCCCATTGAATGGACCTTTCCAGACGGTTCGGCCCTCGGTTCGCGTGATGCACGAAGGTTCAAAAAACGGGCAGACGGGATCGAGGCTTCTGGAAAGACGGCACGGATCCAAACATCGTGGGAAGGCGCGGCTGTGGTGAAAATCACCTCCTTTGCCCAAGGCTCGTGGCGCAGGTACCACCGGCAATTGCGCTTGGGATTTGAACGGGCGCGGGGCCTCGATTGTCCAGTCATCATCGACCTGAGAGGGAATCCAGGTGGACAGTCCCCTCGCATGGAGGCCTTGTGGCGTAAGGTGGGATTGGTCCCACGGCACCTGCCGTACGCCTTGGTCGCCAAGCAAAGCCCTGCCACGGCCAAGGTCCATCGGAAGTTTTACCGTGGCCTGCGAAAACGATGGGTCGACCGCCACAAAGACACTTCTCCAGACGCTCGGTACATCTACCGCATGGCCACTTTGCCAGCCGGACAGACGGACACCTTGACGTTTGGACAGCAAAGGGTGGCCAAAGAAGTCTTCAAGGGAGCTGTGGCCTTGATCATCGATGGAGAATCTGCTTCAGCCACCGTGTCCTTTGCGGGCGCCTTTCAAGCCACACGTCGAGGGCCAGTCTTTGGGGAGCCTTGCCTTGGTCCCTCTGTGGGCACCATGGGCAATCCGCATTTGAAAGTGCTGCCCGATTCTCGCGTTGTGGTCAGCCTGTCGACGGCAGTGTACATGGCCCAAGCCACCAAGACCTGGGCGCAATCTCAGCCCATACGTCCCGACGTCTACATCCCAACCATGTGGCGGAGAAGCAGCAGTCTATCGTCCCAAATCCAAGATTGGATCCATCCCCCCCTTCTTCCATGAAACACCTTCACTCCTTCGTCCTTTTGTCCATGTTGCTCGCGCTCGTACAATGTGGTCGCGACACCCGGCAACTTCATGAAAAGGTCAACCCATGGATTGGCACTGGCGGCCATGGACATACCTACCCAGGGGCGACCTCTCCTTTTGGCATGGTCCAGCTAAGCCCGGACACAAGGCTCGAGGGATGGGACGGATGCGGTGGCTACCACGACACCGACAGTGTCATCTATGGCTTCAGTCACACCCACCTTCAAGGGACAGGGGTGAGCGACTATGGTGACATCCTTGTGATGCCTTGCACGCAATACAGGACTGGAACCACCTGGAAGGACAAGTACAAGAGCGCATTCAACAAATCTTCGGAACATGGCCACGCTGGCTATTATTCAGTCGAATTGAAAGACCACAACATCCGGGCAGAGTTGACCTCAACGCCTCGTGTAGGGATTCACCGCTACACCTTGGACACACCGGACACCGTGTCCTTCATCGTGGATCTCGCCCACCGCGACGAATTGGTGCATTACAGCATTGAACCAAGAGGCAACCGCACTTTGGTGGGGCACCGCGTTTCCCAAAATTGGGCAGAAGAACAGCATGTCTATTTCGCCATACAATTCGACCAAGATTTTGTTTGGGGCGATCAACTGGGCACCATGTCCCAAATGGACACGTTGATAGACGGCAGCCTTCAACAAGAGATGACCATGGTGCCTGTGTTTGTGGCCGACTTTGGCCCCACACCTGAGCTCAACGTGCATGTCGCACTCAGCTTCTGCGACATCGATGGAGCCCTGGCCAATCTAGAAGCTGAAGCACAGGTGTTTGACTTTGGGCATTATCGGTCGCAAAACGAAGCGAGGTGGAACGAGCAACTTGGACGGATCCAAGTCGAAGGAGGATCCAAAGAAGAAAACACGGTCTTCTTCACCTCATTGTACCATGCCACAACGGTCCCCAATCTCGCGAGCGATGTCGACGGTCGTTACAGAGGGACCGATTTGAAGGTTCATCAGATGGACCCTGGAGAAGGCGACCACTACACAGTATTTAGTCTTTGGGACACCTACCGGGCCCTCCACCCTCTCCTTTCCTGGCTCGAGCCCCAACGTTCAAGGGACATGATGCGGTCCATGCTTCGCATGTACAAGGATGGGGGCCAGCTTCCGGTTTGGGAATTGGCGGCCAATTACACCGGCTGCATGATTGGTTACCATAGCGTCCCTGCGCTGGTGGATGCCCTGTCTTGGGGCGTGGACGACTGGGACCAAGAACTCGCCTTGAAGGCGATGGTGCAGGCGGCAGATTCCATGCACCTGGGACTTGACGCCTATGCGGATCTTGGGTTCATCCCTTCCAACCATGAACATGAGAGCGTGTCCAAAACCCTGGAATACGCCTACGACGATGCTTGCATCGCAAGGATGGCCCGTCACCTGGGACAAGGCAGCCTCGCCGGCCGGTTTTCCACGAGGGCCGAACATTGGAAAAACCTCGTTCATCCGGCAAGCAAGTTCAACCAACCAAAAAGGCAAGGAGCTTGGATAGAGGGTTTTGACCCATTTGAAGTGAACTTTAACTTTACTGAGGCCAACGCCTGGCAGTACCACTTTGCCGCGGCACACGATGTGCAGGGACAAATCGCTGTGCATGGAGGGGACTCGGCCTTTTTGCAACGGCTTGACGACATGTTTGAAGCCCCAACGCAAACCACTGGACGGGTGCAGCCAGACATCACAGGGCTCATCGGTCAATACGCCCACGGCAACGAACCAAGCCACCACGTGTCTTACCTCGCATCGTATGCAGGAGATGCTGCGGCCACGGCGAGCCGTGCGCATCGCATTTGCCGGGACTTTTACAGCAACACCCCAGATGGACTTTGCGGCAATGAGGATTGTGGACAGATGAGTGCATGGTACGTTTGGAGCGCACTGGGCATGTACCCTGTGGAGCCTGGTTCTGGCCAACTCGTGTTGGGTTCTCCTGTGTTTTCAAGGGCCACAGTTTGGCCTCAAGGCGCCAGCCAACCCTTCACATTGTTGGCCAATGGCCTTTCCGACAAAGCCCATTTCATTCAGCGGGCCCAATGGTCCAAGGCGTCCTCCTCCCCTTGGAATTCTTTCGTATCCGTGGAAGATGTCAAGGCAGGTGGCACCCTGACCCTTGACATGGGGACCACACCAGGCGATTCTTTGGGTGTGCAGAAAACCCATCGGCCTACCTCGAGCTGGAATTCTCCTGGATTTCTTGCGGTCCCTGGCCTGGAAGCATGCAGGGCCTTTCAGGGAGAACAGAGCTCTTTTGCATTGGACCACATCGATGCCGAAGCAGTCCTTGAATTCAGCCTAGACGGTGGCCAATCATGGTCGACCTACAAGGACCCTGTCGTGGTCCGCGAGACGAGCGACATCCTGGCGAGGGCGAGCAAAGGCGAGGTTCACTCCTCCATCATTGAACATCAAATGTTGCAGGTCACCCACGATTGGGCCATGGATCTGACTTCGCCCCCCAACAACCAATACAGTGCAGGAGGCGACCATGCTTTGATCGACGGTCTGAAAGGAGGAACCGATTACCGCACCGGGGAATGGCAAGGGTTTTGGGGGGAAACCATGGAGGCCACCATTGACCTCGGTCAAGTTGAAACGTTACGTGGCATTGAAGCCCGGGCACTTCAAGACATCAAGCCGTGGATTTGGGCACCGGCATCGGTTTCCTTTTACGCTTCTGAGGATGGCGAACGCTACCAACTCCTCTGCACCGTGGCATCCACCTTGGCCGAGGACGATTGGACCCTGGCCGTCCAGCGTTACACCTGCCAACAGCCTACCACAGCACGCTACATTCAAGTCAAGGCCCAACCGCATGCCGCCATTCCAGATTGGCATCTGGGAGCTGGAAACGACCGTTGGATGTTTTTCGACGAAATTGCCCTCGATTTGGCACCTTGATGGACCCACACTCCTCCCCTTTTTTGGACCACGGGCTGGCTTCCACCACCCTTCACCCTCTTGGACTCAAGGTTCAAAGGGCAGAGGGACCGTGGCTTCACCTCGAGGGAGGTGGCAAACTCTTTGATGCCATCTCCGGCATCGGTGTTTCCAGCTTTGGCCATGGCCACCCAAACATTCTTGGGGCATTGAAAACGCAGATGGACCAGCACCTACATGCCATGGTGTACGGCGAATTGATGCAGGAAGTCCAAATCGAAGCGAGCCAAGCCCTGCGTGCCACACTGCCAGATCATTTGGACGCCATCTATTTCCTGAACTCAGGCGCAGAAGCCATGGAGGCCGCCATGAAGCTGGCCAAGAGGGTGACAGGCAGACGACGTTTGTTTGGCGTGGAGGGAGGATACCACGGGAGCACCCATGGCGCCCTCTCCATCTCCTCCAACGAGGGGCGCAAATCGGCTTACCGCCCCTTGCTCCCGGACATTGATTTTTTGCCTTGGAACGAGGAGCAAGACTTGGAAAGAGTGGACGCCACGGTGGCTGCCGTGGTGGTGGAAACGGTCCAAGGAGATGCTGGAATTCGGATACCCAAGACATCTTGGCTTCTCGCCCTTCAAAAGAAATGCCAGGAGGTTGGAGCCTTGCTCATTTTGGACGAGATCCAATGTGGAATGGGCAGAACCGGAAAGCCGTGGGCCTTTGCCCATTTTGGTCTCCAGCCCGACATCGTATGCATGGGAAAGGCTTTGGGCGGTGGCATGCCGATTGGGGCTTTGGCCGCGTCGAAGTCCCACATGAAATCCTTCGCGCATTCCCCCGCCTTGGGGCACATCACCACCTTTGGTGGACATCCCCTGGCCTGTGCAGGGGCCTTGGGCGCACTGCAGGTCATGGAACAGCTGGACTGGTCGCAACTTGAAAAGCGATGGTGCGGTTGGGAAAGGGCCCTTTCTGCACACCCAGCAGTGCACCACATGCGGCGACTTGGAGGGTTCATGGCCTTGGAATTGGGCCATGCCGACAACGTCGAGCGCGCCGTCAAGGCAGGGATTCATCATGCACAAACAGAGGGAGAAGGCGCCATGTTGTTTTGGTTCCTCAGCGTGCCCACTGCCTTCCGTTTGGCCCCTCCTTTGGTGGGGAATGACGAAGACATGGAACGTGGTCTGTCGCTCGTGTTGCGTTGCTTGGACGAGGTCGCGGGCTAGCCGTTGGAGGATGGGGTCGTCAAGGGGGACAGCGACAATGCCCTGCGCACCCAAGACCCAATGGCCAAACTGGACCTGCGGGCTTCCGGAAGCCACTCAGGAAGCACCTGCCATCCATGAACTGCGCGTGGTTCCGTGCGCACGTGCAAAACGACCCCGGCCTTTTGAAAGCGCTCTTCAAGTACCTTGACATCGGGTGCCAAAAATTCGTCCTCGGCATATTCCAAGTACACCGGTGGCCAATTTTGGAAGGACGACAACAGAGGACAAACCCTTGGGTCTTTCGGATCGTGGCCGTTCAGATAATTGTGGATGTATTCCAATGCATCCCTCTGGTCGAAGGGGCTATGTGCGATGGCATTTTGGGCCACGGACGCTGAAGATTGCCTCAAATCGCACCATGGACTCAGCACCGCCACGCCTGCCAAAGACGAAAGATCAAGCCCCTCCTTTTGGCATTGCTCAACAGCGCTCAAGACCAAGTTGGCCCCGGCAGAGTCCCCCATCAGCACCAACTTCTCTCCATGCGAAAGGCAATGACGGAGCATGGCAAGCACGTCGTCATGCGCCGCAGGAAAGGGATGCTCAGGTGCCAACCGATAAGCCGGCAGCACCACCTTGCACCGGGACTGTCGGGCCAAATGAACTGCTGCGGCCCGGTACACCCTGGGACTGCCAAAGGCGAAAGCCCCTCCATGAACCCAAACCACTGTCCCTTCATCATGTTCCTTCCACTTCACCTCCGCGCCATGCCAATGTTCCGTCTTGACCTCACGGAAGTCTCCACCCCAAGGACCTGGGTTCAGGCGTGATGCCACCTCGATGGCCTGCCGCAGTTGCCAAGGCGTCACATGGGCGACGTCCCTGCGCAAGAGCCTTGCCGCACGGTGGGCCTGCTCCAACCATGCCGCCGGCGATCGCCAATCGTCTGGCAACCACGATGAAAGGGCATCGGTGCGCCCCTTGTCTTCTGGTTTGGACTCACCTGTCGTCATGGGGAAGCGTACACAGGGTATCGGTTGTCCGTGGCTTCGTAGTGCGGACTCGCCTCGTACAACCACCGCAAGGCCAATCTGGGATTGTCCTTCCATTCAGGGTGGACGGTTTGGGCTGCGGCATAGCGCATGCGCAGCGCCTCGTCTCCTTGCAGCAGGTCCTCCGCTGTGTCCTCAAAGACATAGCCAGAGAAATGTTCTTTTTGCTGCAGTGCGGAGTCAAAGAAATTCCACACCAACAGGGCATCGTGGGCTTTGGGACTCAACACTTCTGCCAGGTATCTCCTCGCGTTTTGCCCTGAAGGAATTTGCCAATCTCCTCGGTAGAGCTGCACTGGTTGCACGCTGCGTGACACCGAGTCGATGGTCAATGGGTGGTGGCCCTCATACGGCTTCTTCGCCGACTGAAAGGATTCAATGCGCGAGACTTCGAGCAGCATCACTGTGTCTCTTGGCAAGGGCGTCATGCGCACCCCGTTGGCCTGCAGCCTTGCCACGGCCCTTCGCCACGCTTGAGGCAACACCCAAAACGTGGGGACTCGTTCTGTTGCAGAAGGAACATACCTGTTGTCGAAGGGAATGCGCTTCGTCCAAGTTTGGGATGTGTCGTACCGGAGCCGGGTCCCTTGGGTGACTGCACTCCACATGCGTTGAGAAGCATACCCTGTGAAGTCTACGCTGTCTCTTTGGTCTTGGGCCAAGGTCCATCGCACCTCCAACTCACGGGCATCAGCCACACGTCGGGCCTCCTCCTTGCGCATGGACAAGACCTCTGGCCCAGAAGACAAAAGCCAATCCGACAGGACTTGCAAAAACGACTTCGTGGCCTTGACGCGGTCGGCAAAGGGTTTCAGCATGTGGGCTTCCGTGGTGAACCCAAGGGTACCCCAAAGGGTTGTGAACCCAGTGCTGTAGCGTGGCGTTTCCAAAAAGCCCACCACACCAGCTTCTGGCGTCTCTCCTTTTGAATACACATAGGGGACCATGGGCCACCCTTCTTGGGCCATGCCTTGGTACAAGGCCGGCTCCACAACCTCCCTAAGGAAAGGTCCCATCACGGGACCTGCCTTGTCAGGCTGGGTGGTGATGAGGGTCATGGTGTAAGGATAGTCCGCACCATTGGACGTGTGGGTGTCCACAAACACATCGGGGTTCACAGCATGGAACAAATCCACAAAAACCTCGGCGTTTCTGCTGTCCATTTTGACAAAGTCACGGTTCAGATCAAGGTTGGCCGCATTCCCACGAAACCCGTAGCTCTCTGGCCCGTTTTGGTTCGCCCGCGTGCAACAATTTCTTCGCGAGGCCCCGCCCACATTGTATTGGGGAATGAACACCCAGTTGGCAGCATTCAAGGGGTTTTGAGGACCATCGGGGAGCGCCAACCAATCCTGGATCAACGCAAAAGAGGCATTGACCCCACACGGCTCACCAGGATGGATGGCATTGTTCACGAGCACGGTGACTTTGCCACCTCCTTGTGTCTCCAAACGATTTTGCACGGCATGGGCGCCTTCCTCGTCCCTCGATCGATCTTCCTCTGCGAGAAGCACAAGTGCATGGATGGGCCTGCCGATGTCACTTTTTCCCAGACGATGCAACGACACCCGATGGTCTTGGTCCGCCAATCGTTGGGCCATGGCAACCGCTTCCTCCCAAGTGGGCGTGCTGTTCGAATCCTGGAGTTGCTCTGCAGGCCAATGCTCATCCAATCCATCTTCGGCCGTTTGACATCCCAAGCCTAGGACCATTAGAATCAACAGCACAACTTGTCCCCAACCCGGAGTGAACAAAGGGTGGCCAAGGGTTCTTGTCTTCATGACCACAAATGACGGAACTTTCAGGTCACGATGATTCGTTTCACGCCAACAAACCAAACCCAACCTCAACCAGGGGACATTCTCTTGAGCGAGCCCTTCTTGGACGACCCCTATTTTGGAAGGAAGGTGGTGCTGTTGTGCGAACACAATGAAGAAGGCAGTTTTGGGTTCGTGCTCAACAACTTTGTCGACATCGATGTGGACGAAGTGCTGGACGAGTTGCCCAAACTCCATACCCGCATCAGTGTGGGTGGCCCGGTGAAAAACGGGAACTTGTACTATCTGCACACCCGAGCTGACATCCCAGACAGCATTCCTGTGGTTGGCGGCGTGCACATGGGGGGTGATTTTGACCACATCAAGTCCATGATGGAGGATGGTCAACTCACGGCAAAAGACATTCGGTTTTTCATCGGCTACAGCGGCTGGTCTGGCCAACAACTTGCCGATGAAGTGCGCAGCCGGTCCTGGTTCGTGGCCCAGCCACAAGTGTCGGACATCATGCGGACAGACGAGGAAAATGAAGATTTTTGGAAGCGGTTGATTTCAGAATTGGGCGACGGGTTTTCTCATATCGCCAATGCGCCCAACGATCCCTCGCTGAACTGAGCTTGAACATTGCGTAGCGCTCAGGTGGCGCTCATGGCGATGCGGTACCCTGCATGTGACCGAACGTTCCATACGCGCCCATCCTCAAACAGCCAATACTGCCCCTTGATGCCCACTAGCTTTCCTTCCAGTGTCGGGAATTTGTCCAACTTGGCGCTTTGGACCTTGGACGGGTAAAACCGTACGGGGAAGTGCAGGGCTTGGACCACATCCTCTTCCTCAAAAAACGACTCATAGGGCATGCCAAGGGTGTCAAAGCACTCCTCTTTTGCCTCGAGCAAGGACCGTGCGTCACCCGACACTTCCGAAAGCATTCGCCGCCACTGTGTTCGGTCGGAGAACACCTCCTTCAATGCGACTTCCATCTCCCCTGCCAGTTGCCGGTACGGGGCATGGGCCACCACCGCCGCCATGGAAGCCCCCTGGTCCACCCACCGCGATGGGACATTGCTTGCCCTGGTCACCCCCACCTTCAAATGACTGGTTTGGCTGAGGTACACCACATGAGGGGCCAAATGATGCTCCCTCTCCCAAGCCTCGTCGCGAAGCGCAATGCCCTCGTGAATGCGGCTCAACTCAGGACGGATGATGCTTGGACAAGCCAAAGGCGACTCCATGAAGGCACGGTAGGACATTCCTTCTCCAAACGTTTTGGAAATGGCAGCGCCGGTCACCACACAATGGATCTTGCCTTCGAAGGAGATCTTCACATGCTTCCCAAGCCATTCGTCCAACGCAAAAGCTGGCATATCCTCACCAATGTCTTTCCCTGACCAGAGGTAGGAGACATTCCCCCCCTCATCCACAAGCGAAGACATTTTTCTCACATTTCCCTCCCATTTCATGCAACAATGTTCGGGATTCCTAGCGTTGCCACCTATTTTGCCGGTGTAAAATCTTATCTTGACTCCAAACCCCTTTCGATGAAACAACTTTTTCTCCCCATCCTGCTTTTGGCAGCATGCTCTTTGAACGCGCAGCTCTTCACCGACGACTTTGAAGCCTACGAAACTGGCAATGGCATTTCCACGGCCAGTGATGTCGACCCTTGGGTCCTTTGGTCCAACCTTGACACTGAAGAGGCATTCGTCTCCGAAGATGTTGCCTTGTCTGGGACCAAGTCATTGAAGCTGGAAGGAACCTCTGCAGCTGGAGGCCCCCAGGACATTGTGCTTGTGGCAGGACTAGAAGGACAATACGAAGTGACTTTCAGCATGTTTGTCCCCGAAGGCAATTCAGGCTATTACAATGTGCAAGAAAACCAGATTCAAGGAACGACTTGGGCGTTTGAAACCACCCTCGGCTCAGACGGCACCATCAGCTTCAACTTCGACGGCACCATTTTGTTGGCCGGCCAATACGAAAGCAACTCGTGGGTGACCATCACGCACTACATCGACACGGATTCTGATTTGATGCACGTGTACCTCAACGGTGAATTCTTGGGCCAAGCTCCCTACGATGGAGGCCAAGTGGGTGGCGTGAACTTCTACGCGGCAGGCGACACGCAGACTTTGCCTTTGTACTACCTGGACGATGTCATTGTGGACATCGCGGACCCTGTCGTCGATGCCGTGGCCAAGCTTCCTCAGGTGGAATGCACCTTTGGGCCCAACCCTGCATCCAACCAAATCCGTTTGCAGGCGAACCTCGACCAAGCCACAGTGCGCATCATGGGCCTCGATGGCAAGGTGGTGCTTCAGGAGGTCCGCAACGACTTGATGAACGGTGCCGATCTCAGCTTCGACCTTCGCAACGGTGTCTACCTCGTTGAGATTTCGAACGGAACTTCACGCTCCACGCAGCGCCTTGTGGTGCAAAAGTGAGGCCATCACAATCAACATTGATGAAAAGGCCAACCGCAAGGTTGGCCTTTTTTCATGCCACAGGTGCCATGACAACATCCGTTGGCACAATCTTTGGCGCGCAGTTGTGGAGTCCACTTATTTTTGACCTTTCAAACCAGCATCGATGACTTCTACTTTGCGTCCCTATGTCAAGGCTTGCTCACTGACATTTGCCCTGTTTTCTTTTTGTGTGCACTCGTCCATGTCCCAAAACGATTTGACCGTTCATGTGGATGGCCTGGGACAAGACACCGTATACCTTGCCCACTACTACGGTGCCAAGCTCTTCTACAACGACACCGCGGTGTCGGACGCGAATGGCAAGGTGGTGTTTGCCGGAAAGCCACAAGAAGAAGGTGGCAAGTATGCAGTTGTCTTGCCTGGACCCAAGTTTTTTGAATTCTTGATGGTCGACGAGCCCATGGAATTTGAAACCACTGCTGCCAACCCTTCCGGCGACCTTGAGGTGGTCGCGAGCAAAGAGAATGAGGTGTTCTTCGGGTACCTGGAGTTCATTCAAGGGAAGAGAACGGAAAGAAGTCCATTTGACAAGGTTCTTCAGGACTCTTCTGCCACCAAGGAGGAAGTGACTGCTGCGAGAAACGGTATCCAGGCATTGACAGACGAAGTCAACGAGTACCAATACTATTTGACCAATGACCCACGGGACTTCTTGTTTGGAAAATACCTGAGCATGGTCAATGAACCCAAGGTTCCCGATGCGCCTGAAGAGGTGGAAGACAAAGCCATGTGGCAGTACCTGTGGTACCGGAACCACTATTGGGACCGTGTGGACTTCTCCGATCCTCGCCTTGTGCGCGACGCAGCCTTTGACCAACTCATCAAAAGGTATTGGGGCAAAGTCCTTCCACAAATCCCCGACACCATGACGGCAGAGGCCGACATGTTGTTGGCGAAAACCTTGGACAACCGCAACCAAGACATGTTCAAGTACATGTTGCACCATATGACGTATGCCAGTGAGTCCTCCAAGATCATGTGCATGGACAAAGTGTTTGTTCACTTGGTGAACACATATTACCGCACCGGGATGGTGGATTGGTTGGATGAGGCGCAACTGGAAAAGATCTTGGAAAGAGCTGAGGACCTCAAGCACACCCTTTGCGGCAACCGTCCACCCAACGTCACGCTCCCCAATCTCGACCAGGACGAATGGGTTGAACTGTTTGACATCGAAGCCAAGTACACCCTGATCTGCATTTGGGAAAGCACTTGCGGACACTGCAAAAAGGAAATGCCCAAGCTGGAGCGCATCTACGAAGCTTGGAAGCCCAAGGGACTCGAGATCTTCGCCATTGGCAATGACTTCGAACCCGAACCTTGGCAGGAATACATTCGAGAAGAGGGCCTTGACGCTTGGATCAATGTGAGCGACAACCCACTGATCAATGCGCAGGACAGTGCCACAGCATTGATCTACAAAGGACGCACCAATCTCGAAAGCTTGAACTTCCGAACCACCTTCGACGTGTACGCTACGCCCAAGATGTTCTTGCTTGATGAGGACAAAAAGATCATTGCCAAGCAAGTTGGGGCCGTCCAACTGGCAGAAATCCTCTCGCAAATCGAAGGCTTGGAAGAAACCCTCCCCTATTTCGCGCCGGAGGAGAAGAAAGAAAGCGCTGAAAACGACCACTGACACTGACATTTGGCCCTTCAGCGACAAAAAGCACTGATTGTGTGGGAATTCGCTTTGCGTCGACTACCTTCGCGGCTCATTCTTTAATTGAGTAGACGTGAATATTTTTGTAGGAAACCTTGCATGGGGCGTGGACGACACGGTCTTGCGTGAAGCATTTGAGTCATACGGAGCCGTAGACAGTGCACGAGTCATCCACGATCGCGAGACCGGACGGTCACGCGGATTTGGATTTGTAGAAATGCCCAACCAGGAAGAAGCTCAAGCAGCTTTGGACGGTATGGAGGGAAAGGACCTCGAAGGTCGTCCCATCCGTTGCAACGAGAGCCAGCCGCGCGAGCGCCGCTGATCTCCACAACATCGACAACATTTAAAAGCCCTGGCTCACGCCAGGGCTTTTTTCATGCATTAAATGCTCCTCTATTCTTCAATCACAAGACTGCCCAAAGGCTGAGAGGAACTCCAACAAATCGGTTGCCCCAACGGCGCCATCTTGGTCCACATCAAAGTAACAGGAGGCCTCAAGAGTCTCCGGAATGCACAACCCCAAGTCCGCATCCCAAACGGTGTTGGGACCGCAAGCATTTTCGTTGGGCGTGCAATCTTCGACCGGAATGCATGTCCCGCTCAAAAGGTCAAATGAAGTCCCCTCGCCACAGAGGCTTTCAGGCACAAATTGCCCTTCGCAGTCATAGTACAATTCCGAAAATGAGCAACCCCCGTCGTCAACTGATGCTGCCGGATTGAAATTGCAGGCTTGCGGGTCGGTGCAACCCAAGCACTCTGTCCCCTGCCCATTGCAAGTCCCACATTCATCGAACGCGCCAACGCATTCGTCCACATCGTCGCAAATGCCATCGGCATCCGCGTCATCTTCACAAGAACCTCCGCACTCACCAAGGGCGTCTTCTTGGTTGCCATTGCAATCGCAGTCACCTAGAGGGATGTCCGCGCATCCGCAGGCAAACACAGCTCCTGGGCCATTGCAAACGCCGCATTCGTCAAGTTCGCCAACGCATTCGTCCACATCGTCGCAAATACCATCGGCATCCGCGTCGGCCGCACAGTCGCCACCGCAGACGTCCAAGGAATCCACATACAAGCAGCTGCCATCGTCCACATTGGCAAGTCCATTGAAATTGCATGCATTGCCATCGGTGCATCCATCCACTTGGACGTAGACGAAGAACAGCTGGGTCCAAGCGGCTTCATTTCCACAGCCATCCGAAGCCGTGAAAGAACGCTGGTACCAATCCGTCGAATCCGTTGAAGCGAAAAGGGAGTCCACAAACTCCCATGTCACGTCGTCATCGCAATTGTCGTTGACATCCAATGTCGCCGACGGCAATGCCTCCGACCCAACTGGAGCACCCAATTCAAATGGGATGCTCATGTCCACCAGAGGCACAGATAGGGTTGGCGGTGTGGTGTCTTGAACGGAAATCAGCCTTTCCACCGAAGCGGCATTCCCGCAGCCATCGGTTCCCGTCCAACGTTGGAGCAACTCGAAAGAGTGCTCACAAACCCCTGGGGTTTGGATCTCCTCCAAAACAATGGTCACCGCGCTGCATAGGTCCTCAAACAATGGGGCATCTTGTGGCATCTCCTCCTCACAAGACAACATCACATCAGATGGAACCAATGACACCATGGGGGCCGTCACATCGATGAACTGCACGTCTTGAGCCAAAGAAGCAGAGTTGCCGCATGCATCGGTCGCCACAAAAGCAAAAGTTTGGACACCTTCCCCTTGACAATCCCCCTGACTCACACTGTAAGACGCTTCAAACTCCCATTCACTGCAAACATCCTCCACTTCAAACTGATTCAAAATGTCAGATGTGGAAATTGGGGTCCCGCAATCCACCGTCAACGCTTCTTCCAAGGCACTGCTGATGGCAATTGCAGGGGGAACTGTATCCACAAAGGAAATGTGTTGGACGGCCGTTGCAGTGTTGCCACAGGCATCTGAAGCCGTGAAGGTCCGGACCCAAGTGTACTCTGCTGGGCAGCTGCCAGATTCTTCTGCTTGTTCCACCGTCACCGACACCGAACTGCAGGAATCCGTAGCTGTGGCCATTTGACCCATTGGCGCCTCTGACCCACAATCCAACACGAGATCCATCGGCACGAATGTGAACGCAGGAGACACTGTGTCCACTTGGACAAGCGATTGTTCCGCGGTCGCAAAGTTCCCGCACGCGTCTGTCGCCGTCACCAGTCGGCGCAGGTTCAGGCCGCAATCCACAGACAAAGTGTCCACGGTCTCTTCCATGGTCCATTCACCACAAAGATCACTGACGACAACGTCATCGAACACCAACAAATCTGGACATGGCACCTCGGTGTCTTCAGGCATCACAATCCATGGAGGTGTCGTGTCCACGAGATCGACCACTTGAACGGCAGATGATTGGGCCCCACAAGCATCCGTCAAAACAAAGGTCCGAGTCAACCTACTTCCGCCACATGCCTCAGGAAAAGACTGCACATCGGACACTCCGAGCGACAATCCCCCACAGTCATCGTATCCTGGGGACTCAAGCGGAACGGCATCTCCACATTCCACCATCGCATCCTCCAACGGTGCGCCAATGATCGGTGGTTCTTCATCGTGCAACAACACCGTGTACATCGTGTCCAACACATTGCCACAATCGTCGGGAATGTTCAGTGCAATGTTGACCTGGGTCACTCCTTGGCACAGGAAAACAGAATCTTGAAACAAAACGGATCCTTGCAAAGTGGATGAACAATCGTCTTGGAGGATCGGGTAATATTCAGACAAGTTGGATGCACAGAAATGGCCATCCCCAAAGTCATTGATCAAGCTTGGAGGGCTTGTGTCCGTCAGCCTGATTTCCTGCAGGTGCTGGTCTGACGAGTCGCAATACGCCACTGTCCAAAGCCGATTGACAAGGGTTTCTTGCGGACAGGATCCTTCCAACACCTCATCCACAAAACTGAATTCTGCTGGACACAGGGAATCTGCACCCGCCCAGATGGGCGATGCAAAAACGTCTTCAAGGGACTCTGAGCATGAACCCGACACATCGTCAGGCCAGGCAACCTGGGCCTGAACCACCAATGTGGAATGGAGAGTACACAACAGCCCTATCCAACAGAAACGCAAGAGTGACCTGAACATGATGACTTTGTTTGATTCCCCGAAAAATCGACATCGCCGCCCCGCATGCATTGAATTGCAGGGCCCTAGTTGTGCACATCACCACCGTCAATTCGCAACGATGGCGCTTATGTGTCTTCACTTGTTGGCCACAAAAAAGGCCCTGCGTGATGCAAGGCCTCTTGTAGCGGGGGGGGGGCTCGAACCCCCGACCTCAGGATTATGAATCCTGCGCTCTAACCAGCTGAGCTACCCCGCCGGAGAGGCGCGAAGGTAACAAGATTTGGCTTGATGGCCTTCAAGATGGACAACAGAATGAGCCAAATCCTGTTGTATATTGTGAACCCCTGTACGCGGGAACATATGCTTCCCCATTCACTCCCCTCGGGGACCAAGAAATATGACCATGATGACCTTAGAGAAAGTCCAATTCCAACTTGAAATCCCGCTCAACAGCTCCAAAGGAGTGCTCTTCAATTGCATCAGCACCCCTTCTGGATTGGCGGAATGGTTTTGTGACGATGTCAACATCAAGAAAGACGTGCACATCTTCTTCTGGGACGGCAGCGAGGAATCCGCCCGCATGGTGAGCAAGAAGAAGGATGAATTTGTCAAGTTCCGCTGGCTCGAAGCCGAAGAGGAAGGAGAAGACACCTACTTCGAATTCCGCATTCGGATGGACGACTTGACAGGAGAGAATTCCTTGGTCATCACAGACTTCGCCGACGACGACGAAGTGGAAGATGCGAAGGACTTGTGGCGTGCGCAAGTCAACCGCTTGCGTCAGGTTTTGGGCTGCTGACCTCAGGGCAGCAAGAATTCAGACAAACGCTTGCTGAGCCAAGGTGCCCAAGTTTGGTGGCCCTTGTCCTCGATGTTCCTGATTTCTGTACTTGACGCAACCGTTGCGCCATTGTGATGCCAGCTCCATAGCGAACGCACCACGTCGTGCTCTGGATTCGCCCTCAGGCGAATGTGCTCTTTCGCTTCCATCCCAGCCTCCTTTCCAAGCGCCAAAACCTCTTGATCTCTGTCGGAAGGGAAAATGAAGGCCAACTCCCCTCCTGATTTCAAGACCCGCTTGGCTTGTCTGAAAAGGGTGGGCAATGGCAAGGTGTCGTCGTGGCGGGCAAGGTTTCTTTTGCGGTCTTCGCTTTTGGGGTGGTCATGAAAAAAAGGTGGGTTGCACACCACCAAATCGCACGCAGGTCCCGCGTATGCCTGGACAGCTTGGGCATGCACCACGATGTGGTCCGCAAACGGACTTTCTTGGGCATTTTTGAAGGCCTGGGCCGCGGCGTCTGGCTCCAGCTCCACGGCATCGACACGGGCTGAGGGAAACCGTTGGGCCATCATGAGTGCCAAAATGCCCGACCCTGTGCCCACATCGAGAATGTGCTTCGGTTGGACCATCGACTCTCCTGCCCAAGCCCCCAAAATCAGAGCATCTGTCCCAACTTTCATGCCACAGGCATCGTCTCGAACGACGAATTGCTGAAACTGCTGCACCCTGCGTCCCGAACGCCCCATTTTACTTGGCTTTGCGGATTTGCCAAGTGTCGTAGTCAGGGAAATCCTCCAAACGATCTTCGGGAACTGCCCGCAAAGGAGCCGTTTCCACAAGCCCCTCGGCTGCCTCACCAGGAAGGGACTGATAAAGGGCAGTGCCTTCCTTCTTGTGCGCCAACATGATGTCACTGACTTCGCCTTTGCGCAAGGCGGGGTTGCCCACAACAAGTGAACGGGCAGGCCATTCGGTCCCAGCCTTCACCATGGCAAGGGCGCCAACGATGCATCCTTCTCCGAGGGCCACGTCATCCAACAACACGGCGTTCATCCCCACTAGACAATCCTTGCCCACTGTCGCGCCATGCACCATTGCACCATGCCCAATGTGGGCACCTTCTTCCAGCAAGACAGTGGCCCCAGGAAACATGTGCACAACACAACATTCCTGGACATTGACCCCATCTTTCAAGACAATTTTGCCCCAATCCCCTCTCAACACTGCACCTGGTCCCACATAGCAATGGGCCCCAATGGTCACATGACCGATCACTGTCGCCTGGGGATGGACAAAGGCCGTCTCATCCACCACAGGCACCATGCCTTTGAAGGCGTACATCATGAGGAGGAAGTGTTCTGAATGACCGCCGCATAGCCTTGTCCAACCCCGATGCACAGCGTCACGAGGGCATGCTTCCCTCCCGTTCGGCGCAATTGTCTTGCTGCGGAGAGCAAAATGCGGGCCCCTGTCATGCCCAATGGATGGCCCAAGGCAATCGCTCCGCCGTTGGGATTGATGCGGGGGTCATCGTCTGGAAGATTCCAGCTTCGAATGCAAGCAAGACTTTGGGCCGCAAATGCCTCGTTCAGCTCGATTACATCAACATCATCCCATCCGAGCCCGGCCTTGGCCAAGGCCTTCTTGGAAGCTTCCACAGGGCCGATGCCCATGATGCGAGGTGGAACGCCCACCACCGCGGAAGAGACCATCCTTGCCAGGGGCTCAAGGCCATGCTGGCCCATGCCTTGTTCATTGGCCATCAGAAGGGCCGCAGCTCCATCGTTCAATCCACTTGCATTGCCCGCGGTGACAGTCCCCCCCTCCTTTCGGAAGGCAGGACGAAGCTTGGCCAAAACCTCAGGGGTGGTGGTGGGTTTGACAAATTCGTCGTGCTCAAAGCGCAATGGATCTTGTTTCTTTCGGGGGATGTCCACGGCCACAATTTCTTCCGCAAGGCGGCCCTCTTTCATTGCGGCGGCGGCCTTTTGCTGGCTCCTTGCTGCGAAGGCATCTTGGTCTTCTCGTGAAATGTTGTGCAAATCCACGAGGTTTTCAGCCGTTTGGCCCATGCCTTCGGTCCCATAGAGGGCGTCCAAGCGGGGGTTGATGAACCTCCAGCCAAAGCTGGTGTCGTGCAAGGACATGTCGCGGCCAAACGCCTTCGATGTTTTGCCCATCACCCATGGCCCACGCGTCATGTGCTCCACACCGCCGGCCACGACCACATCTGCATCTCCCAGATGCAACATGCGTGAAGCATGAACAGCGGCAGCCAAACCAGAGGCGCACAAACGGTTGATGGTCTCGCCAGGCACCGTCTCGGGATAGCCTGCCAAAAGACTGGCCATGCGGGCCACATTGCGGTTGTCTTCTCCCGCTTGGTTGGCACATCCCATCAAGACGTCGCCAATGGCCTCCGGCGCAAGGCTCGGCGACCGACGAAGCAGCTCTGCCAGGACATGGGCCGCCAAGTCATCTGCCCTTACAGGGGCCAATGTTCCTCCAAAAGAACCAATCGGCGTGCGCACGCCATCCACCAAGTATGCGTTCATGAAGCGAAGATAGGTTGGCGGTGACGCGTTCTTGCCCCAAATTGCAGCATGCGCATTGGCATCGTCTCCACCTTCCCTCCCTACCGCGGGGGCATTGCCCAGTTCAATGCCGCCATGAAATCAGCGCTTGAAGGGGCTGGACATGACGTCCAGGCCATCACATGGTCCCGCCAGTACCCTTCACTTTTCTTCCCAGGCAAATCCCAATGGGAACCAGGCAAAGGGCCAAGTGACGTGGCCTATCCCACGCTGCTCGACAGCCTGGCGCCGTGGAGCTGGCGTCAAACGGGAAGGGCATTGGCCAACGCTGGCCCACCCGAAGTTTTGATCCTTCCGTTTTGGCATTCGGCATTGGCCCCTGCCCTCGCAGGAGTGGCTAAAGAAGCCCGCAAGCAAGGCGTCGCCCAGGTGGTGGGGCTGATGCACAATGCGTCCTCCCATGATGGGAGCCTCACAGACCGATGGCTGGCCGGCCAATTCATGCGTTCATGCGACAAGCTTGTGACGCTCAGTGCCGCGGTCGGAAAATCTTTGAAGCCTTGGCCATCCACAACGTTGTTTCATCCATTGTACACCCACCTCGACCGCGGCCCCTCCAAGCAGATCGCAAGAGAGCGCTTGGGGTTGGACACAAACGCCCACGTGCACCTTTTCTTTGGACTCATCCGTCCCTACAAGGGGCTCCATGTCCTTCTCGAGGCCTTGGCCACATTGCCTCCGAAGCACACTTTGGTGGTGGCGGGAGAGTGTTATGGCAGTTGGGCGCCCTACGCGCAACAAATTGAAAAACTTGGTTTGGCGTCCCGTGTTCGTCTGCATCTTGACTTTGTCCGAGATGAGGAGGTCCCGCTGTTCCTTTGTGCCTGCGACGACATCGTCTTGCCTTACACCGCGGCCTCCCAAAGCGGTGTCACAGCCATGGCATTGCACCATGAAGTCAAAGTGATCGCCTCCGACGTCGGGGATTTGGGCGACACGATTTTGCCAGAGCTCACAGGAAGGCTCGTCCCCCCTTCTGACCCCATACGACTTGCCAAAGCCATGGGACAGAATTGGACCAAAGACGAATCAGAAACAAGTCAAGCCTTTGCTGAAGTCAAAAAACGACTCAGTTGGTCGGCATGGGCAGACCAGCTGATGCAACAGGTGGCATCACCGGAAGAAGCAACTTCTCCAGCGGACGAATGAGTGGGTCGAAGACAAACCGCTGCAGGAGCACAACTTCGCCCTGGTCAGTGACCCCGTAAAGTTGTTCCATGTCATGAGGCATGGGGTTTCCCGCATCGTCCACAGCAAGGCCGTTGGATGGGATCCAATGGACCAGAATGCGTCGTGTTTCTCCTGACCAACCTGTGGCTTGGAGCTCAAAGGCAGGGTTGGCTTGACGCAGGCTGTCTTCCACGCTTGCACTCAAACGAGATTCGTAGGTTTCAAGGTGGACTTTTTTGAACCTCAGAAAGTGCGCCCGCATGCCCGCCGTGTCCAAGTAGGCCAGAGGTTCCCCCGCCCAATCTTTCATCAGAAGGGAACCCTCGCGGTCCGTTTCAAGTGAATAGGCGAAGGACGCTCCCTCCAACTGCCGCACGGCGATGCGCTTCAGACTGCGTTTGGGGAAATTGAAGATGCCTGTGAATCTCCAATCGCGTTCAGAAGTGAAGAACCTCGTGCTCAGATAGCCTGTGAAGCCTTCCATGTGCACGACAAAAGGTTGCTCCCCTCTTCCCTCGGGCGTCTCCAGCACCATGTAGGTCCCTGTGTGACTGGGGGTGGCCGTGCCCACGTACCAGGTCTTGACCGGATGGTCCCCACCCTGATACACCTCCACTTTTTTTCCTCTTGCTGCCAAAAGACGAATGACATTGGGCTGAGCCGCTGCTGCGACAGGCCCTTGAACCGTGGTGCGCAAGAAGGTTTTGAGGAGCAAGTCCACGGCGTCTTCACGCGCTTTGAACCTGCCATTGACATCCCAAAGTCTGCCGTTCGCGGGCCTCGTCAAGGTCACCGACTGGCCGTCCATGTCGGCAATGAAGATCTTGTCCACGGCCGACGTGTCTGCGATGGCAAAGTCCGTTCCTTCGATGGACGCAAGCGCCCCTTTGTCCTCCATGGTGAACCACCAGACGCCTCCTGTCAAAGCTGTGAGGACGATCAGAACGTACAAAATTCGAAGATTGGCGTGCATGGGATGGTCTTGTGAAGTGTTAGGCTGTCTGTCCATAGATCCGCCGCCGCGTGGCCAGCACGGCTCCTGCCACGAGGACAACCATGAGCAGTGGCATCCCTACTGCCACAAATTGCCATCCGCCCCGCTCTTGGCGGATGCGTTCGTTGTCGAGGGAACGAAGGGCAATGGATCGGGAACGGACGCTGATCAGCGCATTTTCTTGAAGCAAGTAATCGATGGTGTTCAGCAAGAATTCTTTGTTGTCGTAGACCACCCTGCGGGCATATCTGTCATAGCCCAAAGGCAAAATTTGACCGTCGGCACGGAACTTGTTTCTCGCCACATCCCCATCTGCAATCACCACCATGGCCGTGGGAGCGCTCTTTGCGCGAAAGGCGAACTCTTCATCCGCCGCCAGCCGCTCGGGCAATGAAGACGCAAAGTGGGAACGGAAAGCGCCCTCCACCAATGCCGCAAAGCCGGCACGAGGGGCATTGCCCTCGTTGAAGTAAGCAGGATCGAGGTCCACAATGTTGCTGGTCACCCGCACAGGAACGCGGTACGTCTTGGCACGCTCACTGGACGTGAGCAACACCGTGGACTGCACCTCGTCTTGGGTGTCCACGACGTCCAAAGAAGACACAAAGTCAAAGTGAATGGGGTCCAAATTGTTTGTGATGGGGTGTCCAGTGCCAAGTGGCATGGCAAGCGGTGCGAAATACCAATTGAACAGCTGCATGTTCCGTTGGTTGCCCATGGGTCCTGCATCGAGCATGATGGGTGCGCATTGCGGGTCGATCACGAGGTCGCGGTTCAGCCGCACACCGTAGTCGAACAATTGCTCGTAAAGCCCCACGGGATTCTCCACCCCAAACGTCTCGTTGTTCGCACGAAGACTGTCAAGATCGACGCGCACGGGATCCACCATCCACAAAATTTTGCCACCGTTCATGAGGAACTGGTCCACAATCACCTTGTCCTTGACAGAGAAGGCCGAATCAGGCTGGGCCACCATCAACAAGTCGTAGCGGTTGGTGCGGTAGCGCATGCCGTCGAGTTTCTCAGACAACACATTCAAACGTCCTGCGAGCTCCACTCGGGCCACCATGTGGTCTTCCTCCAAAGTGCCGACCAAATCTGCCATGGCCAAGTCTTCAAGTTCTCCGTGGCCCTCGAGGATGGCAATTTTCTTGGGCTCAAACGCCGTGCTTCGACGGATGCCTGAAGCCACTTCGAATTCCATGGCATTGATGGACCCTTGGATCATGGCCTGGTCCGCTTGTGGGATGTCACTCCCAAAAAATTGGACAGGTTGCTCCTCTCCACGGTAGGCGACCATGGCCCCTGGCCAGACCGTTTGGAAAGATTGCATCCCATTGTCTTCAAACGCTATCCGAGTGAACTCAAGTCCGCGCTCGTAGAGTGCCGTTTCATTTTGGCCTATGGTCTGGGGATCGTCAGAATCGTAAATGTCCACAAAACGGTAGGTCAACTTGCCTCCGCTGGCCTGCGCCATGCGCTTCAACAAGGATTCCGCTTCTTTCTCAAGACGTCTCCACTCTTGGGGCAAATCTCCAGTGAGGTAGCATGTGACAAGGACGTTGTCCTGCAATCCATCCAGCAACTCCGTGGTCCCCTCCGCCAAGGTGTGTCGCTTCTCTGCCGTCAAATCGATGGAGCCATGAAGCAGCTGGCCAAGGACCCAAAGCACCAACACCACCGCAGAAGACAACCCAAGCGAAGTGCTTTCTCGCATCACCCTGCCACGACGCAAGGCCAAAACAAACCGGGCCACGAGCACCGACATGGCCATCCAAGTGACGAAGTACACCACATCGCGCGAATCCAAGCGACCTTGGCTCATGGCGTCGAAGTGCGCTTCCATCCCCAGCTGCACGAATTGATGCTCCCATGCGCCTAGCCATGCAAAATCCGCCAAGGCGCCAAACCCAAAATAGGCCACTATGGAAAGGAGCATGGCCGTCATGAAGGCCACCAGAGGTTGTACGGTGCAAATCGAGGCCACGACGCCAATGCCTGTCAATGCGCCCGAAAACACCATCAACCCCAAATAGCTCCCCCATATCGCCCCCAAATCGAGGTTCCATGCCGGGGAGCCCAGCATCCCCAAAACGAGGACGTACGCCAAGGTGGGCAGCAGCGCTGCCAACGACACCGCCCAACTGCCCAAGAATTTGGCCAAGACCACTTGCCCCTCGGTCAAAGGACGGGTGAGCAACAATTCAAGGGTCCCGCTGCGATGCTCCTCCGCGAACGACCTCATGGTCACAGCAGGCACCAAGAACATCAACACCCATGGTGCCATGGCAAAAAACGGAGAGAGCGAAGCCATCCCACTGTCGAGGACATTCCAACCACCTGGGAACAGCCACAGAAACAAACTGGTGAAAAGCAAAAAGACGGCCACCACAGTGTAGCCGATCAGCGAGCTGAAAAAGCTCTGAATTTCTTTAAGAACGAGGGACCTCATGGGAATCAGAGGTCAAAGATAGCACGTGATAAGTCCATACTTGAGGGGCATGGGAGAACATGGCTTTTGTTGTGGGCCAAATCGTCCCAAACAGTGCCGATCTACGATAGGCATCGAGGTCTGCGGTGCTTTCCCAACGGCTTAATGTTCCGCGTACGAAAGGCGCTTCTGGGTCGGTGATCCACTCCACTCCAAGGCATCCAGGTTGTTGGGCAATGGACTCCCTGTGTTGCAAGAACAAAGCTTCAAACGCTTCCAATTGCCCTTGCTGGAAGGTCATGCGTACGATGCGCACAATCATGAGACTTCCGACTGGAATTCGATCCGAATTGGGTCGCCTGTTTTGAGCCCAAGCAAATCCGTCGCTCCGCCGTATCCACTGTCCGTCCCCCCCATGCAAATGGCAATTTCAAGCCACCCCATGGAGTTGAACACCGCCAAGGGCTCTCCAGGTGTGCCTTCCACGTAGGTGCGGCAGATGCTGCGGATGTCACTTCTGGCACGTCTCATGTTCACAAAGAAGGGTCGCCCCCTTCCCGCCTCTTGGAACACCGCGCGGTCGATGTCCGTGATGCAATTTCCTCGGCCGTCCACATGGCGCACATGACCCACAAGGGCGTTGCCCTCAATCACAGGCCTCACATTCTCCGCTTGGGTCACCAAGGATGCGGGGCGCCCAAGCATTTCAGGGATGCCCCCTTTCGCCAGATGGGTGGCCGCAGGAACAAAGAGCGAGCGCTCGGGAAAAGTCGGGTCGTCTCCATCCGGCTGCACGCTCGACAAGTCGAACACCGCGTCGGGCGTCCTTCCGCACATCAACTGAAACACACCAGTGTCCGCCCCCACAAAATACTGGTCCTGCCATTGCACAATACGGTGCGGATGGTCGGGACTCTCCACGGAATTGAGGGCCACAATGTGCACGGTCCCTTTGGGGAAACTTGGCACAGAGGCCCGAAGTGCAAATGCCGCATGCACCGGATCAAATTTGCGCAGGCTGTGCGTCAAATCCACAACCTTGGCCTCCGGCATTCGCCGAAGAATGCTGCCCTTGAGCATGCCGACATACAAGCTGTCGGGTCCAAAATCGCTGATCAGGGTGATAGGCGTCACGAACACAAAGGTGAGAAAGCTATTTTTGTCCTCCACATGCATGAAACCATTCTTTCTCTAGAAGGCATCGATATGATGGCTTTCCTCGGCCACAACAACGCCAATCTGCGTGCGCTTCAAGCGCGATTCCCCAAGCTACGGATTGTGGCAAGAGGCACTGAACTCAAGGCCAAAGGGGACAAAGAGGACTTGGGCCGGTTGGAGGAAGTCATGCGCATGGTGATTTGGCACATCGACCGGTACAACGCCATTGCCGAGGACGACATCGAGCGTTTGACCAAAACTGAAGAGACCTCCCTTCTTAAGGACGCCTCCCACGACGATGTGATCGTCTACGGGCCAGGTGGGCTCAAGGTCACAGCCCGAACACCCAACCAACGGAAATTGGTGGAGGCGATCCGTGACCACGACATGGTCTTTGCCGTGGGCCCAGCGGGCACGGGAAAGACTTACACAGCAGTGGCCATGGCCGTGGCCGCATTGAAGGACCGTCGCGTACGCAAGATCATCCTCACCCGCCCTGCTGTCGAAGCCGGGGAAAACCTGGGTTTTCTGCCTGGCGACTTGAAGGAGAAACTCGATCCGTATTTGCAGCCCTTGTACGATGCGCTCACCGACATGCTGCCTTACGAGAAGGTGGCTGACCACATGGAAAAGGGTGTCATCGAGGTCGCACCTCTCGCTTTCATGAGGGGAAGAACGCTCGACAAAGCATTTGTCATCTTGGACGAAGCCCAAAACGCCACTTCTGCGCAGATGAGGATGTTCCTGACCCGGATGGGCAAGGACGCCAAATTTGTCATCACAGGAGACGGCTCACAAGTCGACCTTCCAAGAAACCAGCGTTCCGGACTCATTGCCTCCCTCAACCTCTTGGACGACGTCGCAGGCATTGCCACCATCCGACTGACTGGGGTGGACATCATCCGCCACAGGCTTGTGGGCGCCATCATTGACCGTTTCGACGCCGACGATGCCCGACGTGCCGAGGAATCGGAAGCAAGAAAGGCCGCCAAAAAAGAAGAAAGGGAAGCGAGAAAAAACCTAAACAATTGATTTCATGAAATCGATTCAAAAAACTGACTTTCAGTTTTCAAGGCAGACAAAATCATACCATGGAAAGGTCCGCGACATGCACACCATTGGCGAGGATTTGATGGTGGCTGTGGTTTCGGATCGAATCAGTGCATTTGACGTGGTCATGCCGAGGGGCATTCCCTTCAAAGGACAAGTCCTGAACGGAGTGGCCACCCACTTCCTGGATGCCGTGTCCGACATTGTGCCCACATGGAACATTGCCTCGCCTGACCCCAACGTCACGGTTGGACATCGCTGCGAGCCCATCCGCCTTGAAATGGTCATCCGTGGCTACCTGACGGGCCACGCATGGAGACAATACAAGGCAGGCCACAGGTTGTTGTGCGGGGCGCCCATGCCAGAAGGCATGAAGGAGCACGACCGCTTCCCCACCCCCATTGTCACGCCTGCCACCAAAGCAGAACAAGGACATGATGAGGACATCGCGCCCCAAGTCATCCTAGAGCGCGGCATCGTGTCGCAGGAGCTTTGGACGGAGTTGGAACAATTGACGCGGGCCTTGTTCCAAAGGGGGACAGATATGGCCGCCAAGCAAGGGTTGATCTTGGTGGACACCAAATACGAATTTGGACTGCGCAACGGGCAAGTCATGCTCATTGACGAAATCCACACCCCGGACAGCTCCCGCTATTTCTATGCGGACGGCTATGAGGCAAGACAAGCCGCGGGCGAGCCCCAACGACAATTGAGCAAGGAATTTGTCCGGGAGTGGCTCATGGAGCATGGCTTCATGGGGCTCGAAGGACAAACCCCTCCCGTCATGGACGATGCCTTTCTCGCCACGGTGACCCAACGCTATGTGGAGTTGTATGAGAAAATCACGGGACGCGCCTTCGAAGGCGACCACCATCCTGACCCCCTTGATCGCGTGAACAAGGCGGTGGAGGCTTGGCTCGCCCAACATCACGCCTGAAGCTGACATCATGGGGAAACGAGGCAAGAAATCTGAGATTTGGCACGAAGACGCCCGCGAAGCGGCCAGGACGCTCAAACAAGGAGGCCTCTTGCTCCATGCCACGGACACTGTCTGGGGATTGGCCTGTGACGCCACCAACGACGAGGCTGTGCAGCGCATGAACGAATTGAAAACCCGCAACCCGATTCACCCCGTCTTGGTGTTGGTGGCTGAAGAAGGCCATGTCCAACAACTTGTGCAAGACGTGCCAGAGGCCGCCTGGGACTTGATGGAGCATGTCCAAAGGCCCATCACCATTGTCTACCCCAAAGGGCGCGGTGTCTCGGCTTCTTTGCTTGGCGCAGATGGAAGCCTTGCGGTGCGGTGCACAGAGGACCCTTACAGTGCCTATGTCATCCGCGGACTTGGGCAACCGTTGGCCTCCACAAGTGCAAACCTCGCAGGTGCTGCAACACCAAGAGGCTTTCGCGACATCCCCTCCCAACTCGTCCATGCCGTGGACCATGTGAGCCGACATCGACAGAATGAGCCCCGCGGGGAAGGTCTGCCGTCCATGATGGTGGCTTTTGATGCCCAAGGACGTTTCCAATTCATTCGTTCATAGTGGTCGGTGCAAGCGTAAATTTGGCCTCAGGATGATGAACCTCTCTTCCCACCTCACCCACCCCGTATTCAAGAGAATCGGAGCCTTGGCGGATGCCAAAGGACAACGTGCCTTTGTCATTGGTGGCTTTGTGCGGGACTTGCTGCTCGAAAGGCCTTGCAAAGACATCGACATCGTCACAGAGGGAAGCGGCATCGAATTGGCAAGGGCCACTGCCCAAGACATGGGCATCAAGCAGGTGCATGTGTTCAAGAACTTTGGGACGGCGATGTTCCGTGCGAAAGACTACGAAGTCGAATTTGTTGGTGCGCGGAAGGAAAGCTACAGCCGTGGCAGCCGAAAGCCCGTGGTGGAAGATGGGACGCTCGAAGACGATCAGAACCGCAGAGACTTCACCATCAATGCCATGGCCATCTGCCTGAATGCTGAGGGTTTTGGGAAGCTCGTGGACCCCTTTGGCGGGGTGGACGATTTGTCCCGAAAGTGGATCCGAACCCCACTGGATCCCGACATCACCTACAGCGACGACCCACTTCGCATGATGCGCGCCATCCGCTTTGCCGCCCAGCTCAGCTTTCGCATCGAAGAGGGAAGCGTTGAAGCCATTCGACGCAACGCCAAGCGGCTTGACATCATCTCCGCCGAACGGATCCACACAGAACTGAACAAAATCATCCTCTCCTCCAAACCCTCTCGGGGCTTCAAGCTTCTGTTCAAGACCAAATTGCTTCACCAGTTTTTCCCTGAAATGGTGGCACTACAAGGGGTAGAATGGCGAAAAGGCGTGGGACACAAAGACAATTTTTACCACACCCTAGAGGTGTTGGACAATGTGTCAGAGCACAGCAACTCCTTGTGGCTGCGGTGGGCCGCCATCATGCACGACATCGCCAAGCCACCCACCAAAAGGTTTGACCCCAAGGCAGGCTGGACCTTCCACGGACACGAAGACCGCGGCGCGCGGATGGTGCCCAAGATTTTTGGACGTCTGAAGCTCCCCATGGACGCCAAGATGAAGTATGTCCAAAAGCTGGTGTTGCTTCACCTCCGCCCCATTGCCTTGACCAAGGCCGTTGTCACGGACAGTGCTGTTCGCCGGCTCCTGTTCGAGGCAGGTGATGACATCGACGACTTGATGGTGCTTTGCAGGGCCGACATCACCTCCAAGAACGAGGCCAAGGTGGAACGCTACCTCCGCAACTACGATGTCGTTGTGGCCAAACTGCGTGAAGTCGAAGCGAAGGACCACATCAGGAACTTCCAACCACCAGTCTCGGGCGAAGAGATCATGGCAACATTTGGCATCCCTCCTTCCAAGCCCGTGGGGGACATCAAAAACGCCATCAAAGAAGCCATTTTGGACGGCGACATCCACAACGATCCGACTGAAGCCAAATCGCTGATGCTCCGTCTCGGTGCAGAAATGGGCCTCAGCCCTTCCCCTTCCAGCCGTCCTTGAGTGTCACTGCTCGGTTGAAGACCAATCCTTCTCTGCTGGAAAGCTTCGCGTCTGGCGCGAAGTAACCAAGCCTCGTGAATTGCCATGTGGCCCCTGGCACGGCCTCGGCCAACGCGGGCTCCACCTTGCAGCCTTCGAGAATGTGAAGCGAATCAGGGTTCACATGGTCCATGAAGTCCTTGTCCTTTTGTCCGTCGGGATTGGGGTCGAGGAACAACCTGTCGTAAAGCCTCACCTCGGCATCCTTGGCGTGTGAACATTCAACCCAATGAAGGGTGCCCTTTGCCTTGATTCCACTGGTGTCCGAGCCACTTTTGCTCTCGGGATGGTACTCGACATGAACCTCTGTCACCTCCCCATTGGCGTCGGTCACATGGTCCACGTAGGTCACGATGTACGCACTCTTCAGCCGAACAGAACGGCCCGGGGCAAGTCGGAACCACTTTTTGTTGACCCCTTCCACCTTGAAGTCTTCTGACTCGATGAAGAGTTCACGGCCAAAGGGCAGCTCCCGGCTGCCGGCACTTTCATCCTCTGGATTGTTCACCGTGGGCATCCATTCGATGTCTCCAGCGGGATAATTCACCACCACCATTTTGATGGGGCGCAAAACAGCCATGGCGCGCAAGGCGGTGGCATTGAGGTGGTCCCGCAGGGCGAACTCCAGCAACCCAACATCGATCACATTGTTGCGCTTGGCCACCCCCACACGCTCACAAAACTCACGGATGCTTTCGGGGGTGTAGCCACGGCGCCTCAGGCCACTGATGGTAGGCATCCTTGGGTCGTCCCAGCCATCCACTGCCCCCTCTTCGACCAGACGCAAGAGCTTCCTCTTGGACATGATCGTGTAATTCAAATTGAGCCGGGCAAATTCCCTCTGTTTGGAGGGAAAGATGCCGAGCTTGTCAATGTACCACTCGTACAAAGGACGGTGGACCTCAAATTCCAATGAACACAGGCTGTGGGTGATCCCTTCAATGCTGTCCGACTGGCCATGCGCAAAATCGTACATGGGGTAAATGCACCATGCATCTCCTGTTCTGTGGTGCGTCGCAAACTTGATGCGGTACATCAATGGGTCACGCATGTGCATGTTGGCATGGGCCATGTCGATTTTGGCCCGAAGCACCATGGCTCCTTCAGGATGCTTGCCTTCACGCATCTCATGGAACAAAGCCAAACTCTCCTCCATAGGCCTGTCCCTGAAAGGGCTCGCCTTGCCTGGCTCGGTTGGCGTTCCCTTTTGGGAGGCAATGTCCTCAGCTCGCTGGGCATCCACATAGGCATGCCCCTCTCGAATCAACTGGACAGCGTAACCAAACAAGGTCTCGAAATGGTCTGAAGTGTAACATTCACCCCCGTTCCATTCAAAGCCCAACCAATCGATGTCCCGCCGGATGGCGTCCACAAACGCAGTGTCCTCCTTCACGGGGTTGGTGTCGTCAAAACGCAGATTCACCTGCCCACCAAATTCGTTTGCCAAACCAAAGTTCACGCAAATGGCCTTGGCGTGCCCAATGTGCAAGTACCCATTGGGCTCCGGCGGGAAACGGGTGTGGATGCGCCCCTCGTGAAGCCCCGCTTCTAGGTCCGCATCGATGAGCTGTTGGATGAAGTGACGCCGTGGTTTGGCATCTTCATCCCCCCCGGTGGGCTTGTGAGGTTGGGACTGTTCCATTCGTCAAAATTAAGGCGCACATTCGCGCCAATGAACGATTCAACTGAAGTTCGGTGGAGGTTGCGAGAAGGCAAGCGCATTGTGGGGTACGAGCGCCACATGGGAGGGCGCGTCTGGAGCAGCCCCGATGGGCTTTGGTGGAGAGGACAGCGTTTGGAATACAGCGAAAAAGACCGCTGCTTCGGGGCCAAAGACATCAACAACCATTGGCTTTACGAGAACGACGTCGTCACAATGAAGGCCAACGACGAATCCTGGAAGCTTCTGTGCAAGGTGAGCAATTGGGTCCTTTCAAGCGAAGCGTCTACTGAACCCGCTGTACCAGAAAACCGTCTTTACCGCAGGGTAGGGTTCTCTTTCTCGTGACCTAAGAAAGTTTTAGATCAGGTTGATGTGGCGCATCAACTCTTCCTTGTAGGTCCGGCTGATGGGGATTTCCATGTCCCCGACTTTCACCGTGTATTGGAAGGTGTCAATGTGTTGGATGCGATTGAGGTTCACCACGAAGTTGCGGCTCACCCGAACAAAGCGGTCTGCAGGCAGCTTTTGAAGCAAGTCTTTCAAAGATGCCTTCACATTGAACTTGCGGTCACGAACCTGCAGGGCGCTGTACTTTCCTTCAACTTCGATGTAGAGGATGTCATCAAGGGGCACTTTGCGGAGTTTGTTGCCAACTTTGGTGTAGATGTGCTCGTGGGCATCCGAAGGTGTTTTGATCCGTCGATCCACCAAGTCGATGACTTCCGCCACAGACATGCCAACGTCACCAGTATCAGGGCCTTGGCTTGAATAACCACTGCCGTTGCCGTTGCTGTGCCCGTTGCCATTGCCATTGCCAGCAATGCCCACCGCGAGGGAGGTGGGAATGGAAATCAAAGATTCCACCACCATCAGCTTGCCAGCGGCAATCGCCGCATCGGTGAATTCATTCCAAGATTCATCTTGTTGCCCCACCATCAGAACCAGGTCGATGTCGCCTCTCACGAGGGATATGGCGGCCGACAAGGCAGAGTCTGTGCGTTGAACGTCACACCCTGAGCGAGCAAGCGCGTCAGTGAGTTCGTTTGGAACTCCGACGCCAATTATCAAGAGTGTGGTGTTTTTCATGGGGAAGGGTTGTCAGAACAACACTCGACACCCCCACAAGTTCGCTTCATGCACCGCGAGGGCATAAAGCACCCTTCCGAAGGCATGACAACATATCTTTGCGCCACAAGAAAGGTGCTACCGATTCGGAGTCAATATGTTGCAAGCCACAGAAACCCAAGTTGAAGAGGACATCCTGACCGATATTGTCTTAGAAGACGAATGGAGTTTGGTGTTGTTCAACGACAACCACAACACCTTTGACCATGTCATCCATTGTCTCGTGGACATTTGTGGGCACGACGCCCTGCAAGCTGAGCAGTGTGCCATGGTGGTGCACTTCAAAGGCAAATGCACCGTCAAGAGCGGGGAGTACGATGAACTTGCCCCCATTTTCAAGTCCCTTACCGAGAAGGACTTGACTGTGGAACTTAATGCTTAAATTCCCTGAATGACAAGGCTGTTGCATTGGATGTTGTTCTGTTCTCTGGCCTCCGGGTGGTGGGGGGCGTCCGCGTCGCTGTTTGGTCAAACCTTCACGAATCAGGCTCCTTCGTTTGGGATCCAAACCACCAATGCCGGCGGAACATATGGCGCTGCCATCAGCACCGCCGATTGGGATGACAATGGTTGGCCTGACATCACCTTGGGTAGCAGCAGCGGGACATTGCGGACGTACCGAAACTTTCAAGGCACCTCTTTTACAGAATTCCCCCTTCCTTGGCATATTGAAAGTGAAGTCAAAGCTCTCCTCTGGGTGGATTTGGACAACGACGGGGACGACGACCTATTCATCCTGGAGGCTGAGGGGAGATCCGGCATTGTACGCAACGATGGGGGTGGACAATTTGTCTTGGTCAGCGATGAAGGCTTTGGAACCGGTTTGCCGAATGCAGCAACCGAATCTGGCGGTGCTTCCTTTGGGGACATGGATGGCGATGGTGACCTGGATTTGCACATCTGCAGGTACTTGCAATTCCCCCTCTTTGACGACGAGGCCAACCGCAACGTTTTGCTACGAAACGATGGAAATTTCCACTTCACAAATGTCTCTTCAAACTCTGGCATCGCCGACAACATTTGGCTGAGCTTTCAAAGTACGTGGTGGGACATCAACGAAGATGGCTTACAAGACTTGTTGGTCATCAACGACAAAGACAACCCCAATGCCGTGTATTTGAACCAAGGCGATGGAACCTTTGACAATGCGTCGTCAGACCTCAACACGGATGTGGTCATCGACTGCATGTCCCTGTGCATTGGCGACGTTGACCAGGACAGCGACATGGATCTCTTTCACACCAACACCCACTTCGGAGGAGATGGCTTGGGGGCCAAGCTCCTGATTCAAGGAGAAGACGGCACATTCACTGAACAAGCACAAGACCATGGCTTGGACATGGATCGGTTTTGTTGGGGGGCCGCGTGGATGGACGTCGACAACGACATGGACCTCGACCTGTTCGTGGCCGAACACGATTTTCTTGCTCCTTATGGCAACAACCTCTTGTATGAGAACCGAGGCGCGGAGAATGATTTTGACTTTGTCCCATTTGCGGCATCTACCTACGGCACGGATTACCTCAACTCACACGTCGTCGCCACAGCCGACTTTGACAAAAATGGCTGGGTGGACTTCGTGGTTCACAACATTGGCAACCACGTTGTTCGCATCTGGATGAACGGTGGGGCCAGCAATGGCTTCAGCAGTGTCGCTTTGGGGTTGGAAGGCACGGTCAGCAACCCCAATGGCATCGGCGCCAAAATCACCTTACAGTCTGAAGAGGTCCAGCAAGTGCGCTTGGTGCATGCCGGGGAAAACTACCTGTCCCAAGAAAGTGAGTTCGAAACGTTTGGTTTGGGGGAAGCATCCTCATTTGAGTCTGTTCAAGTGCAATGGCCCTCCGGAGTCGTAGATGTTTTTGATGCAGGCTCCCACCAATTGCTTTCTGGGCAGCAACACGTTTTGCGCGAAGGACATTCTCCCTGTCCACAGGCCACAATCGAACATGTTTCTTGTTCTCCTATTTGGTGGCCAACTGTTCCCGAGGTTCATCCATCCTTCGAACTCTCTTGGATCTCTGAAAATGGATTGGATTTGGCGGCCGCAAGCCAGCAACCCATTTGGAATTTGGCAACCGGTGACTTTACGATGTCGGCGAAATGGAATGGCCTGGAGATGTGCGATGTCAATTACATTGTCACTTTTGAGCCCCTGCCAGGTGATTTTGATGTTGATGGTGCCATTGGCACAAGTGACCTACTGGTCATGCTTTCTTCCATTGGATGCACAAGTGAATGCATTCAAGATTTCAACGCAGATTTGAGCGTCACAGTGATGGACTTGTTGGTCTTTCTTACTGTCCTTGGTCAAACCTGCGATTGACGGCGCAAGAGCTCGGTATGAAGCCAGAGCAAACACAAGCTCATGGCACCGTTCAGCCAAATCATTCCGGCCATGATCTTGGCCGCACCCGAGATGCCATCCGCTGGAATGCGCCATAGGCACAAGATCGCTGTGGTCAAGAGAACCACAGCATTGACCATGGTGTTCCAATTCGCCCGACCAAGTGCAGACAACATGTTCCCCAGAGGAATGCGCAGCCAATGCCCTCCGAGCATGCCCAACAAGAGCACTCGCATGACCCCAGCCCCTTCCTCGTATCCGGGGCCAAATGCCGTCAGCAGCCAAGGCGTCAAACCCCATAGAATGGCGAGCATGGCAAGGGAAAGAAGGCCAAAAGTGCGCCAATAGTTCTTCATGTACGCCCACAACTTGTGGGCATTGCTCGCGTATGAAGCCGTCTTCACAAAATCGGTTGCAGCGACGGCCACCGGGACCACACGCGTGGCCAGTGGGATGAGGAACGCCACGCGGTAAAGGGCCACCTCATCCGCCGAATCCACCAAGCACCTTCCAATGAGGTAGACATCCACGGCGTAAAAGGCATTGGCCAACAATGCGCCAAAGGCCGTGTACATGCCGTAAGACCAAAAACCCTGAAAGGCATCTGGAAGTGGCTTCCATGACCAATGAAGCACGTGCAATCGGGCCATCCATGGCAGGCTTGCCAACGCAGGAGCAGACACCACGGCATAGGCATACCCCTTCACGCCCCACACCGAGGTGAATCCCCAAGCCATCGCCACAAGAAGAAAGGAATACGTGATGTCGACCTGCGCTGAAGCACGGTTCAAATGAAGACATTTTGCATAGCTTTTGGTGTGCTCCATCCAAAGCGTGGAAACGAAGGTCCAAGCCACGATTTGCATGAGTGGCACACTTTCTGGCACCCCCGACCCCAATAGGAAGGCACAAGCCGTGATGGCGGCCACAAGAGCCAAAGAAAGCATGGTGCCGCGGGCCAAAGCATAGGCGTGCAACTGCCGTTTATCACTCTGCCCAGGGGCATCGGCCCCAAACTTCAGAAACGCTTGGTAGGCCCCAAACCCCATGAAAGGGACGAAGGCAGACACCAACACCATGGCGTACGCATAAGCCCCATAAGAAGCCTCTGACACTGTCCTGGTCACCAAGACCACGGCAGCAAAACCTGCCAGCTTGGCAAGGACATTGGCGCCCAACATCCAGAGTCCTTGACGCTGGATGAACGTTTGGATGAATTGTTGGGCGCTCATCGTTGGCATCGTCGAAGCACACCATGCCGATGGCGCACCATGCAAATCCTCGACAGGGGCTGGTTCATCAAGCGTTGACCAGATTCAGTGCCGCAGCCATGGGGTCCTCTGAACGGAAAACGGAAGATCCCGCCACCAAGACATTTGCGCCGGCATCCACAAGTGCCCGTGCATTCCCCATCCCCACTCCCCCGTCGATTTCAATCAAGGCCTCCTTGGCTCCTTCCTCCTCGAGCAAAGTTCTGAGCGCCGTGGTTTTGGCAAAGGTTCTATCAATGAAGGACTGACCTCCAAAACCGGGGTTGACACTCATCAAACACACCAGGTCGAGGTCCCCTGCCACATCACGCAATGTCTCCACTGGCGTGTGGGGATTGAGGGCCACACCTGCCTTCATCCCCGCGTCCCGGATGGCACCCAAGGTTCGGTGCAAATGTGGACAGGCCTCGGCATGCACCGTCAGGACATCTGCTCCGAGGTCCGCAAAAGTCTGGATGTAACGGTCGGGGTCAACGATCATCAAATGAACGTCCAAGGGTTTCTTGGCATGTTTGGCGATGGCCTGTATCACTGGCATGCCAAAACTGATGTTGGGCACGAAAACACCGTCCATGACGTCAAGATGGAACCAATGGGCTGCACTCGCATTCACAAGTTCAACATCGCGTTGGAGGTTGGCGAAATCAGCGGCCAAGATGGACGGGGCGAGGAGATGTGGCATGCCACAAAGGTCCACAACCTGTGCTGAAATTCAGGGAAGTTGTTGGCAACGTGTGAAGAAGGTGCAACTTTGCAATGTCAAGCTCCATGCGCATGCCCTTGTCTCCTTCCTCTCCAAAATCAAGCACAACTCCCTATGTCCTGGGGCTCACTGGGGGCATGGCAGCAGGCAAGAGCACCCTTGGCCGCATGCTCAGCGCCATGGGGGCTTTGGTTTGGGATGCCGATGCTGCGGCCAAGGAACTTTACAAAACGGACCATGTACTGCGCACAAAGGTCCTCGAACAATTTGGGCATGCTTTGGCCATTGTGGATGGGCAAGGCCAGCACATCGACATCGACCGACGGCAGCTCGCTGCCAAGGTGTTTGCGGATCCCGATTCCCTCCGATGGCTGGAGCGCCAAGTCCATCCGGCAGTTGCCCAAGCGTATGAAACATGGAAGGTGCGGCAGCCTATGGATGCTCCCTATCTGGTACGAGAAGCCGCCATTTTGTTCGAAACCGGAGGGGACCGTTCCTGCCATTCCGTGGCCACGGTGGAGGCTCCGCAGGATGTGAGGCTGGCCAGGGCTGTGGCGCGTGGCTCCACCCATGAGGATGCACAGTTGAGAATGGACCAACAATGGACCTCCGACATGCGCGAAGCCCAAGCCCATTGGTGCATTCACAACGATGGTGGCCACCCCCTCTTGCCCCAAGCGCACCATCTGCATTGCGCTGTTTTGGAAGAGGCCATCAAGCACCGCCGCGCGCATTGAACTTTTAGGGAGTGCACCTTCTTATCTTGGGGCACCCTACTCCCCGCCATCTCACAACGCCTTCTCTGAATGAAACCACTTCGCGATGTTTTCGAGCGCCAAAAGCGCCTGACAGGAGTGGTCCCAACAGCCTCCCAACGGCGAGAATGGCTGCAGTCCCTTTGGTCCTCGATGCTGGACCATGAGGAAGACATCATTGAGGCCCTGGGGAAAGACTTGGGCAAACCCCGAGAAGAGGTCCACTTGCACGAAATGTTTCCAGTCAAGAAGGAAATCCAATATGCAAGGAGACATCTAAGGGGTTGGATGGCCCCTCGTCGAAGCTCCACCCCCATTTCCATGGTGGGCACCCGCTCTTACGTCCAGCAAGACCCCAAAGGCCAAGTCTTGGTCATCGCGCCTTGGAATTTCCCCGTCACCTTGACCCTCCGTCCGCTTGTGAGCGCACTTGCCGCAGGCAACCGTGTGGTGGTCAAGCCCTCCGAACACACGCCCAATACTTCTGATGTTTTGGCAAGGGTTGTCGCCAAGGCACTGCCGCCTGAGGTGGCCACGGTGGTGCAAGGAGGACCGGAGGTCAGTTCTTTTTTGACCTCTCTTCCCTTTCAGCACATTTGCTTCACAGGCGGCACACACATTGGCCAAAAGGTCATGAAAGCTGCGGCAGAACACCTGACCTCAATCACCCTTGAATTGGGGGGCAAGAGCCCCGCCATCGTGGATCGCACAGCCCACATCGCAGATGCGAGCAGGCGGCTTGCATGGGGGAAATGTCTGAACAATGGCCAAGTCTGCATCGCACCCGATTACCTGCTTGTGGAGGAAGCCATTGCCGATGAATTCACGGGGGCACTTCGGGACCAATTTGCGGCCATGTACGGCCAGGAACCAGAGGAGCAATTGAAAAACACCCAAAGGTCCACCATTGTCAACCTCGCGCAATTCGACCGGTTGGTGGCCCTGGTGGAAGATGCCATTCAGCAGGGAGCCAAGGTTGTCCACGGAGGGACTTGGGACGCCCAAACGTTGCGAATGGCACCCACCCTTTTGGCAGACGTTCACATGGACATGAACATCATGAAAGAGGAGATCTTTGGACCAATCCTTCCCATCCTTCGCTGGCGTCAACCAGCAGAAGCCGACAACATCCTTCGGGCCAACCCTCACCCCTTGGCCATGTATGTGTTCTCCAAAGACGAGTCAGCCATCCAGCATTGGACCACAACACACCCCGCCGGGACGACTGGAATCAATGAAGTGGTGCTGCAGGTCGCCCAGCCTGACCTCCCATTTGGTGGCATTCAAACAAGTGGCATGGGGAGAACGGGCGGGTACGGAGGATTCTGCCAATTCTCCAATGCAAGATCTGTTGTGCAACAGCGCACACGCCACAACATTTTGCCCTTGACCTTTCCCCCATTCAATGGCGCCAGCATTTGGCTGAGTCGCTTCGTCCAGCGTTGGCTCTGAACCTCTGGCCACTACCTTCGTCTCATGTTGGTCCAAACCCACTTTCCACGCAGTCTCTCCCGATCAAGGTACGACCAGTACCTCGCCTCGGGATGGTTTCGTGGTTCAGTGATGCTCTACAAAATGGACTTGTTGTGCATCGACCAGATGCTCTACAGTGTGGTCAACATTCGCATGAATTTGGGCAACTATGCCCCGACTTCAAGGCAACGCAAAATCATGCGGCGCGTGGAGTCTCGCTTCACCGTGACGTATGGACACGCCCAACCCAATGCCCACAAAGAGGCGCTTTACGCCCAGCACAAAAGCCGATTCAAAGGATTCATTCACAGCACGTTGACGGATTACTTGAACGCTGGGTTTCAAGGGACAGTGTTTGACACGAGGGAAGTGTGCGTATACGATGGCGACCGTCTGATTGCCGTGAGCTACTTCGATCTCGGAGAGCAAAGCATGGCAAGCCTTTTGGGGCTGTACGATGAAGCCTACTCAAAATTCAGCCTCGGCTCCTACACCTTGCTCAAGGAGGCGGAGTATGGAAAGCGAACGGGAAGAAAATGGTTTTACCCAGGCTACATTTTGGACCAGCGCTCCGACTTTGATTACAAGCTCCGGCTTGGCCCCATGGAACATTACACCTCGAAAAAGCGTTGGGCCAAACTCGAAAACTTCAAGCCCAAGACCACCACTTCTTACAAAATACGGGAGGCCACCGAAGCTTTGACCTCAGGCCTGCGCGATGTGGGCATGCCTTCGCACCCATGGCTCTACCCTTACTTCAGCATGGGCTACATGGGTCCTTGGAGTGCCTTTTTCTTGCGGCTGCCGGTTCCAGTGGAATTGGGGCATGACGTGGAAGGCATGCTTGTGGCTGGATTCGACCCTGAGTCGGAGAGCTACACCTTGATGCACATCCATCCATGCCCCGATGCCTCCCAGTTTCTGAACATGGAGCCTTCCTCAGAGTTTGCCACAGGCGAAGCCTACCTCAACCATTTGTACCAAACCGGCGACACCCTGCTCGCGCAAGGCACCCTCGAAGAGGTCCTGCAACTTGCGGTGCGTTGGCGTGACCGTCCCGATGTGATTTTGCCAGCATGAAATTGATGAGTTGGAATGTCAATGGCATTCGCGCCATTGTGAAGAAAGGATTTCCAGACCTCGTGCAGGAATTGGGTCCCGATGTTTTGGGCTTGCAGGAAACAAAGGCGCAAGATGACCAAGTGAGAGAGGCGCTTTTTGGCATGGAAGGGTATGAGCTTCATTCGAGTTCTGCAATCAAAAAGGGCTACTCGGGGACAGCCGTCCTTTCCAAACACGACCCACTTTCCGTTGCAGCAGGAATTGGGGTGGCGGATTTGGACCAAGAAGGACGGGTTCTTCGTCTCGAATTTCCATCCTTTCATTTTGTGACGGTGTACACCCCCAACTCAAGCTCAGGCTTGAAGCGCTTGCCCTTCCGGAAAGAGTGGGACGCGGCTTTTTTGGCCTACCTGAATGAATTGGACCAAGACAAGCCTTTGGTCTGCTGCGGCGACTTGAACGTGGCGCATTCGCCGCTGGACTTGGCACGGCCCGAAGCGAACTACAACAAGACTCCTGGCTACACGCAAGATGAAATTGATGGCATGACCAAGCTTCAAGAGGCTGGGTTTGTGGATTCCTGGCGACAAGCCCATCCTGAAGAAGTGAAGTACTCTTGGTGGAGTTACAGAGGGGGCGCAAGGGAAAAAAACGTGGGCTGGAGATTGGATTACATGCTCGTGAGTGAGCGCGCCCTCCAACACACCTCTCACGCAGCGATCCACAATGAAGTCCATGGAAGCGACCATTGTCCAGTTTCATTGGATTGGCGCCCCTAAACTGCAGGTGAGCGGTCACAAAACGTGACGTCAACCCACATGTGATTTTGAGGTTCTTGCAGCCCAAAACCACATGAAAACTCCCCTTTCACACCTCATCTTGGCGGCGACATTGTCTTTCGCATTTTGTCCTTCCACCCAGGCCCAATGTGTGGCAGACTTGAACCTCAATGCCCTGGTCGACTACGACGATTTGCTCATCCTTTTGGCCAACTATGGCCAAAGCTGCGAAGCAGAGATCTGGCATGACCCCATCATTTCGGAAATCCACTACAATCCAAGCACCCAGCAGGGCGCAGACTCGGAGCATGAATTTGTGGAGCTGATGAATCCCCACCCCTTTGACATCCACGTTGGTGGATGGCAATTGGGCGATGGCATCGCTTGCACGTTTCCTGAAGACACATGGATTGAGGCTGAAGGATTCTTGGTGACGGCCAACGACACTGCCGTCCTCGCCTCTCTTCTGCCGGAATTTGTCCCTTTGCTTCCATGGACACTTGCCTCTGGACTTCACAACAGCGGCGAATCTTTGCGGCTGATACGGCCCAATGGCACTGAAGCTGACCACGTGATTTACAGCGATGCAGGCGCTTGGCCACAAGATCCCGATGGGGCGGGCGGATCCTTGGAATGGAAGGGGCCTGGCTACGACAACAGCTTCTCTACTTCTTGGGCGGGAAGCAATGCACTGGGCGGATCGCCAGGTACAGCGAACAGCACTTGGACAGATTGATCCGCAAAGAAGGATTTCAAGCCCCTTCCATCCAGCCTTGAAGGGTGGCAACTTGAACATCTTGGAGCCCTGGAAGCACCTTGTCTGCCCCTTCGAGCTCAACCGGATCGCCGAGACCCACGGCAAAAAATCCACCAGCCTTGGCGGCTTTGACGCCTGATGCGGCGTCTTCAAACACCATGCATTCCGCTGGGAGAACGCCCAAGGCTTGTGCTCCTTTCAAGAACACTTCAGGGTCTGGTTTGCTGAGGGTGATGTGGTTGCCGTCCACAACCACTTCAAAATGATTTGAAAGGCCCAAATTTTCCAAGAGCAACTGGGCATTTTTGCTGGAGGATCCCAATCCGATCTTGACGCCAGCCTTGTTCAATGCGCGGATCAACTCCGAGGCTCCAGGCAACACATCAATGGCCCTCATGTTGTCGATGAGCTCGAGGTACAATTGGTTCTTCTTGCGCATCAACTTGAGCTTGGTCTTCTCATCCAATGGCATGTTTCCAAGGGCGAGAAGGTGTTCAAGACTGTCCACACGGCTCAACCCCTTCAAAGCATGGTTGTCCCTCTCTTCGAAAGGAATGCTCAACTCCTCGGCAAGCTGTTTCCAAGCAGCAAAGTGGTGACGCGTGGAATCGACGATCACCCCATCCATGTCAAACAGGCAAGCTTTGAGCGACATGGTCAGCTGGACTCGGGAAAAACGAACTGGACGTGGTATTGGGCCAAACCATCAATGGGCTTCTTGATGATGTTGCCCACTTGATAGCCTCGCTCGGAACAAGCCTTGCGCAACGCATCTTGGAAATGAAATGCCACAGATCCTACGAAGTGGATGGGCATGTCTTGGGCACCGTCAAAGCAAGCGACGTGCACATCCAGAAAAGACTTGAAGCCTTCGTCCAACCAGTCTTGGACAAAATCATTGTCCTTGTGACGTCCCAAAAAGGTCATGAAACTTGCGAGGAACACATTGGCATTTGGCTCTTGGTAGACCCGCTTGGTGATGGACATTTTGTCGAGGCCGTATTGATCCTCAAAATCCGCGTGGATCGCCTTGGGCAGCTTGCCATAGAGGAACGACGCCAGCAATTTTTTGCCAAACCAACTGCCACTCCCCTCGTCCCCAAGGATGTACGCCAACGCAGGGACAACTTCAGAAACGTCCTTCCCGTCAAACATGCAGCTGTTGGAACCAGTGCCCAAGATGCACGTCACTGCTGGTTGGCCTGTGTAGGTGCTGAACGCTGCGCCATCCAAATCATGGCCCACATGGACAACCGCAGAACCAAACACACGTTGGAGCCCTTCTGCGATGACTTCACAAAGCTCTGGAGAACTCGATCCCGCGCCGTAAAAAAAGACCTTGTCCACCTCCGAAGCCATCGACATGGCCTCTGAGGATGCCTTCATTTCACGCTCGACCAAATCTGCATCATGGAAGTACGGATTGAACCCCATGGTGTGAAACTCCTTGAGTTCATGCCCACTTTCTGTGATGGCCAACCAATCGCATTTGGTGGACCCACTGTCTGCTATGAGAATATTCACGTTGCCCAGATCAAGACAAACGTTCCGCCAGGTCCACCACCCGCGTGGCATAACCAGCTTCGTTGTCGTACCAACCAAAGAGCTTCACCAAATTCCCAGAGCACTTGGTCAATGCTGCGTCGAGAATGCAACTGTGTGGGTTGCCCACAATGTCCACACTCACGATGGGGTCTTCACAATATTGCAAGAAGCCCTTCATCGGTCCTTCGGCAGCGGCCTTCAACGCGGCATTGACCTCCTCTGCAGTGGTTTCCCTGCTCAAGGTCGCCGTCAAGTCTGTGACAGATCCTGTCGGCGTGGGCACGCGTACAGCCATCCCGTCCAACTTCCCTGCCAATTCAGGCAACACCAGGCCCACAGCCTTAGCTGCACCTGTGGAGGTCGGAATCATGCTCAATGCCGCTGCACGTGCACGGCGTAGGTCGCGGTGAGGTGCGTCTTGGAGCCTTTGGTCTGCCGTGTAGGCGTGGATGGTGGTGATGAACCCCGTTTCCATGCCAAAACTGTCGTTCAAAACCTTCGCCATCGGGGCGAGGCAGTTGGTGGTGCAGGACGCATTGCTGACAATGCGGTCATCTGACGTCAAAATATTGTCATTCACCCCGAGAACGACCGTCTTCAAATCCCCCTTTGCAGGAGCCGAGATGATGACCTTGCCTGCACCTGCTGTGAGGTGGGCGGAGGCCTTCTCTGCGTCCGCAAACACACCGGTGGATTCCACAACAATGTCAATGCTTTGCTTTCCCCAAGGAAGATCCGAGGGATTGCGTTCGGCCGTAATTTGGATCTCTTTGCCTTGGACCATCAAGTTGCCGTTGACCACACTCACTTCACCAGGATAGGCACCGTGGATGCTGTCGTACTTCAACAGATGGGCAAGGGTGTCCACATCGGTCAAGTCGTTGATGGAGACCACTTCAAATTGAGGCCGCGACATGAACTGTCGGAACGCCAAACGGCCGATTCGGCCAAAACCATTGATTGCAATGCGCTTCATGAGAAAGAATATGAGTTGTCGTAAGATTCTATTGGTAGGGTGCCGTTGGGCATCAAATGCTCAAAATGCGGGCGATCCGCACTTCGTCGTCGTTGATTTCACTTTTGTTCGTGATGGCCTCTTCAAATGGCGTCAAGGAGATTTTGTCGTTGAGGATGCCCGCCATCACATCGTTGTGCCCCGTTCGCAAAGCTTCGACGGCAGCCACCCCCAAACGAGAGGCCAAGACCCTGTCAAAACACGAAGGGCTTCCACCGCGTTGCAAGTGGCCCAAGACTGTGATGCGCGTTTCGTATCGGTTGGTCAGGGCCTGCACCTTTTTCGCAATCTCAAAGGCGCCTCCATTGGTGTCCCCTTCAGCCACCAAAACAATGCTGCTCGTCTTGTTGCTTTGCTCACCCGCCTGAAGCACAGCCACGAGATCCTCAATGCTCATGTTCATTTCAGGGGTCATCACCGCCACCGCACCAGTGGCAATGCCCGATTTCAACGCAATGAAACCGCTGTCCCGACCCATCACCTCCACAAAGAACAGCCGGTTGTGGCTGTCTGCAGTGTCCCGAATTTTGTCAACGGCCTCTACCACAGTATTGATGGCCGTGTCAAAACCAATGGTGCAATCTGAACCACTGAGGTCATTGTCAATCGTACCTGGAAGACCAACCACAGGAAAGCCGGTTTCTTGGCCAAACTTTAAGGCGCCTGTGAAGGTTCCGTTGCCTCCAATGACCACCAATCCGTCGATGCCGGCTTCCACGAGATGAACATGGGCGCGCTTTCGTCCTTCGGCTTCGAAAAATTCTTGGCAACGGGCAGATTTCAAAATGGTCCCCCCACGGCCCAAAATCTTGGCCACGGAGCGGACGTGCAGACGCTTGAAGTCTCCATCAATGAGTCCTTGATAGCCTTGAAACACGCCCATGACTTCCAACTCGTGGAAGACTGCGGTACGCACCACCGCGCGGATGGCCGCATTCATTCCGGGGGCGTCCCCTCCTGAGGTAAGTACTGCGATTTTCTTCATGTCGATGGGCGTTTCTGCTTGCGCTTGAACGGGCACAAATGTCGTCAAAGAAGTGACAATTCCTAAAAGCAAAGGCCAGAATTGGCACATCTTGCAAAGATAAGTGTACAGATGACACCAACCCCTGTATCTTGTCCCCATGGATGTCAGCGTGGATTGTGCTTTGTTTGGGTTTGACGGGGAGACCCTTCAACTCCTCCTGATCCAGCAACGCACCGATGGCGAGGGTGGCATCCAACAGCAGGATTTGCAAATGGCTTTGCCAGGCAACATCGTCCAAGAGCATGAGTCGCTGACGGAAGCCGCCGGCCTAGCTTTGCACCAGTTGACAGGACTCTCCAGAGTCTATCTCAAACAATTCCATGCCTTTGGGGATCCACGTCGGGTCCAAGGTGCCAAGGACAAACGCTGGCTGCAAACCTTCCGTGAATTCCCCGACCGAAGGGTGATCACAGTGGCCTACTTTGGGCTTGTGTCCCTTCATGACCATGCCCCCCAAGCCGCCTCCTTTGCAGGAGAGGCCAAATGGGTGGATGTGAACCATCTCCCCTCTTTGGCGTTCGACCATGATGAGATTGCGAACATGGCCCTCGCCACGCTCAGAGATCAACTCGACAGCCAACACATGGCCTTTGAGATGCTTCCAGAGAAGTTCACCCTGCGGGAATTGCAGCTCTTGCATGAGGTGGTCTGGAACAGAAAACTGGACAAACGGAACTTCCGGAAAAACGTGAAACGGATGGACCATGTGGTGGGGCTCAATGAAAAGGAACAGGGCGTTTTGCACAAGCCCGCGCAGCTCTTCACCTACGATTCTGAATCCTCCGAACAGGTCGAGTCCACCAAGGCTTCAAGTTGACTTCCTGACGACCGGCCTGTGCTTCCTCACAACGCATCTTGTACCTTCGCCCTTGCCGGGCATGCCCCATTGAATTGAACCCACAACACCCCTTCGCCATGACTTCTTGCTTCCCCCTTTCCTTCCCCGCCAAAGCCCGTGAAATCTTCTTCGCGATGGGGCTGTTCTTTCTCTGCCTTTCATCCTGGGGCCAAACCACATGGGAGCTGGAGGAGACGACGTTGGTTGAATACGATTTGGTCACTGGGATCAGCATCCCTTGGGAAATTCTCTGGGGCCCGGACAACATGCTATGGTGCACGACCCGGACGGGCGATGTGCACCGCATCGACCCCGCCACAGGAGCGTACACCACCGTTTTGGACATCAATGTTTTCGGAGGAAATGGCAGTGAGGCCGGTTTGCTGGGCATGGCCATGCACCCTGACTGGGACAACACGCCAGAGGTCTTTCTCGTGTATTGCACAGGCAACTGGAACAATGGATCTGAACGCCTGAGCAAATTCACTTGGGATGGTGACAACCTCGTCGATGAACAAGTCCTGCACACTGTCGATGCCGGAGGCATCCACAACGGCAGCCGCTTGTTGGTGCTTCCCGACAACACCCTCTTGATGACCACAGGAGATGCCGGAGATGGAGGACAAAGCTCTCAAAGCGACAACAGCGACAACGGCAAGGTGCTCCGCTTCAACCTTGACGGATCAGTGCCCAGCAACAACCCCGACCCCAGCAGCTACGTGTACTCCAAAGGGCACAGGAACAGTCAAGGGCTTTGTTTGGGCCCCAACGGTTTGATCTACAGCTCGGAACACGGCCAAAACAACTGGGACGAATTCAACATCATTGAAATGGGCCGCAACTACGGTTGGCCCGATGTCGAAGGCCCATGCAACACTTTGGGAGAGCAGGCTTTCTGTGCAGAAAATGATGTCATGGAACCCCTCAAGACATGGTCTCCGTGCGCCGCGGTCAATGGGATTGAATTCTACGATCATCCAGGCATCCCTGAATGGCAAGGCTCTGTGTTGATGGCAGTCCTTGGGGGTTTTGCCCTGAATGACAAAAGATTGAGTGTCCTGCACATGAGTGAGGATGGTCTGTCCATTGAGAGCGAAGACCAGTTTTTCTCTTCGTTCAACCAAAGGGTTCGAGACGTGGCCGTCCACCCAGAAACAGGTGCTGTGTACTTGGCGTTCAATGGCCCCAATTACCCTGGGTCTGGACCCAATGTGATCAAGGAGTTCCGACCTTTGGCAACGAGCCACATCGGGGAATGGTCTTCAGTACGCGGTTTGGACTTGTTCCCCAACCCTAGCAATGGCTTGGTGCGCTGCAACATGAGCGAAGAATGGCACCAGGTGCCCGCTGTGGTTTACAGCCCGGAAGGAAAGCGCGTTTGGGAAGGACAACTGTCCAATGCCTTGACTTGGGATGTTTCTGCTTGGGAAGCTGGCATGTACTTCCTGACCTCGACCAATGACGACGGAAAGACCATGAGCCGAACCCTGGTTGTTCAATAAACACTTCACATCATGATGCGATTTCTAGCCTGCCTTGCTGCCCTGACCCTGGTTTTCCCTCATACATCGCTAGGCGCGAACAACACAGCCTCAGCAGACACCTTGTTGTGGAATTGGGTGAAGTTGGACTCTGCCGCCATTTCGGCTTTCAGTCCGCTCTTGGCCCCAGAACAAATCGCGGCCACCCGATGGGTGTCTGATTCTGTTTTGACCAATGGATTCGGCAGTGCCGACGTTTCATCCGCAATGAATGCCCTGCCGGGGGTGTCCATGGAAACCCGTGGATTGGGTGGAAGCCGACGGCTCACCGTCAGGGGATCTGCCCTGAGGTCGCCCTTTGCAGTGCGCAACACGATGCTCTACGTCCGAGGATTCTTGCTGACGGAAGCCGACGGCAACAGCCCCATCGAATGGCTTGACCCGACATGGTCGGGCCCCATGTCTTTGGTCTCAGGTCCAGCGGCCACCGTCTTTGGCGGTGCCTATGGAGGGGCGCTCATGGTGGAAGGACTTCGAACACAGAAAACCCTTCGGCTTCAATCCACGCTTGGCACCACTGGAAGTGGTGGCGCACAGGGATTGCTCAGCGCTTCATTTGCTGCAAAGGGTTGGAGCCTCCGTGCATCCCGGACCCAAAACAGTGGTTACCGCGATTGGGAGTCCAATGAAAAGTGGCAGGTCGAAGTCGACCGAGCTTGGGGAAGCCGCAAAGCCAAGCACTACAACTGGCTCGCTTTCATGTCGGGGTCATGGGATTTGCCTGGGTCCATCGACTCCCTCGATTTGGATTCCAATCCCACCTTTGCTCCTGGTGGTGACGATGACTACCAGGCCGCGGTCAAGCGCAACCGTTTGCTGTGGGGACACCACCTGCACGTCCCCAACCTCAGCGCCAATCAACACCGCAGCTCACTTGATGTTTGGGCGCTGGCACGATGGACCAACAAAGAGAATCCCTTTGGCACCTCTCCTTTTTTCAATGGATACAAGGAAGAGTCTGGCTGGGGCGGAAGCCTTCGCATGCGCCAGAGATGGGCCCCATGGTCTTTTGCCAAAGCGGACTTTCATGCGGAATGGACTTTGCTTGCAGTCGCAGACCAAGGAACGTTTGGCCTTTGGGATAGTCCCGTCGATGGCACCCAGAGCCCGCAGACGTACGACCTTCAAGTTCGTACGTCACGGGCGCACTTCGCTCCTGCGTTGTCTTGGGCATGGCAGGATGGTTGGAGGCTAGAAGGAGCGGTGGCCTTGTCGGCACGCTCGCGTTCCGCGGATGGTATCGTGCTGGACACAGCCTACGTGGCACCGTTCAACACTGCACAAATTCTGCCCAGGCTGGGCGTGTCCAAGACGCTTGGAGAGAACCTGAGCCTGTTTGCACAGACCAGCACTGGCTTCAGCGACCCCACCAATTTTGAAAGCTTGCCTGTCGACAATGCCCGTGGCATGGTGTCGGTTTTGAACGCCGAAAACGCTTGGAACTTGGAACTGGGCGCAAGACACCCGCTTGGCGAGGTTGTGCTCTACGACCAGCGCGTCCAAGGTCCCATCGTGGAACGTGTTGACAGTCTTGGCGCATCATCGTTTGCAAACGATTCGTCATCCATGCGGATGCAAGGTGTCGAGGCGAGAACAGCACATGTCATCGGGAACCACCGTCTCCAGGCTTCGGCCACATGGCAACACCACCGTTGGGCGTCAGGAAAACTACCCGGCTCGCCTCAATGGATGGCGAACCTCCAATGGAGTTGGGCATTTTGGAACAAGGCACATCGTTTTGAGTCCCATCTCTGGATCCGTGGCGTAGGCAAAACCTTCCTCGACAATGCCAACGAGAACGTCGCACCTGGATATGCTTTGGGCAATTTTGAGGTGACTTGGTCCCCAGCAGCCTCCTCCGTCAAAGCCACAGCTGGGATGCGAAACCTGACCAACACCGCCTACTCCGGTTGGAACCAATTGAACGCATTTGGAGGTCGCTATTACAACCCTGCCCCTCCCCGCACTGGGTATTTGACGCTGGTGTGGGAACTGAACTGAGTCGAACGCCTCGGAGCGCCATTATTACGGCTCAATCAAGGACCAGGACCTGCACACGTCTGTTCATTGCGCGTCCCTTCTCTGTCGCGTTGTCTGCGATGGGTTCATTGGGCCCGAGGCCCGAGGTTTCCACGCGCGTGGCGTCAATGCCCAGATCTGTCAGGTAGGATGAAACCGCAAGCGCACGGTCGTGGCTCAGGGCCATGTTGGAGGCCAGGCTTCCCACGTTGTCAGTATGGCCTTCGATTTGGATGCGAACCTCAGGGTTTTCTTTCATCCACAGTGTCAATCGTTCACACCCCGCCTGAAATTCTTCGCGGAGTTGGGCCAACCCTGAAGCAAACTGGATGGCATCCAACGTGAAGCTCATTCCCGCCTCAATGGGCTCAAGTTCGATCTTGACAAAAGGCGCGATATTTTCCAGGGCATCTCCTTCCTGGTCGTATCGTTTCATGCCAAACACAAACCCTTCTGCCGAGGCCTCAAAACTGTAATTCCCAAGACCGGGAAGCGGGATCAAAAACCCACCCTCAAGATCAGAAACAGCAGATGCCACACGCTGTCCTGTTTCCAAATCATTCAAGACCACGTTTGCCCTCAACGATTCGCCAGTCGCAGCGTTCACCACCAAACCAGTCAACGTGGCAACCTCAATGGCGCGGTCCTCCTTCTCCAATGGAGTCTCCCAAAAATTGAGGTTGTCTGAGTCACGCGTAGATGCGAAAAGGGCACGGTCACCGCTTGGCGTCACCATCAAACTGTTGTCCTTGCCGTGGCTGTTGACCCTCCGACCCAAATTCTTGGGCTGGCCCCAAGTGCCATCCTTTTCCCTTCGTGAAACGAACACATCCAAGCCGCCCATCCCAGGATGTCCATCGCTGCTGAAGTACAGGGTCTTGCCGTCGGGGTGAAGGAATGGACTTTCCTCGGTTCTGGCAGTATTGACAAGCCCTGGCAACGACTTGGGCGCCGACCATCCACCATGGTCCAACCTGTGACTCACCACCAGATCAGAGGGGACGTTGTGGCCCTTCATCGCCTTGGCAAAAACCAAGGTGTTCCCATCGGCGCTTAAGGTCGGCTGGCTCTCCCATCCCGCGGAGTTGGGTGCGCCAAGGTTTTTGCCCAACGTCCATTTTTGTGCAGTCTCGTCCCAGTTGCTTTCAAACAGGTCGCAAGATCCCTTCCCCCTTCTTGGGCCGTAGCCATCCCTTGGTGTCGCACATGCCGTGAAGACCATGGTTTTGCCGTCTCCAGACAGTGTGGGAGCCCCTTCATTTTGAGCCGTGTTCACACCGCGAAGCGGCACAGGGACGCTCCACTCCTCTTCTTCAGGCGACCAACGACAAGAATAGAAATCCTCTCCACCTTGCCCTTTGCCAGTGGAAGAGGATCGCGTGAAAACCATCCATTCCCCGGTCAAGTCAAATGCCCCGTAGTATTCATGGGCGGCAGAATTGGGGCCACCTGAAACCATGCGAGCTTCAGCCCCTTCAGGGCTGCTCGACATCGCATCCAAACCAAAGTGCAGGCCCGACTCCACCCATGACCTTTCTTCCATTTGCATTGCCTGCAACTTGCCATTCGCTCCGATTGCATCCCATTGTTTCAACGTCTCCAGTCCTTCCTCGTATTCACCTGCACACCATTGCGCTTCTGCCAATTGAACCCAACCATGCGGAAACAAGTCCGGGTCCAATGAAAGCGCATGGGCAAGGGTGGATTGAAAATTTGAAGACTCCACTTCCCGCTCGATTTGAGCCTTCAAAAACCAAGCCTCTGCAAATCCAGGGGATTTGTCGATGGCCTTTTCCAAGTGCTGCACTGCCAGATTGAAGGACAAAAACCGATACGCTTCAAGTGCTTTGGCATAAGCCTTTTCTGCAGCTCGACTGGGCTTGACTTCTTGAGCTTGTGCACCCAAAGTGAATGCTGTCATCAAAGCAAGCAAGACCAGTCCACAACGCCTCGTCATCATGTTTGGCTTCATGACGTGAAAATCCATCAAAAGGTTTGAAATTGCGGACTCTAGAGGAAAAACAATTGGACAGCGTGCACATTTCTTTGCTTTCTGACACCCATGGACACATGGACGAACGGGTGCTTCACCACGTCAAAGGCAGCGATGAAATCTGGCATGCAGGAGACATTGGAGATTTGGCAGTGACAGATGCGTTGGGCAAGATTGCCCCGTGTCGTGCTGTCTTTGGCAACATCGATGGGCAAGAGATTCGACAGGAGTGGCCCGAACACCTGCATTTCGAGACTGGCGGCGCCACGGTTTGGATGACGCACATTGGCGGCAGACCCCCCAAGTATGCCAAGGGAATCCTGCCAGAATTGACCCAACGCAGGCCCACCCTGTTCGTCTGCGGCCACAGCCACATTCTCCTTGTGAAGAAAGTGGAGCGTTGGGGCGGGCTGCATTTGAACCCTGGAGCAGCAGGCATCTCCGGTTTTCACAAAGTCAGGACAATGCTTCGCTTTGAAATCCACGAAGGAACCGTTTCCAACATGCGGGTCATCGAGTGGCCCCGGCGATGACCGCCGTGCAGACCAGAAGGTCAAGATTCTGCCCTGTGCTGGGCTTGTACTTGTCATTTGCACCCTATCTTTGACACATCAGGCGTCACGACGACGCTTCAGTGCCGGCAAAAGGCACTTTTCCCAAAGACAACGTAGGAGGATGTTTGACATCATTGAATTGAACGGCAAGAAAGTTGCCGATTTGCGACAAATCGCAAGCAAGCTTGGAATCACCAAGTTGGACAAAATGAAGAAGCAGGACTTGGTGTACAGCATCTTGGACGAACAAGCGGCCCAGCCCTCCAAGGGCAAGCCCGCTGCCAAGTCAAAGGACGACAAACCAAAGGCCGCTCCTGCTGGCCGAAAGCCCGCAGACTCACCAAAGGCTGCCGACACGAAAAAGGACGCGGACAAACAACCTTCCAAGGCCAAATCTGCCTCGAAGGGAACCGACAAAAAGTCCAATTCTTCTGAGGACAAAGGACCAGACACGGCCGCAACCAAAGACGGAACCCGGGAGAGCGAGGACGGCCAAAGCAGGCGTTCAGGCGAAAGCATGAGGGACCGCAGGGACCGTCGTAGACGGGAAGGCCAAGACGGCAACCGCGACCAAGAAGGTCAGGAAAAAGTCCAGGACAAGCCCCAAGACAAAGGAGAGCGCGGTGACCGTCGTGGGAAGAACGATCGAAACGATCGAAACGATCGGAACGACCGGAACAACAGAAACGATCGAAACGATCGAAACGATCGAAACAACAGGAACGACCGCAACAACAGGAACGATCGAAACGACAGGAACGATCGCAACGACAGAAACCGGAACAACAAGAACAGACGTGACCCCTTCTTGTCAGAACCTGAAGAGCACGGATTTGACTTCGACGGCATTGTGCAGACAGAAGGTGTGGTCGAAGTTCAACCAGAAGGCCATGCATTCTTGAGGTCAGCGGACTACAACTACTTGAACTCACCCGACGACGTCTACGTCTCCAGCAAGCAATTGAAACAATTTGGACTGCAAACAGGAGACAACGTGGTAGCAGCCATTCGCCCCCCGCGCATTGGTGAGAAATACTACCCGCTGATCGATGTCAAGAGCGTCAATGGCAGAAGCCCTGAATGGATCCGCAACCGGGTTCCTTTCAAATTCTTGACCCCCTTGTTCCCCCAAGAGCGGTTCAATTTGAGCACCTCAAGGGGAACGGTCAGCACGCGATTGATGGACCTCTTCGCGCCCATTGGAAAGGGCCAACGTGGCATGATTGTCTCCCAACCCAAGACGGGAAAGACCACTTTGTTGAAGGATGTGGCCAACGCCATCAGCCTGAACCACCCCGAGGTCTACCTGATCATCTTGCTCATCGACGAGCGTCCCGAGGAAGTCACCGACATGAAGCGGAGTGTGAATGCCGAGGTCATTGCTTCCACTTTTGACGAGCCGGCAGACCGCCACGTTCGGATTGCCAACTTGGTGCTTGAAAAGGCCAAGCGAATGGTCGAGTGTGGCCATGATGTGTGCATCTTGCTCGATTCCATCACCCGCTTGGCCCGGGCGTACAACACCGTATCTCCTTCCTCAGGCAAAATCCTCTCAGGTGGTGTCGAGGCGAATGCACTGCAGAAGCCCAAGCGCTTCTTTGGCGCCGCCCGCAACATTGAAAACGGGGGATCACTATCCATCATTGCCACCGCATTGACGGAAACAGGCTCCAAGATGGACGAGGTGATTTTCGAAGAATTCAAGGGCACAGGCAACATGGAGCTCCAATTGGACCGAAAGATTTCCAACCGCCGCATCTATCCTGCCATCGACATCCTGTCCTCGGGAACACGTCGTGAAGACTTGCTCATGGACAAGGAAACATTGCAGCGCATTTGGATCCTTCGCAAGCACTTGGCCGACATGAACAGCATCGAGGCCATGGAGTTTGTCAAAGACCGTGTTGAAGCAAGCCGCAACAACGAAGACTTCTTGTCTTCGATGAATGGATAACCCCATGTCGTTTCGACGCATGCTGGGAACCTCCCTGCTTTTGCTGGTGGGCTATGCCGTGCTGAAAAGCTGGATGCTTGAGCATGTCCCTTATGAAAGGGCTGTGGCGCTTGGCGGACTGTACCATTGGTCCTCCTTGGTGCTGCTTGCGGCCTGCTGGTCCATATGGTTGGTCAGACAAAAAGAGAGCAAAGGGTCGACATGGGGCGATGTGAAGCAATTGTTGAGGCCCACCCTCTTCCATGCCTTGTTGGCATCCTTGTCCGTTTGGGCCTGGAACCACGCTTGGGCAGAGGAAACGACCCAGCTGAGGAAATCCATCCGGATGGCACAAATCAATGCGAACACAGAGAGTGACGACGCCTATGCCTCGTTTCTGGTCGCCCAAGACGACCTCAATTCAGAACTCATGCCCGACCGTCAAACCTACCGAGAACAAGCCACCGCTCAGGTGGATTGGATGCTCTCAGGCGGGGTCACATTGGTCTTGTCTCTGCTGGTGTACGTTCTTGCCGCATTTGTGCTTTCTGTCGTTGCGAGTGTCGTCCTGCATCAGATTTGGGGCATCACCACGTTCAGATAATGTACATTTATCGACCATGAAACCGCAGCTTTCTCACATTCTACTGACATGGATTTTGGTCCTTTCCACATGCAGCATTGGATATGGCCAGGGAAATGGCCGAAAGAACCTTCCAAACTTTGACGCGCGGCCTTATCACTTCGGGTTCATGTTGTCCGCCAACCAAAGCGATTTCAATTTTGCCATGTCCGACAGCTTGTCGGATGACCTCAGAGGCATCTCCAACATGCCTCAGGCGGGATTCAACATGCACCTCATGGGATCGTACACCCTGACCCGGCACATGCGCATCCGCTTTGAACCTGGACTCAGCTTTCAGGACCGTGGACTCAATTACAAGTTTGAAGGCACATCCGACGCTGTAAGGAGGACTGAAGCGGTCAACCTGGATCTTCCGCTCGTTCTCAAGTACCGAACAGACCGCGTGGACAACATTGCGGCCTACGCCCTCTTTGGGGTGAAATACTCGAGGGACTTTCAATCCCAAGAAAACGTCAACCAGCAACTGCAATCGGACAACATCTTGAGACTGCAATCCGGGAATGTGGCGGCCGACATAGGAGCTGGACTCGACATCTTCCTGCCTTTTTTCAAGTTTTCCATTCAAGCCAAAACGGAGCATGGACTCTTGAACGTTTTGATTCCAGACGACAACAACTTCGCCAATCCTTTGGATTTTCTCAGAACGCGCAGCTTTGTGCTGTCGTTTTGCTTCGAAGGCTGACCCAAATGGAGGACACGTTCCAAACCTTGTCCGCCCCTTGTGAGGGCCTGTTCAAGGCCAAGGGCTCCAAGCATTTTGGCTATGGCTTTCCCATCCAAGATGAAGGGCAAGTCAAGAAACACCTCGATGACCTGCGCAAAAGGCATCACAGTGCACGTCACGTAGCCTACGCGTGGATGCTGGGCTTCGATGGCACACACTTTCGTTCCAGCGACGACGGGGAGCCCAGCAATTCAGCAGGGCCACCGATTTTGGGGGTCATTCGATCCAATGAGCTTACCCATGTGATGTTTGCCGTGGTCCGATATTTTGGCGGCGTGAAACTCGGCGTGGGGGGATTGATTGAAGCCTACAGGGAAGGCGCTGCAGAGGCACTGGCACAAGGACAGGTCGTGACGCGCATCCGACGGAAGAAGCTCCGCATCACTTTCGCCTACGAACACATGGGCGTGGTGATGGGTCTGCTCAAGCGATGGGGGCTCGAACCCGCCCAAACCGACTTCCAAATGAATTGTGCTCTGGATGTGGACGTCCGGCTTTCAGAATCCGAAGGCTTCCATTTGGCCATGGAACAAACGCGTGTCGCCAAGGTCCAGGTCCTTTCCTGACTTTCTCTCCCCTCTGAGAGAAAAGGTCCACCCGAATTCAGCCCTTTCTGCAAAAGTAAACCCATCGCTCCTCGCCCAAACTGTACCGCCCGTACAACTCCGCCCCAAGAAGGTCCAACATGTCCACGACCTCCACGTCGAAGCCAGCAGCACGCAATCGGTTGGGATAGTCCTTGTGGCCGTATAACCTGACATGGTCCTGCTGCCAATACAGACGCTCCCTTTCCATGGGATCTGTCACCATTGGATCCTCCTCTGTTGCTTCATTCCCGTAGTCAATAGGCACTTGAAGCACCGCCCATCCACCCGGACGCAAAACGCGGTGGAATTCAGCCAGAACCCGGCGGTCGTCTTGGACATGTTCCATAAGGTGGTTGGCCATCAAAACATCAAAGGAAGCATCCTCAAAGGGAATGTCATGGCAATCAAAATGGTGGTCCGCCCAAGGGCTGTCCAAGTCGGCGGTGACGTAGTCCAAATGCCCCAACTTCTTGAACCGCTTCAAATAGCAATACTCCGGCGCGAGGTGCAACATCCTAAGAGGAGCGCTGAAAAAGTCCGTCTTCCGTTGCAAAAACACCCAAACGGCTCGGTGACGCTCAAGGCTCAGGGAGTGTGGTGCCAAAGCATTGGGTCTTGAGCGCACCCGTCCATAAGGAAGCATTTTGCGGTATGACTTGCCCACGATGGGGTCCTCCAAGGAAGAACCAGCATAGGCCCAGGCCACTGACTGAAGGGCCAAATGGGCCCCTCTTTGCAACACTGTTCTCGGGACCCATCGGGTCAAAGCGCTCACCAATCCCATGGGACAAAAGTAAGGCGGGACCCATCGGCCCCGCCCCTCTTTCCAAATGTGTTCTATTCTTTATCGCACCACCAATGTCTGTCTTGCAGTTTGGCCGCCAGACAAGACACGAATGCTGTACCACCCCGCAGGCCAATCGGCCACAATGTCCCCGGCGACAGGTCCACTCCAAACCACGCGGCCCTGTGCATCCAACACTTCCATGGGCGAACCCAAGTCCATGCCAGAAATGCGGATGGCTTCACCCTTGACGACCGGATTGGGCCCTACGGACCATGCCTGTCCGGCAGCAGCATTGACCAGGGAGGTTCCTTCCACCGTGACCGTGCTTCCAAAACGCGGCGTGGCGCATTCAACAGGAAGAGGCTCCGCCGTCCATGCGTAGAAAAAGTAATAGTAGCTGAAGCTTGGCCCAGCAGTGCTGTTGGTGACCGTCAACAGGTCGCCTACTGCATAAGGATAGTTCAGGGAAGAGTCCGTGCCTTCGCGCCACAATTGAGGATCGTCTGTGGTGCAGCGCAAACCATATCCATTGCCTGGTGCGATGTCCCAATCAAGGTTCAACACAAACGTGCCGTCTTCCACCAGCTGCGTCGTGCTTTCCAGAACAGCACCAAAGGCATCGATCAACTCGAAGCTACGCTCGTAAGTGCCATCTGCAAACAACGTCACGCTGTTCAAGCGAAGGTCTTCGTGCACATCAAACTCCAACCAACGCTGGCTGTTGCCGTGGTAAGCCCCATCCTCTTGGTTGGTCAACTCACCTCCAAGCTGGGACTCACCTCCACTCACACGGACATCCTCTGCCCAGTAGGTGGTGGTCACATTCACTTGGGGAGAAAAATCATTCCCCTCTGCCAAGAGATTGCCCTCGAAAGGGGCATCAAACCAACGAACGTTCTCCCCTGTAGCATTCAAATCCACGACGGCAGGTGCTGGAATGATTTGGTCTTGGGTCACCGCTGGGTTCTCGAGTGGGGCATCGTACACTTCGACAAAAAGCGTGTCCGACAAGCCGTCGTTGCCACAGATGTCCACGCTGTAGACGGAATAGGCTCCCGACGTTTCCACAACGATGCTCTGGGTGTCTTCTCCTGTCGACCAGATGTAGCTGTCGGCATTGGAGGCCGTGAGGTTGAGCTGACCTCCGTCGCACAAGTTGACGTCACCGTCCACCACGATCATCGGATCATTGTCCAAAATCTCAACCACCGTCAACAAGTTGGAGAAGCCCGCACAGCCGTCTGCGTCGTACACCAAAACACTGTAGGCACCACCGGCATCCACATCCACGGAGGCGGTCGAGTCCCCTGTCGACCATGCGTAGCTGGCGAAACCAAGCGGCGCACTCAACAAGACCGTTTCGCCTGGGCAAAAGGCCTCAGCACTTGCCGTGGCAGCCACATCGACGGTGCAGGGCACCTCCAGCACGTTGTGGTACTGGTCCACCTCAGGGTTGTCGATGACCGTCTCCAAACCACTTGGCCATTGAATCGTGGCTTCCTCCACCACCTCTGTGGACCCCAGACCAAAGCGACAAGTGAACGCGCAAGTGATGCCGTAGCTCTCTCCAGCCCTCACCTCACGCACCTGGGTCCCAAAGTCTCCTGTGATCACAACCTTGGCCCCAACAGCATCCATGTTGCTTTGAAATCCTTCCAAATCAAAAGCAATCCAGTTGTTGTCGTTGCCATCGTTCACCCACAACACATCCTCATTCTGATTGTCCGGAGTCACGTATCCGTCGCCGTAACTGGCATACACATCAAGCTGACCGTCACGGTCCACATCCCCCGTGGCAAAGCTGTGCATGGTGTCGTTGTTGGGGAAGGCATTGGGCACTTCTGTGAAGGTGTGGTCGCCGTTGTTGTGGTACAACGCGTGGGTGCCTCCAGCGTAGATCAGGTCCATGAACCCGTCGTTGTCGAAGTCCTCCAATTTCGCTTGCAGGAAAAATCCTTCCACCTCCAGGCCGCTGCCTACTGTGATGTTGTTGAAGTGGCCCGTGCCGTCGTTCTCCATGAGGTAAAGTGTGGTGCTGTGGTTGGTCACCAAGCAGTCAAAATCCCCGTCGTTGTCAATGTCACCAAAATCAGCTGTCCAGCTTTGCTCGTAAAACACCAAGCCGCGCTCCAAGGCCTCCTCTGTCCAACCTCCATTGCCGTCGTTCACCCAGAGTTGGTTCACGCGACGTGGATCTTGGGG
>CALKGQ010000003.1 GCA_938085425.1 uncultured Flavobacteriales bacterium
AGCTTCCAACCAAGGCAAGGTGCGCGAGACGTTCAATGCCATGGCCGAAGATGTGGCATGGACCAACATCTGGGACAGCGAGTTCACCACACTGCCTTGCTACGATGTCGTGGTGGATGCCACAGATGCATCAGGTGCCACAGTGGTTGTGGGAACGGAATACGGCATTTTTGTCACCGAGAATGGTGGAGATGATTGGGCCGTCAGCAACATGGGCATGTCCACTGGAGACGAAGTCTTGACAGCGCCCGTCTTCGACTTGAAACAGCAATTCCGTGCGTCCAACGATTGGAGCAACGTCACCAATGGTGGGGCCATCTACGCGGGCACACACGGACGCGGCATCTTTGTCAGTGGCATTGCATCCGACGTGGAAGAAGAGGAGCCACAAGTAGAAATGGCTTCATGGAATGTGTTCCCCAACCCTGTGGTCGGGGGAACCTTGCAGCTTCCAACGGCTGGATGGGAAGGACAGTCACAAGTTGAAGTTTTCGACTTGACCGGACGTCGCTGGTTGACAGAGTCGTTGAATGCAAGCGGTGTGGAACAACTTGGATTGAATGTCCAAGCCTTGCCTTCAGGATACTACGTGGTGCGCATGTCCCAAACGGGCAAGGCGCGGGCAGCCAAGTTTGTGGTCCGCCACTGATCTTTGACCTGAAAAACACATGAGAAGGGGCTTCCAATTGGAGGCCCTTTTTCTTGGTCAAAAATGCCGTGCTTGAATTCAGCGGTGGTGAAGCAGGGAGGCCTGTCCATCCACCAAGGCCACAGACGTTTTGTGTTGCAGCCAATCTCCTGTGTTGAGGTAGCGCGTATGTCCATCCGGCAGCACCAGTTCTAGCGGCAGGTGGCGGTGGCCAAAAATGAAGAGGTCTGCCTTCTCTTCTTTTTGCTGTTGTTCATTCCAAAGGGTGGCATACTGATACAGATGCTCGTCGGACACGTTGGCCATTGGTGTGGCGGTGTGGTCCCGGCTTTGGGCTGACCAGGCACGTGCCAAGCGGATGCCCAAATCGGGGTGCAACCTTCTGAACATGCCACGTGCGACAGAAGAAGTGAAGAGACGCTTCAAGGAGCGGTAGCCCTTGTCTCCCTTTCCCAAGCCATCTCCATGGCCAATCATGCACTTGAGGCCGTCGTAGTTTGTGACGACGGGCGAATCGTGGACTTGGACACCCAATTCTTCTTCCAAGTAGCCGTAGGTCCACATGTCGTGGTTGCCAGCATGGAAGTGGATCGGCAGTCCGCCGTCTGTCAACTCTGCGATGGCCCCCATGACGCGCGTGCCTCCTTTGGGGATCGCATGGCGGTACTCGTGCCAAAAATCAAAGATGTCCCCCACCAAATGCAGTTCGGTGGCGGGCCGACCCGCAGCAAATCCTGTGCCTTCGGCTGCAGCCCGCATCCATTGGACAAAAGTGCGTTCGCGCTCCCTGGACTCGACCCCGTTTGGGGCGCCCAAATGAAGGTCAGATGCGAAGTGGACGCAATGCCCCATCACTTGCCAAAGACACCGCGCAAGGTTGATTCCAGAGCGTTGCCGCGAAGGTGTGTTGCCAGAATGGTCCCATCCCGGTCGATGAGCATGGTGTGGGGAATGCTGCTTACGCCGTACTCACGAGCTGCTGCGTTGCGCCATCCGGCCAGATCGCTCACGTGGTTGGGCCACGAGAGTTGATCTTGTTCGATGGCTTTTTTCCATCGTGCAGCGTCGCTGTCCAGCGAGACAGAAAAAACCTCGAAACCCTTGTCTTTGTATTGTTCATAGGCCCGCACCACAGTGGGGTTCTCCCGTCTGCAAGGCCCACACCACGACGCCCAAAAATCGAGAAGCACCACTTTGCCACGGAGATCGCTCAGCTTGCGTTCCTTGCCCTCTGGGTCGTTCATGACAATGTCCGGCACGAGGTCGCCCATGCCAAACTTGCTGTTTTTTCCTTTTCGTTTGGGCGGATTGCTCATGTCCAAGGTGCGAGGTGCGTTGGCCAACACCATCTTTTCCTGGATGAGCTTGAAGTAGTGCGACTGGCTGTGGCTCCCTTTTAGGGCAGACAAGGTTTCTTTGAAGAGGTCGCCATGGACTTTGGGGTCGAGGCCTTCCAACGCGCTGAGTGCGCTCAGGGTGCCCGTATGGGCCTTGGCAAATTCAAGGCTCAAATTCGAGAGGCTGTCGGTTTGGCTTTTCTTCAACTCCTTGGCGGCGTTGCGGGTCTCAGCATCCACGGAACGGCCTTTCTTGTCGGTGTTTTTCATGCGGGCCTGCAAGGGCATGATGGCGTTGTAGAAATCCGCCACTTTGGCGGACTGGGGAGAGCCTGAAATGGAGGCGTCGACGAGGTAGTTGCGTCCGCGTTGGGCTTCCACCTCCACATACAAAGCCTCTGTGCTGTCCGTGATCAACACGAGTGGGAGCGACCGGTCCACCACCAATTGGTGGTACCCCATGGCCAAAGGACGGTCGGGCGTCAACTCAAAGTATCCTGTGGAATCCACAGCAGCCTTGCCTACGTTCACAAGGTTGCCGCGGTTGAAGCTTCGAAGGATGATTTCTGTGTCGGGAGAAATCCCCTTGATCTTTCCTTGGATGCTGCCTGCCTTTCCCTCGGAGGAGGGCGCCTCGCAACCGATTGTGGAAAGAAGGATGCATGTGCAACATGCCATCAACACTTGAGAAACAACGGTCTGAACTTTCATGGGAAAAACCTTGTGGGTTAGGACTACGAAGGTAAGGAGTCCAACCAGGACTTGAGGTATGCCTCGACTTCGTCCGGTTGTGTCCATTCGACTTGAACGGGCAGGACCCAAACCTTCCATTCCTTCAAAGCCTCCAAATGGTCGGACAGCCGAACCGCATCTTTGGCGGTGGTCAAGAGGTTATGGACGCCATGGGCTTCCCC
>CALKGQ010000004.1 GCA_938085425.1 uncultured Flavobacteriales bacterium
TTGAGGGTCGTTGTAGACGACAACGTTGATAGGCCGCAGGTGTAAAGGCAGTGATGTCAAAGCCGAGCGGTACTAATTACCCGAAAGCTTATCAGTCTCCAATCTTCTACCAGTATGTCATCCCATTTGTGGGTGATTCCAATGAGCGCATTGTGAAATCCCTACATGAACGTTAGGTGTCTATTGCGGTGAGGTCCACCTCTTCCCATTCCGAACAGAGAAGTTAAGCTCACCAGCGCAGATGGTACTGCTAAGGCGGGAGAGTATGTCGACGCCATCCTTGGGGCCCTTCGGGGCCCCTTTTTTTTGTCCATTTTTTCGAATTTCGCCTCAGCATGAACAATCTAGTCGCCATTGTAGGTCGTCCCAATGTGGGGAAGTCCACGCTTTTCAACCGATTGACAGAGTCTCGGGAAGCCATCACGGACGACACGAGTGGGACCACGCGTGATCGGAAATATGGAAAGGTCCTTTGGACCGATCATCAATTCAACATCATTGACACAGGAGGCTGGATCACAAAGAGTGACGACAGCTTTGAAGCCGCCATCCGCGGCCAAGTGGAAATCAGCTTGGAAGAAGCGGACTTGGTGCTTTTCATGGTGGAAATTGGTGTGGGCATCACAGATCTGGACCAGGACATCGCCAACCTTTTGAGGAGGACCGGAAAGCCCATCATCTTGGTGTGCAACAAAGTGGACACCTCAGCCCATGACCTTGGGGCAGAGGAATTTTACCGGTTGGGGTTGGCCGACAAAATCCACAGCATTTCAGCAAACAACGGCTATGGCACTGGGGACTTACTTGATGCCGTTGTGGCGGCCATGCCCAAGCAACCTGAAGAGGAAGAGCTTGGCTTGCCCAAGTTGGCCGTTGTTGGAAAGCCCAATGTGGGCAAGTCGACCTTCATCAACACCATCCTAGGCGAAGAACGCAACATTGTGACGGACATTGCCGGCACCACCAGGGACAGCGTGCACACGCATTACCAGCTCTTTGGATTTGACTTCGAAATTGTGGACACTGCTGGGCTTCGTAAGAAGCGTCAAATCACGGATCATCTCGAGTTTTACAGCACGGTTCGCACCATCAAGGCCATTGACGAGAGTGACGTGTGCATTTTGATGCTGGATGGCAGCGACCCCATGGGGCGACAAGACTTGAATATTTTCTGGCAAATTGTTGAGAGTTACCGAGGTGTTGTGGTGGTCGTGAACAAATGGGACCTCGTGGAAAAAGAGACCAACACGATGGCCAAGGTGGAAGAAATGATCCGCGAGCGGACGTCACCGTTCACAGACATTCCCATCGTGTTCACGTCCAATGTCAAAAAGCAGCGTGTATTGAAGGCCCTTGAGACAGCCTTGGAGGTGCGTGGTGCGAGGGCGTCGAAAGTACCGACGAGCGAGCTGAATGACGTGCTGTTGCCCATCATCGAACACAACCCTCCCCCGGCTTGGAAGGGGAAGTATGTGAAGATCAAGTACATCACGCAGATTCCTTCTCAAACGCCCACTTTTGCCTTCTTCTGCAATCTGCCCCAGTACATCCGGGAACCTTACAAACGCTTTCTGGAAAATCAATTGAGGGACCATTACGATTTCTCAGGGGTGCCCATTCGGTTGTTCTTCCGGAAGAAGTAATGGTCTGACAGGGCCTTGAGTTGATTACATTTGAAGGAAACAACTTGCGCTTCATCCAATGAGCTATTTCTTCACCTCCGAGTCTGTGTCTGAAGGCCATCCTGACAAAGTAGCGGATGCCATTTCAGATGCGTTGATCGACCATTTTTTGGCATTTGATCCACAATCCAAGGTGGCGTGCGAAACCTTGGTGACGACTGGTCAGGTTGTGCTGGCGGGAGAGGTCAAGTCCAAGTCCCCTTACTTGGACGTGCAGTCGATTGCGCGTCAGACCATTGCCCGCATCGGCTACACGAAGAGCGAGTACCAATTTGATTCTGCTTCGTGTGGTGTGTTGAGTGCCATCCATGACCAAAGCCAGGACATCAACCAAGGGGTGGAGCGCACCAACCCCGAGGAGCAAGGCGCAGGAGATCAGGGGATGATGTTTGGTTATGCTTGTCGCGAGACCGACAATTTCATGCCTCTGGCGCTTGAGCTGTCCCATCGGTTGCTTCGAGAATTGGCCTCCATCCGAAAGGCTGGCGTGGAGATGACCTACTTGCGCCCTGACTCCAAGAGCCAAGTCACCATTGAACACGCCGACGATGGCACGCCCATCCGGATTGAGGCGATTGTGTTGAGTACGCAACACGATGATTTTGGCCCCACCGACAGTGAGATGCTAAGCACGATCCAGAGGGACGTGGCCAACATCCTCATTCCACGCGTCAAAGCGACCATGAGCGACCGTGTGCAAGCCCTCTTCAAGGGCGACCACAAACTGCACGTGAACCCCACTGGCAAATTTGTGATTGGCGGTCCCCATGGCGACACTGGTCTCACCGGACGCAAAATCATTGTGGACACTTACGGTGGCCGGGGTGCCCATGGTGGAGGTGCCTTCAGTGGCAAGGACCCTTCGAAGGTGGACCGTTCAGCGGCGTATGCCACACGACATGTCGCCAAGAATTTGGTCGCCGCCGGAGTGGCGGACGAAGTGCTGGTCCAGGTGGCTTATGCCATTGGCGTGGCAGAGCCTGTGGGCCTTTACGTTACGACGTACGGAACTTCCCATGTGGACATCAAGGACGGTGAAATCGCGGCGCGCATTGCCGACATTTTCCCGATGCAGCCCTACCACATTGAACAGCGGTTCAAATTGCGGACCCCCATTTATTCTGAGACCTCAGCATACGGTCACATGGGCCGTCCCCACGAGTTGGTGACCAAACGTTTCCAAACTCACGCAGGTGGCGAGGTCAAGGAAGTGGAAGTCGAGCTTTTCCCATGGGAGAAGTTGGACAAGGTCGAGGAGGTGAAGGCCGCCTTTGGACTTTGATCTCTAACCCTCAGTTTTTGGCTTACAACACGAAGTCATAGCCCTTGAGTTTCATCATGCTGTACGCCTCTGCATTGAAGCTGAAGAGCAGGCTTCCTTTGTGTTGTCCGTAACCTGAACCATCGGACTTTTTGTCGAGGTCAATGAGCAGCTTGGACTTGAAGAGTTTTTTGCGAAAATTCCGCTTGTCAAAGGTCTTGTCCATCGCCTTTTCGTAGAGATTTTGAAGCTGTCCAAGGGTGAATTCCTTGGGAAGCAAATCAAAGCCAACAGGACGTCGCCTCACCCTTCTTTTGAGCCTCTCAAGGGCATACCCCACAATGGCATTGTGGTCGAAGGCCAAATCGGGAACTTCATTCACAGCCACCCAATGCATGCCGTGCTGTTCCCATTGCTCTGTCAAGAAATCGCTGGTGTGCACCAAGGCGTAATGGGCAATGTTCACCACGCGGCCCCCGGGATGTCTGAACACTTGCCCAAAGGCGCGAAGTTGTTCCACCGTACTGGGGTTTTCGTAGCCGAACAAATCAAAAAACATCTTTTTGGCGGAAAGGAGCAATTCCTCCGAGGCCTTGAGGTATCGGCTGGGCAAGAACAACGCCCCTTCGAAGGGCGGACGGGAACTTTTGGCCAGCAAGATCTTCAAGTCGACTCCATCGAAGCCAAACACCACAAGGCTTGTTGACAGGGCCACGTTGTGGTCTGGCTCTTCCTGTGGAAAGTGGATCATTTCTCCCATTTGGCAAAAGTAGAAGAGCCTTCTGACTTGGGCAATCGTGTGGCAAACAGATGTGCAAAACAGCGGTGAAAACATGTGAACAACGGTGGTGAACTGCAACGTACCTTGCATCCCCATGCTTGATTCCCCTTCTTCTGGCAGCACCCCAATGAGTGGCCGCTCGCGCGACCTCGTCCGTGCCAATGCACCCATGATTCCTGGAGCCAAAATCCAACCGCAAGCCAAGGAGCTTGAGGAAGTGGTCCTCGGTGCCATGATGGTCGAGAAATCGGCGGTCAATGCTGTGATCGATGTGCTGCAGCCAGAGAGCTTCTATGTCGAGGCGCATGGGGAAGTGTTCAGGGCCATTCAAACGCTGTTCAACAAGTCGGAACCCATCGATTTGTTGACCGTCACGGAGCAGTTGCGCAAAGAAGGGAGTTTGGAGATGATGGGTGGGAGCCACCGGGTGGCAGAATTGACCACTCGGGTGGCCAGCAGCGCCAACGTCGAGTTTCACGCGAGGATCATCGCCCAAAAACACATCCAGCGGGAGTTGATCCGCGTGTCCAATGTCATCATTGAAAAGGCGTACGACGAGACGTCGGATGTGTTCGATCTGCTGGACGAAGCGGAGTCCAAGCTCTTTGAAGTGGCGGAGGGCAACATCAGGAAGAGTTACGAGAGCATGGGTGTGGTGATGAAGCAGGCCTTGGAAGACATTGAGTCGGCAAGGAACAACGAAGATGGGGTCAGTGGGGTGCCTTCGGGATTCCATGACTTGGACAAACTCACAGGTGGCTGGCAGCGTTCGGACATGGTCGTTCTTGCCGCACGTCCGGGCATGGGAAAAACGGCCTTTGTGTTGTCCATGGCCCGCAACATGGCAGTAGACCATCAGATTCCAGTGGCGGTGTTCAGCTTGGAGATGTCGGCCGTACAGTTGGTGCAGCGTCTCATTTCGTCAGAAACTGAAATCAGCAGCGACAAATTCAGGAAGGGCAACCTTGAGGAACATGAATACCAGCAGTTGTATTCTCGTGTGGGCAAGCTCAGCGATGCTCCCTTGTTCATCGACGACACGCCAGGACTGAACATCTTTGAGTTGCGCGCCAAATGCCGTCGCTTGAAGGCACAGCACGGCATTGACCTTGTGGTCATTGACTACCTGCAATTGATGAGTGCGGGAAGCGACAAGGGCAATCGGGAGCAAGAGATCTCGAGCATTTCGCGTTCCATCAAGTCCATTGCGAAGGAACTGGATGTCCCAATCATCGCCTTGTCGCAATTGAGCCGGAATGTTGAAACAAGGGGAGGTGACAAACGTCCTTTGTTGTCTGACCTTCGTGAATCTGGGGCGATCGAGCAAGATGCGGACATTGTAGCATTCATTTACCGGGCCGAGTACTACGGGATCACCGAGCATCCGGATGGAGTGGACACCAACGGACTTGGGGAGTTGATTTTGGCAAAGCACCGACACGGTGCACTCGACACCATCAAGATGAAATTTGTGCAGCGTTTGGCCAAGTTCACCAATTACGACACGTTCTCAGAAGCTCCTGGTTTTGGCACAGCCATGCAGCCCAATGCCGCATTCAATGAGCCCAAAACCATCACGGTCGGTTCCAAGATGAACGACGATTCAGGTGCAGCCAAGGGTGGAGACGTTCCCTTCTGAGCCAGGCGTATCTTGGTCCCAATGCAAACAATTCGGAGAGCAACATGGATGGTGGCCAGTTTTTTGGTGCTTCAAGTCGGATGGTCGGCCAGGATTTTGGTGCCCATGGACGACAGCCAAACCAACCATCTGAAGGCCTATGGGATGGCGTTTTGGGTGTTGGAGAATGGCGTGGAGGTCGAGTGGCTTTTGAACTACAGAGGCGGAAGCTTCATGCTCCCCAACATTCCTGAAATCGAGAACGAATGCGTCATCCGTGGCGTATCTCACCAAATCATTGCAGATGTTCAGGCATCGCAAATTTTGTCAGAGATCGCGGATCCAGAGGTGAACATGGAAAGGGTCAAACTGGAGGTAACCCCGAAGATTGCGGTCTACAGTCCAGACGGAAAACAGCCATGGGACGACGCAGTGACCTTGGTGCTCACCTATTCTGAAATCCCTTACGAGATCGTGTACGATACGGAAATCTTGTCAGGAGAATTGCCACAGTACGATTGGCTTCATCTGCACCACGAAGATTTCACAGGCCAATACGGCAAGTTTTACAAGGCTTATCGCAGCGCCACGTGGTACCAAGATGAGGTTGAAAGGCAAAGTGCCACGGCCCAAGTGATGGGCTTCCAAAAGGTGAGTGAAATGAAACGGAATGTGGCCACCAACATCCGTGATTTTGTGATGGGTGGGGGCTTCTTGTTCACCATGTGTTCAGGGACGGACAGTTATGACATTGCGCTTGCGGCGCAAGGGGTTGACATCTGTGGCCCCATGTTCGACGGTGACCCGTCTGACCCGTCGGCGCCGTCCAAACTTGCTTTTTCCGAGGGGTTGGCCTTCAAGGATTACCAGTTGGAAATGGACCCCTTGGTCTATGAGTTTTCAAGCATCGACGGGACCAAGGACCACGGGAACATCAAGCCCATCAACGATTTCTTCACGCTTTTTGATTTTTCAGCGAAGTGGGACATTGTGCCGACCATGTTGACCCAAAGCCATGAGCGTGTTGTGGCAGGCTTCATGGGACAAACCACATCGTTTCGGAAAGAGTACATCCGCCCAGATGTCACAATCATGGGAGACAATAGGAATTTGCCCACGGCCAAATACATCCATGGAACCTTGGGATTGGGCCAATGGACCTACTACGGAGGGCACGACCCAGAGGATTATCGGCACTTGGTGAATGACCCGCCGACGGATTTGAACTTGCACCCCAACTCCCCTGGGTACCGCTTGATCTTGAACAACATTTTGTTTCCAGCAGCGAAGAAGAAGGACAGGAAGACCTGAGTGTTGGGTCAGTTTCAGCGGCGAATGGTGGAGGTCAAGGTGACCATGTGCAGGCCATCTGAGTGGGGATTGGCCTCGAATTCAATGACGCCTTGCGTGCGTTTGGCCATGCTGATCAGGCCAAGTCCAGCATTCCCATGGACAGGATCTTGATGCCCGCCGCACAGCACATCGATGTACTCCTTTCGGAGCTGGGCATGGGAGAGGCCGTTGATCTTTCCAATGCGCTTGGCCAAATCCTGGGCATCGAGGTCTTTCATCAAGTTTCCACAATGGACTTGGAAGCCCACTGGGGTGTGCTCCAAGGTGAGGTAAAGCAAGGTCTCACCAGCGTCGTCAATGAACCCGTGGTGAAGGACATTTTGGACCGATTCGATGCAGACAAACAACACCCGCTTTCTTTCTTTGCGGCTTGTTTCGGTATTGGCGATGCTGCGCTCGGCCAATTGGATGAGATGGGGAACGATGTCTGTGTCGACGGTTCCGGTGTAAGACAACAACACGCCATACCTTGTTCGGCCCGTGGAAGGAGCGTCATGACGCTGCAGCCTTTGCTGGAGCAAAGGGAGCAATTCGTTGTGCCATTTTTGGGTCATCAGTTCTTGCAGGATTTTCGACGAAACCTTGATAAGGCCCCATGAAAACAACAATGCAAGCTACAAGAAGTTGTGGCGGTCTCAATGCCATTTCACGCATTCTCTTCACAAATGATTCACACACATAATCAAATCCAAAGAGCCTGAATGGTCTCGAGCAAGACATGAGTCACACAAATCCGCGCATGCATGTTTCAGGAACCAATGGGAGTCCCTCTGGTGTTCGGATCATTTGGTAGAACAGGGGGTGCATGAAATTGAGCGTCCGTCGAAACGGCCGTGATGAAAAGTGACACTTCCACACTTCCATGGCAATTCGTTTGGTGGTGTTCCAGGCGTACGGACTGAATCCTTGTGGTCTCGCAAAGCGCTCGACCCAGCGGTGCGCTTGGGGGAGGTCTTCAATGGAAGAAGGGTTGCAGTGAAGGGCGGGGTTGAGGGGAAGGGACATGGTTCCGGGGTTCAGAGGGGTTGTTTTCTGAATCAAAGGGAACAAGGCACTCCGCAATGGATTTACGGACTGTCCAAAAAATGTACGATCAACCTCTTTTTTGCCGCTCTAGGGCAGTTTCCAGGGTCTTGACCACGGATTGCTTGATGCTCTGTGGAGCGAGCAAGGTCAACTCATTGGCATGCGCTTGAAGCCATTGCAACAGTTCAAAGGTCGGCATGACATTCAATGTCACCCGAACCTCGCCGGAAGATTCGACGATGCGCTGCGAATGGTGCAGTGGCTGTGACGTGAGGTACTTTCCCAGCAATGGATCGCACAGGAACTCCACGCGTTCTGGTTTGGCATCTCCCAAGACGGTGATGCCCAAAGCATGCTCGAAGTGGTCCGTTGCATGGAAGGACGGCTGCATGTGAAAACGGAGATCTTCAGATGGATGCAAGGATTGGATGCGATCGCACCCCAGGGTTCGAATGTGCCCTTTGTCTCGATCCCAGCCCAGCAAATACCAACGGTTGCGGTATTCTTTGAGGAGGTAGGGATCCATGTTGTAGGTCGACACCTGGGTGTCGTCAGAAAACTTCTTGTAGCTCAATTGCACAGCATGCTTGGTCCGAATGGCGTGAAGCAAAGGCGCGAGATGTTCCGACCCTTCGGCGTGTGGCGTGCTTTCAAATTGAATGTACTTCTCCATGCCTTCCGTGTCCAAGTTGGGCGCCACGGCAAGGCGGTCCGCAATTTTTCCCAAGGCTTGGTCGAATTGCTGAAAAATGGGCAAGTCTCTGAACTGGATCAAGGTGTTGGTGGCGAACCGGATGGCGTCGAGGTCGTCCTCGTTGAGTTGGACGTCGTTGATGCTGTAACCTTCTTCGGTGTAGTGGTAGCCCCGTTCATCACGATGGTATTCGATGGGAGCGTAGTAGCCCAAATCGGTTTCGTTGCGCATCGCCCACAAATCCTTCTCAATGGTGGAGATGCTGATGCGTTCCCCGTCGCTGCCGTAGAGGGCCTCTTCACAGGCCAAACGCAGCGTTTCTTTGGATGGAAAGGGGTGGCCTGGGTTGGTCAAGCAGCGGTCAATGATGCGGTACCGCAAGAGGGCGTATTTGTTCGCTGGCATGTCAGTGGAGAGAGGCTGTGCCCGGCGGCACGAATTGTTTCATCATGGCCAGTCCACGAGGGACATACTGCGGATCGTGGGTGCGTGGAAGTCCAGTGACAGGATAGGGCTGTCCAGTGTTGTGGAGGTGGAAGCAATCACGGTAGCGGGCTTGGCGCATGGATTTTCCGTAGGTCAGGTGGATCCATTTGGCGCCATGATCGACACCATTTGGGCCGCGGATGTCCCGGATGTTGACCCCCAACAGAATGCACTTGTACCCCATCAATTGAAAAGGCCCCCAAGACGTGGCCAAATTCCGCAAGGCATCGTTGGAAGCGTCCTTCAGGTGGTGGGCCTTGACATTTTCATAGTTGGGACGTTGGCCGTCTCTTACCTGCTGCAGCCGCTTGAATACATGGGGTTCAAATCGCGCTCCGGCAGGCTTTTTCCCTGAACATTCCAGCATGATGAGGGACATGAGGTAGCTGTAGTCGAGGTCGTATTTGCGGGCCGCTTGAAACACCTCATTGCCATAGAACTGTTCGGCTGCCGCCTTGCCGGCTCGGTCCCCAGAGGCATGCCACGGCGTCACGACATGGGATTGGGCATAGAGCCAAGCAACATAGAGGCCCCCAAAGACCATGATGGCCGACAAGAGATGCCGGAGACGCCTGGCGTCCACCTTTCTCTTTTTCTTTCGACGTGTGGGCTTGCGTCGGCTCACGTCGTCCAGAGCAAGGTGGTGAGAAGATCGTGACCCCAACGAATGAGGGGCAGCAAAGCGAGCGCTGGAAGGGCATCCACCAGTGGCCAGGAGGTTGCGCCCTTCACCCGAATGCCCCACAGCTGAAAGGCGATGCCCAACATCAGAACCCCGCCCAATGCACTGAGTTCTTGGATCAAGGCCTGGTCCATTCCTTCTCCCAATGCCACAAAGCCCAGGGTCAAGGAGCCTTGGAACACAAGCACTCCAATAGAAGACAAAAGCACCCCTCTGCCGAGGGTCGCAGCCAAAAATGCACTGGAAATCAAGTCCATGGTGCCTTTGATGATCAACAAGTTGGGCTTGTTCATCAAGGCGTCCTCCATGCAACCCACAAGGGTCATTGAGCCCAAACAAAAGAGCATCATGGCCTCGGAGAATCCTTTGGAGGCCTCGGAAGTCCATCGGTCGATTCGGGCCTGCAATCCGAGGCCATGGCCCAGGGCAGTGCCAAGTACCAAAGCCAAAAACAAATCGATGGGGGCCTCGGTTTCCAAGGCCATCATGGCGCCGATGGCCAAAGTGAAAAGCCCAATGACAGCGAAGGTTTTGTCCTTGAGTTGAGACGACCACCGGGTCCCCATGGCGAGCCCTGCGGAGGCCCCGATGGCCACCGTGATGGTATTGAAGAGTGTCCCGACCATGCTCCCAAGTTACCTTTGGGCATCCACAGGTCGTCCTCTTCCATGAGGCGGTCGTCAACAAAGACGCGTTGAAGTTCACTCTCGAAACCCAAGACCCCGCATCCAAGGCCCGTGCCGGGGTGCTGAAGACGGACCACGGTGACATCCACACCCCCATCTTCATGCCCGTCGGAACCATCGGTTCTGTGCGCGCAGTGCCACAAACGGAGCTGAAGGAAGTGATTGATGCGGACATCATCTTGGGCAACACCTACCACCTTCATTTGCGGCCGGGAACGGAGGTGTTGGAGAAAGTTGGAGGGTTGCACCGCTTCATGAACTGGGACCGCCCCATCCTGACAGACAGCGGGGGCTACCAAGTCTTTAGCCTGGCAGAGAATCGAAAGATCACGGAAGAAGGGGCCACGTTCAGGAGCCACATTGACGGCAGCAAGCATTTGTTTTCGCCTGAACGTGTGATGGACATCCAGCGCAGCATCGGAGCGGACATTGTGATGGCCTTTGACGAATGTCCGCCTTATCCTTCGACCCATGCGTATGCCAAGAACAGCATGGAGCTCACCCACCGGTGGTTGCACCGTTGCGTCCAACGCATGAAGGAAACGGAACCCCTGTATGGCCATGAGCAGGCCTTGTTTCCCATTGTGCAGGGATCGACCTACCCCGATTTGCGAAGGGCTTCCGCCCATGCCGTGGCCGAGGTGCCCGCCGTGGGGTACGCCATTGGAGGTTTGAGCGTAGGCGAACCACACGAGGACATGTACGCCATGTGCGAGGAGGTTTGCGCCATTTTGCCCGAAGATGCCCCGAGGTACATGATGGGGGTGGGCACTCCTGTGAACATCCTGGAGAACATCGCCTTGGGGGTGGACATGTTCGATTGTGTGATGCCCACAAGAAATGCACGCACGGGAACGTTCTACACTTGGAACGGCATCATGAACATGAAAAACGCCAAGTGGAAAACCGACATGACCCCGCTGGATCCCCAGGGAACCGCGCCGGTGGACCAGATGTACAGCAAGGCCTACGTCCGTCACTTGTTCCACGCCAATGAGCTGTTGGCCCTTTACATCGGATCGGTGCACAACCTGAGTTTTTACCTCGATTTGGTCCGGGAGGCCCGCAAGCAGATCCAAGCGGGCACCTTCCGGTCGTGGAAGGACAAGATGGTGGTCCAACTTTCCCAACGCGTTTGACCTTCAAATCATGACCCGAATGGACCGCTACATCATGGGGAAATTCCTCGGCACCTTCGGGTTCATGCTGGGGGCCTTTTGCCTGGTGGTGGTCGTGTTTGACTTGATGGAGCACATCGGCCGGTTGATGGACCACAACGCTCCTTTGGCAGACACCGCCCTGTACTACCTCAATGTATGTTTTCACTTCGCATCCCTGCTGAGTGGATTTATTGTGTTTTTGACCATCATTTGGTTCACCAGCAGAATGGCCCAAAACAGTGAAATCATTGCGATGTTGGCGGGAGGCATGCCTTTCAAGCGTTTGTTTCGGCCGTATTTCTTGGCCTCTGGTGGACTGATGTTGGTCGCTTTGGCGTTGAGCCATGAGGTGGTGCCCCGGGCCAATGAACAAAAGCTCGCCTTTGAAGAGAGCTTCGTGAACACGTCCGTTCATGTGAAGGACAGAAACCTCTACCGGGAAGTGGCCCCTGGCACCATCGTCTATTTCCGCAGCGTGAACTACGGCCGTGGAACGGGCTACAAGCTCCAAATGGAGCAATGGGAAGGGCAGGAATTGAGGCAAAGGATTCTCGCGGCCAAGGCGACATTCCTCCCCAAGGACAGCACATGGCGGCTCGTCAATGCCAGCATCCGGGACTTCCCTCCAAGCGGGGGTCAAAAGCATCGATTCACATCCCGGCTGGACACAGCCTTGGCGATGAGGGTGGACGACTTTGCAGAGCGCAACGAAGTGGTGGCCACCATGCCCACGGCCCTCCTGAGGAAGCATGTGGAAGAGGTCGGTCAGCGTGGCGCGGACACAGCCAATTTGGAACTTACTTTGTTTGGGCGGACCGCCAATGCGGCAGCGATATTGGTGATGACGTTGATTGGTGTGTCCATCGCCGCCAGAAGGATGCGCGGTGGCATGGGCTTCCACCTCTTTGCCGCCGTTTTGATTGGGTTCACCTACGTCTTCTCTTCCAAGGTCATTGCTGTGTGGGCGGCTTCTGCGGCAGTGCCGCTTTGGTTCCCGCTGGAAGCCTCCGCCATCCGATGGGTGGCAGCGTGGCTGCCCAACCTCTTGTTCGCCCTTTTGGGGGGGTGGCTTTACTGGCGGGCACCCAAGTGAGCGTCCCCTTTCAACCCAAGGCCCCGACGTACTGAGCACCCAACTTGAGTGCAGCTGTTTGGGCCTGCGATTCTTCGGCGAAGAGGCCATACACGGTGGACCCACTCCCGGTCATTTGCGCATACCCTGCTCCATGGTCACGCAACGCCTGCAAGCACCTCTCAATGCTCGGGTGTCGCTCCATGGCACCCTTTTCAAAGTCGTTGCGAAGAACGGTCCCCCATGAAGCCACAGGCAGGGTGGCGAGTTGGGTCCAATCCATGGAATCGGCGTTTGGCGTGATGTCTGAAAAGGCTTCCGCCGTGGAAATGTGGATGCCTGGATTCACCACCACCACCCACCAGCCTTCCAAGGGCAAGGCAAAGTCCAATGGCTGGACATGCTCTCCGCGGCCAGTGACCAAACTCGGAACATTCTTGACGAAGAAGGGGCAGTCGCTGCCTAGTTGGGCGGCCAATTCCAGCAGAATGTCTTGGGGGAGTTGGAGTCCACAGGCGTCATGGATGGCCCGAAGGGCGAAGGTGCCGTCTGCACTTCCACCCCCCAGTCCGCCTCCCATGGGCAGGACCTTGTGCAACAGCAGGTGCAGTCCTGGAAGCTCGTGATTTTGAGTCAGCAACGCATGTGCCCGCACCACCAAGTTGTCCTCGATTGTCCCGGGAATGGGCAACCCTGTGAACGTGGTCCGCAGCGCGCCAGCAGGAACCTCTGGGTCCACCACCACTTCGAGGATGTCCGTCCACGAAAGAGGCAGAAAAATGCTCTCCAGTGCATGGAATCCGTCGGGACGTCGGCCGAGGATGTGGAGGCCGAGATTGAGTTTGGCTGGAGGAAAGAGGACCATCTGGGGAATTGACTTGGGGTTCAATCCATGTATCCAAACCGCTTGAGCTTCCGCTCGTCGTCGCGCCAATTCTTGTCCACCCTGACGTACAGGTCCAAAAAGACTTTTTTGCCGAGAAACCCTTCGAGGTCCCGCCTCGCATCCATCCCCACACGTTTGATCATTCGGCCTTGGGCCCCGACGACAATGTGTTTCTGGGACTCTCGTGCCACGTGAATTTCCGCACGGATCCGCGCGATTTTAGGGGCGTCCTCATAGGCTTCCACCACCACTTCGCAGCTGTAGGGAATCTCCTGTTTGAAATGGGTCAGGATCTTTTCACGGACGATTTCAGAGACAAAAAAGCGCATGGGCTTGTCCGTGAGTTCATCCTTGGGGAAGAAGGGAGGGCTCACCGGGAGTTGGGCCACGATGCGGTCCAAAAGGGTGTCGACATTGAAGTTGTGCAGGGCGCTGATGGGCACCACCGAGGCCCGTGGCAATTGGGCGGCCCAAGCATCGAGTTTGGCCTCCACCAAGGATTGGTCTTGGGCCAAATCAATTTTGTTGACCAGGACAAACGTCGGGACGTCCATCGCGGCAATCTTCTGCAAGGTCTCCGGGTGGGCCATGCTGTCCTCTTGCACCTCGGTGACCACGAGCAGCACGTCGGCGTCTTGCAGGGCCGTCTTCACAAACTTCATCATGCCCTCCTGGAGTTTGTAGGCGGGATCGAGCACGCCTGGCGTGTCGCTGTAGACAATTTGGTATTCCGGTTCGTTGACGATGCCCATGATGCGGTGCCGTGTGGTTTGGGCCTTTGCATTGATGATGCTGAGCCGTTCGCCGACCAGGCGGTTCATCAGGGTGCTCTTGCCCACGTTGGGCGACCCTACGATGTTCACGAACCCTGCGCGGTGCCCATCGGGCGCGTCAGAAGGCGGAACAGAAGGGTCAAAAGACGAAAGGGGTTGATTGTCAGGCACCGTGGGGAGAATTGGAAGGCCTAAGGTACGTTCCCACTCGGGAAAGATGTCCAAGGGTTGGACAAGACAAAAGGTTGTGTACATTTGCGGTCCGTTGTAGGTCAAGGTCATGACTTGGTCGCGAAGACAACGGAACCTCATCGCGGGGTGGAGCAGTTGGTAGCTCGTCGGGCTCATAACCCGAAGGTCGCAGGTTCAAGTCCTGCCCCCGCTACAAGGCCACAAGGCAAGAAAACCCAGACATTGTTCTGGGTTTTTTTTTTGCCTTCCAAGGCGAAGTAGGTCGCAGATGAGCAGGTCTTGGTCCCTATCTTCGGAAAACATCAAAACCACCGCGTCATGAAAGGCATTGTGTTCACCGAGTTTTTGGAGATGGTCGAGGAAAAGTTTGGGATGGAGGTGGTGAACGATTTGCTCGCCAATCCCGCCTTGAAATCAGGTGGCGTGTACAGTTCGGTCGGGACCTACGACCACATGGAGATTGTCATGCTGGTGGTGGCTTTGGGCAAACGAACCGGCATCGAGCTCCCGGCATTGCTTCGGGCGTTTGGGCAATATCTCTTTGGGACGTTCAAACGCGCCTATCCGCACATGTTCGAGCACAGTACCGATGCCTTTGGTTTTTTGGAAGGGGTTGACCAAGAGGTGCATGTCGAGGTGCTCAAGCTCTACCCTGATGCAGAATTGCCTTCCTTTGAAACCAAGCGTTTGTCCTCCAATGTCCTTCAGATGGACTACCGCTCAGAACGGTCCATGGGAGACTTGGCGTTTGGGCTTATCGAGGCGTGCGGTGCCCATTATGGGGAAGGTTTTGACATCGTGGCCACGCCCCAGAGCGATGACGGGAAGCACGTGCAATTCGTCGTGACGCGTCAAGGCTCCAACGCTTCCCATGGCTGAAGACCCTTACAAAAAGGCTTTCGAACGGGAGCGTCTGGCGCGCAAGGAAGCGGAGCGGATCACTGAATCCAAGAGCCGCGAGCTTTGGACGTTGAACCAGGCGTTGAAGGATTTGAACGAGGATTTGGAGCGCCGCATCCAAGAACGCACCAATGAATTGGAGGTGGCCCGCAACAGGGCGGAAGCCAACACCCAGGCCAAGTCTGAGTTTTTGTCGGTCATGAGCCATGAAATGCGATCTCCTCTGAATGTGATTGTGGGGTTGACGGAATTGTTGTCTCAAGAAGATCTGGAAGAGCCCAACGGTGGCTATGTCCGCAACATGCGGTTCAGTGCACTTCAGTTGCTCAACCTGATCAATGACATCTTGGATTTGAGCGCCATTGAGGCTGGCAAGATTGTGGTGGAGGAAACGCCGTTTGACCTCAAAAACTCAGTGGAGAAGGTGTTTCAGGCTTTGGAGCATAGGGCTGTGGACAAAGGCCTTACCTGGTCCCATGAAATGGATTTGTCCTTGCCTTCGCCCCTGCTTGGCGACCCCGCCAAGCTCAATCAAATTTTGATCAATCTGCTTGACAATGCCATCAAGTTCACCCGCGAAGGAGGTGTGCATTTGTCCATGAGCCGAATGTCAAAAGAGGAAGAAGGCAAGGTATGGGTCGCTTTCGAGGTCCGAGACACTGGCAAAGGCATCTCCTCAGAAAATTTGAATCGAATCTTTCAAAAGTTCGAACAGGAAAACCAGTCGATCCGGAGGGTGCATGGCGGTTCAGGACTGGGGTTGTCCATCTCCCAACAATTGGTGGAGCTTCAAGGAGGCTTGTTGGATTGCGAAAGCGAGGAGGGGAGGGGGACCACCTTCAGGGTGGAGTTGCCCTTCACGTACGAAGCGCGTGCGGAGGAAAAGCAGCCTTCACAAGCCAAGGAGGCAGACTTGACAGGGTTCAGGGTGCTCGTGGCGGAAGACCTTGAGGTGAACAGAATGCTTGTGCGGCAGATGCTCCGTTCCACGGGTGCGGAGATTTTGGAGGCGTCAGATGGGAAAGAGACCCTTCAAGTTTTGGCGGCCCAGCCGGTGGATTTGATTTTGATGGACCTGCACATGCCTGAGATGGACGGCATCGAAGCCACCGAGTGCATCCGCGCAGGTGAAATCAGCAGAGTGTCTTCTGACATTCCCATCGTGTGTTTGACCGCTGATGTGTTCAAGGAAACCCGCGACAACATTTTTGCAGCAGGGATGAACGACTTCCTCACCAAACCTGTGGACATGCAGAGGTTGGTCCACACCCTGCACCACTGGAAGAACCGTTTGGAAGAAAGGAAGGCTCAGTAAGGGCATGGTGCGCCCACCGCACTGAGCAGCACCAAAAGATCGCCAATGCCCACCGCTTGGTCCCCATTCAAGTCTCCTTCACAGCCGGAGATGCATCCAAAGTGGGAAAGCAACGCCAACAAGTCGCCCACCTCGACCAAGTAATTCCCGTTGAAGTCTGCCGCACAAGAAGGCTCAGGGAACAGCTGACAGACAGGAGGATTCGTCGTTACCTCCAAAACGCCCTGTCCTGTCAAGTTGCGTCCTGCCAAAGCAGGATGAGCCGCTGGATAGCGCTCCGCCCTGAAAACAGCGTTGACCGTAGGGGTGGCTCCTTGCGTTGTGGGGCCAAAAGCACCGACGGGGTTGATGTAGCTCCAAACCACCTCAAAGTCTTGGGTGACCTCTCGAAGTTCTCCGCTTGCACCCTCCGTGATGAGGATGTTTCCGTTGGGCAAGGGCTGGGCCCCTGATGTGTTTTGGGAAAAGAAGGACAGGCTGGGTTGCGGAGGATAGATCCAATCTACTGCAGCTGGACCCCAAGACGTCTCGTTGCCAATGGCGTAGTCTCCATCGGGAGTCAAAGGGGGATGGATGATTTCGACGGTGCTGTAAGCTCCATCGGGTCGGTTGTTGCCATTGGAAAACACCATGATTTGACCTTCCAAATCCCAGCGTGCATCGTGTTGTTGAAAGAAGGCTTGGTCGGAATCTTCCCCTCTTCCGTAGGCTTGGGGATTGCCCCACCGGTACATCAAATCGCCTGCCTCCGTTGGACTTTCTGCCATGGAGATGCTGTGGTCAATGATCCACAACTCACTGAAGTCCCTCGAGCTCACCATGATTTGGTCGAGTTCCTCGTTGTAGGTCAAAGAATTGGTATGAAGCCAGTCAGGATCGTCTGCTTCGGCTGCAAAGTTGACGTCCAATCTCCTTGGGAAATTGGCAGCCTCACCAAAGTTGGGTTTCAAAGGATCTTCGTTTTGGACCAAATGGTCAATGGCTTCCCACGACCAAACGACATTGCCCAAATTGTTTCCGAAGGGTTCGATTTCAACAATGTAAGTGCCCCAAACCGTTTCAGCCGTGTTCTCCTCCTGCCTGCCTCTCGCGATCCATTTGTCACTGCCATACGCTTTCCAAAGAAGGGCCAACACATTGCCATTGGGAAGGACGGCAAAGTCGTGGTGCTGACAGATCGAGTCGTTGGAGAGCAACATGGACCATTCCAAATCGCCTTCCCAGTTGTAACGCTCAATGATGCCGCCTTTGCCCCCCGCAGAAAAGACAGGGTTGTTGGTGCGTCCCGCCCGAATCATGTCGCCATCCGGCAGGAGGTAGGCCATCATTCCTGCTTTGTAGTTGCTGGTCCAACACTTCACTTCTTCTCCGCAGTTGTTGATGAGAAAGGTGGAGTTGGAGGACGTCACAGGCAAGAGGGTGAAACCATCGTAAGAGGCCTCTGATTGCAGCATGACGCCGACCGTATTTGCTCCATTCTGTGCCTTGGTGGAAGTGGACAGAAACACCAACAAAAAGGCAACTGCCATGTGGCGAAGTGGTCGGAAGGAGCAAAGGTTAGGTTCAAGCATGGCGAAACTTTGGTGCTACGAATGTAACCGACAATGTCTCCAAGAGGTTCAAAAAGCAGAAGGCCAATTTGGGGGGGCGCCTCTGTTCAGCGCACAATGGCCGCCCTCGCCACGCCTCCGCCCGTCAGCTCCAGGGCCAGCCTGATGCCCCTATGGGAGGAATTCCGTAAATTGGCTTTCTGACGATGTCCACGATGAAAAGGATCCCCCAAGGAATGAAGTGCTGGCTGGCGAGTGCATGGCTGTTGTGTTTGACAGGCCTGTCCGTGTTGGCGCAGCCCACGGTGGCGCACCAATGGAGCGAACAGGTGCTCGAAGCCATCCGCAATGATTTTGCCCGTCCCACCGTCCATGCACGGAACCTCTACCACAGCAGCATCTTGATGTACGACTGCTGGACCGCCTACGACACCACGCAGTCCTCTGCGGTGTTTCTTGGAAAGAACTACGACGGGTTTTTCTGTCCGTTCAATGAAGCGGCGTTGGACGTGCCATCGGATTTGGTCCAACGTCAGGAAGCCCAAGAGGTGGCCATGAGCTACGCGATGTACCGCTTGATCGAGCACCGCTATGCGGAAAGTCCTCAGGCAGAGTCGACCATGGCGAACATCTTTTCCTTGATGATCTTCCTCGAACTCGACCCCAACTACGTGTCCATGGACTACGCCAATGGAGGGGCACCAGCCTTGGGCAATTACTTGGCCGCCCAGTTGATCGAATACGGAATGGAGGATGGGTCGAATGAGGCGAATGATTTTGCATCGACCTGCTACACGTCACGAGAGCCCAACATTTTGCCCGAGGTGCCAGGCACGAGTGGCTTGCAGGACCCCAACCTTTGGCAGGCCGTGGAGTTGAGCTTTGCCATCGACCAAAGCGGGGAGCTTCTCACCGAGACCCCACCATTCCTGGGACCGGAGTGGGGAGAGGTGGCGGGGTTTGCACTTCGCGACTCCAATCTGACGGTTTTGGAACGTGACAGCTGCACGTACAAGGTTTGGCACAACCCAGGTCCTCCGGTTCACCTGGACACCAATGTGTTCAGTGGATTTGACGACCCATGGAAGTGGAACCACGGGATGGTCCTCAGCTGGAGCGAACACCTCAGCCCAGACGACGGCGTGATGTGGGACATCAGTCCGGCCAGCCTCAAGTACGACGGCAGCTTGCCTGTCAACGAAGGCATCGACGAATTTTATGCTTGGGAGGATGGCGGCTTGTTGGCGTGGTACGACGACGAAGGAAACTTTGGGGGACAAGGCCATGCGTTGAATCCTTTCACCGGAGCGCCTTATGAGCCCAACATGGTGGCACGGGGCGACTATGCAAGGGTGATTGCAGAATTTTGGGCAGACGGTCCCGATTCAGAAACGCCCCCAGGGCACTGGTTCACGCTCTTGAACGAATTCATCCTCGATGCCCAGGCTGGAGAACACCGGTGGCGCGGCCAAGGACCCATCATCGACGATTTGGAATTTGATGTCAAGGCCTACCTCGCGTTGGGAGGTGCCATGCACGACTGTGCCATTGCGGCGTGGAGTGTCAAGGGGTACTACGACTATTCCCGTCCGGTCTCTGGCATCCGGTACATGGCCGAGCATGGCCAAAGTTCCGATCCAGATCTGCCCAACTACCATCCTGCGGGCTTGCCATTGATCCCAGGATGGATCGAGATGATCGACGATGCAGATCCCTTGTCGTTTGCCTACGACGAAGACCAGGTCGGCAAAATCAAGGTGCGTTGCTGGAAGGGGCCTGACTTCATTGAAGTCCCTTTGATCGATGAGGCAGGCGTAGGATGGATCTTGGCGGAACGCTGGTGGCCTTACCAACGGCCGAGCTTTGTGACCCCTCCTTTTGCGGGATACGTCAGCGGCCACAGCACCTATTCCCGTGCTGCGGCGGAGTTGTTTGAGCTCCTGACGGGCTCCGCATATTGGCCAGGCGGGTTGGCCGAATGGTATGCGCCAATGAACCAATTTTTGGTCTTTGAAGAAGGTCCCAGCACCAACGTCAGTTTGCAATGGGCCACCTTCATGGACGCCTCCAACGAGAGTGCCTTGAGCCGGATGTGGGGCGGAATCCATCCCCCCATCGACGACGCTCCGGGCAGACGCATCGGCAAGCATGCCGGGATCAATGCCTTCCACTACGCAGAGACCATTGTTTTTCCGCAGTGGGCGGAGGAGTTTGGAGGAACGGGGTTCTTGCCTGACGACGACTGCCTGGGCGATTTCAACGGCGACGGCGGCTGTGGTTCAGGCGACTTGATCTTGTTCCTGACAGCCTTTGGATCAGGTTGGACAGGGCCCTACGACATGAATGGATCCGCTGTTGTGGATGCCCAGGACTTGCTTGTGTTCTTGACCCGATTCAACGCAGTCTGCGACTGACCCTCGCAGTCTGCGACTGACCCTCATTGTGATCGACCCCCAGAGGGGCATCTTCACATCTTGTGTTTGGCAACTTTCTGTCCCAGCGTCCTTCTTGGTGCAGAACCGATGCATTTTTGGAGGGAACCAATACAATCTGACATGAAATCTCCCTTTGCCCCGATCATTTTGATGGCCATCTTGGCAAGCGCCGCAATGTTGACGAGCTGTGAAAACCAAGAGGCTCCTCCAGCACAGGAAACCCCGACAGTCCAGGCACCGACGTTGGAAGATGCTGTGGACTTGAGAGGGGACCCGTGCGTCTGCGTGGAAGAGAACATTGAAGCCATGGACGGCTTGTTGGAATCTCTGAAGGACGTCGAAGGGGTGACTTCTCAACAGCTCAACATCCAAATTTCCCAGATGATGTTGCCTTGCATTCAGCCCACGGACAACACTGCGTTGGACCGATTGTACACACGAGAGATGGGCAATTGTCCGTCCTTTCCGGCACTGACAGAAAGGATGACCAAGGTCAAGGATGAGGTCCAGCAACGCATGCAAAAAGAAGCAGCGATGGAGCAAGCAAGCGGATTGGATGGAGCCCGAGGGGCCAATGAAATTTTGGACAAGCTGAAGGGGGCCTAACCCTCGAGACCAAGTTTCTCAAGCACTGCTTGAACCTCGGCTTCTGTTTTTTGGAGCTTGCCTTGGCAAAAGTCGAGCAAGACTGATGCGCGCTGGATATGGGTGGTGAGGTCGTCAATGCCCAATTCGCTGCCTTGCATCTTGGTCAGAATGTCCTGCAATTCACGCACTGCGTCGTCGTACGAAAGGGAAGGGTCAGTGGGTTGGCTCATCGGGGTCTGAAGTTACGTTGGTCACCACAGCTTCTGCTCGGCCGTGATGGAATTGAAGATGCACGATGTCTTTTGGGGCCAAATCCTGAACAGAACGCACTGCCTTGTCGCCCGATCGGACAACTGAAAAGCCACGTGCCAAAATGTTCTCGGGATGCAAGGCCTCCACGGTGGTGCCCCACTGATGAAGTTGTTGGCGCTGGCGCTCCATGGCCTGTCGGGCTTGCAAGCCCAAGTTTTCCCTCAGGTGTCCGAGTTTCATGGCCATCGCATCCAACACCTGTCGGGGTTGAAGTCGAAGGATCTGCGTGTCCTGGGCCAGCCGTTCCCGCTCCCAATTGAGCCTTTGTTTGGTGCGTTGGCCAATGGCCAATGCCCATTCCGCCAGCTTGGAACGTTCGGTCACCAAGCGATCGACCAAGAAATCGGCCACGGCCGTGGGTGTCTTGAAATGGGCATGGGCCACCAGATCGGCCACACTCAAATCGGTTTCATGGCCAATGCCTGTGAGGACGGGTACAGAGGCATGTGCGATGGCGCGGCACAAGTCGAGCTGGTTGAAAGCGTCCAAATCCAATGCGGAGCCGCCACCTCGCACCACGACCATGGCATCGGGTTGCCATTGTTGCGCTTGGGCCAGGGCTTGGATCAGTTCAGCTGGAGCCCCTTTTCCTTGCACAGAGGCCTTGAAGACTTCCACGTCAAACCCCACGCCCCACTCGTTGTGAATCAAATGGGCGGCAAAGTCACGGAAACCCGATGTTCCAGGTGAGCCGATGAGTGCCACCCGCTGCAGCAAGCGGGGCAAGACAATTTGTCGGTTGAGCTCCATGGCACCTTCTGCTTGGAGGGTTGCGATGGTGGCTTGCTTTCGCTTTTCCGCTTCGCCGATCATGGCGGCCAAATCCAGTTCCTCGATGGTCAAACTCACCCCATACACTGCGTGGTATTGCACACTTCCACAAAAGACAATTTCTGTTCCTGAAGAAAGGATGCGGTCGGCGTCTGCGCCCAGCTTTTGGCGAATGCTCGCGGCTTGGGAGCTCCACAATGTCCCGCGCATGGCAGCAAGACGTTGTCCATTTTCTTCTTCCACCAGCTCCAGGTACATGTGGCCCGCAGGACTTTGAGAAATCTTGGCAATTTCAGCCCGAAACCACATGGTTTTGCCCTCGGTGACTTTCTCGAGCGTGCGCTTCAGGCTCCTTCCCAGTTGGGAGAGCGTGTGGACTTTCTTTTCTGAATCCACGGAAGTCAAAGTGCAGCCAACTTCCAGCTTGAAGGCTCCCCGCGTCGCGGAACAAACGTGGCCACCAATGTGCCATCGTGATGCCATCTCACCATGTCGTCGGGCTGGACCTCTTGGGCCCGCACGACACGACCGGACACATCGGCCACCACCAAGCGGCCTGCCGAGGGCGACGTCCAAATCCATTCTCCAGACCGGCGTTGAGGGGCCTTGGCATTCCCTGCTGCGAGATGGCCCATGTGGGAGCCAGCCTCGGGGAGGAACAACGTGGCCGGGGCGTAAGCGTCTCCACTCGTCGCACCGTTTCCATTGCAGGCCAAGCCGCTCATGTAAAACCTCGCCTCTCCCGATCCAGAAGCCGGGGCCGTCCATGTCACTTCAAAAATTCCAGAGGCACTTGCGGAGTTGTGCTCCACAATGTGCCGCCCCTGTGCCTCTTCCAATTGTGCGTTGCTGGATGGTGCAGAGAAGGTTCCAGCGTCGCTGCCGTTTTCACGAACTGCCGTGGCCTGCATGCCGAAGGCCGTTGCATTGTTTCCTTCCACAATCATCCGCAAGAGGTAGGCTGTGCCTGGGAGGTATTCCATCACGGCAGTGCCCGTGCCCGGATCGATCAATTCGAAGGAGGCAGACGCCGTGGTGCCTTGGGTGGAGTGGCAGCCTTCCACACAGGTGATGTTGGAACCTGGCGCGCCCGTCCTGTCCTGTCCTTGTTGTTCTGCAACCCCCAGAGAAGAGGCGCACAGGATGAGGATGGCGGGAAGGGCAAAGGGTGCCAAGGTTCGCAGATTGTTCATGCCCAAAAGTTCGGAAGATTCCCTCAAATCAGAAAGCCTTATCTTCATAGTCCAAGCTTTGCAAGTGAATCCCATATCAGTCCCATCTACCGATTCGGCCATCGAGCGCTACGAGCAGTCCCAGGAAGACTTGCAATATGCCCGATCGATTCAGTCGATGATGGCGCCAACCACGGAGCAGCTGACGGCCTTGTTCCCAGCCTGCATGGTGTACGACAGGCCCATGGCACAGTTGAGTGGTGATTTTTTGTTTGTGGCAGAGAAAGAGAACAGGGTGTACCTCGCGGCATGTGACTGCACAGGGCACGGGATGAGTGCTGCGCTGATGACAGTGCTGGCGCGGGAAAAACTGTGGCAGGCCATCCACAAGGCAGGGAGCCCTGCGCACATGCTGACCCGTCTTGATGAGAAATTTCGGGCGGCCATGATGAACGGTGACACCCACCGCATGCGTGCCATAGGCATGGGCCTTGACTTGGCGGTGCTTTCGTACGAGCCTGAGTTGCAGCAACTGCGTTTTGCTGGGGCCAAACGTCCGCTTTGGATTGTGCGTCAAGGCAAGCTGCTGGAATTCAAAGGCACCTCCAGGTCCATCGGCGGGGCCCTCTGGCGGCAGATCCCATTTGTGGAGACGACCTTGCAAGCCCGCCCTGGAGACAACATTTTCATGTTCTCGGATGGGCTTCCCGACCAATTTGGCGGCCCCAAGGACAGGAAGCTCAAACTCAAGGGGCTGCGGACCTTGGTTCTTCTGCTCGCAGAGCTCCCGCCTGAAGACCAGCGCGAATTTCTCAACACTTGGATGACCTCATGGCAAGGGGCCTCTCCTGCCACGGACGACCAACTTTTGGTGTCGTTCAAAATCCCAACGTTGGAGACATGAACCTGACATTTCGCAATGCCCTTCTTTTGATTTTGGCGGCCTCGTTGTTGGTGGCTGTTGTGGCCTATGTCCAATACAACAAGCCACACAAGGATTACGGGCAGGCCGCTGTGGAGGCCCATTGGAAGGCGGACGAACTGGTGCAATGGTATGGGGCGCACGATGCTTCAGAACATGCGATGTGGCAAGACAAGATGGTGGCCGTTGCGGGAACAGTGACCGCCTTGACGGCTTCTGGTGCATTGTTGTCCCCCGGCGTTGCGGTGACTTGGGACAGTGGGGCCATGGCGGAAGTTCAAGTCGGTTCCGCGGTCACTGTGCAAGGCAGGTTGCTTGGATTCGACGATTTGCTCGGGGAGGTCCGCTTGGACCATGCACAGTTGCGGCCCTGAGGCATCGCGTCCCGTCATTGTTCACAATTCCTTCATGTAGCTGCCTGCTTTGGAAACGAGGGTCGGGTGATTTTTGGGCATGAATCTCATCGAACCAAGGACCATGGCCGCAGGAGCATTGGCCATGTTGGCATTCTTGACCAGCTGTCAAGAGCAAACGGCACCAGAACATTTTGAAACCTCAACCTCCATGGCAGAGTCTTCCCTCTATCCCCAGCTCATGGACAAAGTCGTAGGCATGATGGACCATGCGGATGTCATTCCCGAAGACCGCAAGATGGAGTTGCGGGCCCTTGCCCAATGGGTGACAGCCCAATTGGCCAAGAACGACAGCGCTGAACTTGTCTTCATTTGCACGCACAACAGCAGAAGGAGCCATCTTGCCCAAGTTTGGGCCCAGGTGGGGGCGGACTTGCACGGGCTTGACGGGGTGCGCACCTTCAGTGGTGGCACCGAGTCCACAGCTTGCAACCCCCGCACGGTGGCGGCCATGCAACGGGCAGGCTTTGAAGTGAGCGTGCACGACCAAGACCACGGGGAGGAAAACCCTACTTATGCGGTGCTGCCAGGCCCAAGTTCAACCCGACAACTCTGTTTCAGCAAAACCTACGGAGACGATGCCAATCCCGATGCTGGGTTCGCGGCGGTCATGACCTGCAGCAGTGCAGACAAGGGATGTCCCGTTGTGTACGGCGCGGCCGCGAGGTTTGCCACGCCCTATGTCGACCCCAAGGTCAGCGATGGAACGGGCCAAGAGGCGGCGACGTACGATGCACGGTGTGCCCAGATTGGTGGCGAAATGTTGTGGATGATGGCCCAGGTCGATCCGCCTGTCAAGAGGTGACCTTGATCCAGAGGAACCAAAAGGTGAACGCTGACAAGAACGCGATGCCGGCCCATGCCCACGTCTGAAGGAAACCGCTCGGTTGTGCGTCTTCCGGAAAATCAGAACGGGTGACCAGGCGAAGATTCCAGAAAGCAATGACTGGGGCCACGAGAAAGGACAATGTGGTGGCGATGTCGACCAAGAGTTTGATTTGGCCTGAATACCCGAGTACGAGACACAACCCTCCTGCAGCCACCAGGACGAGTGCCCGCCGGTGGTGTGCATCCCTGGGTGTGGTGTTCATGGCCGCTGCGAAGGCCCGGTTGAGGCTGCGTGCGTATCCGTCCATCACGGCGATGCAGGTCCCCAACATGGCGCTGAAAGCCGCTGCGCCCATCAAAGGTGCACTCCAAGCCCCAATGCTGTCGGCATAGAGCTGCACGATTCCGGCAGCGAACCCTGCGCTACCGTCGGGCAATGTGGCCCCCGTGCGGTGGAGCAACAAGGTGCCCAGCGCGAGAAAGCCCAGGGCGAGGATGGCCGAGAGGAGGTAGCCCAAATTGAATTCCTTGAGGGTCTCCTTGAGGCTTGGTTTGTACCCTGTGCTTCGGGTCCGTTCGAGGGTCCAAATGCTGTTCCAGGTGCTCAAATCCACGGCAGTGGGCATCCAGCCCATCAGCGCGATCAAAAAAGCGGCACCTGCAGGGGTGGTCCAATCCCATGTGGCCCATTCTGCCTTTGGGAGGGCTTGTGGAGGCCTTCCCAGCGTGAGGCATACGGCACAAACGGTGGACACCACAAGCACAGCGGCCAAGGCCTTGATGAGTCGGTCCAAGGTGGCATATTTCCCCCACAACAAGAGCAGGGTGGTGCCCAGGAACAAGACCACCGCCACATAGGGGGTGGCCGGTTTTCCAGCAAAGGCGGAGATGCCCATGAGCGCATCCAAGAACGCAGCCGTCACCATGCCCACTGCTGCGGTCACAAAGAAGCAGGTGCCCAGCGAGAGCATGAGGTAAAGCCAAGAGGCTCCTCGTCCAAGGGATTTGTACCCCTCGATCAGGGATTGTCCTGTGGCGGATGCGTACCGAGAGCCAAATTCAAAAAAGGGGTATTTCGCGGCATTGGCGGCGAGAATGGCCCATGTCAGGCCAAACCCTGCGACTGCTCCTGCCCGCGTCGATTGGACCAGGTGGGACACGCCAATGCACGTGGAGGCAAACAAGATCCCTGGTCCAAGGACCTTGGCCCAATGCCGCCAACCTTTGCGGGTCAATGGGCCTTGGGACGACATGTCAGAGGGGGAGATTTTCTCCTTTGAGGGGAGACTTCTCCTTTTGCTTCAGGGCTTCAAGGTGACGGTACGTGACCCACATTTTCCATCCCACGATTGCCTTTTGGAACCCATTGAGCCGCGTCAAGTCGGGCACCTTGTGGATGGAGGGAAGAAGCCATCGGTTCATTGCGGAGAGGACACGCCAGACCATCATGCCTCATCTTGTTTTCCAGCGCCTCGGAACTGGTCGCTTTTGGTCTTGAAGAGCACGTTGAAGGTGGTCAAACTTCCATAAATCCTGGTGATGTATTGCTGCAGGTTGATTTTGTCTTCGTCGCTGAGCTTGTCCTGGGCGTTGATTTGTTGCTCCATCACCCTCAAACGGTCGCGCACCATGACGATTTTGTGGAAAAAGGTTTCCATGGGAATGTCCTTTGCCTGCATGTCCTGATCGGCAGGCTGCAACGTGACCGTGCCACCTTCCCAACGGTCGCCCAATGCAATGGGAGATGGTTCCACATATTGCTCGATTCTGTAAATGTGCTCCTCGAACACCTGTTCAATGGCAGAGGTCATGTCGCTGAAATCAACAGCTCCGTCTTCTAGACCTTCTTCCACCATGTCCCAACCCTCAAAGGATTTGTTGAATTCCTTTTCGCCATGTTCTTGGAAGTAGACACGCCAAAAGTCCCCGTCCTGGTTGAAAATGACTCCTTCTCCGTAAGAAGGGTGATTGATTTTTGCACCGAGTGTCGCCATGGTTGCAAAGTGCAACGAAGGAAGCGATGTTCTTCCTGTTGGAAGCTTGCCGTTTCAACATTGGAACGTGGGAACTTGATTCCATTTGGGTCCATTGCGCACGTCTTCCTCTCGGAACTTCACGTCCCATGAAAGTCCCCTCCAATCCATCCAGTTCTGTGCGTCGAATCCGTTGGGACCGCCTCGGGCTTGTGGCTATGATTTTGGTGGGGTGTTCGAGTGGCATGGTCGCTTTGGTGGGGGGGAGCGATGCAGAGCAAGAAGCCTTCACGCGTCTGACCCATCCCAAGCCTGTGGTGGCCTTGGCCATGCGAGAGGCAAACCCTGTGTTGTTGCGGACCCCGTCGGGGGACAATGAGACAGACAAGGAGGAAGTGAGTTCGTCTTCTGCTGTCGTCCCTGCTCCCGAAGAGCGGCAGCTGCTGCCTCAGCCTGAACCTGTCGTTGCGGACCCTGAACCTAGGAGAGAGCGGCAAAAGAACATTCAGCCTTGCAGTGTCTGCAAGCGCACGATGCGTGTGCCCAAAAACCCATATACGGCCCACCAATCGGCGGCGCGGTCATTGCCCAACAGCTTTTTTGTCAAGAACGACATTGAGTTGAATGCGGGAAAGAGAAACGGCAAGCTTGTGGAGGTGGAGGACGGCAGAGGGTACCGCATTGCGCGTTTGACCCACAGCCATGCGTGGTTGCTCCCTGAAACGTACCAGCTTCTCCAGGACATGGGGAACGATTTTGCCGATGCTTTGAGCGGGACGGCAAGTGAGGGCGCGGTGTTCCGCGTGACGTCTGTAACGCGCACTGACAAACAACAACGTCGTTTGCGCCGCAGGAATTTGAATGCCACCAACAGCAAAAGCACCCACAGTTACGGAGCAAGCTTTGACATCGCCTTTGTCGATCGTTTTGACGACCAAGCCAACTGTGGGACGCCCACAAGGGAGATGGAACGCCTGCTCAACCGTTACCAGAAGGCGGGCATCATTTACGTCATTCCAGAAGGCGGTTGCATGCACGTCACCCTGCGCAAGCCCTGACCCTGAGAATCAGTGTTGGACCATCACCACCACAGGGCGGTGTCCTTCGGCGCGAACGATGTGGGGTCCAGAAGCCAAGCTTGAGACATCCACGACACGACCTTGACCCGCCACCACCGTCTGTCCCATGGCGTTGTGCAAGGACCAGCGAGATGAACTTGAAAGTCCTTCCAAGGTGAGTTGCTCGGAAGCAGGATTGGGGTAAGCACGAAGCATGGCCGTGTTGGGTGCTTCCTGGAGAAGTGTCGCACAAGATTCCACCTGGTCTTCGATCCACAAAGTGCCTCCAAAAATGGCCAGGCCAGCGCAATTCCCGTGGTCGTATGCCCCGAGGTTGACCGCATCATGTGAGGTGCTTCCGTTCGCCGTCATCCATTCGTCTGTCAGCAAGGCATTTTGGTAGAACACCTGTTCGTCTTCCGTGCAGTAGTACATCTCCAACGGAACTTCAGGCACCCATTGGTAGACGTCGTTGTCCATAGCGGCCACCATGAAGGGGTGGGCAGGGTCGTTCAAAATCGTTTCCACCAAGCCTGGCTGCATCAATTCTTCGAGCGTGGCAGGACAAGCGTTGTTGATGGTGCCCGCATCGTTGGTGCCATCAAAGAGCAAAGGAAGGGTGGTGGCATAGGGTTCTTGAAAAACTTCGGAGAGCTCATCGTACAAGTTCCCATACACGCTGTTCCATCCGATGATGTTGTAGGCCAAATAGGCAGGATTGGAATACGTGGCCGACTCGAAGGTCAGGGGGAATTGCGTTCCACTGATGTCATACGGTCCACTGCCTGGCACTGCTGCCGTCAAGGGGAATTCATCGCCGTAGTCGGTTGTGGCAAGGTCTTTGGCCAGGGCCATGGCCGCATGGCCGCCTTGGGAGTAGCCAGAAAGGAAGTTTTGGCCGTTCAAGGTGTAACCCAATTCTTGTCCGAGTGTGTGGGCGGCCCGCATCATGTAAAATCCAGCATCCGACTCAGAAGATGCATGCACGTATGGGTGCATCAGCTGGCTGGTTCCCAGTCCCACGTAGTCCGGCATCAACACCAGTTGCCCCAATGTGGCCATCAAACCGCCAAAGGAACCTTCAATGCTCAGATAAGAAGGTGCGTCGGTGCGCTTGAAGATGGTGCCGTGCATGTAAAGATGGAGGGGCAGCCCACAAGGGTCTTCAAAACCCTGCGGCACGAAGAGTGCACCGCTGACCACAATCGTGTCTCCTAGGTAGGGCATCTCATAGGTCACGCGGTAGGCATTGACGTCGTACTGGGCCGAATAAGAGTCGTTGGGGATCCCAAAGACTGCTGCGGTGAGCGCCAGTTGGGACTGCGAGTAACTCTCAAGCAGTTCCGCGTTTTGGGCAGATGTTGAGAAGGACAGTCCGATGCCGCCGAGAAAGGCCAACACCGCGCGAAAACGCAGGGCAGAGAGAAACATGATCAATAAATTGTGTGGACCATTGCCACGTTGAAGTCAAATGCCGGTCACAGGTGAATCACCTCGTCGTACGCCGCCGCTGCGGCTTCCATCACGGCCTCGCTCAAGGTAGGGTGCGGGTGGATGGTTTTGATGAGTTCATGACCGGTGGTTTCCAATTTGCGCAAGGCCACGATTTCTGCAATCATTTCCGTAACGTTCGCGCCAATCATGTGTCCACCGAGCAGCTCGCCATATTTGGCATCAAAAATGAGTTTGACAAACCCGTCTTTGTGGCCGGAGGCGCTGGCCTTTCCCGATGCGGAGAACGGGAATTTCCCGATTTTGATGTCGTGGCCTGCCTCCTTCGCGGCGTCCTCCGTCATGCCCACACTGGCCACCTCGGGGAAGCAGTACGTGCATCCTGGAATGTTGCCATAGTCGATGGGGTCGGGGTGTTGCCCTGCAATCTTTTCAACGCACGTGATGCCTTCTGCCGAGGCCACGTGGGCCAAGGACGGGCCGGGCACGCAGTCGCCAATGGCGTAGTACCCGGGAATGTTGGTGGCATAGTAGTCGTCGACGACGATTTTTCCGCGGTCATGGACGATGCCACATTCCTCAAGGCCAATGTTTTCAATGTTCGAGACGACTCCTGCCGCACTCAACACGACATCGCACTCCAGGGTTTCTTCTCCTTTTTTGGTCTTCACCGTCACCTTGGAATGTTTGCCTGAGGTGTCCACACCCGTGACTTCAGAGCTCGTCATGATCTTGATGCCAGCTTTTTTGAGGGTGCGCTCAAGCTGCTTGGACACTTCTTTGTCCTCCACAGGTACGATGCGGTCCACGTATTCCACCACAGTCACCTCTGTGCCAATGGCGTTGTAGAAGTAGGCGAATTCGACACCGATGGCACCTGAACCCACCACCACCAATTTCTTGGGTTGGGTCTTCAGGGTCATGGCCTCTCTGTAACCAATGATCTTTTTCCCATCCTGGGGCAGGGAAGGCAAGTGCCGTGAGCGGGCGCCTGTCGCGACGATGATGTGCTGGGCTTCGAGGGTGGAAGTCTTGCCATCGGCTGCCTTCACCTCGAGTTTCTTCCCTGGCATCAACTTTCCTTCGCCCATGATGACATCAATGTTGTTCTTCTTCATGAGGAAGGTCACCCCTTTGCTCATGCCATCTGCGACGCCACGGCTTCGGTTCACCATCCCAGTGAAATCCACCTTTGGGGCGTTCACCTGGATGCCATAATCTTCAGCATGTTCGATGTATTCGAACACATTCGCACTCTTCAGGAGGGCTTTGGTAGGGATGCATCCCCAATTCAAACAAATGCCTCCGAGCGCCTCGCGCTCCACCACTGCGGTTTTCAAACCCAATTGTGATGCACGGATGGCAGTCACATAGCCGCCGGGTCCGCTTCCTAGAACAATCACGTCGTACTTCATGACGCGAATGTACTGCCCCGAGGCATTCAACTATCTTCGCGTTTTCACGAAAGAATCCACGAAAGGAACAGATCGATGCGCAACTTGATTTTGTTTGGGCCTCCGGGTGCGGGAAAAGGCACCCAAAGTGCCTTCCTCGTCGAGCACTACCAGCTTGTTCACCTGAGCACAGGGGACATTTTCCGTGCCAACATCAAAGGGGACACCGAACTCGGACAACTGGCCAAGAGTTACATGGACCAAGGAAAGTTGGTGCCCGATGAAGTCACCATCCGCATGCTGGAATCCGAGGTGAACAAACACCCGCAAGCCATGGGCTTCATTTTTGATGGTTTTCCACGGACAACTGCCCAGGCCCAAGCCTTGGATGTTTTCTTGGAATCCAAGGGCCAAAGCATTGCGTCCATGTGCGCATTGGAAGTCCCTGAAGCGGAGTTGAAGACGCGGTTGTTGGCAAGGGCGGAGACGTCGGGTCGTCCCGACGATGCCAACCCTGAGGTGATCCAGAAAAGAATCGATGTCTACAACCATGAGACGGCGCCTGTGGCCGACCATTACCGCGCAGCAGGAAAGTACCAAGGCATTGACGGTGTGGGGTCCATTGAGGACATCACCCAGCGCCTGACTGAGGCCATTGGAGCTTGATCCATGGCCAGTCAAAACTTTGTTGATTACGTCAAGATTTGCTGCCGTTCCGGAAAGGGTGGTCCAGGTTCGACACACATGCATCGGGACAAAACCACGTCCAAAGGCGGGCCTGATGGGGGAGATGGCGGCCGAGGAGGGCATGTGATCATCCGCGGCAATGAGCAGCTATGGACATTGTTGCACTTGAAGTACCAGCGGCACATCATGGCCTCCCATGGCGAGAGTGGTTCAGGCAACCGGAAGCATGGCGGAGATGGGGACGACGCCATCATTGAAGTGCCCCTTGGCACTTTGATCAAAAATGCGGAGACGGGGGAGACTGAATTTGAAATCACCGAGGAAGGTCAAGAGTACATCGCCACTCCTGGTGGCCGTGGCGGCCTGGGCAACGACCATTTCAAGTCTTCCACCAACCAAGCGCCGCGTTATGCGCAGCCCGGTGAAGACGGTCTTGAGCAGTGGAAAATCATCGAACTGAAGCTGTTGGCCGACGTGGGACTGGTCGGGTTCCCCAATGCTGGGAAGTCCACATTGTTGAGCGTGGTCAGTGCGGCCAAGCCAGAGATTGCCGATTATCCTTTCACCACCCTCCGGCCCAATTTGGGCATGGTGTCCTACCGCGATGGCAAGAGCTTTGTGATGGCCGACATCCCGGGCATCATCGAGGGAGCTGCGGAGGGCAAAGGCCTCGGCTTGCGCTTTTTGAGACACATCGAACGGAACCCGGTGCTGTTGTTTCTCGTGCCCGCCGATGCCGATGACATTTTCCAGGAATACCAGACCCTCCGCCGCGAATTGGAGAAGTACAATCCCGATTTGCTCGACAAGCAGCACATCTTGACCGTGAGCAAGTCCGACATGCTCGACGAGGAGTTGGAACGCGAACTGCGCGAAGAATTGGCGGAGCACCTTGATGTGGCCCCATTGTTCTTCAGCAGCGTCGCCCAAAAGGGTTTGCAGCCCTTGAAGGATGCGGTTTGGAAGGCCATCATGAAGGCGAACCCCATGTTGCACAACCCCCACTTCCAATGAGTTCTTCGCGCCGCAAGTGGTGGAGGTTGGCCCCAGAAGTGGCGGAAGCCTTGAAAGAGGGCTTGCCCGTGGTCGCGCTGGAGTCGACCATTGTGGCCCATGGCATGCCTTACCCCGCGAATCTTGAGACGGCCCGTGAGGTGGAGTCCATTGTTAGGGCTGAAGGGGCCATTCCTGCCACCGTTGCCGTGGTGGATGGCCATTTGCAAGTGGGATGTTCCCCAGCGATGCTGGAGCGCTTGGCCACAGAACAAGAGGTCGCCAAAGTGTCGCGCAGGGACCTTCCGTTGGTGTTGGCCCAGGGCAAACTCGGCGCCACCACAGTCAGTGGCACCTTGATTGGTGCAGGCCTCGCAGGGATTTCGGTGTTTGTGACAGGAGGCATTGGTGGCGTGCACCGTGGGGCGGAACACACCTGGGACGTGAGTGCCGATTTGGAGGAGTTGACTTTGCAAAAGGTGGCGGTGGTGAGCGCGGGTGCGAAGTCCATTCTGGATTTGCCCAAAACCTTGGAAGTTCTAGAGACCAAAGGCGTCACCGTTCTGGGCTACGGCACAGACGTTTTGCCGGCATTTTTCACGCCTGACAGTGGGTTGCCATTGGTCCATCGCGCCGATTCTCCTTCAGAAGTGGCCTCTGCCATGGCGGCAAAGTGGGGCCTCGGGTTGCAGGGCGGCATGCTTGTGGCGAACCCTGTGCCTGACCAACATGGTTTTGACGCCGAGGAGGCCACCAAGAAGGCCTTGGCAGCGGCTGCTGACCAAGGCGTGGAAGGAAAGTCCTTGACCCCTTTTCTGTTGAAACACATCGCCGAAGCAACAGATGGCAAGAGCTTGGCTGCGAACGTGGCCCTCGTGAAGCACAATGCTCGAGTGGGTGCTCAAATTGCTGTGGCCTACGCCGGGGCAAGGCCCCAGGGTCAGGAATGACCCTATGATGGTCGACGCTGTCTGAGGAGGGGACGCCTCTGTGTACTTTTGTCCCCAAATGGCGGCCACCTCTTCCTCAATCGATTCCCAAGACGTTCAATCGTTTCGCCAGACGCTTCTGGAAGATTACCGCTTGATGTGCACCAGCCGCGAGGCCTCTCTTTTGGGCCGAAAAGAAGTGCTGACAGGCAAGGCCAAGTTTGGCATTTTTGGGGATGGGAAGGAGATGGCCCAGGTGGCACTGGCCAAGGTGGTGCGGCCCGGAGATTGGCGGTCGGGGTATTACCGTGACCAAACGTTGATGATGGCCCGAGGCCTGTTGAACGTGAAGGCCTACTTCGCGGCGCTCTACGCCCATGCCGATGTGGAGGCAGACCCCACCTCAGGTGGCCGTCAAATGGGTGGCCATTTCGCCACCAGGCTGCTGCACGAGGACGGCTCTTGGAAGGATTTGATGGCCGATTTCAACAGTTCCGCAGATGTCTCGCCTACGGCCTCACAGATGCCTCGTTTGTTGGGCTTGGCCCAAGCGAGCAAGGTTTACAGGTCATTGCCAGAACTCGCCGACGTCATGACGGGATTCACCCAAAACGGGGATGAAATCGCCGTGGGAACGATAGGCGATGCCAGCACGTCCGAGGGGATGTTTTGGGAGGCGATGAATGCGGCATGTGTGTTGGAGGTGCCCATGTTGATGAGCGTTTGGGATGATGGCTACGGCATCTCTGTCCCCAAGAAGTACCAAACGGTCAAGGAGAGCATTTCCACCGCATTGGCTGGGTTTCAAAGGGAGGAGGCGACCAATGGTTTGGTCATTTACCGCGTCAGAGGATGGGATTATCCGCAACTCATTGCCACGTACGAGGAGGCGGCCAAGCGGTGCCGCGAGGACCATGTTCCGGTGCTGGTGCACGTGGAGGAAGTCACACAGCCCCAAGGGCACAGCACTTCGGGTTCCCACGAACGTTACAAGAGCGAAGAACGATTGGCTTGGGCGCAAGAATTCGACTGCTTGCAACAAATGGAGCGGTTCTTGACGGCGGAAGGTGCGGCAACGGAAGAGGAATTGGCGGCCATCCGCAAGGAGGCCAAAAAAGCCGTGCGCACCGAACAGAAAGAAGCTTGGGCGTCGTTCCGCAATGCGCTTGATGCCGATCGCGATTCGGCGGTGGCCGCACTGACCGATGTGGACCAGGAGGGGGCAGAGTCTTTGGCGGCAATGTCTGATGCCAGCCGAGCCGACATGGCACATGCCGTCAGAATGGCCCTGGCCTCGTCGGCCGGCGAGGATTCGGAGGAGCGACGTGCATTGGGTGCCTGGTTGGACAACTTTGACCGGGACAACGAACAGCGCTACAGCGCGACGCTGCACAGCGATCAATCGGACAGTGCTTTGCGTGTTTCCCCTGTGGCAGCCTCGTACGACGGCGATGCAGAGTGGGTCGACGGAAGGTTGATTTTGCAACGAAACTTTGAAGAGATGTTCCGGCGCGACCCACGCGTCCTCACTTTTGGAGAAGACACCGGGGGCATCGGTGGCGTGAACCAGGTGATGGAGGGGATGCAGGAAAAATTTGGCGATGTCCGCGTGAGCGACACCGGCATCCGGGAGTGCACGATTTTGGGCCAAGGCATTGGCATGGCGCTCCGAGGGCTCCGGCCGATTGCAGAAATCCAGTACCTCGATTACCTCTACTATGGCCTGCAATTGATGCGGGACGACTTGGCGACGGTGCGTTACCGCACAGCGGGAGGCCAAAAGGCCCCGCTCATCATCCGCACGCGAGGCCACAGATTGGAGGGCATTTGGCACAGCGGCTCGCCCATGGGGGCCATTGTGCATTCCGTGCGCGGCATTCACGTCTGCGTCCCGAGAGACATGACCCAAGCCGCTGGGATGTACAACACGCTGCTCGAAGCGGAGGAGCCTGCCCTTGTCGTCGAGTGTTTGAATGGCTACCGAAAGAAAGAACGCTGTCCGAGCAACTTGGGGGATTTCCGTGTTGCCCTTGGAGATGTCGAGACGCTTCGTGAAGGCAGTGACATCACTTTGTTGAGTTACGGATCCACCCTGCACCTCTGCGAGGAGGCATGCGGGCGGTTGAATGATTTGGGCGTGGAAGTCGAGTTGTTGGATGCCCAGACGCTGCTGCCCTTCGACTTGGGCGAAAAAGTGGCGAAGTCCGTGGCCAAAACCAACCGATTGCTTGTCGTGGATGAGGACGTCCCAGGAGGCGCATCGGCCTACCTGCTCGACGATGTGCTCAACCGACAAGGCGCATGGAACCACCTGGATGGCCAAGCCAAGACATTGACGGCCAAGCCTCATTTGCCAGCGTACGGCAGCGATGGCGATTATTTTTCCAAGCCCAGCGTCGACGACATTGTGGAGTCGGCCTACAACATGCTTCGGGAAGTCGACCCGGAAGCTTACCCCTCGCTTCGCTGAAACCTCCCTCCATGGAACCTCAGGTCTTTCGCATCCACACAGAATACATTGATCTGTTGCAGTTTTTGAAGGCCACAGGCATGGCCACCACGGGAGGGGCGGCCAAGCACATCGTCGACGAAGGCCGGGTCCAATTCAATGGAACCCTTGAGCACCGCCGTCGCAAGAAGCTTCGTGCGGGCGACAAAGTGCATGTTGCCTTGGATCCTCCGGAGTTCTGGGTGATTCAAAACGAGTCCCCGACCGATTCTTGAGCCGCCCCATTTCTGGAGGCGTTGACAATTTCAGGCAACTGATGTCCTTTGCGGGCAGAGGATTCGTCATCTTGCACTTCCAAACTGGAATCCATGATTGATTTGATTCGTGTTCACACGGCCCTGTTTGCCTCTGCGTGCGCCCCATTTTGCAGGGCAGTTGCGTTGTTTTTGTTCCTCACGTTGAACGCAGGTGCTTGGGGACAAGTTTCCATTGTGGGCAACGTCCTGGACGGTGAGACAGGAGAGCCCATGTTCGCGGCAAGTGTGATTGTGGACGGCACCTCCAATGGGGTCACCACGTCCTTCGACGGCCGGTTCAACCTCAATGTGGCTTCTCTGCCAGTGACCCTGAATGTCAGTTTCATTGGGTACACGCTCCAGCAGGTGCGTGTGACGCAACCCAACCAACGCATCCAGATCAAGCTCGTGGGGGATCAGGTTTTGATTGAGGAAGCCGAGGTGGTGGGGGAGCGCATCAGCCAAAAACAAAAGCAAGCCCCACTGACCGTGGAAACCATGGACGCCTTGGCCATCAAAGAGGCCCCTACAGGCAGCTTTTACGAGGGTTTGGGCAACCTGAAAGGAGTGGATTTGACCTCAGCCTCGTTGGGCTTCAAAATCGTGAACACCCGCGGTTTCAACAGCACGTCGCCAGTGCGCTCGCTGCAATTGATCGACGGGGTGGACAACCAAAGCCCCGGACTCAATTTCTCGTTGGGCAATTTCTTGGGTGCGCCCGATTTGGATGTCAAGACCGTGGAAATTGTGGCAGGGGCGAGTTCTGCGTATTACGGTCCTGGCGCCTTCAACGGGGTGATCAACATGGAGACGAAAGATCCATTCGTGTTCAAAGGACTCAGCGCATCCTACCGCATGGGGGAACGGAACTTGAGCGAGTGGGGATTCCGTTGGGCGGAATCCTTTGAAAACGAAGAAGGCGATCCGTTTTTTGCCTACAAAATCAATGCGTTTGCCTTCTCGGCCTACGATTGGGAAGCCACGAATTACGGTCCCGTTGATGGTCTTACCCTCAACGATGGATCTCCCGCAGATGGCTCCAATCCCGGAGGCTTTGACGCTGTCAACATCTACGGAGATGAATACGTTGGAAACATGGATTTTTCCACGGACGTGACCAATGAATTGCGCGGTCTGGGCGGGATTTTCCGCACAGGGTACAAAGAGGTCGATCTGGTGGATTACAACACCAACAACTTGAAGCTCAGCGGGAGTGGCCATTGGAGACTCCAGCCTGAGAAGACTTACGAAAGCCCAGAGTTGATCTATGGGTTCAACATGGGCAAGGGGACGACAGTGTACCAAGGCGACAACCGCTTCAGCCTCAGAGACATCGAGTTTTACCAGCACAAGCTGGAACTCAGGAAAAAAGGCAGTTGGTTCATACGGGCCTACCGTACCAGTGAGGATGCTGGCAACAGCTACGACCCCTATGCCACGGCTTTGCGGGTCCAAGACAGTGTGCGGAACAGCTTGGATTGGCGGGATGTCTACATCGATTTTTGGGCGGACAGCATCTTGCCCATCTTGGACGAGACGTATCCGGTGTTTGGCTTGACAGGTGATTCTGTCAATGTTGGCAACGATACCTTCCCCATTTGGGTGCCCACTGCTGGGTATGACCCGGAAGAAGTCGAGTTGTGGTACGCTGAGAATGGCGACAACTTGGGGGGGTGGCATGACCAAGTGGAGTCATGGGCGAATGCGGGATATTCTACGGTGCCTGGCATTGACCCTGACCCGATGGGGGGGGGAGCGCCTGGGTCGTCGCAGTTTGACGATTTGTTCAACCATTTCACCTCCCGCAAGAACAACCCCACAGAAAGGGGCACCCGCTTTTTTGACCGATCCTCTCTCATCCACCTTCACGGAGAGAAAATTTTCAAACCATGGTGGTTGGACGAATGGCGGGTGGGGGCGAATGGACGCAGGTACACGCCCAATTCGGATGGCACCATTTTCAGTGACACCAATGGCCGCGTCATTGAGAACCAGGAGATTGGGATCTACACAGGCGTGAAAAAGAGATTTCGGGAAGACAAGTGGATTGCGACAGCGACAGTGCGGGCAGACAAGAATGAGAACTTCCCACTTGTGATTTCTCCTGCGGGCTCGTTGGTTTGGACGCCCAACGCCAAGAACTTTTTGCGCATCAGCGTCAGTTCGGCGTTGAGAAATCCCACCCTCGCCGATCAGTTTTTGTTTTTGGACGTGGGGCCTGCGACGCTGGTGGGAAATTTGAACGGCGCCGAGGGGTTGACGGAAATCGGCGATTTCAATGACTACAGGTCAAGCTCTGCTGGCCTTTCCATCGGGGCGGACAGGTCCATCATCGACGACAATCTGTTTTCCATTGATGCCATTCGGCCAGAGCAAGTGCGCACAGTGGAAATGGGCTACCGAACCACCATTGGGGAGTCGTTGTATTGCGACATGAATGTCTACCGCAGCTGGTACCAAGACTTCATAGGCTACATCGTGGGGCTGGAGGTCGAGTTCTGGGAGTCGGGGCTGCTTGAAAACTCCATCAAGTCGGTCGATGTATTTCGCTATGCTGCGAACAGTTTGAACCAAGTCCAAACACAGGGTGCTTCCGTGGGGCTCAATTACTTCTTGAGCGACGAATTTTCTCTCTCTGGCAACTACAGTTGGAACAAGTTGGTCAAAACAGACGAGGACGACCCCATCATTCCAGCTTTCAATACGCCTGAACACAAGTTCAATTTGGGGATCACCGCACGGGGCCTGGAGGGTAAGAACAAGGACACATGGGGCTTCGGCGCCAATTACCGCTGGGTGCAGGGTTTTGTCTTCGAGGGGTCACCCCAGTTCACTGGACTGGTTCCTGGCTACGACTTGTTGGACGCTCAGGTGAACTACAACTTTGACGCCAGAGGGCTGACGGTCAAAGTAGGAGGCTCCAACCTTCTACGCAACAACCACATTGAAACCTATGGAGGCCCGACGGTGGGTCGCCTTGCTTATATCAGTTTCGCCATGGATTTGAACTGATTGGTCGACATATTCTGCTGTTCAGTCGACTATATTGTGTCGTTCGTACACTCCAGTGTTGCCTTTTCCTTATCTTCGCCTTCAAACCAATTCTTCAATATGAAAAAGTTTCTGACCCTAGCCCTGAGTTTCTTGGCCTTGAGCCAAATGGACGCCCAGGTGCGCTACCTCAATGAGGTATTTACCGATGTGGACGTGACCTCCAATGTGGTCTACGGAAGCAACGTGACTGTTTTGCCGCTCCTACAAGGAGCCTTGCCGGCTGCGCAGCCTTTGGTGTGTGATATTTACGAGCCCTCAGGTGACGTCGAAACTGACCGTCCCCTCCTGATCTATGTGCATACAGGAAACTTCCTTCCTCAGTACTTGAACGGGAGTGCAGTAGGTACAAAAACCGACTCTGTGGCGGTTGAGCTTTGCACGCGCTACGCAAAAATGGGATACGTTGTGGCCTCCATTGACTACCGTCAAGGTTGGAACCCAACAGCAGCCACCCAGTCCGACCGTACCTTCCAATTGATCAACGCAGCTTACCGCGGGGTGCAAGACGCTCGTACAGCGGTGCGCTTTTTCCGTATGACGGAGCAGACCATGATGGATCCTTATGGCATCGACCCCTCGATGGTGGGTTACCTTGGAGAGGGAACAGGTGGATACGTGAGCTACGCAGCCTCGACCATCTCCGACTACAACGACATCATCCTTGACGACAACGGGGCTCCGTTGGCGAAGTTTTGGACGGGTACTCCGGGCACGGAGGACTACATCCCCATGGTGATTGAGCAGGTGAACGGAAACCCTGAAGCCACCTCTGATGGATTTGCTCCAGCTGGTATTTTCGGTCCAGACCCTGTCCAGCTTTGCATCGCGAACCACGTAGGTTACAGCAGTGATGTTGCATTCCAAGTCAACCTCGGAGGCGCTTTGGGCGACCTGAACTGGTTGGATGCCGGAGATCCTGCAATGATTTCAATGCAGTGTCCAGTCGACCAATTCGCGCCATACACCACTGGAGTTTTGGTGGTGCCGACAACTGGTGAGAACGTTGTTTCTGTGAGTGGTGCATTCGATGTGCATTCAGAAATCAACGCGCAGATGGCCCCCAACAACAACGACGCCTACCAATCTTTGGGCTTGACAGATGCCTTTTCGGCCCAGGCCCTGGCCAACGGCAACAATGGCATGGACGGCCTGTACCCTGTGAAAAACGATTACGCTGGAAGCACGCCGACTCAACCATTTGACGGCGCTCCTTGGCAGTGGTGGGATGTTGCGACAACGGAGGCTGTGGACGCCGCAAACGGGACTGCCGTTGCAGCGACTCAGCTCACCTTGAACCCCAACATGGGGCCTCTTGAAGGCCGCGCTTACTGCGACACCATTGTTGGTTTCACCGCGCCACGTATGGCTGCGATTCTCGGAATCGCTTCAGCCGGACCTGGTTGCACCGATTCTGACGCATGCAACTACAACACCTTGGCCACCTCTGACGATGGGTCCTGCACCTATGCCGAGGCAGGATTCAACTGCGCGGGTGAGCCCATTGCAGCAGGTTGCACGCAGCCTTTGGCCTGCAACTATGACAACACCGCCACCTTGGAGGACGGTTCTTGCAACTTCCTTGACAGCGAAGCCATCCCTACTGGCGCAGAAGCCACTTGGGTGGTGGGTCTGACGCTGACAGGAACAGCTTTTGAGGCGCTTGCTGGAGGCTGTGAAGCAGCAGGCAGCGTCAATCCCAACGTGAGCATCAATGGTGTGATTGTCGGTGACGGAACGTCGCCACTTGGCCTTGACGGCATCAACGATCCTACTGGTTTGTTGGGTGAGCTCGCCGCATTGGCTGCGACTGTGCAGTTTGGCATTTGCGGTGACAACATCACTGTGGCTGCCCTTGGCAACATCATCCCAATGATCGGTAACGGCACATTCTGGCAGTCGCCCATCCCAGTGAATGACGATGGTCAATTCCTTTGGGCAGCACCCTTGTTGAACTTCAACATTGGATGCGCGGATCCAACCGCCAACAACTTCACAAGTCCTTGTGACTTGAGCCTCGCATGCACGTACGACGTGACTTTGCGTGTGAACATGGCCAATGAAGATGTTTCAGCCATGGGCGTTCAGGTGATGGGGGATTTCCAAGGGAATGATCCAGCCTCGACTTCAGCTGACCTTCAAGCATATGATGTTTACACTGCGGTGGTGTCCATGCCAGCAGGAGTCAACACTTACAGCTTTGTCAACGGCAACGATTTGGCTGGTGCTGAAACTGTCAGTGGCGAATGCTCTGATGGAGCAGGCAGCCGAACCATTGTTGTGACGGGAGCTGGTGTCATGAGCGACATTCCTTGCTTCGGAAGCTGTGGTGCCTGTGAAGGTTGCACAGATCCTTTGTTTGCGGAATACGATCCCTTCGCAGGTTCAGACAACGGTTCATGTGGAACAGCTGCAATTGCTGGTTGCACCTACGACGACGCTGAGAACTACAGCGCCGTGGCTTCTTACGACGACGGCTCTTGCGAATTCTCCGGAGGTGGCAACGACTGTGTGGGCGACCTCGACGGTGACGGCACCGTGGCGACTTCAGACCTGCTCAGCTTCTTGAGCTTCTTCGGTGGCAACTGCCTCTGATTGAACAACCCGATTTCAAGAAAAGGCCACCTTCGGGTGGCCTTTTTTCTTGGCATGATTTTGGAAAGGATGTGAAAGAGCGTCAAGAGTGGGCTTGCACTTTCGCAAATGGAATTCTTTCTTCCTTATCTTGAAGCCTCAAAACAAACATGAACAACACTCTCCCCATGAAGCAGTTTTTCGCAGCCTGTGCCCTGATGCTGGGCATCGTCTCCTTTGGGTTCGCCCAAGAAGTGGTCACTGGCCCATCCATCACTCTGGACAAAGACATCCATGACTATGGCACCATTCAACAAGGTGCAAATGGTACTTGTGAATTCACAGTGACCAACAGTGGCACAGAGCCGCTGATCATTTCGCGTTGCAAAGGTTCATGCGGATGTACTGTTCCACAGTGTGAGAAGGCCCCCATTGCGCCAGGCAACACATCGGCCATCACCGTCAAGTACGACACCAAGCGCATTGGCCCGATCAACAAGTCGGTGACCATCACGTCAAATGCAGGCAATGAGCCCACCAAGGTGATCCGCATCAAAGGCAAGGTGGAAGCTTCTGACCTCGGAAACAGTGGAGGCATTCCTGTCAAGCAGCCTGCTGCCGGAGCGCCTACCTCAGGCAAGCAATAAGCTTTCCCCTCCAACCAACGTTTACAAAGCCACCCAAAAGGGTGGCTTTGTCGTTGAATGAAGGGTATTTTTGTTCCCCAACTGACTGGACGGCAACATGAACATTCCTGCACAATACGATCCGACACAGACTGAAGACAAGTGGTACGCCCACTGGTTGGAGGCTGGACACTTTCATTCTGTCCCCGACGATCGGGAGCCGTATACGGTGGTCATCCCTCCCCCCAATGTCACCGGGGTGCTCCACATGGGCCACATGCTGAACAACACCATCCAAGATGTGCTGGTCAGGCGGGCCAGGATGCAAGGAAAAAATGCCTGTTGGGTGCCAGGCACGGACCATGCTTCGATTGCCACAGAGGCCAAGGTCGTACGACGTTTGCGGGACAAGGGCATCAAAAAATCAGACCTCTCCAGAGAGGCTTTCCTCGAACATGCATGGGAATGGACCCATGAGCATGGTGGGATCATCTTGGAACAACTCAAGAAGCTCGGTGCCAGTTGCGATTGGAACCGAACCCGCTTCACCATGGACGAGGGGTACTACGACGGGGTCATCGACACCTTCGTTCAGATGCACGAACGCGGTTTGATTTACCGGGGGGTGCGCATGGTCAATTGGGATCCCGTGGCATTGACAGCGTTGAGCGATGAGGAGGTCATCCACACGGAAGAGCATGGCAAGTTGTACTATGTCCGTTATGCCGTTGTTGGCGAACCGGACCGTTGGGTCACAGTCGCCACTACACGTCCAGAGACCATCATGGGAGACACCGCCATTTGTGTGCATCCTGACGATGAGCGTTACAAGGATTTGGTGGGCCAAAAGGTCGTGGTGCCAGTCGTGAACAGAGAAATCCCCATCATCGCGGACGATTACATCGACATGGAGTTTGGCACAGGGTGCCTCAAGGTGACCCCAGCCCATGACGTGAACGACTACGAGTTGGGCCAAAAGCACGGTTTGGCGACCATCAACACCATCGAGGCTGACGGCACCATGTCCGAAGAGGCAGGTGACTACAAGGGCACGGATCGCTTCGAATGCCGCAAGGCCTTCCCCAAAGAGTTGGATGCCCTCGGCAGCTTGGTGAAGGTGGAGGACTACACCAACAAGGTGGGACGCAGTGAGCGCACCAATGCGGTCATTGAGCCAAGGCTATCGCTTCAATGGTTCATGTCCATGGAGGAGCTGTCCAAACCGGCGTTGGATGCGGTGATGAACGACACCGTTCAATTTCATCCGCCCAAATTCAAGAACAGCTACCGGCATTGGATGGAGAACGTCAAGGACTGGTGCATCAGTCGACAGCTGTGGTGGGGACATCAAATCCCCGCTTGGTTCTACGGAGAGGGAGAACACGACTATGTGGTGGCGAAGACGGAAGAGGAGGCCTTGAAGCAAGCCCGCGAAAAATCTGGCAATGCGTCCTTGACGATGGAGGGGTTGAAGCAGGATGAGGATGTCATGGACACCTGGTTCAGTTCATGGATTTGGCCCATCCAGGTGTTCGATGGCCTTCACAAGGAGGAGGAAGTGGCGTATTACTACCCTACCAATGACCTCGTCACGGCCCCAGAAATCATGTTTTTCTGGGTGGCCAGGATGATCATGAGTGGCTACCATTACAGGGGCGAAGCACCTTTCAAAAACGTTTACTACACCGGCATTGTGCGGGACAAGAAGGGCCGAAAAATGTCCAAAAGCTTGGGCAACAGTCCAGACCCCATTGAGCTGATGAAGCAATATGGCGCAGATGGTGTCCGTGTGGGCATGCTGCTCACTTCCCCGGCAGGCAACGATTTGCCGTTCGACGAAAAGCTCTGCGAGCAGGGCCGGAACTTTGCCAACAAGATTTGGAATGCCTTCCGATTGGTCCAAGGTTGGGAAGTGGATGCCTCCAAAGAACAGCCTGCTGCCGCGGCAACCGCCGTGGCTTGGATGGATGCGAGAAGCCAGCAGGCCATGGAGGAGCTGGAAGGCCAATTTGCCAATTTCCGACTGAGCGAGGCCTTGATGACCACCTACCGGTTGGTCTGGGAGGAATACTGCAGTTGGTACCTGGAGTCCATCAAGCCTCCTTTTGGAGAGCCCATTGATGGGGCGACCAAGCAATCGACTTTGGACATGTTTGAGCGCATGTTGACCTTGCTCCATCCTTTCATGCCATTCTTGACAGAAGAAGTGTGGCATTGGACGGGCGAGCGCCAAGGTCACTCTGAAGATTTGTGCGTGACGGCCTGGCCAGAACGGACTTCCTACGACAAGGAGATCCTCACCGACATCGATGTCGCCAAGGAAGTGGTGACGGCCATCCGCAACATCCGCAACGACAACGGCATTCCCAACAAAGAAGCCTTGGAGCTGAAAGTTCAAAAAGGCGACGGCTACCCCGTGCACCTGGAGCCATGGATCGCCCACCTCACCAATGTTCAGGACATTGAGCATGTCCAGGACAAGGTCAAAGGAGCTTTTGGCTTTGTCATTGGGACCCACCGCTTTTCAGTTCCCTTTGGTTCGGGATTCGACATGGAGGCCGAGCGGGCCAAGGTCCAAAAGGACCTCGACTACCAGCATGGCTTCTTGAAAAGTGTTCGTGGCAAATTGTCCAACGACAACTTTGTGAAGGGAGCCCCTGAGGCTGTGGTGGACAATGAGCGGAAGAAAGAAGCCGATGCATTGGCCAAAATTGCGGTCTTGGAAGAGAAGCTTCAGGACTTGAACTGATTCTGTTGGCCCCGCGTCGAACACATGAGGTCACTCTGGTGTTGTGACGTCATGTTTGGACTCTTCAAGAAAAATCCGGTCGAGAAGCTTCAAAAGGAGCATGCTGATTTGTTGGCACGTGCCCACAAGATGAGCTCAGTGGACCGCACCAAGTCTGACGCTTTGGTCGCCCAAGCGGCGGACATCGAGGCGCGCATTGTGGAACTGCAGGACCAAGGGTCATGAGGACCATTGGCATCGTCGGAGACAGCCGTGGCATTGGAGCTGCGCTTCGGGAACAACTCCTCGCGCAGGGCCATCGCGTCATTGGTGTGTCGCGCTCAGGGGTCCAACGCGCCGCTGGAGACGCTGACAACTACCAAAGTTTGGTGTTTGATGCCGTCGCCCATCCATGCGATCTCAGCGGATTCACCGACCAATTGGATGGACTGGTGTATTGCCCGGGGACGATCAAACTGAAGCCCCTACGCGGATTGAAACGCGAACAGTTTATGCAGGACTTTGAAATCAATGTCCTTGGGGCGGTCCAAACCCTTCAAGCCAACCACGGCCTTTTGAAAAAGGGGGACCGTCCATCGGTGGTGATGTTCAGCACAGTGGCGGTGCAAACCGGGATGGCCTACCACGGAAGCGTGGCATCGTCAAAAGGTGCCGTCGAAGGCTTGACAAGGACCTTGGCGGCGGAATGGGCGCCCGACATTCGGGTGAATGCCGTGGCCCCAACCCTCACCGACACTGAATTGGCGTCGTCGTTCCTTGGCACCGATGCCAAACGTGAGGCTGCGGCAGAACGCAACCCTCTGAAGCGTGTTTTGTCTGCCGATGAGGTGGCGTCTACGGCTGCGTACTTGCTGGGAACGGGGGCGGCGGGAGTCACGGGTCAGGTCTGGAAAGTGGATGCAGGCACAAGTGCATTGAGATGACCAAAATGGCCTCCTGGAGCCGAAAGGAATGGGAAGCCTGGCCTGCCCGCAAAAGGGCCCGTGCCATGAACAGCCTGAGTGGCTTCAAGAGCGCAACCCTTGTGGGGACTTTGGACACGGATGGAGTGCACAACCTGAGCATCGTCAGCTCCGTGGTTCATTTGGGGTCGAGCCCTGCGCAGATGGGCGTGGTCTTGCGCCCCCCCGGCGCGGATGCGCACACCTACAAAAACATCAAAGCCACAGGTCAATGCACCTTCAGTCATGTGCATGCCGATTGGTTGGAGAAAGCCCACCAGTGCAGCGCACGCTACCCAGCAGATGTCTCGGAGTTTGAGGAGGTGGGTCTGACCCCTTACAGGAAGACCATGGAGGGGGGGCGCGCAGCTTGGAAGGCCCCTGCTGTGGCAGAGGCCAGCATCCGCATGGGCCTGACCTTGGTAGAAGACATTGCGCTCCCCAACGGCTGCAGATTTTTGGTGCTCGCAGTGGAATGGGTGCAAGTGGAGGGGACAGCATGGCGAGGGGATGGGTACCTCGACATCGCGCAAGCAGGAACGGTGACCATCAGTGGTTTGGATGGCTACCACAGGGCTGAATCTCTGGGCCGGTGGTCCTATGCCCAACCAGGTGTTGAGGTGCAAAGGTTGGAGGACGAACAAAGAGGTTGGAGAGACGAAGAATCCGCCCACTGATGTCGGGCAGGGTTCATGTGGTTTGGTTCAAACGCGACCTGAGGACAAGGGACCACGCGCCTTTGGCCCAAGCCATGGAGGCCGCCAAACGGGCAGGTGAGCACGTGCTTTTGCTGCATGTGTTTGAGCCCATGCTGTTGGCGCATCCCACGACGTCGAGTCGTCACATCGCTTTTCAATGGACATGTTTGGACGACATCTCTTCCATTCTAGAGGAAGAAGATTGGGGGCTGAAACTGCACAGGCTGTCTGCCGATGTGACGGAGGTGTTGTCCTACATCCATGAACACCGTGGCATCGCTGGGCTCTATTCGCATGAAGAAACTGGGGTGGAGGTCACCTACAAGCGAGACAAATTGGTCGCCAAGTGGTGCGAATCTCGAGGTATCGCATGGCACGAAACCCCTCAGCTTGGGGTGCAACGCGGCCGAAAGAACCGCCGCGGATGGGTGCACCAATGGCATGTCAACATGTCCAAGCCTTTGGCCCAACCCAACTGGTCGGGGTGGCGTGCGGCAGCAGTGAACAGGACCGTGGATGCCGAATGGTCATGGCCCGAAGCTTGGCAGACAATCGTACCTCCCAAAGTGCGGCACGCAAACGATGTGCACGGCGAAGGTCCATTTCAACCTGGGGGCGAGCGCATGGCCCATCGCTATTTGCAGTCCTTTTTGGAGGAGGGGAGGATCCACTTGTACCAAAAACACATCAGCAAGCCCGAGCAAAGCCGGAGTTCTTGCAGCCGGCTCTCGCCTTTTTTTGCGTGGGGATGCATCAGTGTGCGGCAAGTGTTTCAGGCCCTCGAAAAGGAAAGTGGCCAAGGCCGAAACCACCATGCTTTTGGGAGCCGGTTGAGATGGCATTGTCATTTTGTCCAAAAGTTTGAGTCCGAGCACACCTTGGAGTGGAGCAACATGAACACGGCCTACGACGCCCTTGAGACCGCGCATTCTGGGGAGGCGGTCTCCCGATGGGAACAAGGCCAAACGGGGGTTCCTCTGGTGGATGCATGCATGCGGGCGGTGCGTGAAACGGGCTACCTCAACTTTCGAATGCGTGCCATGTTGGTCAGCTTTCTCACCCACCACATGAACCACCGTTGGCAGGACGGGGTGGATCATTTGGCGCGGTGCTTTTTGGACTTTGATCCGGGCATCCACTACCCTCAGTTTCAAATGCAAGCGGGGGTCACCGGCATCCACACGGTCCGAATCTACAATCCGGTGAAGCAGGGCGAAGACCACGACCCCAACGGGGATTTCATCCGCCGCTGGGTGCCTGAGTTGAAGGAGGTGCCGGCAGCTTGGATCCACGCGCCGTGGACAGCACCTCCCATGGAAGCTGTGCTCGGCAACTGGCATGCAGAGGACTACCCCGACCCCATGATGGATCTTGCAGAGGCTGCGAGAGAGGCACGCGACAGGATGTGGTCGTTCAGGGAGCGCCCAGAAGTCAAGGCGCAAGGCCGCCGGATTCTTGCGCAACATGTTGTGCCGCCCCGCACCCAAACCAAAGGACGAATGCGCGAACTTTGACAACGATGGAAACCACTTCGAACACCCCTGACATGCTGCACTACGAAATCGTAGGAGACAACAGCGAGGCGCCTTGGATGATCTTCATTCACGGTGCTGGAGGGTCCATCCGCACGTGGAAGTTCCAAACGGCTGCGTTTGCACCACATTTCAGGTTGCTTTTGCTCGATCTCAGGGACCATGGGGAGAGCAAGGACATCCTTCCGGAATTCCAGTCGTACGACTTCGACATTGTGGCCCAAGACATTCTTGCTGTTGTGGACCACCTTGGCATTGAAAAGGCCCACTTTGTGAGCTTGAGCATTGGCAGCGTGATCCTACAGAAAATCGACATTCTTCGTCCCGAGCTGGTGGACCGAATGGTGATGGCTGGGGCCATTTTTGACGGAAGCTGGGTCATGCACATGTTCGTGAACAGCGTCAGAATTTTGAACCATGTGATGCCGTTCAAGGCCATTTATTGGATGTTCTCATTCATCGTTCTCCCCCGACGCAACCACCGTGCGAGTCGCTGGATTTTTAGAAGGCAAAGCCAGAAATTGACACAAGGGGAGTACCTCAAATGGGTGGAACTTTACAAGCCCTTTTTCAAGTTGGTGCAACAGTATTTGCGGCGTCCCGTGGGCCGACCCTCCCTTGTGGTGATGGGCGACCAGGACCACATCTTCTTCAAGGCAGCCCAACAATTCGCGGATTTGCAGCGGAACGTCCACATGGCAGTGATTGAGAATTGCGGGCACGTGTGCAGCATTGAGGCGCCCGATCTGTTCAATGACTTGGTGCTCAAGTTTTTGAAGGGGCAGGAATATCCCGATCGTGTGACGGCCACGCCTGTGCCCATGTCTTGGGCAGAGTTGAAGCAATGGAAGCCAGGCTGAACCCTTTCTCCGGATGCCTCACAAAAAACCTCACCTGCCCCAAAAAATCTGTGTGACGTGTGGCTTGCCATTTTCATGGCGCAAGAAGTGGGAAAAGAATTGGGAGGAGGTTCGTTATTGCGGTGAGCGGTGTCGACGTTCTCGCGACAAAACTTAAAGGCCTCCCAGATGTTGTTTGGGCGTCATGCCTGCACCTTCAAGTTCCCCCCATGCGCCAGCGCGCACGCTTCGATTGCTTCTCGGTGACCAGTTGAACGCCAAGCACAGTTGGTGGAAAGACGTGGACGAGGATGTGTTGACGGTCATGGTGGAGTGCCGCCAAGAGACGGACTATGCGCAACACCACGTGCAGAAAGTGTTGTCCTTTTTTCTGGCCATGCGGCACTTTGCGCAAGAACGTCAGCAAGAAGGCCATCGCCTGGTGTATGTGTCCATTGCCCATCCCGATGCGCAGCGGCCCATGTTGGAAGTGGTGCACGATCGCCTGAAGGCATGTGGTGCCCAAGCCTTCGCGTACCAAAGCCCAGACGAATGGCGGTTGGACGAATTGATTCGGACAAAGACTGCCGATTGGGCTGTCGAGGTGACGGAGGCGGACACGGAACATTTTCTGACACAGCGCGGGGACCTCGCCCAACACTTCGAAGGAAAGAAACAGTACTTGATGGAATCCTTCTACCGCATGATGCGCAAGCGTCATGACGTCTTGCTCGACGCTGGAGGGCAGCCAGAAGGAGGCAAGTGGAATTACGACGCGAACAACCGAAAGAAATTGCCCAAGGGCCATGTTCCCCCTGCCCCCAAGCTTTGGGAAAAGGATGTGACGGCCCTGCGTGATGAGCTCGATGCCGCTGGAGTGAAGACCGTGGGCAGGACATCTTGGACGGCCTTTGGTTGGCCCGTTTCAAGGGCTGAAGGGCTCGAGCTGTTGTCCTTGTTTGTCGAGGAGTTGCTTCCGCGTTTTGGCGATTTCCAAGATGCTTTGACCGAAGACAGTTGGACGGTGTACCACAGTCGTTTGAGTTTTGTGATGAATGTGAAGTTGTTGCATCCCAGGGAAGTCATCGGGGCCGTGGAGCAGAAGTGGAGGGAAAATCCAGGACACGCCAGTGTCGAGCAGGTGGAGGGGTTCATCCGACAAATTTTGGGTTGGCGAGAGTACATGCGCGGGGTGTATTGGGCGCACATGCCCTCGTACGCCTCAATGAATTTCTTTGGCCACGAACGAAAATTGCCCGGGTGGTATTGGACGGGAAAGACGGGCATGAGGTGCCTTCAACACGCCATAGGACAAACCCTTGACCACGCCTACGCTCACCACATCCAGCGTTTGATGGTGACAGGCAATTTTGCCTTGCTTGCAGGCATCGATCCCGCCGAGGTGGATGCCTGGTACCTGGGGGTGTACATCGACGCCATCGAATGGGTGGAAATGCCCAATGCCAGGGGGATGAGTCAATTCGCAGACGGAGGGATTGTGGGCACCAAGCCCTATGTGTCATCCGCCAACTACATCCACAAGATGGGTCCCCATTGCGGGGCATGTCGTTACAACAGGACAGGGAAGACGGAGCCAGATGCTTGCCCTTTCAACAGTTTGTACTGGCATTTCCATGCCACCAACCGGTCGCTTTTGGAGCGCAATCCACGCATAGGCATGGTCTACCGAACCTGGGACAAGATGACACCTGAAAAACAGCAAGCTCTTTTGGACCGCGGGGACCATGTCCTCGACAACCTTGAAACCCTTTGACCATGCCTTCGATTCACTGGTTCCGCAACGATTTGCGTTTGGACGACAACCCAGCATTGCAAGAGGCACTGGAGGACGGAGAGGTGCTTCCGGTCTTTGTCTTGGATCCGCGCTTGTGGGGCGAGGACCGATGGGGACATGTGAAAACGGGTCCCTTCCGGACGCAATTTCGATGGGAAAGTCTCCAAGATTTGCGCTCGGAGCTGGAGGCCAGAGGGGGAGCGCTACTGATCCGAGAAGGGCTGCCTGAAGAGGTGTTGCCAGCCTTGATGAAGGAACATGGATGCGGACGGGTTACGGCACAAGCGGAGCACACCCCGGAGGAACTGGAGGTGGAGCGCTTGGTGATCCGGGCAGTCGAAGCGGTTGGAGGGGCATGCGCCTGGGTGGAAGGATTGACGCTGTATCACCCTGAAGATTTGCCCATGCCGCTTGGCTCCTTGCCCGACATCTTCACCCAGTTCAGGAAGAAGATGGAAAAAGGAAGCGAAGTGCGGGAGCCGTTGCCTGCACCTTTGAAGGTTCCTTCTCCGAAAGGGGTGGCTTCTGACAATCTGCCAAGCTTGCAAGGCTTTTTGGAGCGCCACGGGATGTTGATGCCTGTGGCAGATTCCCGGGCGGTCCTGCCTTTCCAAGGTGGGGCCTCTGCCGCACGCGCCCGGCTCAAGCATTATTTCTGGGACTCCAAACGCCTGGCCGTTTACAAGAAGACCCGCAATGGATTGGTGGGCGCAGATTACAGCAGCAAGTTCAGTCCTTGGCTCGCCAATGGCTGCATCAGTGCGCGTCGCATCGCGAGTGAAGTTCGTCGTTTTGAAAGGGAAGTGGAATCCAATGACAGCACGTATTGGTTGGTGTTTGAGTTGATTTGGAGGGACTATTTCCGGTTTGTGGCCATGAAGTATGGCGCGAAGATGTTCCACCGAAAGGCACTGAAGCCAGACAGTCCCAACAGGGGCACCCAACGCCATCCTTTTGAGGCTTGGAAGGAAGGCCGAACCCAAGATGCCTTTGTCAACGCGAACATGCGGGAGTTGTCTCAGACGGGGTTCATGAGCAACCGCGGGCGCCAAAATGTGGCCTCTTACCTGGTCCATGACCTCGGCATTGATTGGCGGCTCGGAGCATCTTGGTTCGAGCACATGCTCCTCGACCACGATCCGGCAAGCAACACTGGCAATTGGATTTATGTGGCGGGGGTGGGCAATGATCCAAGGCCCAACCGATCCTTCAACACGAAACGGCAGGCAGAGATGTACGACGCAAATGGAACTTACCAAACCTTGTGGAGCACCCATGCTATGGAACTTGACATACGCTGATCCTCGCCGTTGGAGAGAGGTGTACGCCATTTCAGGCAAGCCCTTGCCGTGGTGGAAAAAAACGGGCAGCCCTCGGCTTCGGCTGGTGGATGGTCCCGGAGAAATCAAGAGCCTTCTCGAGGCCACCTCGGATGTGAAGTGGTCCAACCTTCAACGGACAACATCTGGGGCCATTCTCTACTTCCGGGTGCGCTTGGAAGTGTATGGGATGCCCTGGTCGAGGAAGGAGGTGACATGGGGTGTTGAACCGCGCGAGGGAGGTGCCGTGGTTTGGGTGAAAAGGGCAGATGCGGAAGTGAAACTGGTGCCCCAAAATGGCCATGTCCATGCCCTGGAGGCTTTCTTTCAAGATGCATTTGGGCCCAAGAGTTGACATGGGTCGTGTCCAAAGTACACGTGCAATGTGCTGAAAATGTGTATATTGCACTTGACCGAGAGCCTTTGGATCTTTCAAAATGCACACCATGAAACCACGTTCCTTGAATGAATTGCGTCAAACGCGTGACGCCGTTTACCACCCACCAGCATCGCACCAACAACGAATGGATGCCCGACGCATTGGGGACATTTACGTCATCATGGATGATGAAGGCCAACCGTCCGTGGCTTGCGACGATGTGGCATGTTTGATCGAGGCCCGGCCGGAGTGGTCAGAGGCAGAATTGAACGCACATTTCAAGAAGGGCGAAGATGTGTATACCGCTCCCAATGGCGAGGAAGTTCACCATGTGAGGCGCAAAAAGCAGCGCATGTAATCGAGCATCCAAACAGAGCCCAGACTTGACGGATGCAAAAAGCCCTGACCCACACGGTGGGTCAGGGCTTTTTTGGTTCCAATGCCTCTCGATCAGTGGCTGGACAAGTAAGCGGCCACTCCATCGGTGGTCTCGCTCATGGCATCTTTTCCTTTTACCCAGTTGGCAGGGCAAACTTCGCCATGGGTCTCGTTGTGGATCCATGCGTCAAGAACACGGATGGCTTCTGAGACGTTCCGACCAATGGGCAAAGCGTTCACGAGTTGGTGGCGGACAATGCCTTCCTTGTCGATGAGGAACAACCCACGGTAAGCGATCATCTCTCCATCGGCGGTGAGGTTGCCTTCCTCGTCGTAGTCGTACTCCCCGGCCAAGACGTCATAGTTGGTTGAGATTGTCTTGTTTGTGTCGGCCACCAAGGGGTAGGTGACACCCTGGATACCCCCGTTGTCTTTCGCGACGCGCAGGTAAGCCTGGTGGGTTTCCGGCGTGTCGGTGGAGACCCCGATCACCGCACAATTGCGTGCCTCAAAATCCCCCAACATTTCCTGGAAGGCGTGGATTTCTGTGGGACAGACGTAGGTGAAGTCTTTGGGGTAGAAGAAGAGCACCACATACTTTTCACCGAGGTACTGGTCGAGAGAGAAATTGTGGACGATGTCGCTGCCGTTGACGACTGCTGTTTCGCTGAAATGAGGAGCCTTGCGGCCTACGAGAACTGCCATGATGGAGTTGGTTTAATGAGTTGGGATTGGAGCACGAAGATAACAGGGGCCTTCCCATTCAACTCCCAGTGGCTTGCCAAAGAATTTGAACAAATGGCCCACAATTTTGCGCAGGGCACGAATGGCGATTGGTCCTCATCTTTGCGACATGAAAAAGCGCCTGCCAGTGGATCGATACACCAACCGCGAACAAAGTTGGTTGGCGTTCAATCACAGGGTGTTGCAAGAAGCGCAGTCGGACGAAACCCCGCTGATTGAAAGGGTGCACTTTTTGGGCATCTTCTCCAACAACTTGGACGAGTTTTTTCGGGTGCGTGTGGCCTATTTGCAGCGCATGGCTGCAGTCGACGCCAAGGCCAAGACGACCTTGGGGTTTTCAGTTTCAGAAACGCTGTATGCCATCCATTCGAGGATCACAGAGCTGCAGGTGGAGTTTGACGACACGTTCAGACAAGTGCAAGAAGCCCTGGCGGAGGAGGGAATTCAGGTGGTTGAGCCCGCATCGTTGAGCTCGGAGGACCTCGATTTTGTTGGGGATTATTTCAGAGACGAGGTTCGGCCTGCACTCGTGCCCATCATGCTGAGAAGAGGCAACGACATGCCCGAATTGGAGGACGGGGCCGTTTACTTGGCCATTCGTCTGCGCATGTCTGAATCCAAGCGCAAACTGGCCCTGATCCAGCTGCCGGACCACCTGCCTCGGTTCTTGATCTTGCCAGAGCGCGAAGGGACCCAACGGGTGATGTTCCTCGACGACGTCATCCGTGCTGAATTGCCTCGGATTTTCCGGTTGTTTGAATCCGAATCCATCGAAGCCTACGCCGTGAAGGCGACCAGGGATGCAGCCATTGACATGGACGATGATTTGTCGCGTTCTGTGGTGGCCAAGATGGAGCGAGGCTTGAAGCGTCGAAGTTCTGGCGAAGTGGTTCGCTTCCTTTTCGATGGCCAAATGCCAAGGGACATGCTACAGTCCCTCCTTCGCAGGATGGAATTGCAACCTGGGACAAGTGTGATTCCTGGCGAACGCTACCACAACCGGAGGGACTTGATGGCGTTCCCGGATTTTGGCAGGGAGGACTTGACCCATCCGGAACAGCCGTCGTTCACCCACCCTCGGCTTCAGTCGGCCACCAGTGTGATGAACGCCATGGAGGAGGGCGACGTGTTGTTGCATTTCCCCTACCATCAGTTTGTCCATGTGGTGGACTTTTTGCGGGAAGCGGCCATTGACCCGACGGTTCGGTCCATCAAGGTCAACCTCTACAGGGTGGCCAAGAACAGCCAAATCATCAATGCGCTGATCAACGCAGCCCACAATGGAAAACAAGTGGAGGTCCTGGTGGAACTGGCGGCGCGCTTTGATGAAAAGCAGAACATCCGAATCAGCAACAGCTTGAAGGAAGCAGGGGTGGTGGTTCGTTTTGGCATCCCCAAGCTGAAGGTCCATTCCAAACTCATTTTGGTCACGAGGAAGCACCAAGGAAGACTCCGTCGCTACGCGCACCTCGGCACAGGAAATTTCCACGAGGGCAATGCGAAGTTGTACGAGGACTTGAGCTTGCTCACGGCCCATCCCGACATCACCAAGGAGGTGGCGAAGATTTTTGATTTCTTTGAGAGCAGCTTCGAGCGCAAGACATACAAGCATTTGTTCGTCAGCCCCTTCACAAACCGACGGAGGTTCACTGCTTTGATCACGGAGGAGACGGACAGGGCCAAGACGGGCAAGGCCGCTCGGATCAGGGTGAAGCTGAACAATCTGGTCGATGCAGGTATGATCGACAAGTTGTACCGCGCCTCGCAAGCCGGAGTGAAGGTTCAACTCATGGTCCGCGGGATTTGTGCATTGAAAGCAGGAGTCCCCGGTTTGAGTGAGAACATTGAAGTTCGTTCTGTGGTGGGTCGGTACTTGGAGCACAGTCGATTTGCAATGTTTGGAGAGGGGAAGAAGGTCAGGGCCTTCTTGAGCAGTGCGGATTGGATGACGCGGAACATGGACCGACGTGTGGAGGTCACTGCACCCATCTACGATGAAGCACTCAAGGCGCAACTCGAGGCCCATTTTGACATCATGTGGAAGGACAACCGAAAGTCAAGGCTCGTCGATGCAGAGGGCCAAAACCTGCCGGCTGGCGATCTCGACGCCCCAGCGTTGGTCGCCCACCAAGAACTGTACGTGTACCATTCAAGCCAAAGAGGATGAAGTTTGCCGCCATTGACATAGGGTCCAACGCTGTACGCTTGCTCATTTGTCGCGTCACGGAAAAGAAAAAAGGGAAGCCCAAGTCCCAAAAACTGGCGTACTACCGGGTGCCCATTCGGTTGGGCACGGATGTCTTCGCCACGGGAGAGATTTCCAAAAAGCGAGGCCATGATTTGACCAAGGCCATGCGGGCCTTTTGGTACCTCATGGACATCCACGGCATTGAGTGGTTCAAGGCAAATGCCACCAGTGCCATGCGCGAAGCCTCCAATGCCAAAGACATTGTCAAGCGCATCCGCAAACAGGCCAACGTCAAGGTGGACATCATCTCAGGCCAGGAAGAAGCCGATTTGATTTTTGGCAATTTTGAATCGGCTGATTTTGATACTGGAATGGACTACCTCTACATTGATGTGGGTGGGGGCAGCACGGAATTGACCTTGATCCGAGAAGGCAAAAGAATCAAGGGGAAGAGCTTCAAATTGGGCACCGTACGGGCATTGCAACAACAAATCCCGGATGGGGAGTGGGACGCGGTTCAGGCCTACATCGGGGAGTTGCGGTCTGAAAAGCGACCGCTTTACATCATTGGCACAGGAGGCAACGCGAACCGTCTCCAGCGCCTGTCACTGTTGCCCAGACAAGAGGCCATTCCACTGTCCACATTGGAGGCGTTGTTTGGCCAGTTGGCGTCCAAAAGCCTCGAAGACAGGATCGCGGCATTCCATTTGAAGCCCGACCGTGCGGAGGTCATTGTGCATGCCACAGACATTTACTTAAAGGTCATGCAAATGGCACAGGCCACCCACATGCTTGTGCCCAAAGTGGGGCTCGCAGACGGCATGATCCAAGCTCTATACAAAGAGTGGAAGGCCTCAGAGAAGGCCTGAACGCTCTTCTGATGCGATGCTGTTCAGAGGTTTTTGCCCAAGAACGCGTCCACTTCGTAGATGCGTTTGGGCTTCAGCACAATCTTCCCTTCGCTGTCCAAAAGGAAGTAGGTGGGTGTCGCCGTGATCTTGTAATCCTTGACGATGGGCGAATCCCACCCTTGCAATTGGCTCACATTGGGATAGCTCATGCCGCGTTGTTCAATGACCCCCACCCATGTGGAGCGGGCTTGGTCCAAACTGACGCCAATGGCTTCAAATCCGCGGCTCTTGTACTTGGCGTGCACAGGGATCAAGACGGGGATTTCCTGTTCACATTTGTGGCACCATGACGCCCAAAACATCACCAAGGTGTACTTGTTTGCTTTGGCCGTTTCCATCAGGTTCACGGTGCCGCCATCCCACTTGTTCATGGTGAAATTCGGTGGGGTCTTGCCCATTTGAAGATTGATGATGCCTTGGGCCCTTTGTCGGATGACGTCGCTCAAATCGGCTCCGCAATCTTCGTCGTAGATGTAGTTGTCCAGGATGTACTGACAGATGTGCTCCTTGCCCGTGTTGTAAAAACCCTCGAGCATGGAATACAAGGCACTTTCCAAAGTCACCGGGTTGGGCTCAAAGTGGGCTTTCACCAGGTCAATGCAAGCCAAGAATCCGGGGTCATTTCCCTTGCTGAAGGCCACCATGAAGCCTTGGATGCGGTCGCTCATGGCCATGCTGCGAACCAAGCTGTTGTCCAATGGGTCGATGTCGTCGAAGAAGTTGCCTTGCGACTTGGGGTACTTGGGGTTTTTCCACCCCAAAAATTTCGCCAGATACGTGTCGGGCTGGGCCTCCATCAACTCGTGTTGCTTGGCCACCAACTCCGACTCCTTGTCTGCAATCTGTTTCTCCACTTGCGCTCGGAAAGGGCTGTCCTTGAGCTGCTTTCGGAGGCTTCGGATCTGGTTGTTGTTGACCCGAGCGTAATTTTCATAGGTGAACCAACCCCTGTTTTCCGCGCTCTGGGGAGCGGATTTGCCGCTGGTCAATTGCTTGGAACGGAACTTGAGCATGAGGTCTGCCTCGTCCGGATTGAGGATGAATTGGCAGTTGTTCTTGGCATTTTTGGTCGCCATTTGGTAGAACCCCCTGTGCACCTCAATGGCCCCAAAGTCAAAGGCCTGGTTTTGCACTTCTGCGCTGTCCATCAGGGTCAAGTTGCGGCCCTCCGTCTCGTACAGATACAATTGGGTGCCGTTGGCTGCAGGAACGGAGCCATGCAACCTCACGTTCCCTTTTTTGTCCCCCGCGTTCTTGTCGGTCAGACCGGATTTCCAGCGTGCAGACACACTGACGTCAGGCTGACTTGATGGCGCATCTTTTGGTGCAACAGTGGTCGTTTTTGGTGCCTTGTTTTCAGCAGGGCGTTCGGCGTTTCCGCAACCCCATGCGAGGGCGGCGGCAGTGCAAAGGGTCCAAATCATTTGTTGTCTCATTGGTTCGTGGCTGTCGTTGCGAAATTAAGAAGGGATGGGGGACCGTGCCACATTTCAATTCCCTGTTGTCATGTAACTTGTGTGAATGGAACCATCAAAGGCTTACGCTTTGCTCGATTTGCAAGCGGATGCGACAGAAGATCAAGTCACAGATGCTTTGGACCAAGCGGTCTTCAAAGTCCGTGATGCCTTTTTGCGCACCCCCATTGTTCCACAATTGTCCCACAAGCGTGTGGAGCTTTGTGTGCAATGGAGCGATGTGGCCCAAACCTTGGGGGTCCATGCCTTGGGCGGTCCGGTGGCCCTTCCTCATTTGCTGCCCAAAGGCGAAGGCATGGAGGGATTGGTCCGAGGGCATGTTGAGAATTTGCGAAGATGCAGGAATGCCATGGCCACGAGTTTGGATCCCGACAGCGTGGCCCAGTTGGGCAACCTCATGCTGAACCTTCAACAGGAGTACATGAAGCACTTCATGAAGGTGACGGAGGACTGGTCCACATCAGAGGAAGGCGAAGGCCATGTTCCCGCACGTGAAGAGCCAGATTGGATGGCCTTGCTGGCCGCCATACGTGCCCATGATGAAAGCCCAGGCAGCAGTGCCTTGCTTCACGAGATGGTGAGAAAGGAACGCAAGCGCATGCGCGCCATGCTCAGCTCCAGTTTTTCAACGTCTGGTTGAAAGTGGCAGAAGGCCGCATGACGGCCTCGCATTTTGCGGGGTCAGGACGGTAATACCCGCCAATGTCCACAGGTTGGCCTTGGACCGCAATGAGCTCTTCTACAATGGTGTCTTCTTGCGCTCGAAGCTCTCTGGCAAGGGTGGCGAATTCCTGTGCCAAAGAAGGATCCGACGTTTGGCCTGCCAAGGCTTCCGCCCAAAACAGGGCCAAGTAGAAGTGAGACCCCCTGTTGTCGATGCCTCCGAGCCTTCTTGTGGGGCTCTTGTCTTCGTCCAAAAACCGCGTCGTGGCATCGTCCAAAGCGTTCGCGAGGATCCTGGCACGGGCGTTGCCTGTGCGCTCGGCGATGTGCTCGAGGCTGGGGGCCAATGCCATGAATTCTCCCAAACTGTCCCAGCGCAAATAATTGTCGTTCACCAACTGCTGGACGTGCTTGGGGGCAGAGCCACCCGCACCCGTTTCAAAGAGCCCTCCGCCGTTCATCAGAGGGACAATGCTCAACATCTTGGCCGAAGTCCCCACCTCGAGGATGGGAAAGAGATCGGTCAGGTAATCGCGAAGCACGTTCCCGGTCACTGAAATGGTGTTCAACCCCTTCACAATGCGCTCCAACGAGAAGGTGGTCGCCGCCGAGGGGTCGAGGATGCGCAAGTCCAGTCCATCGGTGTTGTGGTCCTTGAGGTAGGTGTTTACTTTGGCGATGAGCTGGGCATCGTGCGCCCGCTCTGCATTGAGCCAAAAAACAGCAGGATCTCCTGTTGCCTTGGCCCGTCCCACCGCCAACTTGACCCAATCTTGGATGGGTGCATCCTTCACTTGACACATGCGGAAGAGATCTCCAGCTTCAATGTCTTGTGTCAAAAGCACTGCACCTTGAGGATCCACCACTTCAACATGACCCCCAGCAGACATTTGGAAGGTCTTGTCATGGGAGCCATATTCTTCAGCCTTTTGTGCCATGAGGCCCACATTGGGCACAGTGCCCATGGTGGCAGGGTCCAGGGCCCCATTGGCCTTGCAAAAGTCAATGGTCGCTTGGTAAATGCCGGCGTAGGATCGATCTGGAATGACGGCTACGGCGTCTTGGGTTTCACCTGCGGCGTTCCACATTTTGCCACCTTCGCGGATCATTGCAGGCATGGAGGCATCGATGATGACATCTGAAGGGACATGCAAGTTGGTGATGCCCTTGTCGGAGTTCACCATGGCCACGTCTGGACGCGCCTTCATGGATTCCTCCAGGGTCGCCTCAATTGCCGCACGGTCATGTGGAGGCATATCAGGAAGTTTGGCAATCAAATCGCCCAACCCATTGTTGAAGTTCACCCCAGCTTTTTCCAAGGCCTCTGCGTGCTGGGCGACAACTTGCTTGAAGAAGACCCGGACCGCAGCCCCAAAAAGGATGGGGTCGGACACCTTCATCATGGTGGCCTTCATGTGCAACGAGAACAAGGCGCCTTCCTTTTGGATGATGTCCAGTTCGTTCTCGAGAAAGGCCTCCATCGTGGAGAGAGACAAGCTCGCAGCATCGAGGATTTCACCTGCTTGCAAGGCCAGGCCTTGTTTGAGCATGTGGCGCTGTCCATCGGGTGTCACATGCACCACATCGACGGAGGTCGCCTCAGGCAAGGTGATGCTCTGCTCGGATCCAAAGAAGTCGCCATGGCTCATGCTGGCCACTCGGGCCTTGCTGTGGCCCTCCCATGTGCCCATGCGATGAGGGTGCTTTTGGGCATACGTCTTCACGGCCTTGGGCGCACGACGGTCGCTGTTGCCTTCACGCAACACCGGGTTCACGGCGGAGCCCTTCACCTTGTCATAGCGTTGCTTGATGTCCAGTTCTTGCGCTGTCGACGCCTCAGCGGGGTAATGGGGAAGTTCAAACCCCAAGGCTTGAAGCTCCGCAATGGCCGCCTTCAGCTGTGGAATGGAGGCGCTGATGTTCGGAAGCTTCACAATATTCGCTTCCGGCGTTTGGGCCAATGCACCAAGCTCAGCAAGCGCATCGTGTTGGGCCTGTTCTGGGGGCAGAAGGTCTGCAAATGCCGCCAAAATGCGGCCGCTCAACGAAATGTCGCGCGTCTCCACAGTGACATTGGCTTTGCTTGCAAAAGACTGAACGACAGGAAGAAAGCTGTATGTCGCCAAGGCCGGCGCCTCGTCGGTAAGGGTGTACAAAATGTTTGACATGGGGCGGCAAAGGTCGCAAATTGGTTCTGCCCATGCCAATCCTTGGGGCCCTAAGTCATGCCTGAAGTATGGAGGTGCGTCCCGCTGCCTTTGCGGGGTGGCTTTTACTCTCGGCCCAAGGCCACGATGGGGTCCAATTTGGACGCAAGCCTGGCAGGGTAGTAGCCAGAGGCTAGGCTGGTCACAAGGCAAAGCAAGACTCCGGTCACGACCCATGCCCAAGGCACGATGAAGGGGGTGTCAAATGCATTGGCAATCAAGTTGCCCACCACGAGGCCCAGCGAAATGCCCACGATGCCTCCCAGCTGCCCAATGACCAAAACTTCTGCGAGAAACTGGGTCCGAATGGCGGCCCCTGTCGCCCCCAAACTTTTTCGTGTGCCTATTTCCCTTGTCCTTTCGCTCACCGAGACGAGCATGATGTTCATCAGCCCGATGCCTGCGCCAAACAAGGTGATCAATCCAATGAAGACCGCCGCCATGGTGATGCCGTCGGTGGCTTCGAGGAGGGTGTCGACCAGACGGTTGCTTTGCCGAATCAAAAAGGAGTTGGGCTTGCCCGGGGCATCTCCTCTGACCACGCGCATCCAACCTGTGGCTTGCTCTACGGCCTCGGGCATGTCTTCGGTTTGGGCCACCGTGCAGGTCAAATTGTAGCTACGTCCTTCGTCGGAATATTGCCGCCTGACCCCTTGGATCGGCATGAGGATTTGGTTGTCTTGCGAACGGCCAAACGACGTGCCCCTCGCCTCGAGAATGCCCGCAATGTGGTACCGTTGAGATCCCACCAAAACGTGTTGACCCACGGGATCCTCCCAGGACTCAAAAAGGCGGTCGACCACCGATTGGCCCACCATGACGATTGATGCGCCGCTTTGCACTTCCGCCAAGGTGAAGTTCCTGCCTTGCGCCAAGGAGAGTCCGCTGACGTCGAGGTACAGCTCGTCCACCCCCTGGACGCTGACATTCGGATCCGTTCTTTGGTTGCCTCTTGTGACGGAGGCCATCCCCGTGCCAAACACTGAAGTGGCCACTTTGAATGCGCCCGCCGCCTCATTCTTGAACTGGGAAGCCTGCCTGAAGTCGATGGGTGGACTTGGCAGCACCCGCTTTCCTTGGAACATGCCGCCACTGCGCATTTGGTCAATGGAGAAGCTTTGTGTGCCCAGGGATGAAAACTCCTGCGTCACATTCGCCTTCAACGATTCTGTGGCCGTCACCATGGCGATCAGCGCCATGATGCCCATGCCAATGATGCCAATGGTCAAGGTGGTCCGAAGGGCCTGCCCTCGAATCGACCGCAGCGCCACCAGGGTCATTTCCCGCCACAAAGAAGCAGGTTGCCTCATGTCGTTGGGGCCTTCATCTTGATCGCTCCCCGAGAGGTCAGTAAGAGAGCAAGTGTCCAGGTCCTGATCCGGCGCCCGAGGTAAGCTTTTTCAGAGGGGGCGCGAATTTGGTCAACTCTATGCCTTCCACAGAATCCTCGTATTCCTCCATGGTCGGCGTACGTCCCAAAATGGCCGCCAGCACCACCACGGGGGTGGACGCAAGGAGAGATTCGCCTTTCTTCCGGTCTGAATCCTTGACCACACGTCCCTGGAAAAGTCGGGTCGAGGTGGCCAATACGGTGTCGCCTTTGGCTGCTTTTTCCTGGTTGCCCATGCAGAGGTTGCACCCGGGACGCTCCAAATACATCATGTTGTCGTATTCCGTTCGTGCCGCAGTTTTTGGGGCTGCATCGTCAAACTCAAAACCGGAGTACTTCTGCAAGACATCCCAGTCTCCCTCTGCCTTCAATTCATCGATGATGTTGTAGGTGGGGGCGGTGACCACCAAGGGAGCTTGGAAAGTGACATCCCCGTTTTGGTCTTCTAGGTTTTTCAGCATTTGGGCCACGATCTTCAAATCCCCTTTGTGGACCATGCAGGACCCTACAAACCCCAAGTCCACATGTTTTTCACCTCCGTAATAAGACAGGGGGCGAATGGTGTCGTGGGTGTAACGCTTCGAGACGTCCTCGTTGTGCACATCTGGATCTGCAATCATGGGCTCCGCAATGACGTCAAGGTCCACCTCAAACTCGGCGTAATACTTGGCGTTGTCGTCTGGTGCCAACGGTGGTTTTTCACCTGTTTCAACCTCGTGAATCCTTTGGTTGGCTTGGTCGACAAGGCCTTGAAGCACCCCTTTCGCATTGTCCATGCCCTTGTCAATCATGATTTGGATCCTGCCCTTGGCGATTTCCAACGATTCAATCAGGGTGTCGTCTTGGGAGATGCAAATGGAGGCTTTGGCCTTCATCTCTGCTGTCCAGTCGGTGAAGGTGAAGGCTTGGTCGGCAGGCAAGGTGCCAATGTGCACCTCAATGACCCTGCCCTGGAAGACGTTCTCTCCGCCAAAGTGCTGCAACATTTGGGCTTGCGTGGCATGCACCACATCGCGGAAATCCATGTATTCCCTCATCTGTCCTTTGAAGGTGACCTTCACCGATTCCGGGATGGGCATGGATGCTTCTCCGGTGGCAAGGGCCAAGGCCACGGTGCCGGAGTCGGCCCCAAAAGCGACGCCCTTGGACATTCTGGTGTGGGAGTCGCCGCCGATGATGATGGCCCAGTCGTCCACGGTGAGGTCGTTGAGGACCTTGTGGATGACGTCGGTCATGGCGTGGTATTTCCCTTCCGGGTCCCGCCCTGTGATGAGCCCGAAGTCGTTCATGAATTTCATCAATCTCGGCGTGTTCTCCTGGGCCTTGAGGTCCCAAACAGAAGCGGTGTGACAACCTGATTGGTAAGCGCCATCCACGATGGGAGAGATCACGGTGGCCGCCATCATTTCCAACTCTTGAGAGGTCATCAGGCCCGTGGTGTCTTGCGACCCAACAATGTTGACTTGGGCGCGGACATAGGATCCAGCGTGCAAGGTTTGGCCGGATGTGCCCACGGCATTTTTGTTGAAGATCTTCTCAACTGCCGTCAATCCCTGTCCTTCGTGGCTGATCTCCTTGGAAGGGGCAAACACGGGAGGGAGGTCGATGCCTAGGGCCTGTGCCGCGAAGGTTTGAAGCTTCTTGCCAAACACAATGGCGTACGACCCTCCGGCCCTCATAAACTCCATCTTTTGGGGCGTGAACGCAGACGAGATGTCCTTGAGCTCTTGGGTGCCTTGGTAGAGTTTTTTGGCCTTGGTGTCAATGGTCAAGACCGTGCCAGTGTCGATGGAGTAAGCTTGCTCCAGCACGGGTTCACCTTCGTCGTCCACGATCAGGTTGCCCTGGGCGTCGTAGGTCTTGACCCAGTTCTGCAAATCCAGACCAATGCCGCCAGTCACCCCCACGGTCGTCAAGAAAATGGGGGAAACGCCATTGGTTCCTGCGACAACAGGGGCGTAGTTGATGAAGGGGACAAACGGACTGGCTTGTTCCCCAATCCACAAGGCCACATTGTTGACGCCCGACATGCGTGAGGACCCGACGCCCATCGTGCCTTTTTCCGCAATGAGCATGACCCTCTTGTCAGGGTGCTTTTCTTGCAGCGCAAGCAATTCGTTTTGGCGCTCTTTGTTGTGCTCGAACATGCACTGTCCATGCAATTCTCTGTCCGAACGTGAGTGGGCATCGCTTCCGGGCGACAACAGGTCGGTGGAAATGTCCCCAATCCCAGCAACGTAGGTGACGACGTCAATTTTTTCTTGCACCTCGGGCAGCTGGGTGAAAAATTCCGCTTGCGCATAACTTTTCAGCACATCTGTGGCCAAGGCATGTCCTTCCTTGTGGGCCACCCCCAATCGGTCCATGTCAGCCTCGTACAGGAAGACTTGCATCTTCAGGATTTGAGCGGCCTCTTGTGCGATTTCCTCATCGTTGCCCAAGGTCAGGTCGAGCAGCACCCCGATGGAGGGTCCTCCCTTCATGTGCGAAAGCTGCTCCAAGGCGGAGGTTCGGTTGATTTCAGGCACATCCACATGGCCCAAAATGATGTCTTTGAGGAACTGGGCCTTGACCCCGGCAGCGCTGGTGGTTCCGGGCAGAACATTGTAGACAAAGAATGCCAACGACGCCTCCCTCTGGGGGTGGCCCGGCGCTTTGATCTGTTCGATGACCTCGCTCAGCAGAGCTGCATCGTCAATGGGTTTGGCGTGCAGGCCTAGGCCTTTTCGTTCTTCAATCTCTTGGAGATATGCTGCATATCCGCTCATCGTGACCTGGAGTTGTGGTTTGTGGGAAGGCGTAAGGGTACTTCCGGGCCCAAAAATACGACAAGGCCAACTATGCCAAGCTGTGACGCCAAGGAGCGAGCGGGCGCGTTTTTGTCCGACTTTTGAAGGACCATTCCCCCAACCAGTGTCCTCTCTTCAACCCCCCGGATCTGTCGCATGGCGTTTTGAGGGCCACGACATGTGGTTGCTCCCTCAAAAGGGGGTGTGGTGGCCGGCCGAATCGATGTTGATTGTGAGTGACTTGCATTTGGCCAAGGCAGAATACTTTCGTTCACAAGGACTTGCAGTTCCTCCCACCGTCGACTTCCAAACGCTCTCCACCCTGACGGCCCTGATTCGACAATGCCAGCCCAAGCAATTGATGCTGCTCGGGGACCTTTTTCACAGCGCGCCCAACCGCGCTTGGGCCGACTTCAAGGCATGGTTGAAGGACGAATTGTCTGCAGGACTGGAGGAGGCCATGCTCGTCCGCGGGAACCACGACAAGGCCCAGGACGAAGTGTACCGAGACATGGGGGTTTGGGTGCTGGACATGTGGGAAAACCAAGGTGTGGTGTTGACCCATGAGCCCGATGATCCGATTCCATCAAATGCACGGATTCACCTTTGTGGCCACATCCATCCAGCGGCCATGATGCGCGGCAAGGGACGGCAATCCGAGCGGGTGCCGTGCTTTGTGCAAACCTCCACGGGATGCAATGCAGGCAGACGCTTGATTTTGCCGGCCTTTGGCGCCTTCACCGGCATGCACACTGTCGAGCCCAAAAGAGGGATGGAGGTGTACGTTGCAACGGACAAAGAAGTGATGGGGCCCTGGCGCGCAGCACCCGATGCCCGAGTCAATCGGGGAGGTCGAAGGTGAAGTTTCCGTTTGCCGAGACGGTGTTTCCGCCAAGGGTGGCGGTCAGCGAGCCCAAGCCTAAGGTGTGTCTGTCCTCTTCGACGGCAATGTTCAATGAAGCGCCCGCCATGCCCCAGTCGATTCCTGTCCCTGGAGCATCGACCTCTTGAAGGGTCAATCGACCATCCCCGGAGGACAAATTCAATGCCGTGCTGTTCCCCTGGACGGCTGTTGTCAAGGTCAGGACAAGATCGCGCGAATCTTCCCTCGCGTCCACTTCTGCTTGGGTCCGGAGATCGGCAATGACATGGTAACGGAAGGTCGTGGAATCCAAGGCTTCCACTTCTGCCATCCGGAGGTTCAATGTGCGGCTTGCCCAGGTCATGTCCCCGCATTCGCAATCGAAGAATTCACCGTTGTAAGGCGTGAGCTTTGTGCAGCCGGTCCAGAGGAGCGCGCTTGTCATGCAAACGGCCAAGAGGCGAAGAGGGGAGTGGAAGAGAGTCGTCATTGCGAGGCGAAAGATAAAGGAGTTTTGGACGTCATCGCCCAGGCACCGGAGCACGCCAAGGGTAAAGAAGGTGGGGCTCGGCACGATTGAAAAACACGCGATGCTGTTCTCGCCAGCGTTCTTCGAGCGAGGAAAGAGGGGTCTTGCCTTCCAGGGCTTTTCGGATTTCATCGGTGCCAGCAAGTTTGTCGAAGAAGGAGGCAGACGTGAAAAAGCCCTGCAGATTGCCTTCGTTGTGGTCCCGCCACCACGCACTCCATTTCCAAAGGGGCGCCAAACTGAATCCAGGAACGTTTTGTGCATGTGCATCCTTCCACCCGTCCAACAGGGCCCCCAACGATGGGCCTTTGCAAGTCCTCCCCTCATGCTTGGGGTGAGGGGCTGCTCCAGGCACGGGCAGAGGGAGAAACTGCTCGTCGCCATCCTCTCGTTCAGGGTGCCCCAACCTTTCAAAGGGAGCAGGTGTTCCGCGGCCCACACTCACAACGGTGGGTTCAAAGAGACAAAGGCTTGGGTACAGTGCAATGGACTTGGAGGTGGGCAGGTTGGGGCTGGGCCTGATCCCAAGCTCGTAGGCCATTCCGTGATGCCATCCCACGCAGGGAATGACCTCAACATCCCACCCCTGTGGGACGTCCACCCACGATTCATCGACCGCCATTTTTGCGAGCTCCCCCATGGTCAATCCATGCACCATTGGGGTGGGGATGAAGCCGACAAACGATTTGAATTCCGGCTCGAGCATGGGGCCTTGCATGTGGTGTCCGTGGGGATTGGGACGGTCGAGCACAATCAGCTCTACTTCCTCCTCCGCGCACGCTTCCATGACCAACATCAAGGAACTGATGTACGTGTAGAATCGGGCGCCGACGTCTTGAACGTCAAACACCACCACATCAATGCCCTCCAATTGATGGGGGGTGGGCTTTTTGTGTTGGCCATGCAGAGAAAACACCTTCAATCCAGTGGCGACGTCGATGCCATCTTGAATGACCGCACCATTGGCTGCCTCTCCTCGAAAGCCATGTTCAGGGGCAAACACGTGGACCACCTCAACGCCGCTGGCCAAGAGCGTGTCGACCAGGTGCACCCCTCCTGCGTCAGATCCCACCATGCTTGTATGGTTGCCGACAACAGCCACCTCTTTTCCCAAAAGTTGGGGCAGGTAAAGTTGGGTTTGGGCGTTGCCCAATTCGATGACGTTTTGACCCCGCACGGAAATGGGGTGGAGCATGCACAAGCCTACAATGAGTCCGAGCCAACTTGAAATTGGCAGGCGAACGAGAGGGAAGGTTTGTGACGAAAGGTGGACCATGCGTCAGTTCATTCGTAAGCTCAATGCAGGGCGGATTCTGACGGACCAAATGGCGGGCAAGCCCATGGACAACACACAAAGGGAAAAGGCAATCCCCTCCATGCGCGCCATGTCGATGACATCGACAAGAATCGGCACTGCATCCACATAATAGGCCTCTGGATCCAAGGGGATGAGCTGCCACTCTGCTTGAATCAGAACGCAGGAAAGCCCCACGAGATTGCCCCACGCGAAGCCTTGCCCCAAGATCCGTGCGGCATGCCAAATGAACGTTCGAATCACCGCGGCGTCTGTCATCCCCATGGCCTTGAGAAGACCCACTTGCGCCCGGCGTTCCAGAATGATGATGAGCAGGGCACTGGTCATGTTGATGATGGAAATGAGCACCATCAACCCCACGATCACATCGACGTTCAGGTCCAGCATGCTGAGCCAGCTGAACATCTCGGGGTTTTGTTGGTCCACCCGGATGGCTTGCCAATCGTATGGGATGAGTCGAAACAGCGATTCTTGCAGACCGGCCACTTTGGCCAGGGAGGTGGCCCAAACGTCATAGCCCTCTGCCACCATGTGGTGCGATCCTTGGGAGACAGAGGCCGTCCATCCTTCCTCACCTTGATGCACAAGGCGGACCGTGTCGGCAAGGGCGCCGTTGCCCACGATCCAAAGGGGCGTTGCGGAGGCAGGGAGGGGGTCAAGGGCGATGGACCTCCTGCCTTGTGCCGTTTGGCCCTTGGGGAGGCCAGCCCACCTTCCGGTCCATGTCTTGCCCGCAGCATCTTGGCCAAACGCTTGCCCCACGGCACGTTGCCCAAGGGCCAATGGCTCCAGGACCACTTGGGCCTCCGCACCTCGTGATGCGGACGATTGCATGATGGGGGCCGAGATCCACACGTGCCGCTTGTCGAACTCCTGCAGCCCAGTGTCGTAAATGCCGGAAATCCTCATGGGCCTTGGCCGAATGTTGTCTTCGTCGATGACGAGGTAAACGGTGATGCGGTCCCCTGTATCCAGTTCAAAGGCCTTCGCCAAGGGGGCGCCGATTGCCACCTCGCGCACTTCTGGGTGGTCGTTGGCGTCTTTGGGCAGGTTTCCCTTGCGCATGTTGTTCGCCATGCGTCCCTGTCGGGAAGTGGCGTCCAACCCTCTGACCACGACCCCTTGGATTGCTTGAGGGGTTTCCACGATGCCTGCGCACTCGTGCCGAAGGGCCACGTGGGTCACTTCTGGAAGGGACCGCAGGCTGTCGAGCATCCCTTGAGACCACACCAGACCATTTTGTGTCGCGTCGCTCGGGGAGATGTGGATGTGGCTGTCAAAACCCACCACCAGCTTTTTGACTTCGTGTTGAAAGCCGTGGACAATGGCCGAAGCGAGGATCATCAAAGCCACCCCCAATGCCACCCCGGCAGTGGCAATGCGCACCACGGGGCGTGCACCGAGGTGACGGTTGCTTTTTGCCATGCGATGGGCCAGGGTTCTTTCCACGTTCACAACCTGAAAGGTAAGGGGAGGAGATGGTGGTCCGCACAGAGGCACGTGCTACTTTTGGACGCATGAACGTGCACGACAACATCCTTGGGGCCATTGGCAACACGCCCATGATTCGGCTCAACAAAATTGTCCAAGACTTCCCATGTCCTGTATGGGCCAAGGTGGAGTATTTCAACCCTGGCCACAGCGTCAAGGACCGCATGGCATTGTCCATGATTGAGGCGGCCGAGGCAAGCGGGAAACTGAAGCCAGGCGGCACGGTCATTGAATGCACCTCCGGGAACACGGGGATGGGTTTGGCATTGGCCTGCATTGTCAAAGGCTACAACCTCATTTGCACGACCAACGACAAACAGAGCAAGGAAAAGGTAGACGTCATGCGCGCCATGGGGGCGGTGGTGCACGTTTGTCCAACTGCCGTGGCGCCAGACCATCCAGACAGTTATTACAGTGTGGCAGAGAAGCTGCACAAAGAAATCCCCAACAGCGTCTGGTGCAACCAGTACGACAACCTCGCGAACAGGGCGGCGCATTACCGCTCGACGGGGCCTGAGATTTGGAAGCAAACGGAAGGCAAAATCACCCACTTCATTGTAGGTGTGGGCACGGGTGGTACGATTTCAGGAGTTGCGAAATATTTGAAGGAGCAGAACCCCGACATTCAAATTTGGGGGGTTGATTCTTACGGGTCTGTGTTCAAGAAGTACCACGAGACGAGAGAGTTTGACGAAAATGAAATTTACGCCTACCTCACCGAGGGCATTGGTGAGGACATCTTGCCGGCCAACGTGGACTTCGACCTCATCGACCACTTTGAAAAGGTCACGGACGAAGATGGAGCGCACGCCGCGCGGGAATTGGCGAAGAAGGAGGGTTTGCTGATTGGGTACAGTTGCGGCAGTGCCTTCCAAGGACTGCGTCAGCTGCAAGACCGCCTCAAGCCAGAAGACGTGCCCGTGGTGCTGTTCCACGACCACGGCTCACGGTACACGGGCAAGGTCTACAACGACGACTGGATGCGTGCCCAAGGCTGGTTGAAGTAAAGCCTCGTCGCGTCCCGTCACTTGCGGACATCCAAGTTGTGCCGGACCCCCAAAAGCAAGGTGTGGTTCTGCTCCACCCTTAGGCCATCGCCTTTCCACAACACCTGATGGAGGTAGCCCAACTGAACGGAGGTTCCGGACGCCCAAGCGTGGTTCAAGGCCATGGACAAACGGTTTTGTTGGAGAAGATTCGCCGATGGAGACGTCAATGACCTCAGGCCCACAAAGGCCTCTTCGTAGGCGCTGAAAGACCATTGGGGTTTCGAAGGCAAGGGGCAAGTGACTTGAACGAAGTACCTCACCCTGTGCTGCCAGCTGGGATTGTTCTTGCGGTCCATGTAGCGTTGCTCCAAGCGGTAGCGGTGGAGCCACTTCAACCGTCCAGTTTGTGATTGGGTGATGAGCTGCTGCCAAATCCGATGTTCGTCAAACTTCTCCGCGATGGGCTGCTCTCCGTAGGGGAAGCTCCGAATCCATCCGTAGCCCGCTGTGAGCATGGCACCATCTTGCAAGTGCCGATCCAACCCCACCCGAAGAAGGGACTGTTGCCATCCGCCACCCCATCCAGTCCTCCTGAATTGATACTCTGTGTGCAGCCCCCACGAATCAGTCAAACGGTGGTTGCCAAAGGCCATCAGCCAAGTGTGGTCCTGGTTGGACACCGTGCGATCCGCAGATTGTCCCCATGCTGAATTCAAAGAAATGAGGGCCCCGAGCAGAAGGGCCATCCGATGCACATGCTTCATGGCTCTGTGGTTGTGGATCTGTTGTCCTTTTGTTTAGGTTTCAATGGGGCTCAAAGGCCAATACAGTTTGTGCGATGATGTCGATGCATGCCTCCAACTGAGCGGCAGTCATGACCAATGGAGGGGCAAAACGAATGATGTTGCCGTGGGTGGGCTTCGCCAAAAGGCCGTTGTCCTTCAGCGCCACGCACAAATCCCACGCCGTGCTGCTGTCGGGGGTGTCGTTGATGAGTACGGCATTCAGCAGTCCACGGCCCCTGACGGATTTGATGAGGGGACTCTTGCCCACCAGTTCGTTCATCGCCTCACGGAAGCGCTGGCCGAGCTTTCGGGCATTTTGTGCCAAATGCTCATCGGCCACCACCGACAACGCTTCTGTCGCCACCACCCCGGCGACGGGGTTGCCACCAAAGGTGGACCCGTGCTGGCCTGGTTGGATGACGCCCATGACGGTGTCGTCTGCCAACACCGCGGAAACAGGGTAGGCGCCTCCACTGATGGCCTTGCCGAGGATCAATAGGTCGGCCTTGACGTAGGTGGATTGACGCTCGCAGGTGGACGTGCACGAGCACTGGCCACAGGTGGCCAACAAAGAGCCTGTGCGGGCAATGCCTGTTTGGACTTCATCGGCCATGAAGAGAACGTTGGCGGCCTTGCAGAGGGCATGGGCCCCGCGCATGTAGCCGTCGTCGGGAACGTTGACGCCGGCCTCGCCTTGGATGGGCTCCACCAAGAACCCTGCAACATTGGGGTCCGAAAGGGCGAGTTTGAGGGCGTCGAGATCGTTGTAAGGGATGACCTCAAAACCAGGGGTGTAAGGGCCAAATCCCCCAGTGCTGTCAGGGTCAGTGGAAAACGAGACAATGGTGGTGGTCCGTCCGTGAAAATTCTCTGAGCAGGTGATGATCTTGGCGGCGCCAGAAGGCACCCCCTTGACATCGTACGCCCACTTTCTGGCAATTTTGATGGCGGTTTCCACAGCTTCTGCCCCAGTGTTCATGGGCAATACCTTGTCGTATCCGAAATACGATGTGACGAACTGCTCATAAGGCCCTAGGAGACTGTTGTAGAAGGCGCGAGACGTCAAAGTGAGCTTGGCGGTCTGGTCTTGCATGGCTTTGACAATGCGCGGATGGCAATGGCCTTGGTTGACCGCGCTGTAGGCGCTCAGAAAATCGAAGTATTGCTTGCCTTCTACATCCCAAACATGGACGCCTTCCCCGCGGTCCAACACCACTGGGAGAGGGTGGTAATTGTGGGCCCCGTGGGCGTCCTCCATGGCCATCAATTGGGCCGAACTGTGCTTCGCATGTGTGTCCATGAGGGCAAAAATAGGCGGGGAAGGGTGTGCTTTGTCGCGAAATTGTGTGGCAAGGGGGGAAGGAAGCCGTATTTTTGTCCTCGCAAACGACAGATCTACAAATCAACTGCCATGTCCACCCACCGCACTTTCACCATGATCAAGCCTGATGCTACTGGCGCAGGTCACACTGGAAAAATCATTGACCGCATCATTGAGGCGGGATTCACCATCAAAGCGATGAAGTGGACCCGGTTGAGCCTGGAAGATGCACAGGCCTTTTACGGGGTGCATGCCGAACGCCCATTCTTTGGGGAATTGACAGAATACATGTCTTCTGCGCCCATCGTGGCCGCCATTTTGGAGAAGGACGACGCCGTGGCGGACTTCCGCACCTTGATTGGCGCCACCAACCCCGCTGAAGCAGCACCTGGAACCATCCGTGCCGATTTTGCGGAGAGCATTGCTGCCAATGCCGTTCACGGTTCAGACAGCGACGAGAACGCCGCCATTGAGGGTTCCTTTTTCTTCAGCCAGCGGGAGTTGGCCTGAAGACACCCTCTGCTCTTTTTCAGGACTTCGATGACGCAAAAAAAGCGTCGGCGAAGTTGAGCATGTACAATTCGGATTCTGACCGGGTCAGAGCCGTGTACAGCCAACGCAGCCATTCGAGGTCGACCCTTTCTTCCGTCATGTAGCCTTGGTCCACCACCACTGCTGGCCATTGGCCGCCTTGGCTTTTGTGGCACGTCATGGCGTAAGCGAATTTCACCTGCAGCCCTTGGTAGCAGGGGTCAGCGTTGGTCGCAGCATGAATTTTACCTTTGCTGATCAAGTGGCTGTGGTCCGCCGAAACGGCATCATACAGTGCCTGTCGGTCGGCGCGACTTTGACTCGCCCGGTCTGAAGTTAACACGCTCAGGTTGATGTGGACAGAAAATGCCGGGTAATTGGGTTGGTCGGCGAGGCGGACCTCAGCCTCCACAAAGGGGGTGCCGTAACGGGAGAAGCGCTTTTGGATGCGGTCCACCACGAGGGTGTCCCCATTGGCGATGAGGTTGGTGGCCAGTTCTTCGTGGTCGGCTAGCCAATGGTAATTGTTGGCCACCACCATCAGCCGGTCCCCAGCATTGAGTTCATCTTCTTGCCAAAGCACCCGTGATCGAATTTGTTGATTGAACTGCACTGCACGCTTGTTGGAACGGGTGATGACCACCAAGTTGTCTTCTCCATGTTTGGCATGCAGGTCCACCAACAGCTCCTCCAAGTCTTGTCCCATCACCCTGGTCAAGCCGGGCCCTTCTTCGAAATGAGGCAACGGTGCAGGACCCTTGGGTTCGGTGATGGCCATCAGCATTCGAAGGTCATGGGCATTGCTCAGGATGGCACTGTCAAGTTCCTGCCTGACCACATCGTCGAGGGCCACCTCTGCCAAGGTTAGGTCAAAGCCTTCCCGCAATTTGGCCCCTTGCAGGGCCGGACTTTCCGAAGCACCTACAGGCGGGAGCTGGGCATCGTCCCCAATCAACATCAGCCGGCATCCCTGCCCGGAGTAAACAAATTCGATCAGGTCGTCCAACAAACTGCGGTATTGAAAACCACCCGAGGGAAGCCCCCCCGATTCTCCAATCATGGACGCTTCGTCCACAATGAAAAGGGTGTCGGTGCGCTTGTTGGGCACCAATCCGTAGGAGGTGCCCCCGTCTGGGTTGCGCGTGGGCCGGTAAATGTGCCTGTGGATGGTGGATGCATCTTGCCCCGCATGATGTGCCAGCACCTTGGCGGCGCGCCCGGTGGGCGCCAAGAGCACACACCGTTGGCGGATTTCACGCATGGTGCGCACCACCGCCCCGACGGCTGTGGTCTTCCCCGTCCCTGCATACCCGCGAAGGACAAGGGCGCACCGGGGCTTTTCAGAGACGATGAATTTGGACCAAACAAAGGCAAACCTCGCCTGAGAAGCAGTGGGCTGGAAAGGGATTTGCCCCAGAAGTCGGGCCTCCAACTCTGTGGCTCTTGCCTGTGGGGATGTGGTGGAAGAATCGGTCGCCATGGGTGCAATGTCGAAGGTAGGTGGAGAAGGGTTGTAAGGAGCGTTGCGTGTTGTAGTTTTGGACACGCAAAACCTCGATTCGCTTTATTTCTGCGCCATGGAAAAGTTTTTGAACGAAATCAACAAGTACGTCATCAGTCTATTGTTGTTCCTTGCCGGATTCGGCTTCTTGCTGAAGTACCTGAGCGGGGACGACTTGGAAAGCCAGCCTGTGGCCATGTTGTTCGCCTCTTTGGCGATGATTGTTGTGGGTGCACTCGCCATGCCGGTGGTGCTGGAAAAGATGGAGTTGAAGCATTACAGGGTCTTGCTGTTGGTGGGAGGAGTGTCGGCTGCAGCCTTGGCCTACTCTGTGTTTTATTCAGTGGACGAGGAGATTCGATTCCAGGAGACCAAGAAGAGCGTCAATGCCACCACGATCCAGCGGTTGAAGGACATCCGTTCTGCCCAAGAAGCCCACATGGCGGTCTATGGTTCCTTTGCGGAGACCTTTGACAGTTTGGTCAAGTTTGTCCAAGCCCCAGTGGTCCCCGTGGAGTTCAACATGGGCTCCTTCCACGACACCTTGCCCGAATCCACAAGCCGTGAGGAAGGGTATGTGCTGACCCGGGCAACCTTGGGGGGCATCGCGGAACAACAAGGCTTGACAGAGGAGGCATTGCTCGATTTGATTTCAGAGGATGCCACGCCCTACAAAATGCGAGACACCTTGTACACAAGTTTTTACGCGGAGAATTTTGAGCCAGAGATTCGCCAGGCACAGCGTTTGCCTCAGGTCAGTCTCGATTCCCTCGCCTTCAACCCGTACACCGGGGAACGTTTTTTGATGTCGACGGGGGCAGTGGAGGTGGGACGTGTTTGGCAACCGACGATCCTGGTGCAGGATCCTACACCCTTTGGAAGGGAAAGGGTGAAGAAGGACACTTTGCGATTTGGCTCGCTCGTCGAGGCGCATCGAGACGGCAACTGGAGGAACTGAGACCCCATGGATTCCTTGGCTCTGCTGTGGGACGGCGTCTGGCTTCGATGGCTTGCGCCTTCCTCGAGTGAAGTTGCCCAGCGCGAAATTTCTCGCAAAGACATGGTGCCCGAAGTGCTTCGTGCCCTTCGCAACCAAGTAGGGAGTGGCACACAAGTCGTCGCTGCAGAATGGGGGGTTCCCTGCACCTTGACACCGGAGGCCTTGACGCAAGAAGTTGGCCACGAAGAGGTGCTTGTTCAAGCACATCGTTTGCACCATGGGTTGGCTGTTTCCGACGACCACATCGTCCACCACATGTTGATGGAAGACATCGACCCCGCATGCCGCATTTCGGTGTCGGGTTCCGCGGATTGGGCCCAGGCCTTGAACGCGATTTTTCCTCAAGCTCAAAGGGTGTCGGTGGCCCAAGCTTTGATGCAAGATGCGCTGCACTGGAACCGCACGACCCCCCATCAGGGTTGGTCCTTGCGGGTCGATGTGCAGGAGCAAGGGGCGCACATGGTGGCCTTTCAAGGTGAACAGATCCAATGGGTCCACCATTTGCCTCAAGGCGCTGCTTCGGATGATGTGCTTTATGCCATGGTCAATGCCTGCCACCGAGGTGGTGGGGAAGTGAAGGACGCTCGGATTCGGTGGTCTGGAGACGCCAAGTGGACGGAGGGGTGGTCCCGGTTTTTTGACGTCGAGCGTCAAGGAAGCGCCGAGGGATGGTTGACTTTGTTTGAAAGCCTTTCATCATGCGCATAACTGGCGGCACTTGGCGAGGAAGAAGATTGCCCGACCTCAAGGGTTTTCAGGGGAGACCCACCACCGATTTTGGCCGGGAAGGCTTGTTCAACCTGTTGTCCTCACGGGTGGATGTGGTGGATGCGCAAGTCTTGGATCTCTTCTCAGGAACAGGCATGGTGGCGCTGGAGTTTTTGAGCCGCGGGGCCGCCTCGGTGACCTCGGTGGAAAAGGCGCCCCGTGCCTGCAGGTTCGCAGTGGACCAAGCCAACAAATTGGGCAGCGATCAACTGCATGCCATTTGCGGAGACGTTTGGGGATTTGTGGGCAAAGCCTTGACCCAATTTGATGTGGTGTTTGCAGACCCACCGTATGACATGGCCAAGCTCGAGGTCCTGCCAGAGGCTGTTCGCAAGGCAAAACTCGTTGTGCCCGGGGGGTGGTTCATTCTGGAACATGGAGAAAGAATGGATGTGTCCGATCAACCTGGTTTTGTCCTGATGCGGAAATATGGACACGTCCGATTCAGTTTGTTTACCTTCGAATGAATGCGAAAAGTTGTTTTCCCCGGGTCCTTTGACCCCATCACCAAGGGCCACGAAGATTTGGTGCTTCGCGCACTGGACCTCTTCGACGTTGTTGTGGTTGCTGTGGGCCAACACAGCAGCAAGAAGAGCATGTTCCCCCTCGACGATCGTCTTGCCATGATCGCCCAAACCTTTGCTCAAGAGTCCCGTGTCAGTGTGGCGTCTTACGAAGGACTCACGGCTGACTTCTGCTTGAGGGTTGGGGCAGTGGCTCAGCTGAGAGGGGTGAGAAATGCAGTGGATTTGTCTTACGAGCAAACCATTGCCCAAATGACCCGCACCATGCATCCCTCATTGGACACTGTGGTGCTTCTTACAGCGCCAGCTTTTTCAGCCATCCACTCGACGGTCGTCCGTGACGTATTGCACCACGGAGGGGATGCCCGCCCATTTGTGCCAGAATGCTTGTCTTCTAGATTCGCTCCAGACCCCTCCTCATGAAAAAGGCATGCACCGGATGGTGGCTGTTCTTGGGCGCTGTGGTCTCGACCTGGGGACAATCGGATTTTGTCATTCGCTGGCAGGACGATTTGGGCAATCCTGCTTGTGAACTGCCTGCAGCGGGGCACACGATTCACGTGAGTGCATGGCTCGAGGGCGTGACGCAAACGGCATTGCAGGGCGTTGACCTTGTCGTGGATGAGCGTGGCATTTGCTCTTGGCCAGAGGTTCAGCCGGGTGTCTACACCTTGGAGTGTCTGCCTTGGTCATGGACCTTGATGGTCGACACGGAGTCGAGGAAGATGTCCCCCGACACGGTGACCTTGATTTGGCCCCTTCGGACCCCGCCGAGTGCCAGAGGGAACCAAGCGCCACTTCGTTACGAAGAAAGCCACCCGGGCCATCGTCTTGGCATGCTCTCCAACCGGTTGGCATTGTCTTTGGATGCTTTGGACCTGGATCAGCTCGTGGGCTGGGGAGTGGTGGGTGGTTCTTCGGAAAAGCAAGCGGCCTCGAAAGAGGCGATGCGTGCGGCTTTGGACAGCAGCCATCTTTGGGTCCTGGATGAACTTCAAGCCTTTCAACCCCACTCGATGTGGGGCGATTTGGCACTTTCCCGGCTTTCGGAGTGGCGCATGAGTTTGGGTGGAGACCCCAGAAGTGAGGCCATGGAACTTTGGGCGCAAGGCAGGGACACGAGAACGTGGACCAAGAGGCTGGCTTCTCCAGGGTGGTGTGCACTCTGGGAATTGCGGCACGATCAATGGTGGGATGCATTGGAGTCGCAACGCAAGCCTTGGCGCAATTGGGTGGCTACTGGAGACCAAGACAGCCTTTGCCATGCCATGGAATGGACGGTCGACGAGTTGCACATGGCCATGTGGTTGGGGTTGGACCAAAAGTGGAACCGCTGGGCAGCCGCTTGGTGGGAGGTCAGGTGGAAGGATCAGTGCGAAGTGGCCGAGGTTCGTCGGCAGTCCGAACAGACCTCCGCCCACTTGGGAACGGCCCAATCTTGGGAAGACATGATGTGGATGATGCCAAGTGGCGAATTGGATCCTGCATGGGCAGGGGAAGGGGACTGGAGGGTTTGGCTTCTGACAAAAAAAGGTTCTACGTCAGGCCTGAGGGAATGGAGCGTTCTGCGCCAATGGATGGAGCAAAATGCACCACTTGGGATGTCTTATGGTGTCCTGTCTGTCGATGGATCTGAGGAGCATTGGCGCACGACGCTGGGCCATCGTGAAAGCGTCAAAGAGCGCGTACGATGGGTGGGACGTGATCCGGGATGGTGGGACAGACTGGACGTGGAACGGGTGCCACAAGTCGTTGTGGTGAACCCCAATGGCGACATCCAAACCCACCACGCTCCTCTGCCAACGGAGGGGTTGTTTGCCGAGTTGAAGCGCTGGTCGTTGATGTGGCCTTCCCGCTAGCCTTGACGGCGATCAAAGCAAGGCATCAAGCACTTGCTGAATGCTTCCAAAGGTGTTGTTCAGGGTTTGCGCAGGAAAAGGGGGCAGCAGCCACGTCACCTCGGTGATGCCTTCGATTGCTTGTGGCACCCCTGGGGTGGATCTTCCATCGTGCGTCATCGGGTACCAAAAGGTGGTCTTTAGGTGCACGATGCCTTCCGCCTCATACGTATGGAACGTGCTGAATGACTCGCCCGTGATCCGAACCTTGGAAATGCCAGTCTCCTCTTCCACCTCCCGCACTGCAGCTTCCTCCAGGCGCTCTCCCTCCTCGAGTTTGCCCTTGGGCAAATCCCATTTTCCATTGCGTTGGATCCACAGTACCCGCCCCTCCAAGTCTTTGACCACTCCACCGGCGGCGGCCAGTTCCTTGTAGCCTGCACAAAACATCATCCACACTTCTTGGAGCTCGGTGCAATGGATGCGAACCTCTTTGAGCTGTGGGCTCCGCTTCAACAAAGTCGGCAAATCTCGGAGCATGCGCTCGGTGGGATTCACCATGTCCAAGATGTGCTCTTGTGCCGGCCGATCTAGGGGCATGGCATTGTCCAGAGGGCGAAATTTCACCTTCCGATTCAGCATGAATACATCGTAGCTTTGTGACATGACCATTGCGTCCGACCAACGCCGAAAGGTAGCTGAATTCTTGCTCCGCATCAAAGCCATTCAGCTCCGTCCTGCCGACCCATTCACATGGGCCAGTGGCAGGCGTTCCCCCATCTATTGCGACAACCGGAAAATATTGTCGCATCCTCCTGTGCGAACCTTTGTGCGACAATTGGCAGGGGAGTTGATTGAGTCGCGCTACGGTCAGCCAGATGGCATCGCTGGGGTGGCGACAGGAGGCATTGCTTTGGGCGCGCTCGTTGCCCAAGAGATGGGGCTCCCATTTTGCTACGTCCGAAGCTCGGCAAAGGCCCATGGCACGGGGAGGCAAGTGGAAGGTGATTTGGACACCATGAGGAATGTGGTGGTCATCGAGGATTTGATTTCCACCGGAAAGAGCAGCTTGACAGCCGTGGAAGCTCTCCGCGCAGTGGACCTCGAGGTCAAAGGCTTGGTGGCGATTTTTTCTTATGGATTTGCAGATGCTGCAGCTCGCTTTGAGGAGGCCAAGTGCCCCTTTGATGTGCTGACGGATTATCCCACCATGCTCGAACAAGCCAAGGACGAGGGTTACATCACAGAAGGGCAGCAGACCCTTCTGGAAGGTTGGTCCGCCGACCCTGTGGCTTGGAGCGAACAACGTCAAACCCCATGACACGGATTGAATCTCCTGCCGTTCCTTTGAACGCCTCCTGCGAGCAGGTGTCGAAAGATTTCTTGGATTGGACTTCGTTCGGCGAATTGCTCAGCACAGGCCCAGTGTCCGACTTTCAAGGAGAAGGGGACCGCTGTTCTTTCAAGGTCTCGGGCGGGGTGGCGGTGCATTTGGTGCGAACGTCTTCCTTGGGGTCCACGGAAGGACGTGTGCTTGAATTGGTCACCGAGGCCCCCACGCCAGTGAAATTCACCATCGACGTTACGCTCACTCCACAAGAAACGGGGTGCACTTGTCTGGTTGGTTGCGACGCGGAATTGAATCCATTCACCAAGATGATGGTGGAGCCCGCCTTGACGGGGTTGTTTGGCCAAATGGCCTCGACACTCAAGGGCCGCTACTGACCCCATACCCATGCAATCTCGCTCGACGGAAGCCACTCAGGTGGGGCCGTTTGGGGATCCTGCCACGCAAAGCGTCCGTGGCCTTCGCCGTTGATTTCACACAGCATTCCGATGTGCTCGGATCCTTGATGGACAAAAGTTCGCCGTTCCTTCAGCCCCATCAAATGGTTTTGAAAGCCTGCAAGCACCGTGGAAGCTTGCAGCGGTGCATGCAAGGTTTCGATCAGGTTGGAGGCGATGCGATGCGCCAAGGCGATGGGGTCCATCGTCACTTGCCACGCTTCCAAGAGGCTGACTGCTCGGTAACTTCTGGTCAACCGTTGCGAAGACACGTTCGTACCAATGCCAATGACAGCATGGGTCCATTCGCTTCCGCGCCATACATTTTCCACGAGGATGCCAGCACATTTCCGGTGCGTTTGGGCGTGCCACAGGACCACATCGTTGGGCCATTTGATCAGCACGGACGCTTCGGAGCGATGGTTGGGAAGAACGGACAGAAGGGTGGAGCGCAAGGAGAGGGCAACGGCCATGTTCAGCATGGCAGGCGTCCACCCTCTTGGGGCTTCCACGGCCAAACTCAAGCTGCAATCGCGGTGCGGTTCAGCACTCCAAGGTTTGTCCCTTTGGCCTCGTCCAGTGTGCTGATGGTCCGTTGTGAACAGGGTAGGGGCCTCCATCTCTTGTTCTCGGAGCCAAGACAGCGCCCAAGCATTGGTGCTGGCCACGGCAGGGGTGTGGTGATGGTCGTAAGTGGTGGACATGATTGTTTCGCAAACCTTGGCTGAAAGACAAGAAAACCTCGTCCCACAACCTTGTCAAAAGTAGTACCTTTGGAATGCGGACGCACGGATGAATTCTACCACACCTCCCCCTACAGATGCGCTGGCCCAGGCCATTGTTCAAGGCTTGGATGCCTTGAAAGCGCAGGACATTGTCACGTTGGACTTGAGTCCCTTGACCCATGCCATTGCCTCTTCTTTTGTCATTGCCTCAGCCACGAGTCGCACCCAGGTGGAAGCCTTGGCCAAATCGGTGGAACAGGCAACAAATGAGACCTTGAATGAACGTCCATGGGGGGTGCATGGTTTGAGAAGTGGAGAATGGGTGATCCTCGACTACAGCGATGTGGTTGTGCACATCTTCCACAGCGAAGCCCGAGCGCATTATGCATTGGAGGAGTTGTGGGGGGACGCACCCGTCCAACACCACACATCAAACTGAGCAAGATGGAAAAGAAGACCCCCAACCCCAAGTCGAAAGACGGCGGAAAAAAGTCAAGCAAGTCAGGGAAACCAGGGAAAACTGGGAAGGACGCCAAACCTGGCAAGCCCATCAATTTTTACTGGGTGTATGCCATCGTGGCCATGTTCTTGCTGACGTTGGTGACGCTGGGCGATTCCAGTTCGCAGCGCAAGGTGCAGTGGCCGGATTTCAAAAAAATGGCCGAGAAGGGACAAGTGGCCAAGGTCAGCCACAACGGTGCCCAAGCGAGCATTTTTTACATCCAAAGTGTCAGCGACAGCCTTTCAGGAGGCAAGTCGGAGCCCCAACTGTTGGAGGCCCTTTATTCCGGAGCCGACGCCACCATGGACATCCCCAGGGGAGACGATTACCAAAGGGATTTGAAGGAGCTTCAAGAGGCCCATGGTTTTGAACTTCGTTACGAGCCACCCAACGAGTGGGGAGGACAAATCTTGTCGTGGGTGATCTTCTTAGGCCTTATGGTGGTGGTATGGATGTTCCTGATGCGGCGATTGGGCGGCGGGCCTGCTGGTGGAGGACAAATCTTCAACATTGGCAAGTCGAAGGCCCAAGTCCTCGAGAAGGGAGAAGGCACTGATGTCACCTTCAAAGACGTTGCCGGTGTGGACGGTGCCAAAGAGGAACTCCATGAGATCGTGGACTTCCTGAAGAAGCCCGACAAGTACACCGAACTCGGCGCAAAAATCCCCAAAGGAGCGCTTCTCGTAGGCCCTCCGGGCACGGGAAAAACCTTGCTTGCGAAAGCTGTGGCCGGCGAGGCCGAAGTTCCCTTCTTCAGCCTCAGTGGCTCCGACTTCGTGGAAATGTTCGTCGGGGTAGGTGCTTCGCGGGTTCGGGATTTGTTCAAGCAGGCCAAGGAAAAGTCACCGGCCATCATCTTCATCGATGAGATTGATGCCATTGGCCGCGCAAGGGGCAAAAACGCAAATTTTGGGTCCAACGACGAAAGAGAGAACACCTTGAACCAACTCCTGACGGAGATGGACGGTTTTGGCACCAACAGTGGGGTGATCATCCTTGCGGCCACCAACCGCGCAGACATTTTGGACAAGGCATTGATGCGCGCCGGACGCTTCGACCGGCAGATCTATGTGGACATGCCTGACGTGAACGAGCGAAAGGCCATTTTTGAGGTGCATCTGAGCCCTTTGAAAACTGACAACTCGGTGGACATTGATTTCCTCTCGAAGCAGACCCCAGGATTCAGCGGAGCAGACATTGCCAACGTGTGCAACGAGGCCGCCTTGTTCGCCGCCCGCAAGGACAGGAAATTGGTCACCCACCAAGACTTTTTGGACGCGGTGGACCGCATCATTGGTGGCCTGGAAAAGCGCACCAAAATCATCAGCGAAAACGAGAAGAACACCATTGCCTTCCACGAGGCCGGGCATGCTGTGGTGAGCTGGTTGGTTGAATTTGCTTCGCCACTGGTGAAGGTGAGCATCGTGCCTCGAGGTCAAAGCTTGGGGGCCGCCTGGTACCTTCCTGAGGAGCGTGCCATCACCACCACGGAGCAAATCTTTGACGAGATGTGCGCCGCATTGGGAGGACGGGCCGCAGAGGAAATCATCTTTGGCAAAATTTCAACGGGCGCACTGAGTGATTTGGAAAAGGTCACCAAGCAAGCCTATGCCATGGTCAGTGTCTACGGGCTCAACGATCGGATTGGCAACCGCAGTTACTACGACAGCAGAGGAGAGAACTCCTTCACCAAGCCCTACAGCGAAGAAACGGCCCGCATCATTGACGAAGAAGTCAGTGCTGTCATTGAGAAGGCCTACGACCGGGCGAAAGAAATTTTGGCGAACAATCGAGACAAGCTTGAGTCTCTCGCAGACTCATTGTTGCAGAACGAGGTCATTTTCCGGGAAGATGTGGAACGCATTTTGGGGGCGCGACCGTTCGCTGCTCCGGCGGTGCTTCCAGACCCCTCAGCCGCCAATGAGAAGGCCCCGGAAGCCCCGGAAGCCCCGGAAGCCCCGGAACCCAATCCACAGAAATGAAGGGTTGGACCTTGGCCATCCAATGCCATGACGCCGGCATGGCACCCTTGCTCCAAAGTGGACTCGAGGCGCAGGGCATCCCATCGGTGCTCTTGAACAAGCAGGATTCCAGCTACGTTGGGATGTGCTTTGCCACGCGGCCAGTTGAAATATGGGTCCCTGAAGGCCAAATGGAAGAGGCCAAGGCATGGCTTGAAGCCCCGGAAGGATGATGCAGAACGAGTGGTGGGTGCGTTCGCTCACAGGTGTGCTGTTTGTAGGTGCCGTGGTGGGTGCGACGACATGGAGCATTTGGTCGCACGTTCTTCTCTGGACCGGCTTGGCCATCATGGCATGCAAGGAGGGCCAAACCTTGCTGCGCGCAGCTCCCCAGCTCCGACCTTGGACGATGTATGTGGCAGTTTTGGTGGTGTACACTGCCGTCTTGACGTTGCCCTGGATGGGTGGATTTTGGGCGACGGAGGCACTCACTGTCCATGACCATGATGGAGGCCCCGTGGTGCAGTTTGCCACCTTGATTTGGGCGAACGACACCATGGCCTTTGTGGGAGGAAAGATGCTGGGCCGCCACAAGTTGGCCCCCACCATCAGCCCCGGAAAGACGTGGGAAGGTGCCGTCGTTGGGGCACTGGGCGCGGGTCTGGCCGCCACCATGTGGTGGGGGCCCATGGGCTTGGGTTTGGGCCTTTTGGCCGGAGCGTTGAGCACATGCGGTGACTTGATGGAAAGCCGCATGAAACGGCTGGCCAAGGTCAAAGACAGCGGCGCATTGCTTCCCGGCCATGGTGGAGTGCTGGACCGTTTTGATGGATTTTTGTTCGCCGCGCCCGTGCATGCGCTCTTGTGGTGCATTTTCGTGGTCCAAACTTGACAACATGACATTGCACAGAGAAGGATATGGATTGATTGCATTGGCCGTGGCCCTCGGCGCAGGGATGGTGGCCTTGGGCTGGGGCCTGGGGGCTCCAAAATGGGTCTTTTGGCTGCTTTGCGCGCTGGCCGCGGTCGACGTGTTTCTGGTCGCCCAGTTTTTCCGTGTGCCCAAGCGATTTCCAGTGGCCGAGGAGGGCCAGATTCTTTGTCCATCCGACGGGAAGGTCGTGGTCATTGAGGAGGTGCAAGAGTCGGAGGTGTTGGGGGACAAGCGCATCCAAGTCAGCATTTTCATGAGTCCGCTGAACGTGCATGTCCAATGGGCGCCCATGGCGGGCAAGGTCACGCATGCCAATTACCACCCCGGCAAGTACCTGGTGGCCTGGCACCCAAAGAGCAGCACAGAAAATGAACGCACCACCTTGGTGATCGAGGGCAGCCGCGGTCCCGTCCTGTTCAGGCAGATTGCCGGTGCCGTGGCAAGGCGGATTCGCTGGTACATTCAACCAGAACAGCAAGTGGAATTGGGAGAGGAGGTAGGGTTCATCAAATTTGGTTCCCGGATCGATGTGTTTTTGCCCTTGGATGCCGACATCCATGTGGATTTGGACCAAAAGGTGAAAGGCCGTGAAACGATTTTGGCCACGTTGCCCAAGGGTTGATTTCTTTCGTTTGGTGTTCAGCGGGGTAGGGGGTAATTTGCCCCAAAAACCTTTACGATGAAACATTTTGTCTTTCTTGCCCTTGCCTTTGGCATGGCAGCACCTTCGATGGCCCAGAAGCACAAGCTGGAACAAACACCCCAGATTCCTGAATCGAGCAGGACTTCCACGCTTCGTGCTTTGCACAATGCCCATGATGGCTCTGAGCGCCCGATGGCGCCGATCAACAGCACCTACACGTCAGAGACCACCCACGAGGTGATCCGCGAATTGGTCATCGAGCGTCAGGTCATTGGGATCACGCAGTACGATTTGCAGTCCAACGCATCCATTGACGACCGCATGGCAGGGTCTGGAGATGCGGTCAGTGCAGCATGGACCCAGAGCCTTGAAACGGGGGCCTTTGACGACCGTGGTACGGGCTACAACTTCTACGACGGTGAACTTTGGGGAGAGCAGCCCTTGGAGCGTCTTGAAGACGTTCGCGTTGGATGGCCTTCCATTTTGCACATGGGCAATGGCACCGAGGTGGTCATCACCCACGAAGCAAGTGGAGACTTCACGGCACCATTGGTGATGATGACCAGCCCTGCTGGCCAAGAGCAGTGGTTGCAGTCCACCATCCCTGGAGGAGCCATCAACGATTTGGGCACGCCTCTCGGCAACCTTTGGCCACGCGCGGCTGTGGGCGGCATCAACGATGAAATCATACACCTCATCTGCGTGACCACGCCGGTCGGAAACGCAGGGGACGATCCCAATGCGGTCTACCAAGGCCAAGATGGGGCCCTGTTGTACTACCGTTCGTTCGACTACGGTTCCAACTGGGAGATGATGACCTTCCCTGAGATTGACAGCACCCAATTTGGTGGGTTCAGTGGTGACGCCTACGCCATCCATGCACGTGATGGGGTGGTTGCGTTTGCGGTGTTCAACAATTTGGCCGATTCCTTTGTGATGGTGTCAGAGGATGCAGGAGACAACTGGGAGTACCACACCTTGGTGGATTTCCCGGTCGACTTGTACCAAATCGATTCAGGTCTTCCCGATTCTTTGGGAGTGGACATCGACGGTGACGGCTTGACCCAGGAGTTCTTCACTTCCGACGGTTCAGGTGACATCCACGTGGACGTCAACGGCACCGTTCATTGCACGTTTGGCGGCATGTTTGTGGCGGATACCGACACCATTGATACCCAATATTCCTTCTTTCCAGGCACCAACTTGTTGGAGTACTGGCGTCCGGATTTTGACGAGGACTCTACTGCCACCATTGCGGGGGCCTTGGATTACGACGGCAATGGCACTTTGGACATTTTGGACGACATCGCAGACTACGGCGGCGGGCTGGCTTCCATTCCAAGCATTGCATCGGATGAAGATGGCCATTTGTTTGTCAGCTACTCTGCCGTCATGGAAACCCATGACAGCGGCCTCCAAAATTTCCGCCATGTTTTTGTGGTGAATTCAGAGGATGCAGGTGACAGCTGGAACACCGACACGCCCTGTGATTTGACGCCCGACGTGGACTTTGATTTGTACGAGGCCGTGTTTGCTTCCATGTCCCCGGACGTGGAGGAGCACCTCGAGATTGTGTATCAGCGAGATTTTGAACCAGGCTTGCACGTGCGCGGGGATTTGGATCCGGTGGACCTCAACGAAATGGTTCACTTGCGGGTCCCAAAATTGGATTTGGACGAGTGCAGCGACATTGACTTCGAAGATTGGGTGGGCATTGCGGAGGGCTTCAAACCCGGCCAAGTCCAGCTCTATCCCAACCCATCCAGTGCTTGGGCAGAGTTGATCATTGATCGCCCAGGTGCCCATGACGTCCGTGTGCTCGATGTGGAAGGCCGTCAGCACATGAGTTGGACCACCACAGGCATCGTTGAAAAATTTGACGTTCGCACCTTGCCTGCGGGCATGTACTTTGTGGAGCTGGCGCAAGGCGCACAGCGCACCATCGTTCGACTTGCGGTGCAATAATTTCTCTTTTGGGTGCATGGCAAGCCATGTTCCTACGACCTTTGAAAGCGGTGTCCTCGGGCACCGCTTTTTTTGAACTCATATTTGGCTTTCATGCGCATTCAAATTGTATCCATTGGAGATGAACTGTTGATCGGCCAGACGGTCAACACCAATGCTGCCTGGATGGGGGAACACCTGACCTTGGACGGCTGGATCGTGGGAGGGGTGGAGGTTGTTTCCGACTCGCCAGAGGCCATTTGCGACGCGTTGGACCGTGGGCTTGCATCGAATGATGCAGTGCTCTTGACAGGAGGTTTGGGCCCCACCAAAGACGACTTGACCAAACATGTGTTGGCGGAGTACTTCGGCACAGAGCTTGTGATGCACGAAGAAATCGCGGCCGGCATCCAGGCTTGGTTCGAATCGCGCAACGTTCCATTTCTCGAAGTCAATCGTTTGCAGGCGATGCTTCCTGCGTCATGCACTGTGCTTCCCAATCCTTTGGGCACTGCTTCGGGCATGTGGTTTGAGCATGGAGACAAAGTAGTGGTGAGCATGCCAGGAGTGCCCTATGAAATGGAGGGCCTGATGACCCATGAGGTTCAACCTCGGTTGAAGGCGCATTTTGCATTGCCTGCCAACTTGTATGAAACGGTGGTGACCGCCGGCATTGGCGAATCGTCCCTTGCCGCTTTGGTGGACACATGGGAGGCTTCGCTGCCTTCCAAGGGGATTTCTTTGGCCTACCTGCCTTCTCCAGGTCAAGTGAAGGTGCGCTTGGGGGTGAAAGGGCCATCGGGCGACAAGGAGGAACTGCAAGGCCTGCTCGACGCTGAAGTGGAGGTGTTCATGAAGCTCGCAGGCCGGCACGTGGTGGGGCGTGGGAACATGGACATCGCTGCGGCTGTTTTGGGGTTGCTCTCTTCAAGTGGAGGGACTTTGGCCACAGCAGAGTCGTGCACGGGGGGCAGTGTGGCCGCCATGCTGACGGCGATCCCTGGGGCAAGTGCCTCGTTCATGGGAGGCGTTGTGGCCTATGACAACGCAGTGAAAACGGGTTTTTTGGATGTGGATCCGAGGGACATCGTGGACCATGGTGCCGTGAGCGAACCCGTGGTGAAGGCGATGGCGATCGGCGCCCGCAAAGCCATGGGAACGACTTGGGCAATTGCCACCTCCGGTGTGGCTGGGCCTGGCGGTGGCACGGAGCTCAAACCTGTAGGCTTGGTGTGGATGGCCGTGGCCGGGCCTGCAGGGGCGAAGGCATGGTGCCACCGATTTGGTGCACAACGCGCCCGCATTGTCCAACGGGCTTCACGTCGTGTTTTGACCTACCTGCATGAATTCATCAAGAATGGAGGTCTTCCTGGGTTGGAGGATTGAGGAAAAAGTTGTTTCTTTGCAATCCTAAATTCAGAGCCATGAGCCGCGTTTGTGAGATTACAGGAAAGAAAGTTTTGGTGGGAAACAATGTTTCGCACTCGAAGCGCCGGACGAAGCGTCGTTTTTACCCCAACCTTCAGAGGAAGCGTTTCTTCATTCCAGAGGAAGACCGCTGGGTGACCCTTCGCGTCTCTGCCAAGGCCATCCGCACCATCAGCAAGATTGGTGTTCTCGCAGCCATGAAGCGCGGAGAAGAGCTCGGCGTACTTTCTGCCAAGTAAGCCGATTCCGCCGGTCCAACGGCACGACGGAAAGCAAAACGACCCGCCATTTGGCGGGTCGTTTGCGTTGACAAAAACCGAAAGATTTCTCTTGTCATTGGTTGCCGAGGATGATGGGCAGTCCTGCATCTCCTCCTCCCACAATGATCACCTTCGCATTGTTGCTCTTGGAAATCTCCTTGGTCGCTTCGATGCCCTTCCACTTGAGCAATTTGTCGCTGAGCCCTTTGGAGATGATTTCTTCAAAATCCCGGATGCCTGCGGCTTCAATGCGCAAACGGTCGGCCTCTTTTTGGGCCTTTTCTAGGCGAAATTCATATTCCAATGATTCTTGCTCTTGCTGGAGTTTGCGTTCGATGGCTTGTTCCAGTGTTTTTGGCAGCTGAATGTTGCGAATCAACACGTCGTTGAGCTGCACGTAGTTGGCGGACAATTTCTTGCTGAGTTGATCTTGGATTTCAATTTGAATTTGCTCGCGTTTGGTGGTGTTGAATTCTTCAGGCAAATATTTGGCGATGACTTCTCTCGCAACCGATCGCATGGAAGGGCGAATGACCGCGGACTCGTAGTTCCGTCCCCGCTCCGTCTCCAGATAACCTAGCTTGCCGTACACCGGTTGTGTGAACACCGTCATTTCCATGTTGATCTTGAGCAAGTTTGAACTCAAGACTTCCAGGCTTTCCAGTTGTTCGGTTTGGCGGACCTCATACTTGTACACCTTGTTCCACGGTGCCTTGAAGTGGAACCCACTTGTCAAGGGCGCTTCTTTGGGGTCGACCCCTTCACCGAAGGTGTGGAAGGTCAAACCTGCATAGCCAGATGGAATGGTCACCGTCAAGGATCCCCAGAGGAAGACCACGGGCAAAAAGACAATCAAAGCGACGAGGAGGCCGCGCAGTCGGCGGCGGTCGTCAGGGGAGGCGTTCATGTTCATGGGCCGAAGGTACTCACCTCCCGCCACTCGACCGCCGGATCATCCACTCTGCCGTCAACAAACCGAGTAGGACAACGAGGAGCCACGTTTGTGCGTGAAGCGGAAGCCGTTCAGAAGATGCATGCACCACATCTTTTGCGCCCAAACCCGGGCTCCAAGTCCTCCAAGCGTCCTGGAGCAAGGCCACATCTTCTGGCCGGTTCAAGTCCCCGAGGTAGGCGCCATTGGAGCGGTCTGCCAGGCGCTGGAGAAGTCCATGGTCGGCGGGCAACAAGCTGGCTTCCGCTTGGACCGACTGGACCACCAAGGTTCCTTTTTCGACCAGGTCTTCACCTCCCTGCCTGCACGATGCGGTCCAATCGTATACGCCGGGCAGCAAAAATCCGAGGTCCAAAGCCATGTCGGTCCCCCTTGGAGATGGCACAAATCGATGACCTGTGGGTTCCCCATTCCTGCGGAGAAGTTCGAAGGTCACATCCGATTCAACGGTCGGTGTCAAGGACGCATCATACACCTCTGCCCTGAACAGACAGCGCAGGTCCTCGTCCAATCGCTCTGGTCCTCGGATGCGAAGGCGTTTCACATCGTCCCTGCTGCTGAGGTATTGCAAGGTGTGGTTGACCAATTCATCAAAGACCAAGCTGGTCCCATCGTGCTGTGCCAAATCTTGGATCCTCCAACGCCACAGGCCTTCGCCAAGGGTGGAGGCCACGCGTTGTCCGTCGTGCTCGCAGACAGCCCATAGTGGCCAGCCTGTGTCCACTGGCCCCACTTTTTGGCTGAGGGCCACACGCAGCGCTGGGGTGACCTCGTAGGCGCCCGTTGGGCAGGCGAGCGGAGGCCAAAGTTGCATCGTGGCAGAGAGGTCCGTGGGCATGGGGAAGCGGTCAAAACCTTGCACAGCGCGTCCTCTCGCTTCTGTGATCAATGGTTCACTTTGCACGTCAAAACCCACCAGGCCCTCTCCCCAAGTGTCCCAAGGTGTGTCATGGCCTCCGCAGAGCCATAGGGCTGGGCTCTTCGCCACAGCTCGAGCCAATCCTGAAGGCATGAGACTGGGGCGCACTTGATGAAGGACCAAGACGTCGTGATCAGGCAAGGTGGAGGTTGGCGTCCAATCCGACAACCAGAGCATCTGGGTTTCTTGGTGACGGTTGGATTCAGCTGCTGCGCGCAACGCTGCCAGATCAGGATGAGGGGCGTTGGCCAAAAAGACAATCTGGCGTCGGCTCTCGAGGATGTCGATGTTCGCCTGTCTTCGGTTGTTGGCAAGGGACACTTCATCGGGCCCCCGGTTGCCGGGCATGCGCGGTCGAACGCGGGCTTCAAGTTCCATGGCGCCCGCCTCCAATGCATCCACTTCCAAGGTCCAAGTGTAGCTGCTGAAGCTGTGCGCTGGCGTCCAATCTTGCACGCCAAGTTGGGTTCCTTTGTGGTGAAGAGAAATCTCCACGGGAACCCCCTCAAACCCTCTCCCTTGCGCAGTGATTTCCACCGGAAAGGCGTTGCCCAAATAAGCCACCTCGTTCATGCGGATCACCGCGAGATCCAGGTCGGCCACCAAGGCGGTGTCGCCGGTGCCCACGAACACATGGGGAACCTGAAGTTTGGAAGCACTGTATTCGGGATCGGGACCACGGTTGGCACGGCCATCCGTCACCACCAACACCCCAGGCACGTTGCGGTGCATGTATCGGTCGCGCAGGCCCTCCAATGCAGACCCAAGGTCGGTCCGCTTGCCTCGGGGGTTCCAGTCGGCCGCTTCGAGGGGAGACAACACCCGGTCAAAGCCAAAGAGCTCCACATCCCACCCTTGGGCATCGCCCCATTCGGGAAGGTCCTTCACCAAAACATCGAGGGCAAGCCGACGCGCCAAGCTGTCTTTGCCCATCCATTGCGAAGATGTTTGGTCGACCAAGACAGGCAACGTGGGAGACTCGATGGTTTCCGTGGTGGTGCGCAGCATGGGTTCGAGCAGCAAAAAGGCCAAAATGGCCAAAGTGCCAAAGCGCAACAATGCGAGAAGCCATGGAGGGGCAGGGCGGTCCTCCCCCCAGCCATAGAGCAGCCCGGTCAAAACCACGCACAGGCCGCCCAGGGTGGCCCATTGCCAGGGCTCGGCATGAACGATGAGGTCAGAAAGGGCCATGCTGAATCAGGCCGTGATCATCCCTCCGTCCACACAGAGGGTTTGTCCGGTGATGTACGAACTCATGTCGCTCGCAAGAAAGACACACAGATTGGCCACATCCTCTGGCGATCCGCCTCTTTTGAGCGGAATGGCGTCTCTCCATCCTTGCACCGTGTCGGGGTCGAGCTTGGCGGTCATTTCTGTTTCAATGAATCCGGGGGCAATGGCATTGCAGCGGATGTTCCGGCTTCCCAGCTCCAAGGCCACGGATTTGGTGAAGCCCAAAATGCCCGCCTTGGAAGCTGCGTAGTTGGCCTGCCCAGCATTTCCTTGAACGCCCACCACGGAGGAGATGTTTACGATGGACCCAGACCGCGCTTTGAGCATGGTGCGCAGGACGGCCTTGGTGAGGTTGAAACAGCTCTTGAGGTTGATGTTGATCACCCTGTCCCACTGGTCTTCACTCATGCGCATGAGCAAGGTGTCGTCCGTGATGCCTGCGTTGTTGATGACGATGTCCACCGTTCCGAGGGTGTCCACCACCTCTTGGACCAGGCGTTCTGCGTCGGTCATGCTTGCCGCGTCAGATTGGAAGCCCTTTGCGGTGCCGCCATTCGCGGTGAGTTCTTTTTCAAGTGCCTCTGCGGCTTCTGCGGAGCTTCGGTAGGTGAAGGCGACTGCAGCGCCTTGGGCAATGAATTGTTGGGCAATGGCTTTTCCGATGCCTCGGGAGGCTCCGGTGACAATGGCTACTTTTCCTTCAAGGAGCATGGGGTGTGGGGGTGTTGGGTTCGGGTGGGGATCAGGCAGAAGGCAACAAGTCGGCCGCCTCGGCAATCAGTTCAGCAATGTCTTTGACCTCGATGGAGCTTTCGCGCTCCGCGTTTTTCACGCCGTCCGTCATCATGGTGTTGCAAAATGGACAGCCGGTGGCCACCACTTCTGGGTTGACGTCGAGGATGTCGTCGGTGCGCTCATGGTTGACCTCTCGGGCACCTTTTTCAGCTTCCTTGAACATCTGGGCGCCACCAGCTCCGCAGCAGAGGCCGTTTTGCTTGCACCTCCTCATCTCGACCAGTTCTGCATCGAGGTTGCTCAGGACGTCGCGTGGCGCGGCATATTCGCCGTTTCCACGTCCGAGGTAACAAGGGTCGTGAAAGGTGATGCGCCTGCCCTTGAAGGGGTTGCCGTCCGCCACCTTCAACCGGCCCTGGTCGATCAAATCCCGGATGAATTGGGTGTGGTGCATCACCTCATACGTCCCACCGAGCTCAGGGTATTCGTTTTTCAAGACATTGAAACAATGCGGACATCCCGTGACAATGCGCTTGACGCCGTAGCCATTCAGGGTGGCGATGTTTTGGGCAGCTTGCATTTGAAACAAAAACTCGTTGCCTGCACGCTTTGCGGGATCTCCCGTGCAGCTCTCTTCCTTGCCAAGCACCGCAAAAGGCACCTCACAATGGTGGAGGATGCGTGCAATGGCCTTGGTGATTCGTTTGGCACGGTCGTCAAAGCTTCCAGCGCAACCCACCCAGAAGAGAACTTCGGGTGTGTTCCCTTGAGCGTTGAGGTCGGCCAGGGTGGGGACTTGAAATTGGCTCATGGTTCAGGATTCTTGGGTCCAATCTCCACGGTTCGCGGCAGGAAATGCCCACGGCGCTCCGTTGTTCTCGATGTTGTTGAACATGTTGGTCAGGGATTCGGGACTCTTGCTGTCTTCCATGATCAGGCTTCTGCGCATGTCCAACACGATGCCCATTGGGGAAATGTTGATGGGGCATGCCTGCACACAGGCTTGGCAAGAGGTGCATGCCCACAGTTCCTCTTCCGTGATGTAGTCGCCCAACAAGGTCTTTCCATCGCCCTCCCAAACGCCGCCATTGGCATCCCGTTGTTTGCCGATGTCCTCGATCCTGTCGCGGGTGTCCATCATGATTTTGCGCGGGGAGAGGAGCTTGCCTGTTTGGTTTGCAGGGCACTCACTGGTGCATCGCCCGCACTCGGTGCAGGTGTAGGCCTCCATCAACTGCTTCCAGGTGAGGTCCGGCGCATCTTTGGCCCCAAACTTCACAGGGGCCGCATCAGGGTCTGGAGCAGGGGCCGCGAAGGGATCCGCATTGGGGTCCATCATCAGGTCCACTTCTTTTTTGACCGCAGCCATGTTGTCCATCGACCCTTGGGCAGTGAGGTCGCTGTAATAGGTGTTGGGGAATGCAAGAAGAATGTGGAAATGCTTGGAGTAGGTCACATAGACCAAAAAGCAAAGCACTCCCAATATGTGGAACCACCACATGCCGCGTTCCACGGCGACAAGGGAGGCATCGCTCAGTCCCAGGTAAAGGGGTTCAAGCCATTGGCTCACAGGGAAACTCCCAGCCACAACGTAGTGGTCCAAGCCCCTGCCTTGGGCAAGGTGGTCTGTGGCGTTCATGCTCAAAAAAGCAAACATCAACAGCACTTCCGCGACCAAAATGATGTTCGCGTCCAAGGAGGGCCACCCGCCCATTTCCGGGGAACCAAAACGCGCGATGGCCATGCCATTGCGGCGCACGAAAAACACCACACATGCCAGCACCACCAGGGCGGCCAACACTTCAAACATGCCGATGAGGAAGTTGTAAGCGGGCCCGAGGAAGGCAAAGACACGGTGCGTCCCAAGCAATCCATCCAACAGGATTTCGAGCATTTCGATGTTGATCACCACAAACCCGACATAGATCAAGATGTGCATGATGCCTGCCACGGGCCGGGTCACCATCTTGCCTTGTCCCAAGGCAACACGTGCCATGACCTTCCATCGGTCAGACTTTCGGTCGCTGCGGTCGACATCTTGTCCCTGCAAGATGTTGCGGCGGATGAAGCCCACCCTGCGGGCGAAGAGGCCAATGCCAATGGCCAAACAAACGGCAAATACGATTTGGGCAATCATGATGGGTGACTCAATCGTTTGGGGAAGAACCCTTGTCTTGGTTCTCGAGTTCTTCTTCGATGATGTTGCGCAAGCGCTGAAGGTCTTTTTGCGAAAACTCCGACTTGGGCTTGCGTCCAATGAGGTTCACTTGCACATACTTCCAGGGATGCATCTGCAGATCGTCCAAGAGCAATTGCAACTCTGTGTTGGTGGCCAAGAGGCCGTTGTGCAAGCTGTCGCTTGCGATCATTTTCCCGAGCGAACCTTCCCCAGCGGCAATGCGTGACGTGATGCCCGCCACATCTGCCAAGGCGCGGTTGGCCTTGGCCATGGTCGATGCGAATTCAATCTGCGACAAGGAATCACTGACGTCAGAGAAATTCTCAATGACATTGGTCAAATCCCCACTGCTTGCGTTCAAGGTGCTGGTGAGCGACCTGACGTTGGACATGACCTTGCCAAAATTGTAACGGTTCTCCGCCACCGTGCTGTCCAAGTTGGCCGCGGTGTTCTCCAGCGACTGCACACTGCGTTCCACACTGGCCAGCGCTGCCGGGAGTTGACTGGTGGCTTCGCTGTTGAAGATGCTCTCGATGTTTTCAATCACCTTTTCAACCCCTCGGATCAAATCTGTGGTTTTTCGTTGCAAGGGTTCAATTTGCTTTTGGACCTGCGCAGCGATGTCGTCCTCGACGTTGTCGAGCAACGTGTCACCGGGGACCGCGTAGGTGGCAGCATCGCCTCGCTCGATTCGAATGGCCTTGGTGCCAAACAAGTCGGAACTGTGGATCATGGCCACAGAGTTGGAAGGGAACATAATGTCTTGGTTCTCGATGCCAAATTCGACAAGGAGTTCTCCCGCGCCGCCTGGCACAAACTCGATGCGTCTCACTTGGCCTACTTGGTACCCATTGATGAGGATGGGGTTGCTGACGGCGAGACCAGAAATGTTCTCGTAGACCGCATAGTAGGTGTTGGACTTGGAGAAGGGGTTGAACCCCTTCAAGTAGTTCACCCCAAGCACGAGCAGGACGATGCCCGCCACGACGAGGACGCCTACTTTGAATTCTGGTCGAAGTGTATTCACTGCAATGGGAGATTCAACAAGTCACGGGCACGCGACATGGGGATTTGGGTTTCACCGTCAAAAGCCACCACAAACGCCCCTTCAAATCCTTCCGCGCGCAGCGCCAGCTTCGCCGAATGAGCTTGGTCAGGGTGGAGGTGGCGTCCCAACACGTACTTGTGCAAGCCATGACGAATGTACGCCTTGGCTTGTGAGTGTCCCCGCAATTCTGGAGAATCTGGGGACAACTTGGCCTCGGTTGTCAAAATCTGAATGCCAAACCAAATGTCCTTGTCGGACACAGAGGACTCCGTGGGAGGTGGGGGCGCCTCACGTTCCGGAACCTCTGACCTTGTGCGACCCGCGAGGTAGGTGTCTCGGAAGGCGCGATAAATGCCCGACGCCATGTACGACTTCCCTTGCTCCGACTGCAAAAAATCCTCCTCGTCGGGATTGGTCAAAAACCCCAATTCCACCAGCGTGCTGGGCATGGTCGTGTAGGAAATGACATAGAAACCTGCTTGCTTGACCCCCCTGTCCTTTCGTCCGACTCGGTTCTTGAATTGAGATTGGATGGCGGCGCCCAAGGTCAAACTGGCATCGAGGTTGACGTTTTGACGCAACGAAAGGGCGATGTAGGTGTCTGGGTCATTGGGATCGAACCCATCGTAGTGGGCTTCGTAGCCTTCTTCCTTGAACATCGAAGCATTTTCGCGCATGGCCACGCGAAGGCTTTCCTCGGATTTGTGCATGCCCATGACGTAGGTGCCTGCACCTCGTGCACTTCGGTCGGCAAATGCGTCGCAATGGATGGAGATGAACAAATCGGCTTGCGCTTCATTGGCGATTTTCACGCGGTCTCGAAGCCCAGGATAGCTGTCGTCTTTCCGGGTGTACACCACTTTGACTTCGGGCAGGTTTTCTTCGATGTAGGCGCCCAATTTCAGAGTGACTTCAAGGGTGACGTCCTTCTCGGTGAGGGGGTAGCGACCCGTGCCAAGGTTGCCGGGATCTTTGCCTCCGTGCCCAGCGTCAAGCACGACCACCATGGTGGGGGGCGAAGGCGAGAACGCAGCGCAAGCCACCACGAGGGCAACACAAGCGGCGAAGACGCGTTGTTTGGCTACTTTTGGACGCTGTTTCATGCCAGTACTCAAACATACCACATCCCCCGTGCCACGCGTCATGAGGGCGGGTGCTGTTGTTCTTTTTTGGATGTTGATAAATCCAATGCTCTGGGGCCAGTCAGAGAGCGGGTCTCCGGCCGATGAGGGGACTGAAATGGCGGAGGCGAAGGAAGTGGAGGAAGTGGTGGAATACGAAGCAGACGACATCCGTTTCAGGGTGGACAGCGGCCTGGGGTACCTCACAGGTCATGCAAAAGTCGTTCGGGGAAGCATGACATTGACAGCCCACCGCATCGTGTTGCATCTCGACGACGACGAAGTGTGCGCCTATGGCACCAAAGACAGTTTGGGAGCTTGGGTCGGACGTCCAGTGTTTGATGACAACGGTCAATCTTTCAGCCAGGACGAGTTGTGTTACAACTTTGCCACAGGGAAGGGTTTGAGCCGTCAGGCGGTCACCCAAGAGGACGACATTGTCTTCCACGCGGGCCGAGCCAAGCGCCAGCCCGACGAGTCCATCCATGTACGGGACGGCAAGTTCACCACCTGCGATGCGGACAACCCGCACTTTCATTTCCACCTTTCGAAGGCCATCATGGTCCCCAACGAAAAGGTGGTCAGCGGCCCTTTGTATTTGAAATTCAGAAAGATCCCGACGCCTTTGGCCTTGCCTTTTGGCTGGTTTCCGCTGCAGCAGGAGAAAGAGAGCCAGGGGATTTTGCTCCCTGGTTATGGGGATGGAGGCGACTTGGGGTTTTTCTTGAAAGATCTTGGCTACTACATGCCGTTGGGGGAGCATTGGGATGCCAAGCTCTTGGCAGACATCTACACAGGAGGCAGCTGGGCTGCCCGTCTCGGGTCCAATTACAACTACCGCTACAAGAGTCAAGGGGGATTCAACATGAGCTTCCAGAGGCAGCGGGAGGGGTTTGCGGGCACGCCAGGCTTTGGATTGTCCAACAACTTCTTCGTGCGCTGGAACCACACCCAAGATCCGAGGGCAAAGCCATACACTCGCTTCACGGCATCGGTCAATTTTGGCTCCTCCGGGAATTTTCAGCAAAACCTCAACAGCAGCCAAGAGGACTATTTGAGCAACACTTTTCAATCCAGTCTTCAGTGGAATGCGAAGATTCCACGTTCCCCATTTTCAGCTACGGTGAGTGCGCGGCACAGCCAAAATTCCACCTCGGGGAATGTGCGTGTGACCTTGCCTTCGGTTTCTTTGAACATGCAGCGCACAAGCCTGGCCAAACTGGTGGGGTTGCAGTCAGGTCGATCTGACCTGCTGGATGCTGTGGCGGTCACTTACAGCACCCAAATGGAGAACACGATCCAAGCACCTGACAGTGTTTTTGGCGCGCAAGATTGGGGTTCAATGGAAATACGTAATGGATTGAAGCACAAAATTAAAGCTTCATCTAGCTCGAGTTTAGGTTTCGTTTCAATCTCGCCGACATTCACCTACAATCAGTTCGATGCTTTCTCTGCTTTGGAGCTGACAGAAGTGCCCATCGGTGCGGACAGTGTCACGGTGGTGAGGGACACTGTCGGTGGCTACCAAAGTGCGAACGACTGGCGACTTTCTGTGTCTGCCAGCACACGTTTTTACGGCATGTTCAACACGTCGGGGAAAGGGAGGCTCAAAGCCGTCCGACATGTTTTGTCGCCTAGCATAGGATTGAGCTACAACCCTGAGCGGGTGCGCAACGAATCCATCATCTCCGGTGGAGAGGACATTTCTTGGAATCCCTATGCCCTTGGGAGGTTTGTGCCCGGAGATGCCCGGGAGGCGGGGTCCGTCAATTTTGGCTTGGGACAAAACATCGAGGCCAAAGTGGCCGACCGTGAGACGGGAGAGTTGCGCAAGATCAAGATCCTGGACAACTTGAACACCTCAGGTTCTTACAATTTTGTCGCGGATTCTTTGCGGTTGTCGGATTTTCAGACCCGTGCTTTCACCAACTTGTTCAACCGTGTCAACGTCAATTTGAATGCCACCCATTCGGCGTATGCGCGGGACTCTGTGACAGGGGGTGTGGTGGACCAATGGCTGGCGTCGGAGGGAGGTGGGCTGTTGCGCTTGAAGCGGCTTACAGGAGCTGTAGGCACATCCTTCCGCGCTCCAGCAGACGCAGCAACGCCATGGGACGTGCGGATGGATTACAACGTCAACTTGACGCGGCAATGGAATGCAACCTCATTGAGGGACACCAGCATTGTGACGCATGCCTTGTCGGCGAGGGGCAGTGTCAAGGTGGGGGGCAAGCACAAATTGGACGTGCAAACCGGCTACGATGTGGCGAGACGGGAGTTCACACCGACCAACCTCAACTTCTATGTGGACTTGCACTGCTGGGAGTTCAGCTTCAATTGGATTCCCTTTGGGGTCCGTCAAAGCTTTTCATTGCGCCTCAACGTGAAATCTGCGTTGTTGCGGGACCTCAAACTGGAGGCCCGGGGTTCAGATGGAAAGTTCTTGTTCTAAGCGACAGCCGTGGGCCGTCAGGACCTCGCCCACCAGCGGTAAAGCATGACCCCAAGGCACATCACAAAGGCAAGGAAACTGATCTTGTTGATGCCGTGCATCATGCGCAGATTCAATCCAGCTTCTTCGTCCTTTTTGAACAGGTTGAGTGGATTGATGTAGTAAAGGAACTTCTTGAAAAACATTCTTTTATGGATTCTTTATTGAGCCTTTGATGCAATCATTGAGATCTCCACTCTTGCCCCTTTTGGCAGCGCCATGACCGCCACGGCTTCCCTTGCGGGAAAGGGGGGAGGCATGGCTTTGCGATAGGCCGCATCCATCTCAGCATAGTCGTCCATGGTGGTCAAGAAAACAGAAACTTTCACCACGTTGTTCAGTCCCCATCCGGCTGCCTTGAGAATGGCTTCTGCATTGGCGATGCATTGTGCCGTGGCGCTCTCCATGGAAGAAGAGATCAGGGTGTTGGTCTGGGGATTCAATGGAATTTGTCCACTGACGAAGAGCAAGTCCCCCGCCTGAACAGCTTGGCTGTAAGCGGCGACGGGTTGGGCAGCTTGGTCGGTGTCGATGCGAGAACTCATGAAGTACTTTTGTGTGCACCCAAACTTAAGGCATGCGCGTCACCCTCTTCGATTGCTTGGACTCCTTTGCGTGGAACTTGGTCCATGACCTTGAGCGTTTGGGTGCCCAAGTGCATGTGGTGCAAGAGGGTTGCTGGGAAGAGGGCCTTTGGGACAGGACAGATGCCTTGGTGCTTTCCCCTGGCCCTGGGTTGCCAGAAGAGCACCCCCAACTGCTCGAGGTGCTGGCAGAGGCCATGTCTCGTCATGTGCCTGTGTTGGGGGTTTGTCTGGGCATGCAAGCCATCCAAAGGCAACTGGGCGGGGAGCTTTTGAATTTGGCCTCTCCGTTGCACGGCAGGCAAACCTTGGTCTCTTGGGAGCACGTCCCAAAGGACCTCACCCCTTGGATGGACATGTGGCATGACTTGCCATCATCGATGGAAGTAGGCCACTACCACAGTTGGGTCGTCCAAGAGGAGTCCATGCCATCCGGTTTGCATGCGAACGCCCGCAACAAGGAAGGCTTGGTCATGGCGATGGTCCATGACACCTTTCCCGTGGCGGGCGTGCAATTCCATCCTGAATCCGTCCTTACGGCCGATGGCCGAAAGCTCCTTCAGGGGTGGTTGACTGCGGCTCAGCGCTGCTTGGCCAACTCGGCCTCAAAGGTCTCTTTGAACTTCTCGTAGTTGTACTCTGCACGGATGCGCTCGTCTTGGGACAAACGCTCGTTGTATTTCGACACCAATTCGGCACCTGACAATTCAATGGCGCGGTAGCTGACATAGCTGCCATCCGCCTTTTGGGTCAGACGTTCGCAAACGGTGATGGCGCCCGAGAGTTGCTGGTTCACCACCGTCCGTGCGAGGTCGTTGAAGGTTTCTGTCACTTCCTCGACATTGTTGAATTTGGAGCTGTTGACATAGTTGTCGGTCACAATTTCCATGGTGGAATTGATGGACCGGGCCAGAGCAGACTCGCAATTGGAGCGCGACATTTTTTTGGCCGTTTCTCGGCTGATGCTTTCACCTGTGGCCGAGGCCCTGAAGTGGTCTTTGTCGCTTTTGTGGTCCTCACTGGCGCAGTATTCCAAAATTTCAATTTCCCCTGCTTGCTTGGGGGTGATGGATTTGCCTCCTTTGCATCCGGCGAGGGTTGCACCGCCCAAAAGGAGTGCCAAGGGGAGAATGTTGCGTAGGGTCATGGATAGAAGTTTGATGGGAATGTAGTTCTCTTTTCTGGAAGGACCTGTTTCAGAAACCATGCCAAAGTCGAATGAGGGCAGGTACAAAATCCTCTTGGACCTCTGAAGACGCCTTTTGGTAGGCCTTGTCGGTGGCCCTAGGCAGGTCCAGTTGGATGCCCTTGATTTGGGTCAGTGTTTGGGTGAATACGGTCTCACCTTGTCCATTGGTCACTGTGCCAACGAGGTCGACATAGACCGTGTAGAACCCCTGTCCTTCTCCTCCTGGGCGCGCGTCGGCTTGCACGAGAAAAGCCATGGCTTCCTCGGAGGCTTCCTCAGCAGCGACCAATCGAACATGGCCTTTCTGGAGAGCCTGTTTCAAGGCTGGGGCAAGCATGGCTTGGTCCCGTTTTTTGCCGAACCCACGTTCCTCCACGGTCAAAACCACCTCCACCGGGGCAAGCTCGACGCGCAGCCTCAAGGGCGGACTTTGCAATCCTTGGGCGGCCTGTCGGAATGGATGCATCAGGGCCAATCCTTGGACAAAGGCCATGGGGTCCACCCTCGCCTCGAGGATGGTCGACGTCATGCCCGGCTCAAATTTTTCGAGGACGATGTGTGCGACCCCGTTGGCATCCGTGACGGCTTCGCCCCGCGTGGGAAACTGTCCCCGGTTGTACCGGTACGTCAAGGTCACATTGGGCGCAGGCTTGCCGTCCAAAAGGGCGGTGACTTGGGCTTCGCCTCGGAAGGAGTTGCCCACCCGCAAGGTCAGGATGCTGTCGGAAGAGGCCAGGGAGAGCCCCGCCACACAACCGTCCAACATCGACACCAAGTCCTGCGCGATCACCGTTTCAGTGCCGTCCGATGCAATGTGCACCAAGGGGCGGTCCATGAAGGGCCGAATGACGTCAAGTCCACGGATGGAGGCATCCACGGCCTGTTGGACATTGGAGGCGCTGCGTGCGTCGTTGGCCGATGCCAAGTGCCCGATGGCCAGGTCCATGGCGGCGAGGCGCTTGGCTTCTTGGATTTGGGCATGCTTCGATTTGCTCAAACGATAGTACACAAACGTCTCGGTTTCCGATTCATAGGAATCGACCAACTCGAATCCCTCCAAATCTTCCTGGGTGGTGCTGTTGGACTGCTGGGAGAAGGATTCCGTAAGCCAGCCATCCACCTGCAAAGTTTTCATGGTGGAAGTGGATTGCACTTGGACGCGAATTTCTCTCGACAGATTGTCCAGGGCACTTTGCTGGGCGACGGCGGGGGCATTGGCGGCGTGCACCAACTTGTTCGCTGCCCCTGTGCCCACATAGTATCCGGGGGTCACAGGCGTCTCTGTCAACCATGCAGGGGCAGGGGCCACAACAGGTTGGTTGGACGCACAACTTGAGAGCCATCCAGCACCCAAGACCCAAAGCCATCGGAAGGACTGCATGCCGTCAGGGAATGATGGTGAGCAATTCACTTTCTACGCTGCCTTGCACCTGCTGGGCGATTTGCAAACAAGCTTGCTCCGTCAGGGCATCGGGGCTCTTCAAGGAGCGGCGGCCGGCCATCATGCGGTCGCGGTCGGCACGACCAGAAGACCCTGTTCTCGCCCCAGTGCTGCCGCCCAAGAAAAACTTGGCGCTGTTGCCGTCGTAGGAGATGTACCGGATGTTGTCCGAGGCACGTCCATACACCGTCTCTGTGGACACCAATTCACCTGTCGTGGTGTTGATGAACTTGAAGGTGCATGCCACTTCGACAGAAGCCTCCTGGAAAAACTCGCGGTATTGCACTTGGCGGTATTTGGTCTCGTAGTATTTCTTGCCTTCCTCATTCACCCGTTCCACCCGGTACTGCTCGTATCCAGTCTTGTAGGTCCTGTTGAGACGGCTCTGCCGGGGGTCGCACGTCGTGATGGTGGCTTTCAAAAGTGCCTTCGCCCCCAAGAGGTTCCCGATCTCAACGTCTGCACCCGCTGTCAGCCCGCTGAGGCCCATGCTTTGTTCTTGCAAGATCATGGCCAAACTTTCTCTGTCCACCACCTTCAAAAACGGATCGTCAGAGGCCATCAATGCCTCTTCCACCAAGGACTGCAGTTTGACTTCCACATTGACCCTGCTGGAACCATTTTTGAATTCCATCAGCGCCACGGTGTAACGGCCTTCTTCAAGGACGTCGGTGAGCCGTTGTCCGGCATCTCGGTAGCCCGCATCGGTGTCCACCACTTCGGAGAAATGTTTGTGTGCCGTTCTCAATTGGTCGTTTTCTTGGGCGGCGATGCCGCTGCGGTACCGGGGTTCGCAATATGCCGTGTTGCGCAGTTGAGGGGCGTCCAGGTAGGCCGCATCGAGGGCCAGGATCTCGTCCAACAAGGTCAAAGCTTCCCCAAACGCCTCTTTTTCCAGGGAGAGGTTGGCGGCGCGGTACACCTCGTCGAGGTGGGCATCTTTCACCGATTGATAGGCTGCGCGTTTGGCCTCTGGAAACACCAGAGCAACACCAACGGCGGTGAGCTTTTGGTGCCAAGCCTCGGCATCGTGCCAAGCCTTCAGGGCAGCTTCTCGGTTGTGGTACATCACCGCTTCGTCGAACGATGCGATGTGTTGCCCCAGGACAATTTGCCCGGAACGCTTGAGCCCCACCATCGCGTCGATGTTGGTGGGCTTTTTCATGACCGCTGTGTAGTACAGGTTGGCCGCTTGTGGCATCATGCCTGCCTCTTCCATTTTGCCTGCCCTCTTGACAAACGCCTTGGAGCCGTTGCAACTGGGCAGTGCCAAGCCGGTCAGAACGACCGCGGTCAAAAGCAGCATGGACCTAAAGGAAGGGGGGAAGAAGGAATGGGTGTTCATGACAAAAAGGGGTGGACGCCGAAGGTAATCATTCCTCCAAAGACAAGGTTCATGCCAAAAGGAGCCGTGCTACCTTCACGCCATGAACAATCCAAAGGTGATTTTGGTCCTTGGTGCAGGGCGAAGCAGTTCGTCGCTCATTGCCCATTTGCTGACACAAGCGTCCACAGAAAACTGGGAAATTCACGTGGGAGATTTGGACGTGAAAGCGGCGAAGGACAAGGTGGAAAGCCATGCGCATGGACATGCCTTTGAGATGTCTTCGGACGAGAAGGGCGACCGCGACAGGAGGATCGCAGAAGCGGATTTGGTGGTCAGCATGCTCCCGGCCTTCATGCATGTGGAGGTGGCACGCGTTGCCATCGCCGCAGGGGTGCATGTGCTGACCCCGAGTTACGTGTCCCCGGAGATGAAGGCATTGGATGCAGAGGCCCGGGCAGCCGGGGTTTTGGTGTTGAATGAGATGGGGCTCGATCCAGGTCTTGACCACATGAGTGCCATGCAGATCATCGACGACATCCGCGCTGAGGGAGGCCGCATGACGGGTTTTGCGTCCTACTGTGGAGGGCTCGTGGCCCCAGCGTCCGACGACAATCCATGGCATTACAAGCTCAGCTGGAATCCACGAAATGTCGTCTTGGCGGGACAGGGTGGGTCGGCCACTTTTTTGGACCAGGGCCGCATCCGTGTCGTGCCTCCGCACCGCACTTTCCAGGCTTTGACGCCCATTGAGGTGGAGGGCCGGCCTTACGACGGCTACCCCAACCGCGATTCCCTTGGCTACCGCGAACTCTACGGCCTGCACGATGTGCGGACCTTGGTGCGTGGCACCCTCCGCAGCGCAGGATATTGCCAAGCGTGGGATGTGCTGGTGCAATTGGGCATGGTGCGAGATGACGCAACCTTGACTTGGCCAGAGGGCATTTCTTGGGCGGATTGGACGCGGACATTCCTTCCTGCCTCCCTCGAACACGTTTCTTCCGTCCGAGAGGCTTTGGCCCATGCCACGCATGCCACAGAGGCTTCTTTGGCAAAGCTCGAATGGCTGGGTCTGTTCGAGGACGGCAATGGTCCCTCGAGCGCGCATGGCACGCCGGCTCAAATCATCGAAGGCTTGGTCACGGAGAAGTGGGTGTTGCGTCCTGAAGACCGCGACATGATTGTGATGTGGCATCGGTTTGACTACGAACAGAACGGGGAACGGAAAGCCAAAACCTCGAGCCTTTGCCTCGAAGGCAAGGACAGCACCTTCACGGCCATGAGCGACACTGTTGGCCTGCCCATGGCCTTGGCGGTGAAGCCCATGCTGGAGGGGACGTTTGGCACCACAGGCGTGGAGGTCCCGATGTCCCGTGTGTATTATGCCCCCTTGCTGGAGGGCTTGAAGGGATTGGGCATCTCCTTTGTCGAAGCTGACATCCAACCTTGACATGATGGCTTGGAGCACACTTTGGCTTTGGGGTCCGTGGTGCTGGGCATGTTGTTCCGGTGCGCCTGAATGGCCTGACCGAGGAGAAGCCAATGCCCAGTGGGTGCGTCAGGCGATCGAATGGCGCATGAAGGTGGGCTTGGACGATTGCCAAGAGGTGGTGCCGGCCTTGGATGCATGGACCTTGGAATGGCTCAGCGAGTCGGACCGGATCCACGTTTCCATTCAATCCAGCGATTGGCCTTTTCTCGCGTACGCGCCAGAGTTGCAATCGGTGTTGGTGCAGCGTTTGGCCTTGGACGTCTTGAGCTTCCAAACCTCCACGCAGGTGCAAATCGTGGCCGATGTGCGGCGGGTGGCGCGCCGTTCCGGGGACATGTGGGACGATGCCCTTGGGCGTGCCTTTGACAATGCCGAGGGGTTGGCCAAAAGCAGGGACCGACGGGCGCCATGAGCAGGGCACAAAAAAAGGAGGCCGAAGCCTCCTTTGGGAACCCCAGCATTGGACGAGGTCCAATGTTTCCATCCGGGCGCAATGCGTTGTTCTTTCTCGTGCAGAACTTCCGGAGTGAACGAAGGTCGTTTGTGAAAGGTTGCGGCTGAGAGCGGTATTTTTGACCCATGCGCAGCTTCGACATCCCAGATTTTTACCGCAGTCCCATCATTTCCCGGGTGAAGGCAAGGCGCAAAGCGCTGGACCCAAGGAAACAGGACTTTGCGCCTACGGTGTTGGACTTTGGCACCGTCCGGATCCAGCTGGCGCGCCACTTTGGCTTCTGCTTTGGGGTGGAAAACGCCATTGAAATCAGCTACAAAGCCATTGCCGAAAATGAAGGCAAGCGGATTTTTCTGTTGAGCCAAATGATCCACAACCCCGAGGTCAATGCCGACTTGCAAAGCCGCGGAGTCAGGTTCTTGCAAGACACCATGGGCAAGCCTCTTGTGCCCCTTGAAGACCTCCAGCCCGAGGATGTGGTGATTGTGCCAGCTTTTGGGGCCACGGTAGAGTTGGAACAAACCCTGGTGGCGAAGGGCATCGACGTGCAGAAGTACAACACCACATGCCCGTTCGTGGAGAAGGTCTGGAAGCGTTCCGCACAATTGGGGGGCAAGGAATACACCGTGGTCATCCATGGCAAGCCCACCCATGAGGAAACCCGTGCCACGTTCTCCCATGCGGCAGAAACGGGCCACGCCTTGGTCGTCAAAAATGCTGAAGAAGCCGAGTTTTTGGCGTCTTGGATGGAAGGCGACCGCGAAGACGTGGAGGGCTTCTGGAAGCGGTTTGAGGGCCGCGCGACCCCAGGGCTGGATCCACAGAAACACCTGCACAGGGTGGGGGTTGTGAACCAAACGACCATGCTCGCTTCCGACACCCAGGCCATTGCCGACCGGGTGAAGCAGGCCGTGGATGCGGATGCCCAGGGGGAATTCGCCAACACAAGAGACACCTTGTGTTATGCCACCAACGACAACCAAAGTGCGACCCAAGGGGCCTTGAATGCCGGTGGTGCCGATGTGGCCTTGGTGGTGGGCGGGTACAACAGTTCCAACACCACGCACCTGGTCGAGTTGTGCGAAACGTCTCTGCCCACCTTTTTTGTCCGAAATGAGTTGGAATGGAAGGAGGATGGTGTGCACCACTTTGACATCCACTCCAAAGAAATCCGTGTGACGGCCCAGCCCTTGCCTTCCCAAGTTTCGGTCCCGGGAGAGCCGCCGACTGTTTTGGTGACTTCTGGGGCATCCTGTCCAGACGCCAGCGTGGAACGTGTGGTTCGCTTGGTGCTCGACCACTATGGTGGACGCGATGTGGATTCTGTGTTGACGGAATTTGAGCAATCCCACACCTGACCCTCCGTACCTTCGGGTGGATGAAAGCGCCCAAGCTTCGCGGCCCTTTTCGGAACGTTCGCACCGCCCCGCGTTCGTTCTCTTTCAAGTCCCGCCACTTGTCCGGTGTCCGCCCTGAATGGGAGGAGCGCAAACGACGGGTGGAAGAGGAGGTCCTCGGTGCGTCTGACCGGCCGAGAACCATCAAGTTTCGCCAGGGAGCAAGAGACAGTGAGGGGCGCGCAGCCCGCCGGGCTGCTTCCGTTCGTGCGGGGCGCATGGCGGCGGTGCGTGCGACTTTGGTCGCCCTCGTGCTGGTGTATTTGACTTACCGGGCGGTGCTCTGGGTGGATGCCCAGAACTACGCGAACTTTCTTCAATTCATGCAATCGAACGGATGACCCAGACCATTCACGTACTGCCCGATCATGTGGCCAACCAAATTGCCGCCGGCGAGGTGATCCAGCGGCCCGCTTCTGTGGTCAAAGAGCTGATGGAAAACGCAGTCGATGCAGGGGCCTCCCAAGTGGAGGTGCACGTATTGGATGCAGGAAGAACGTCCATCCAGGTCATGGACAACGGAGCAGGCATGTCCGCCGAGGATGCCAGGGTGTGCTTCACCCGGCACGCCACCTCCAAATTGTCCACGGCAGAAGATTTGTTCGCGCTGGCCACCAAGGGTTTTCGCGGAGAGGCCTTGGCCTCCATTGCGGCGATTGCCCAAGTGGAAGTGAACTCTTGTCAAGCGGAGGCCGAGGTTGGGATTGCCATCCGGTGCCATGGCTCCGAGTTGATGTCAGAAGAGCCCAAAGCCCGCGCTGTAGGCTCCACCTTCCACGTGAAGAACCTTTTTTACAACGTGCCTGCACGTCGAAATTTCCTCAAATCAGATGCTGTGGAATTGCGGCATGTGGTGGATGAATTCCAACGGGTTGCGTTTGCCCATCCCGACGTGGCCTTCGTGTTAACGCACCAAGGCAACAACCTATTTCAACTCAAGCCTGGCACAACGAGGCAGCGCATTGTGGGCATTTTGGGCCCCAAGCACGACGAGCGGCTCGTCCCTGTGCAAGAGGAGACGGATGTGGTGACGGTGGAGGGGTTCGTGGGCAAGCCCGATTCTGCAAGGCGGTCCCGAGGAGAGCAGTTCTTGTTTGTCAATGGCCGCTTTGTCAAGCATGGTCTCTTGCATCGGGCCATTCTCCGCGCCTATGAAGGACTCATTGCCGAGGGGCAGCATCCGCTCTACGCTCTGTATTTGACGGTGGAGCCCACGCGTGTCGATGTCAACATCCACCCCACCAAGATCGAGGTCAAATTTGAAGAAGAGCAGCCGCTCCTGGCCATTGTCAAGTCGGCTGTCAAGAGAGGCTTGGGCGCCCACAATGTCGCTCCCTCCATCGACTTCGATGCCGATGCCGGGTTGCAAATCCCGGATTTGAAGCCAGGCGCCATGGTGCCTGAACCAGAAATTCGGGTCAACCCTCACTTCAACCCGTTTGAATCTCCTGGCCGTGCCTCGTCGCCCAGTTTCGGGGAGGCCCACGGAGGCTGGAGCCGTCCTTCGAGCGAGGGATGGAAAGAGTTGTACCAAGTCATGGAATCCCCCGGCGAGGATTCCCCTGAGCAGGAATCCCCTCAGCCCGCAGTGGATGTGGGCCCCGAAGCCAACGGCCTCGACGTGCTTCAATGGAAGGGGAAGTACTTGATTGTCCCCACCGATGGAGGGCTCACCATGGTCCACATGCGCCGTGCACACATGCGGATTTTGTTTGAGCAATTCCTCGTCCAAACAGAAGCTTCCGGACAAAAGGTCGCTTCTCAAGCGCTGTTGTTGCCGGAACAAATCACCCTGACAAAGGCGGAGGTGATGGCGCTTGTGGAAACCAAGACGGTTTTGGCTTCGATGGGGATGGACTTGGCCCAAGTGGACGAAACGACGGTGGAGTTGAAAGCGGTGCCTGCGGACCTCAAAACCCAGGTACGTGAGGCATTGGACGCTGTCCTCGCCACGTACCACGATGGGCTCTGGGAAAGCACGGAGAATAGAGGTGTTCTTTGGGCCAAAGCATGGGCACAACAAGCGGCCATGTCCAGCACGGAAAGGCTCCAACCCGAAGCCCGCCGCCAATTGATACAGTCGCTTTGGGCCTGCGAGCAGCCTCATGTGGACCCTATGGGTCGGTCCACCATGGTGACGTTGACCGACACAGACCTCGAAACCCCTTTTCTCTGATGCTGCAACAAGTACCACAAGTCGTCAAGAACCTGATCATCTTGAATGTCCTCATGTATGTGGCGGCAGGTTTGATTGGGGATGCGGCCATCCCACTTTTGGCGGGCACCTACCCGGGGTCGCCCTTTTTCCAACCTTGGCAGGTGGTGACCCACATGTTCATGCATGGCGATCTGGGCCACATTTTCTTCAACATGTTCGCCCTTTACATGTTTGGGTCACAACTTGAACGTGTGTGGGGTCCACAGCGGTTTCTGACGTACTACGTGGCATGCGGTTTGGGCGCTTTTTTGCTTCACGAATTGGTCTTGGGACTTCAGTTTTATGCCGAGTTCGGGACCTTCTTTCCTGCGGCGGAGCAATTTGTCTCCTCGTCGGCAAGTCCCATGATGCGAGCGCGGGTTCTCGAAGCCGTGTTTGGCCGTGTGGTCGGTGCGAGTGGGGCTGTTTTTGGATTGTTGCTCGGGTTTGGGATGTTGTTTCCCAACACGCGTTTGATGCTTCTTTTTCCGCCCATCCCCATCCGCGCCAAGTACTTCGTGATGGGGTACGGGGCGATTGAACTTTTGCTCGCGTTGCAAAACAGTCCCGGGGACAATGTGGCGCATTTTGCCCACCTCGGAGGGATGGTGTTTGGTTATTTCCTGCTGAAGAGATGGCAACAGGATCGCGGACATTTTTATTGAATCATGTTGGAGAAGGTGAAGATGATTTGGGCCCAAGGAGGCATGCTGACCCGTTTGGTGTGGTTGAACGTGGTGGTGTTTTTGGTGCTGATGACCTTGACGCTGGGCGACCGCTTGATGGGGGGGGCGTTGTCCTCCGTGGTGCCTTCTGAGGGGGCATGGACCTTGGCCACCTCGTGGCGGTTGGAGACGCTCGCGTCGAGGCCATGGAGCGTTTTGACCCACATGTTCGCACACCAAGGGCTGTGGCACTTGGCCATGAACATGCTGTTGCTTTTCTGGATGGGCAGGTTGTACCATGCCGAGGTGGGCTCAAGAAGGCTGCTGAGCACCTATTTGGCCGGCGGCTTGGCCGGGTGGTTGGCCTATTTTCTGCTGAGCAATGGCTTCAAGCCCATGCAAGAGGGAAGCGTGTTTGCTTTGGGGGCTTCCGCCTCGGTGATGGCCATTTTTGGTGCCACAGCGACGTTGCGTCCGGATGCACGTTTCAACCTCATCTTGTTTGGGCAGGTGGCATTGAAGCATTTGTTCTGGGGATACGTGGTGCTCGATTATTTTGGATTGAGCCAAGGGACCAATCCAGGAGGCAATGTGGCCCACTTGGGAGGGGCGTTGTTTGGGGTTCTTCTGGTGCAACAAGAGCGCAAGGGCCGTCAGTTGTTGGGATGGTTGGAGTGGGTGCTTGATGCTTTGGCGTCTCGTTCGATCCGCATCCCCAAGCGCAAGCGAAGCCGGTTTGAAGCTTCCACGGGCAACCGCTGGCGCGCCAAAGAACGAGAAGCGTCAAGGGCCCCGATGTCAGACGATGAATACAACGCAGACCGCAAGGACCGCGAGGCGCGTTTGGACGCCATTTTGGACAAAATTTCCAAGCATGGGTACGACCATCTTTCGCCCGAGGACAAGCGTTTTTTGTTTGACCAAAGCCAACGTTGACCGTGGGCAAAAAGGATGCGAACCGATCCCGAAGGCTGGATTCAGCCTCGCCATTGATTTGGGCGGGTATGGCGTTGCTGGTTCTCGGGGAGTTGGCCGTTCGGGTTTCTCCTGAATGGTGGCCTTGGTTGTCTCCCTTCGGGTTGACCTATGGATGGGGTTGGTGGCTGCTTTTGGCTGGAACCATCGCCCGGGCAGTGACTTTCAAGTGGTGGCGCGCTGTGGGGCCTGCGCTTGTCTTGTGCCTGACATGGCCTTCCTTTTCATTGGTGTTCTCCCTTGGCTCGGGCACGACCCCAGTGGAAGATGCCAGCAAGGGTTTGGGGGTGCTGTCCTTCAATGTGCGGAGACTGGATGAATACGGGTGGTTGAAGGGGGAGGATACCCGCCGGGAATTGTCCCGGTGGTTGATGGACCGGGAGGAGCACATTTGGTGCCTCCAGGAATTCCCTTTGAACGGAAAGGCCATGTTGCAAAAGGCTGGATTTTCATGGGCCATGCCGTCCAGAAAGTTGCTCGCTTGGCCGTCGGGGGCTGGACCCGCGGTGGTGACGGACTTGCCAGTGAAAGACTGGTCCACGTGGATGTTTCCTCAAGGAGCAGGTCGAGGTCGCGTGGTGCAAGTGGATGTCGAGACTCCAGGAGGCGTGGTCCGGATTTTCAATGTGCACCTTCAGAGTCTCTACTTCAGCGAGGCCGACTACGAGGCCGTGGAGGAGGGGCCTTCGAGGGAGGAAGGTCTGCGTCTTTTGGGCCTGTTGACCCAGGCCTATGAAGCACGGGCTGCACAAGTGCAAGAGCTCAAGCGAAGAATGGAAGAGAGCCCGTACCCTGTTTTGGTGGCAGGCGATTTCAACGACAGCCCCATGTCCTATGCAATGCGGAGCTTGCGGAAGAGCCGCGTGTCAGACACCTTTTCGGCCGGGGAATTCGGATGGCAAGGAACCCACATTGGGACCCTGCCAGGGCTGCGCATTGATGGGGTGCTGGCGGACACGGTTTGGCAATCAAGAAGCCATCAAACACACGAAGTCGAGTTGAGCGATCACCGTCCAGTCACGGTGTTGCTCGAGCGCAAATGACCCTGAATGGGGCTTATGTTTGGGAAGGAACAGCCCTGTTGCCTCGGGCAGAAAAGGCCTCGAACAAGCTCACGTTGACCCCGATCAGCAGCAGGCCATAGAGCAAATCATCCGCGGGCATCGAGAACACGCGCCATCCTGAGTTGTGGTCGTTGTTGTACCACACAATGTGGTCGACGATGATGGACGGGTCGTTGTGAAGCAATGGGTAAGACCAAAAATCCAACCCCGTCAGCACCCCATTGCTGATGACAAAAGGCACGAGCAAGACCGCATAGGAAAACCAAAAATGGCCCATCCACGGCCTCCAGCGGACCAGGGTGCCCACCAACCAAATGGCACAAAGCCCGCTGGTCAGCCCGAGGTAAGCCCGGTCTGAAAACCCCAATGCCAAGGCCATGCACAATCCGGCCATGGCTGTGGTCAAGCTCCGATGGCCAAGGCCCAGTGGAGAAATGGGAAGGTACTTTTTGAAGCAGGTGTACGTGAAGACACAAGCGTAGGGGACAGTGATGAAAAAGAGCCACTCCTCAAGGGGGAGACCCAACAAACGCCACCCCATCAAATGGGCCTCATTGAAGCCCCAAATGCCTTGCGAAGTGAACCAGACGTCCCAAGCGATGAACCCTGCCATGGTCAAGAGACAGGCGGGCCAAAAAGCCTTCCAATCCTTCACAAACGCCACACGGCGGTCGAAGCTGGCCACAAAAGGCACAGAAAGGACGAGAAGATTGACCCACAAATACGTCCAGTCGCTCATGTGCGTTGCTGTTGGCTGCGCAGTGCTTTCCGCGCTTCACGAAGGTAACGCGGCGGGACAAACAGCATCCCAAAGCATTCGCCGTCCTCTTTGGTGAGGTGTTTGTGGTGGACTTTGTGCGCCTTTCGGATGGCCATCAGGTACGCATTTTGGGTGCGCTTGAACCACGGGAAGCGGCGATGGATGAAGACATCGTGGACCAAAAAGTAGGCCACGCCGTAAAGGGCGATTCCCGTGCCAATCCAAAACCTGAAATCGGCGTACAAACTGCCAGTGACAAAGCAATACGCACTGGGGATTGCGAAAATCAAAAAGAAGGCATCGTTCTTCTCGAAGAATCCAGGGCCATTGCTGTGGTGGTCTTCGTGGAAGAACCACATGGAGCCGTGCATCAAGTATTTGTGGGCCAACCAAGCCACGCCTTCCATGGCGAAGAAGGTGACCAATGCAATCGAGGCGGGAAGGAGAAAGCTCATGACAGGGTCCAAGGAAGAAGATTGAGGGTGGCAAAAAAGCCAGCAAACACCAACAACAACAAACCTGAGAGTCGGTTTGTTTTCAAATCGTCCACGTCGCGCCACAGCATGCCCAGCCCAAAGGCGGCGACCCACCAAGTGAGGTAGTTGGTCCAAGGGATGAATCCGGCATCCCAGGTCCACCATCCTGCGCGGATGGCCACCGGTTCAATCATGCCGTCCAGGGCAGTCATCAAAGTGGCCGCAGCGGCAGCGCGCAACCAGGGAGACACCGTTTTCCCGCCCCTGGATAGGACGCGTTCGGACAGGTGATGGCTGCCCAAGAGCAAGAGCCACCACAGCACCCCCATCAGCAAGGGAACATCCAACACCAGTGGACCGAGGCCCCTCCCATAGCTGTAGTCGCCAAAGAGGAGTCCGGTGGCGACCCCGAGAACTTCCACACCAAAGCCCAGAAACATGGTCAAGGACCATCGCCAAGGACTTTCATCGCCGGTGAACGACATCACAATTGCAGCGCAAATCAACAAGTTCAGTGGAGTGAAGGGCAAGAGCAAGTCCGCGTGGCCCATGGCCACACCTACGGCGCCGACCGCATGCAACACCACCAGGACGATTCCCCAAGTCAGTGGGGCACGGTACCAAGGTGGCGCGGGGGGATGGTTGGAAGAAGGGTTCATTGGTCTTGGTGCGCAAGTTCGTCCACGATGCGTGCTCCAAGCAAACACAGCGGGATGCCTCCTCCCGGATGGACGCTGCCGCCACAAAAGTAAAGGCCACGGAGGTCGGTGGACCGGTTCCTGTGCCGCAGAAAAGCTGCCGCCGTGGAGTTGCTCGAAGCACCATAGAGGGCCCCGCGCCACGATCCAGTCATCGATTCAATGGTTCCTGGGGTCAACACCTGTTCGCACACAATGTCAGGCCGGACGCCCAAGGTGCGTTGGATTTTCGCCAACACCTGGCGTCGAAGTGTGGCCACAGCTTCCTCTCCCCATTGCGAAGGGTCGGCGGAGACGTTCATCAGCACAAACCAGTTTTCATGTCCGTCCGGCGCATCCTTGGGAAGCTCCTTGCTCGTGATGTTGATGTACACAGTGGGGTCCTCCCCCGGGCTTCCTGTTTGGGCGATGGATGCAAACTCTGCTTGGTAGTCCTTGCTGAACAAAATGTTGTGCAGGCCCAAGTCCTCGTGCGTACCGCGCACCCCCCAATAGAAGATGACGCCTGATGTGGAACGCTCCTGCTTGAGGATCCGTTCAGGGGACTTCCTGTCGGGGAGAAGGTGGCGGTAGGTCGGGTGCAAATCGGCATTGCTGACCACCAGGTCGGCTGGATGCTCCACGCCATGTTTGTCCAGGACCCCAGTGACTTGGGTGCCATCGTGAAGGATTCGGTCGGCTGGGCTTTGGGTCAAGATCTGCACCCCAAGACTTTGGGCAAGACCCGCCAAATGAAGGGGGATGGCGCGCATGCCCTCTTCAGGCAAAAAGGTGCCAATGCCATGCTCCAAATGCGGGATGACGTGGAGCATTGCTGGTGCACGATGGGGATCGCTTCCGTTGTAGGTGGCGTACCGGTTGAAGAACTGTGCAAGCTTGGGATGCCTCAGCTTCCTTCGGTTGAGTTGGGCCATGGTCCCGAGAAGGGGCAGCTGCCAAATTCTGGAGAGCAGCCTCCACGCGGCACCTGTGCGGTAGGTGGAACGCTCGTGCAGGCTGCGTTCCAAAAACACACCGCGCGTCAAATCAAAGGCGTCCTTGCTTCCCTTGAGGTGGTCCATCACCGTTTGGGCCTTCACGCCCCATCGCTGCTCCATGTCGGTCGCCATCCTTTGGGTGTCGGTCCAAGCGATGAGCGGTTCCTCTTCGTCTTCCCAAAAATAATGGGTGCTTCGGTCGAGGGTTTTGTAGCGAAAGGGAGCCGGTCTTCCGGGGAGGTCTTGGGGTACGAGTGCATCCAGTTCTTCCATCAATTCAGGCATGGTGAAAAGGGAAGGCCCCCGGTCGAAGCGGTGGCCAGCCTCCACATGCTCTGCAAGCTTTCCGCCCACTTCGTCTGAAGCTTCCAAAACGGTGACAGCATTGCCGCGAGCGGCAAGGCGCACCGCAGTGGCGAGTCCTCCGACTCCTGCTCCAATGACCACAACTTGAGAATGGCTCATGCGTGCAAAAGGGTGGTCAGCACTTCTGGGAAGCAAATTTTGAACCAAGCAGTGTACTTCTCTGGATGGTCTTCGAGGTCCGCCTCCAACTCTGAAATGGGGATGTACAGCGTCTCGCAGACTTCCTCTGGATTGGGCACCGGTGGCACGTCGCTGTAGCCAATCAAAACATGGTCCAGTTCGTGCTCAATCATCCCGTGGTCCAAGTCGGCACGGTAGACAAATGAGAATTTGGGCTCCAGTTGGCAACGCATGCCCATCTCCTCCATCAACCTTCTTTGGGCCGCATCGACGACACCCTCCTCAGGCCTGGGGTGGCTGCAACATGTGTTGGTCCACAGACCTCCACTGTGGTACTTGTCATGTGCCCGTCGGTGGATCAACAGGTGGCCTTTGCTGTTGAAGACAAACACGCTGAAGGCACGGTGCAACACCCCCAATCGATGGGCTTCCATCTTCTCCATGGTGCCTAGAGGGCGGTCTTCGGGATCGACAAGGACGACCCATTCCGTCTTGGGATTCATCGCTTGGGGTTGGGGTCGTTGTGAGTGGCCTTGAGGGACAAGAGAAATTCCTGTACGAAGAGCTGGTGCTCGGGGTCCTCGGCCCAATGATTTGAGTCGATTCCCTGTTCCACGACAGCCCTGTCCCTTGGCATGTCGTCATGATAGTCCAAAAAAAGAGGCACATGCTCTTGCACCCCCAAGCGCAACAGGGCCATGTCTGGGTCGTTGGGCAACTCCGACAACACCCCTTCAAGCACGGGCTTCCATTCGTTGAAGCGCTGCAGTTTGTCCATGGGGTTCCAAGTTTCTTCCGCAAGCATCAATTCCGCCACAGCATGGAAGCCAAGGGCTTGGTCATTGGAAGGCTGTTGTTCGCAAGCCATCGCCATGGACTGGGCCATGGGGCCTGCGCTTTGGCTCAGTGCCGCCTGACGGTACAATGCACGCCATTCGGCAAGCACGGAAGGGGAGGATTGCGAGAAGGCGAGGGACCACGATACGATGCCCAACACAGTCCAGACCCAGCGCAACGTGCCGCTCATCTCGAATCAGAGAAGGTTGAAGCTGTGGCGCAGGTAAGAGCCTACAAACAAGGTGGCTTTTCTGCGGTTGGGGATCCGCACACGCTCCTCCATGATCCTGTTGGAGGGCAAGGCCGCGATTTTTTGGAACAACCGCTGGTAGTAGACATAGGCGACGTACACGCCGAGTCGGCTTTCCTTGGGCAGCTTCACAATGCCTTGGTAGGCATGACGGAAGTCAGCGGCAATTTCTGCTTCGATTTGTGTTTTGGCACCGGCATTGAAGGCCGACATGTCGACCCCAGGGAAGTAAATCCTGCCCTTGTCCTCAAAATCGTCCTTCAAGTCCCTCAAAAAATTCACCTTTTGGAAGGCAGCGCCCAAGCTTCTGGCATTGGGCAACAAACGCTCATAGGTGGCTCGGTCGCCAAAGACGAAGACGTGCAAGCACATCAAACCCACCACCTCTGCAGAGCCCACGATGTAGTCGTCATAGCTCTCGCGGTCGTACGCGGTTTTGTCCAAGTCCCACTCCATGGAACGCAAAAACAAGTCGACGTGCTCCTGTTCAATGTTGTAGGTCTGGTAGGTCTTGGCAAAAGCATGCAAGATGGGGTTGCTGCTCATGCCGTGTTCAAGTGCCCAGTACGTGTCCTCCTTGAACCGGGCAAACATGGCCGATTGTTGCGGCCCGTGCAACGTGTCCACAATTTCGTCTGCATAGCGCACGAATCCGTAGATGTTGTAGATGGCTTCGCGAAGGGATGGTGCCAAAAAGCGGATCCCCAAGGAGAAACTGGTGCTGTAAGCCTTGGTGGTGCTTTTTGCGCATTCCGCGGCCACGTTGTCGTAAAGTTTCAGAGCGTCCATGACGGTGAATTAACCGCGCGAAGCGTGTTCATGTTCAACGGACAAATCGACTTGCGATGCAGCCTCAGGCAGGATGCCTTGGCGGTGCAGGTACTTGGAAGTCTCTCTGGAAGCAACTTCCCCTGAAATCAAGCTGGGGGGCACTCCCGGCCCGGGTGTGGTGAGTTGACCTGCGAAGTGCAATCCTGGAAGCTTGCTCCGCATTTTTGGTTTCCAAAACGCGGTTTGACGCAAGGTGTTGGCCAAGCCATAGGCATTGCCTTTGTAGCTCGAATACTCTTTCTCAAATTCACGGTGGGCGAAGCTCCTCGAGTAGATGACATGGGGACGCAAGTCGCGGCCGAGATGGGTTTCCAAACGCGTCATGATCTCCTCAAAGTACCGATCTCGCTCATTCCCTTGCTCCTCCAAGCCTGGGGCGAGTGGAATCAGAAAGAAGAGGTTCTCGCAGCCTTCAGGCGCCACCGACAGGTCGGTGCGCGAGGGGGCGCTTACGTAAAACAGTGGATCGACGGGCCAAGAATGGCTGTCGTAGATGGTGGTGGCGTGGGGCCCAAACGGGGTGTCGAAAAACAGGTTGTGGTGCTGGAATTCGGGCACCTTCGTGTCCAGCCCTACGTAGTAAAGCAAGGAGCTGGGTGACATGGTACGCTTGTCCCAATAGGCCTCGTCGTAGCGTCGCCATTTGGCGGGAAGCAGGGTTTGCTCCACATGGTGGTAGTCGCCGGTGGCCACCACGGCCGCCGCCTCCATGGTCGTGCCGTCGGCCAACCTCACCCCCGAAGCCCTTGAGCCCTCGTCCAAGATGGCCGTTACTTCCGCATTGCATTGGAATTCAACACCTTGTCGTTCTGCCACGCGCACCATGGCCTGCACAATTTCATTCATGCCGCCCATGGGGTACCACGTCCCCAAGCAGGTGTCGGCATAGTTCATCAAGCTGTAAAGCGCGGGCGTGTCTTCAGGTTTGGCCCCCAAGAAAAGCACCGGAAACTCCATGATCTGGAGCAGCTTGGGATGGGAGAAATGCTTGCGGGCGAAGGTGCTGAAAGACGTGAACAAGGAGAGTCGCGTGGCATCCACCACGGTTTGCCATTCCGCAAACTCGAGGGCGTTGTGGGCAGGCTTGGTGACAAACTTGCTCATGCCGATGTTGTACTTGACTTCCGCTTCCGCCATGAAGTCGCGGAGCTTTTTGCCTGCGCCTGTTTCAATGGACTCGAAGACGGTGGCCAATGCGTTCAAGCCGGCTGGGATTTGCAGCGGCCCATCGTCAAACCAAACCGTGTAGGAGGGATCCAAACGCACCAGGTTCATCTCCTCGTTCACGTCTGCACCAAAGTCTTCGAAGTACCTCTCGAACACGTCGGGCATCCAATACCAACTGGGCCCCATGTCAAAGGTGAATCCTTCCGCTTCAAACTTCCGTGCCCGGCCTCCAAGGGTGTCGTGGCGCTCCAGCACTCGGACGCGGTGGCCCGCTTTGGCCAAATACGTAGCCGTGGCGAGCCCTGCAAAGCCAGCGCCCAGCACCAGTACGTCGCGGTTTGGAGATGAAGATTGGTCCATGGAATTCCTTTTGGTTGCCAGGTACAACCACGTGCGTTGGTGCGATGTTCATTGAACGCTTTCACAAGGTAGGGGGAACAGAGCGCCCAAATATTGGGATGAGTGAAATAAATTCGAGAACAAGAGGCTTGCGCGGGGGCTTGGGAAGGGCAGAGTACCTTTGTGCCATGAGCCATTCAACTGCACAAGTGGACGTTCTGGCGTTTGGAGCCCACCCCGACGATGTGGAATTGTCCGCAGGTGGAACCTTGGCCAAACTTGCGGCGGAAGGCAAGTCCTGTGCCATTGTGGACTTGACGAGGGGGGAACTTGGCACCAGGGGTTCGGCGGAGATTCGTGCAGCGGAAGCGGCTGCTGCCGCAGACATCCTCGGGGTTTCGCACCGCGAAAATTTGGGGCTTGCGGATGGTTTTTTTGAAGTCAACGACGAAAGTTTGCGGAAGGTCATTTCTGCGATCCGTCGGTTGCAACCCTCTGTGGTGATCGCCAACGCCTTGAACGATCGACATCCCGACCATGGAAGGGCCGCGGCCCTTGTGGCCCGTGCGGCATTTCTATCTGGGCTTGTGAAAATTGAGACAGGCTCGGAGGCTGCACCGGAGATGCCCTGGCGCCCCCGTGCGGTGTACCATTTCATCCAGGACCAGGACCGTGTCCCGGACGTGGTCGTCAACATTGAAGGACATTTGGAGACCAAGTTCAAGGCGGTGATGGCCTATGCCTCCCAATTCCACGACCCGCAATCCACGGAGCCCGAGACCCCCATCAGTTCCCCTGAATTCATGGACCATGTGCGTGGACGTGCCACATCCATGGGGCGTCCAGCTGGATTCAAGCACGGAGAAGGATTTGAAGTGCGCCGGCCCGTTGGCACCGAATCGCTTCTGGACTTGATTTGACCTGACCTGCCCTGCCCCCTTTAAAAGTGGCCTTCAGGCCTTGAGTACTTGGCGGTACACCCGGTCGTAGGCTTGGGCGACGGCGTCCACACTAAAATGCTCCGTGGCATAGTCGCGTATGGCTTTGGCGTCCCATTCCGCGCCCGCGACTTGGGTCCAAGCTGCATCCCATTCTTCAGCAGTTGCCTGCGGCACCAAAAGAAAGCCACGTGACCCAAGGCCCTTGGGCAAATGCTCTGAGATGCCGCCGACATCGGTGCTCATCACGGGAAGGCCGGTGGCCCAAGCCTCGGGGAGGACGCACGGAAAATTTTCGATGCGGCTGTTGAGCATCAAGACGTCGTGCTGCTGCATTTGGCCAGCAACTTCCTCAGAGGAAAGAGGGCCTGTGAAGGTGATGCGTTCGCCCATGCCCTTGGCCTTCACCGATGCTTGGAATGCTCCGAGATTGGCGGTTTCTCCTCCCACGAAGGTGGCCGTCCAACGCGGCCGCTTTTCCAAGGTGGGGACCAAGGCTTCGAGCAGTCCTGAAATGTTCTTTTGGTCGTCATTCATGGAACTCACGTGGAGCAATTTCTCCACGCCGTGTCCTTCCATCTTTCTTCGGGCTTGCCCCACAGGCACCCCTGAGAGTGTTTCCATGGGGGCAGGTTGAAAGCGCTCGGTGTCGACCACGTTGGGCACGACATGGATCGCCTCCTGAGGCACCCCCCACTGGGTCATGGCGCGCCCCAAGTCCGATGTCACAGGACAGCAAGCGTCCACGTTGCGCAGGACATCTTTCACCACCCTTCTGCGCCACCAAGGCAGGGAAGAGGGGTCATGGTAGGCCGTCCAATGCTCGGTGAGCACCACAGGCACCTTCCATTTCTTCGCCCAAGCCACGGCAGCAGGCCCGGCAGGGTAGGCCACATGCAGATGGACCAAGTCGGGGGTTCTCTCCATGCCCCCAGCACAGCCCGCAATGGACCTGGCCACCCCAAGCAATTGTGGCCGGGTGGCCTCATGGTACGCGCGATGCACCGTCCATTCCACCTCACCGAGCGTTCGTCTTTCTTCGCCGTTGTGCACCCTCATTTTGTGAAGCTGTCCTGTGCTTCCCCGCACTGGAATCGGTGCCCAGACTTCCGCATCGTGCCTTGTGTTGATGGCGTCAATGTGTCTCTCCACGAAGTTTCCGAGGCTGGGGTGGACCTCCGAGGGAAACCAGCTGGCGACGTGCAAAACGTGGAGACGGTCAGACATGGTCCAAAGGTGGCAAAGAAGTCCCAAATGAAGCGGTTGGTTTTCAAAAGGACTTCAATATCTTTGCGCACCCTCTGCGTGGTCTTCGGACCATCCAAAGGACATGGTGGCTATAGCTCAGTTGGTTAGAGCATCGGTTTGTGGTACCGAGGGTCGTGGGTTCAAATCCCATTAGCCACCCACCCAACAAGCCCCGCACGAGAGTGCGGGGCTTTCTTTTTGGGAAAAAGCCGGCGCCAAGCAAAATGCTTGAGTGCAAGGCTGGGCCCAAAAAGAAAGTGCCCCCTCCGCATCGCGGAGAGGGCAAGCTTGTTGGAGTGGGACTGCCGCCCCGTCATTCTTGCGCCGCGGCTCCGCCGCCGGCGCAAACATCCCATCACCGCTCTTCCGTGAACACGTACAAAAGAAGGTGCGTCTTCTTCTTCGAGTTCAGTTCCGACGGACCGGTGTAGATGTACGTGACATCAAGTTCAGGATGTGCCTCCACAAAGGCATTCACCGTTGCCTCCCAAACGATTTTGTCCGCCAAAAAGGGGAAGTCAAATTTCCAAACCCCCTCCACGACCTCCTTGCCTTCCACAGGGAGTTCGACCAAGGCAAATGTCTCCGAGGAAAAGTCGAGGATGGACCAGGACGTGGCCACAGTGAGGGCCGTGCCGACCACAAGCGCCCCTGCCCATCCAGGCGTGCCGCGCAATGCGATCGGTCGATTTTTCTCTGGAGAAAAGAACCTGAAGACCACCCACGAAGCAAGCAGCACCAACCAAAACAGGCCGTGCTCCAACAGTTGAAAACGGTCCCCAAACACTTGGTCTGCAATGGAGAACAGCGCGAACAAAGACATGGAAGCAAAGGCCCCTCGAAAGAACCACGCCTCTGTGCGTTGATCGTCGCCTTTGGCAAAGCCCACCATCGCGAGGACGTAGCACATGAAGTTCAAGACTTCCAGCCCGGAGACCCCCGCAAGGGCAACGGTGGCAAACAACGGGTCCTTGAGGCCCAACGAGCCAAAGAACTTCACGAACAGGGCGAAGAAGTCTTTGCCGACCCAAAGATGCTGGACGTCGGGAATGATCTTGTCGACGACGCTCAAGCCCCAAAACAAGGTCCAGAACACCAAGACTGAAAAACGAAGGAGTTGACGTTCTTTCATGGCGCGTCTTCTGTGGCGATGTAAAAAATGAGGGCGTCCGCCTTTTTCAAACGGAGCGGTTTGGGCACGGTGTAGATGTGCCGGATGGACTCGTCGGGGTGTTCGGATTTGAACTTTGCCAAGGTGCCTTCAAACACTGTGCTGCCTCCCAAAAAGGGGAACGACACCTTGTACAAGTGGTCCCCCACTTCCTGCGCGGTCAGCGCAGAGGTCCGCCTGTCGAAATGGTCCCGGTTGTAACTAAAGATGGACAAGGTCGTGACCGCGATGAGCACAGCCGCCATGGCCGCCCCAGGCCACCACTCGCTTCGGTTCCATCCATGCTCGGGAGCGGGCAAATCGTCGATGCGATGGTACAGCACCCACGAGAGCAGCGTGACAAACCAAAACAAGGTGTGCTCTAGCAGTTCGAAGCGATCCCCAAAAAGATGGTCTCCAATGGAGAAAAAGGTGAACGTGAGCATGGTCAGGACGATCCCCATCAAGCACCATGAATGGGCGGCGTCACGTCGTTTTTGGGCCAAATGCCACCAAGCCCAGGCAAAGAAAACCAAGGCGAACACTTCCAAAGCACCTGCCACCATCAACCCGGCGTTGGCCACCCACGCAGCTTCCAAGCCTGCGGAGGCGAAGTACTTTTGGAACTGGGCAAAACGGTCCCGTCCCACCCACAGAAAGTGGGCCCCACCGATGATTTTGTCCAGGACGTTGAACAGCCAAAAAATGGTCCAATAGCCCAAAATGCCGTGTCGGAGCAGGGAGGCTTGGGAAAGGGAAAAGCGTGGTTCAGACATGGCAAGGGCGGGTTTGGAGCCTCAACTTACAATCCCCCGGCTGGATTCCAACCTGTGCTGGAAATCCCATTGATGTAGTGGTCCAAAATGAAGAGGCTGTCGGCGGTATGTGCGCCGTCGAATCCAGAAAAAGGAGGGAAGGTTCCATCGGCTTGGGCGGCGTTGATGGCGTCGAGGAAAGGTCCCGCCAAAGGCATGTAACTCCAATGCCAGGCTTCAGGTTGGTACCCAGGCCTGTCGGGATCGGGGGTGTACACTTCGACAAAACCAAACCCGGCGGCATGGCTGCGAAGCCATTCGAGCGCGCGCTGTCCCTCGCCCGACAGGAAGTCCTCGGGTTCGAGGCTGACCATGTCGACATCGGTTCCCCAATGGTGACGGCTGCTCCCGGGCATCGAGCTGAATCTAAGGATGTGACGGGCCCGCTCCACAGGGGCCATTCCCATGGCTTGGGGGCGGTTCCACTTTCGGTTCCAGATCGAGGCTTGGTGGCCAAACGGCCTGGTGGCGCTCAAAGCGGTCAAAGCGACGCCAGTCCGTGCCGCAGAATCGTGCATGGCGACAAAGGCTTCACAAGCCTCCCGTCTCAAAAACAAACCTGAACGGCTCGATTGGCGGGAAGGAATTTCAAGGAAGGCAGTGTCATTGGCCGGTTCCACCAGGCCCAACAATTCGGAAAGGGGAGGGACCTGAACAGTGACCGCAACGGATTCATCCACGGTGAGAGGGAGGGGGACCTCAGGCTCGGCAGAAGATGCACATGCGGCCAAGCCACAAATGAGCAGCATCCCCGTAGCCTTGGTCCACCAATGCAGGGCATGCTGTGTGCCCTTGTGTGCCATCAGTGGATGCCTCGGGCGGCGAGGTAGCGTTCTGCGTCCAAGGCGGCCATGCAACCTGTTCCGGCTGCGGTGATGGCTTGACGGTAGACCTTGTCGGCCGCATCCCCACTGACAAAAACACCTTCGATGTTGGTTTTGCTGGTTCCAGGCTCGGCGTTGACGATGTAGCCTTGGTCGTCCAGGGTCAGAAAGTCCGCAAACACATCGGTGTTGGGTTTGTGGCCAATGGCCACGAAGAAGCCGGTCGCTGGCACCACGTGTTCTGCGCCACTTTGGTTGTTCTTGACTTTGACGCCTTCCACAGCCTCAGCGCCCATGACTTCGACGGTTTCACTGTTGAACAAAATCTCAATGTTCTCCATGTTCTTCACACGGTGCTGCATGGCCTTGGAGGCGCGCATTTCATCTCGACGCACCAGCATGGTCACCTTGGTGCAGAGTTTGGCCAGGTAGCTCGCTTCTTCGCACGCACTGTCTCCGGCACCTACGATGACCACTTCTTGGTCACGGTAGAAGAACCCGTCGCACACGGCGCAAGCACTGACCCCTCCGCCTGCATCGCGCAACCGGAGTTCACTTTCCAATCCCAACCATTTGGCAGAGGCACCTGTGCTGATGATCACGCTGTCCGCGTGGATTTCAGTTTCTTGGTTGTCGCCGACCCAAATTTTGTGCACGGGACCACTGAAATCCACCTTGGTGACCCAGCCATAACGCACATCGGTGTCGAAGCGGGTGGCTTGGTCCTCCAAGTCCTTCATCATTTGAGGACCATTGATGCCCGCAGGGTAGCCAGGGAAATTGTCCACTTCTGTGGTCTCTGTCAATTGTCCGCCTGGCTGCTGTCCTTGGTACAAGACAGGCTTCATGTCGGCGCGTGCCGCATAAATCGCGGCAGTGTATCCTGCGGGGCCTGAACCTACAATCAGGCAGCGGTGGTGTTCGGGTGTGCTCATGGTGAAGTCAAATGGGGGTCAATTCTGAGCCCCAAAAATACGCTTCCCCCGTCGCCCAACGCCCTCGATGGGCCGCCACGAGTTCCAAAACTTGTCAACGCGTCCTCCACCAAGCTCTGCCTGACTTGGTGGTCCGCTCAATGGCGCATCCCACGCTCCATGGACACAAAGGCATCCCAGAGAACGTCGTCAGGAGGTGGGGCAAGGATGGAGACTGTCTCCCGCTTCACGGGGTGGATGAAGTCAATCCGGCGGGCGTGCAGGTGGATGGAAGCGTTGTCATTGGTCCGGCGTGCACCGTACTTCACATCGCCTTTGATGGGGCATCCGAGTTGCGCCATGGTGGCCCGAATTTGGTGGTGCCGTCCCGTTTTGGGGAAGACCTCGACAAAGGCGTAGTGGTCTGATTTTCCTCGGAGCTCGTACATCAATTCGCACTCCTTTCGCCCTTCTGCAGGGTGCTCATGGGCAAAGCTCTTGTTCAGCTTTTCATTTTTCACCAGGTGGTTCACCACGTGTCCTTCCTGCTCGGGCGGGGCAGGTTTGACCACGGCCCAATACGTTTTTTGCATTTCCCTGTGACGGAACATGGTGCTGAGTCGCTTGTGGGCCTTGCTTGTCCGCGCGTAGAGAATCACCCCACTGACGGGACGGTCCAAGCGATGGACGGTGCCGATGTATGCCTTCCCTGGTTTGTTGTATTTCTGGGCCACGTATTCCGCCACCACTTCACACAAACTCGCTTCGCCTGTGCCGCTGCCTTGCACCACGTCGCCGCTGCGCTTGTTGACCGCCACAATGTGGTTGTCTTCGTAAAGAACCTGAAGGTTGTCTTTGGTGCTGTGGACAATGGGTGCCTTGGGAGGCTTGACGAAGCGATGGAAAGTTCCATCGTTTCGCTGCGGGCGTGGTCCCGCCTTGCTGCCACTGCCCTCTGCCATCAGTACTGCTCCGTGTCGTTGGGAAAGTCCACTGCGCGGACGTCGGTCACATATTGACGGATGGCGCTCAGCATTTGGTCCCCCAAGTCGGAATAGCGTCGCAGAAAGCGCGGCGAGAACGCTTGGGTGATGCCCAACATGTCATGCAAGACGAGGACTTGTCCATCGCATGACGCACCAGCGCCAATGCCAATGGTGGGGCAGGCGACAGCCTCAGTCACTTTGCCTGCAAGATGTGCAGGGATCTTTTCGAAGACGATGGAAAAACAACCGATGTCGTTCAACATTTGGGCATCCTCCATCAAATGACGGGCCTCTTCCTCCTCTTTCGCCCTGACGGTGTACGTCCCAAACTTGTAAATGGACTGGGGAGTCAACCCCAAATGCCCCATGACGGGGATGCCTGCCGACAGGATACGCTCAATGCTCTCTCGTACTTCTCGCCCTCCTTCCAGCTTGACGGCATGGGCGCCGCTTTCTTTCATGATGCGGATGGCACTGTTCAAGGCTTCTTTTGAATTTCCTTGGTACGTTCCAAACGGCAAGTCGACCACGACCAAAGCGCGCTTGGCTGCACGCACCACGGCTTGTGCGTGGTAGATCATTTGGTCCAAGGTGATGGGGAGGGTGGTTTCATGGCCCGCCATGACATTGGAGGCGCTGTCTCCTACCAAAATGATGTCCACTCCAGCTTGGTCCACCACGGTGGCCATGGTGTAGTCGTAGGCAGTGAGCATGGCGATCTTCTCTCCGCTCTGCTTCATTTCATGCAGCACCTGTGTGGTGATGCGCTTGGCTTGTTTGTGCACAGACATGCTGCGAAGGTAACACTCAGACCAAACGCCGGAACGTGAAATTCAAGCGTGGTTCCTGTACTCTTTTGCGACGTGGAACGCTGTGCTCGTGGTCTTCTTGGAGATGTTCCATGAGCAGAAGGTCCCCATGATGAAGTTCGATGTTCAGCACCTCTGAAGTTCTCCGGTCCCGAATTTTGAACGTTCGGCTGGCGCCCAAACTCAAACTGCCGATGCTCGACGTGTCGATTTCAGGCTCGTTGTCCCGGTGCCAGCCCATGGCGTCCTGTCCATTGCGGTAGCCGTTGACCAACACGGCGTTGTAGGTCGCACCCGCGCATTGCTGCACATCTCGGGCAAGGGTCTCCAATGGCCCATCCCATTGCCTGGCGGGCCATTGGACCGTGGCGTATTGGTAGGAGGGCCCCCACCACGCTGTCAGCCGCGGTTCTTTGTGCCATCGGCCAAAAACACGGATGTCGTTTTGACGCCACCCTTCACCGGATTGCCCTACGGTTTCCCACCACTTCGTCACATCAAGTGTTTGGAAGGCTCCTCTGTGCACCACGCAGCGCCTTGGGCCTTCCGCCAATAGAATGTCCGTCTGCCCCGTCATGCGTTCAACCATGCAACACAACGAGCCAGACATAGGCAACGTAGACCGCGATGTACACGACGCCTGCTCCACGTCCAAGCTTGCCCTTGGTGAGCAGGATCATGGGGGCCAAAAGCAGGGCAGCACCCAACATCCACCACATGTCGTGCGCAGGCACGACTTCGCTCACGGCAAGCGGTGCGGAGGAGGCTGTGGCGCCCAACACCAGAAACAGATTCAGGATGTTGGAGCCCACCAAATTCCCGATGCTCAAGGCGCTGTTGCCTCGCAATGCGGCGGTCAAGGACGCAGCAATTTCTGGCACACTCGTGCCAAAGGCCACCACGGTGACGCCCACGACATGGGTGCTGACCCCCCAATCCATCGCAATTTGCTTCGCCGAGGTCACGAAGACATCCGAGCCCCAATACAAGGCCACACAGCCCACCGTCAAGAGCAGAGCAAGAAGGGCGTAGGATTTGGAGGCATCTCCCGCTTCATCCATCAAGTCTTCCACAGCTGGATCTTGGGCTTGACCCTGTTGTGCATGTCTTCGGGCCAACATGATCTGGCCTCCCAAATAAAGCGACGCACCCAGCAACAAAAAGCCTCCATCCCAAGCCCCGAGTGTCAAGTCCCATGCCTCCAGCATGAAGATGACAGAAGCCAGAATCATGACCCACCAATGGATCCTTAGTTCTGACCATTGGACATGAACGGTTCTCACCAGCACGGTCAAACCAAGCGCCAAGCCGAGATTGGCCACGTTGGAGCCCAACACATTGCCCACGGCGATGGCACCGTCACCATTCCAAGAAGCTTGAAGAGAGGCAAACAACTCGGGAGCACTTGTGCCCATGGCCACAATGGTGAGGCCCACGAGGAGAGGGGGGACGTTCGCCTTGAGCGCCAGGGCGGAAGCATTCCGCACGAGCAACTCGCCGCCCAGGATCAAGACGACCAATCCGCCGATGAACCACAACCAAGTCATGTGTTCAATGAATCATCCAACGGGCCATCGCCCATGTTGGGGTTGCTTGAATCTTCCTTTTTCGCTTGTTTCGGCGACTGTCGGGTTTGCTTCACCGACCCAAAATCCCCGCGTTTGGGCGAGTCTTCTGCCAAGATTTCGCGTTGGATGTCCTCGGTCGCGCTGCGAAAAGTGCGCACGGCTTCTCCCATGGTTTTGGCCAATGAAGGAATGCCCTTGGCCCCAAAGAGCAGCAGGTACACCACGAAAATGAAGACGATTTCTGTTGCACCCATGGAATGACAAAAGTACGTCACCCCCAACAACCGAATGAAAAAAGCGGGGCCATCATGGCCCCGCTTTGAGATTCAGGATTCGATGCTATGCAATCAATCGTAGACAGTACCCCAAACAAGGAGGAAGTTCATGAGGTCTTCCACCTGAACCAATCCGTCTCCATTGAAGTCGGGGCAAGGTTGGTAGGAGCATGTGCCGTCGTCGACATTGGCGAGTCCATCAAAATTGACGGCTTCCTCGTCGATGCAGCCAGGGAAGAGACAAAAGCCACTGTCTTGGTCCGCATCTGCGTCGTAGTTCAGGGCTGCACTGTAAATGCACCCTTCAGCACCACAACAATCGTCTCCTTGACATGGGGACACGGTGGCCAGGAGTTGTTCATCTGTGAATGCGGTCGCCTCACATGCCTCCACAATCCAAGGCTGCATGCCCCATACAGGCCCGGCGGTGTCATAAGCCAACAGGAAGGCCAACAAATCCGCCAGTTGAACCATGCCATCAGTGTTGAAGTCAGCATTGACAGGGGCATTGGAGCAGTCGTTTTCTCCTTCGAAATTGGCAACCGGGTTGTAGTTGGCATAATCCTCGTCCATGCACCCTTGGAACAGGCACGAGCCATCGTCGAACAAAGCATCTTCCTCGTAGTTCATGGCTGTGGCATAAATGCAGCCGCTGCATCCTTCGAAGAAACACGAATCATCTTCATCAGTGGCATCTGGGTTGTAGTTGCATGCGCAACCATCGGTACAACCGGCAATTTCATCGGCATCACAGACCCCGTCTCCATCTTCATCAGCTAGACAGTTGCCGTCACAATCAAGTCCCTCTTCTGGGAAGGTGCAAGTGTCGTTGTCAATGGTTGCGGTGTCGTCATAGTTGCATGCTTCAGCATCCGTGCAGCCCGCACAAGAGAGGAAGTCACAGCTGCCATCGTTGATTTCTGCTTCTGGATCGAAGTTGCAAGCTCCTTCTTCAGTACAACCGAACACCACGCAAGACGTGAAGTCACAGGAGCCATCGTCAATGGAAGCACTTGGGTCGTAGTTGCAAGCACCTTCAATGGTACATCCCAAGCAGTCGTACGCGCAAGTGCCATCGTCGTTGGTGGCGCCTTCTGTGTAGTTGCAGGCTTCGCTGTCTGTGCAGCCAAACACCTCAAATTCATCACATACACCGTCGCCGTCGTCATCGTTCAGGCACTCTCCTTCGCAGTCGTAGGGGAATTCTGCATAGATACACGATCCATCTTCGAAGGCCGCTTCCTCGTCGTAGTTGCACGCTGAAGGGTCGGTACATCCGAACTCCAGACAGGAAACAAATTCACATGAACCGTCGTCGAACGTGGCCCCTGGGTTGTAGTTGCAAGCCTCTTCGACAAGACATCCGCCGCAAGCATCTGCAATGCAATTCCCGTCGCAATCGAAGCCATCTTCTGGGAATTCACATTCGCCTGCGTAGATGGCATCTTCGTCGTAGTTGCAAGCTGTCTGGCTTAGACACCCTGCACATGAGTTGGTTTCACAACTTCCATCATCCTGGGTTGCTTCGTCGTCGTAGTTGCAGGCTGCTTGATCGGTGCAGCCTTCCACTTCCGCCAAACAAGAACCGTCATCCTCTGTGGCTTCGGGATTATAATTGGAGGCCGTGTCATCAGTGCATCCGTCCACTTCATCTGCGTTGCAAATTCCGTCTTCGTCGGAGTCAAACAAGCAGTTTCCTTCGCAATCAAAACCTGGTTCTGGGAACGTGCAAGGGCCAGGGTAAATGGCCTCAGAATCATAGTTGCAAGCTGACACCGCCAAACAACCTTGACAAGATTCAAACTCACACCCGTCATTGGTGTTGGCCTCAGGATTGTAATTGCAGGCAGAGAAGTCCAAACATCCGAGGATGGTGGCAATGCACGAACCATCGTTGTCAGTGGCCTCTGGATCGTAGTTGATGGCTTCCTCGTCCGTGCAACCCTCTACTTCGTTCACATCACAAACATTGTCCCCGTCCTCGTCCAGGCATGAACCGTTGCAGTCAAACCCAACCTGTGGGAAGCTGCAGGTGCCAGGGTAAATGGCGTCTGCATTGAAATTGCATGCAGATGGATTTTGACAACCCGTGCAGCTGTTGAAGTCACAGGACCCGTCGTTGTTGTTTGCCGTTGCATCAAAGTTGCAGGCACCTGGGATAGTGCAACCATCGAAATAGCAGATGGCATCAATCAAAGCCTCGGGATCGTAATTGTCCGCGGACTCATCGGTGCACCCAACGCAGGTGAAATAGTCGCATTGTCCGGCGATGGTCGCTTCGGGGTTGAAGTCGCATGCAGAAGGGTTGGTGCAACCGATGCAAGTGACAAATTCACACGAGCCGTCGTTGGTTGTGGCTTCGGGCTCGTAGTTGCAAGCCCCCAAGCTTGTGCATCCAAGGACCAAACAACCAACAAAGTCGCATTCTCCCTCTTCCTCAAAGTTGCAGGCGGCAGGGTTTTCACAAAGGCCATCAAATACAACATTGAAGCACGAGGTGAAATCACAACTTCCTGGCAGATAAAAATCTGCAGAAGGGTCGTAGTTGCAAGCGAAAGGAAGGTTGCATCCACCCAGAGAAGCAAAGTCACAGGTGCCATTGTCCTCTGTTGCTTGTGGGTTGTAGTTGCTCGCCTCGTCATCGGTGCAGCCAAACACCTCGTCTTCGTCACAAACATCATCTGAATCGTTGTCATTCAAGCAAACCCCATCACAATCCACATAGCTCGACGCTGGATAGGTGCATTGGTTGCTGTCTCCGATGGTGGCTCCTGCATCGTAGTTGCAGGCATTCAGGTCCAAACAACCCACGCAGCTGGTGAAATCACATTGCGTGATGTCCAGGTAATCCGCTTCAGGATTGAAGTTGCAAGATCCAGGAATGATACACCCAGGAAGCAAACAGCTTCCGTCATCTTCCGAGGCACCAGGATTGAATCCTGGGTTGGTTGGGTCGGTGCACCCGAAGACCTCATCGTCGTCACAGACACCATCCTCGTCAGCATCGTTCAAACATGCACCCTCGCAGTCAAGCCCATCTTCTGGCAATGCACAACTGTCGTCGTCCAAGGTGGCATCTCCATCGTAGTTGCAGGCCAATGGGTCCGTACATCCTGCACAAGAAGCGAAATCACAATCGGCAAAAATCAAGTAGTCTACCTGGTCGTCATAGTTGCAAGCAAATGGCAAAGAGCAGCCTCCAATCAAACAACTGCCGTTGTCGTCTGTCGCAAATGGGTTGTAGCTGGGGTTGGTCGGGTCCGTACAGCCACCAAACTCATCCTGATCACATACACCATCTTCATCCGCATCGTTCAAGCACGCTCCATCACAATCCAACCCGTCTTCTGGAAGCTCACAGCTTCCATCATCTTGGGTGGCTTCGTCGTCGTAGTTGCAGGCATCGCTGTCCGTACAACCTGTGCAGCTGATCAAGTCACAGAATCCAAGAATTTGGTAATCCGCTTCAGGTGTGTAGTTGCACGCTGATGGGATCAAACATCCACCCACCAAGCAACTTCCATCTTCCAACGTTGCATTTGGATTGTATCCAGGATTGTTGGGATCCGTGCAGCCCTGCACATCGAAAATGTCGCAGATGCCATTTTCGTTGACATCCTCCAGGCATTCACCGTCACATCCGTACCCAAAGTCAGGGAATTCGCATGAGCCATCGTTTTGCGTGGCGTCTGGATCGAAGTTGCAGGCTTCTGCATCTGTGCAACCAAAGACCTCGAAAAGGTCACAAATACCATCTCCATCTGAGTCCACCAGGCAATCCCCGCCGCAGACTCCGATTGCGTCCAATTGGTTGCCATCACAGTCACAGTCTCCATCTGGCACGGTGTCTCCGACATTCACTTGCACCGTCTGCGACGTGCTGTTGCCGGCTTCATCCGTTGCGGTATAAATCAAATTCAAGATGTATGCACCATCCTCGCCAAGAATTTCCGCGAAGGCCAAGTCAACAAGGACCGTTCCACATAGGTCTGTGGCTTCAGCCATGTCAAATGTCTCAGGCAACTCAGAGCTGCAGCTCACCTCAAACCCTGTGGGGACGAATGTGAACTCAGGCGCAGTTGTGTCTTGCACCGTGATGGTCTGCTGCGCCGAGGAGCTGTTGCCCGCATCGTCTGTTGCTGTGAAGGTGCGCACGATGACGTAGTTGCCCGCGGCATCGCCAGTGGTTGTTTCGCTGGACACTTCAATGGTGACCTCACCACAGTTGTCAGATGCTGTTGCGTCGTCGAGGATCAAGTCGTCCGAGCACTCGCTGGTGTAGTCCGCTGGCACT
>CALKGQ010000005.1 GCA_938085425.1 uncultured Flavobacteriales bacterium
GTGTTGCCAGATGTCTCAGAGAGCTTCGAATACCTGTGGGTGGTCAACAGCGGTACTGAGAACATCATCGGTCAGGGCTGTGCGCCCATTACGGATGGTGTGAACTACGCCAACCGCCAATGGAATGTGGGCGATGCGAACCCATCAGACATCTACAATTACTGCGACGGATGTCCCAGTGTTCTGGAAGGCTGCACGGATGAAACTGCGAACAACTACAACGCTGATGCCGAGGTGGACAACGGCGGTTGCTCGTACGATGTCACCTTGAGTGTTGAGGTCTGCGAATCAGGTGCGACAGAAGTACGCATGACTGGTCCCTGGTGGGGCTGGGACCCCTTGGGAGGCCCTATTGCTGCTGACAACGGAGATGGAACGTACTCGGTGCTTTTGCCAGGTGTTTCTTCAAGTTTTGAGTACCTGTGGGTGGTAGATGGCGTTCAGGAGAACATCATTGGCTTGGGTTGTGCGCCCATCACAGACGACGCTACTTATGCCAACCGCCAGTGGAACCAAGGAGATGGCAACATCTCCAATGTCTACAACTCTTGCTCGCCATGTGGCGATGGAGGTGGCGACGAGACAGGCTGCACAGATGCATCGGCATGCAACTACGACGCTGATGCCACTGTGGATGACGGTTCTTGTCTCCAATTGGACGCTTGTGGCGTTTGTGGAGGCGACGGCAGCTCTTGTGCGGGGACAGGCACCACTTTCAATGTGGATGTGGCATGCATCCCAGGTGGTTTTGACAATTTGTTCGTGACTGGTCCTTGGTGCGGATGGTGCGCCAATGACACCTACAACACGCTCACCGATCTTGACGGAGACGGCATTTACAGCGTGACCGTTGAAGAGTTGACGGGCACTGTGGAGTACAAATACGCCATCAATGGATTTGCGGACCAGGAAAACTTGGTCAATGACATGGTCGACGGTGCATCTTGTGCACCCATCACCGACTTCAATGGATATGCGAACCGCACCACAGAGGCTGGTTCCACCACGAACGATTACTATGGCACATGTGATGGTACATGCAACGATGTACCTCCCACCAATGTCACTTTCCAAGTCGACATGGCGGGCTACGATGGACCCTTCAGCTCTGTCACCTTGAATGGTGAATTCAATGGGTGGTGTGGCGACTGCGCTCCCATGTCTGATGACGATGGAGATGGAGTGTACGAATTGACACTGCCTTTGACCGGAGATACCTTGGAGTACAAGTTTGCCATTGGTGCCTGGTTAGATCAGGAAGACCTCGAGCCAGAGGGCAGCTGTGTTCTGACCACATACGACGAAGGAGCTCCCAACGGATGTTGCTATGTCAATCGTTTTGTTGTGCTTGAAGGAGAGTCAATGACCCAGGATGTGGTGTGCTGGAATGAGTGCAGTGCATGTGGAGCTGTGGAGGAAGTGCCAGGTTGCACGGACCCCTTCTTCGTGGAATTTGATCCCTATGCCACAGAAGACAATGGGTCTTGCAGCAACTTGATTGTGCTGGGATGTACCTACGAGGATGCGTCCAATTACAACCAAGTGGCCAATGTCGACGATGGTTCATGTGACTTTGATGGCACTGGGACCAACGATTGCCCAGCAGATTTGGATGGCGATGGGTCCATCACAACCACCGACTTGTTGTCCTTCTTGGCAAGCTTTGGGGCGAATTGCCTCTGATTTGCTGAGATCTTTTTTGAAAGGGAGGCCAAATGGCCTCCCTTTTTTATGCCCTTAAGCACGCAATGCCGTATGGTCTGAGCCATTCCGAGAATATCTTTGGACCATGAAACCACTTGTGAAGGCTCAATTGCCAACCGAAGCGGGTGCGTTTGAAATTCTAGCTTACGAAAGTGGGCATGCTGAATTTCCGCATTTGGTCTTGAAGGCCAAGCAACCCGTGACAGGGGATGCTCTCGTGCGCATCCATTCTGAATGTTGGACCGGTGATGTGGTGGGGTCCTTGCGGTGCGACTGCGGACAACAATTGGATGCATCCATGGCACGCGTTGCCAAAGAAGGCGGAGCCGTCTTGTACTTGCGCCAGGAGGGCAGAGGCATTGGACTCGTTGAGAAACTCAAGGCTTACAATCTCCAAGATGCGGGGATGGACACTTACCAAGCCAATGAGGCCTTGGGCCATCAGCGAGATTCGAGAAGCTTTGATGTCGCAGCAGCCATCTTGCGGGATTTAGGGTGGTCCAAGGTGCGACTGATGACCAACAATCCCCAAAAGGTCTCCTCCTTGACAAAAGAAGGCATTGAAGTCACAGAGGTTGTGCCCATTGTTTTTGCGGCCAACGCGCACAACGAAGCCTACCTCACGGCAAAACGCCAAGAAGAAGCCCGCTGATCTGTCACATGGAGAGCGCATGCATCCACTCCATGCAAACAATGGCGCCGATGGTTCCCACTGCATAACCTAAGACGGCCAGCAGAACGCCAACGGGAGCAAGGGCAGGGGAGAACGCGCTGGCAACAATGGGGGCTGAAGCTGCACCGCCCACATTCGCTTGTGACCCCACCGCCACAAAAAAGAATGGTGCCCTGATGAGCTTGGCGACCACCAAGAGCACGACAATGTGCACAAGCATCCAAAGCAGCCCGATGGTGACCGCCGACCCGTACATGCTCCAATTTTCAATCAGGCTTCCAATGTCCATTTTCATGCCAATGGTCGCCACCAAGACGTAGAGAAAGACAGAGCCCATTTTGCTGGCACCCGCTCCCTCGTAGCTTCTTGCCCGTGTGAAGCTCAAACCAATGCCAATGGCTGTGGCTGTGACCACGAGCCAGAAAAACCCTTTGGTCACAGACGACAAGTAGATGGCTGTAGAATCGGGGTCGTTGGCCATGGTGCGGTCCAGCCAGGAAGTGAAATGGGTGGAAGCTCCATCGGCCACCAAGTGGGACAAGGCCACGCCGCCAAAGGCCAACGCCACAAGGACCATCCAATCGGGGAAGCTTGCAATGCGAGCAGATTTGGCTTGCAGCCGTTCCACACGGTTTTGCAATTCATCCACGGCAGAGGCATCCGCATTGAGCCAACGGTCAATGCGTTCGCGGATGCCGGCCCCAAATAGCAGGAAGGGCATCCACAAGTTGGCCACAAAAACATCCACAATGAGCATGATGGAGAACTGCGCATCCAACGTGTCAGAGATTTCCTTCAATGCGGCTTGGTTGGCTCCTCCGCCAATCCAAGAGCCTGCCACTGTCGAGAGCCCCCGCCAATAAGCGTCCGGAGCATTGCCTCCAAGCACGTCGGGGTCACTCTGTCCCACCAGCCAAAGTGCAAAGGGCCCTCCAACGACAATGCCGACAGTGGCGGCAAAGAACATCATGATGGCCTTGGGCCCCAAGTTGTAAATGCCCTTGAGATCGATGGAAAGACAGAGAAGAACCAAACTCGCAGGAAGCAAATAACGAGATGCGACGAAGTACAATTGGCTTTCTTCTCCATTCACAATGCCCAATGAATTCAGGGCCGCAGGAATGAAGTAACACATCAATAGGGCTGGGACAAACGTGTAGAACTTTTTGAAGCGAGGCAGAGAGTTGGTGTAGAACACCAATCCCAAGGCGCCCGTGAGCAGGCCCAATACGACGGCATCGTTGGTCAAAGGAAAGATGGAGGACATGAGAAAGGTGTTTGCGCAAAAATGGACCAAAAAAAGTCCTTACAAGAAAAACGGCCCACGCAAAGCGCAGGCCGTCCTCTTCTTTGGTTCCTGGCAGAACCGAACCCTATCACCAGATCATCAATGGGATGTTGCCGGATGGATTGGAGGAGCCTACTTGAATGAAGTAAGTACCTGGTGACACGGATTCTCGAATGGGGTAGGACATCACTCCGGGAGACGTCATCACTCCGTTCCCTTCCCAAGCCACACGGCCATCGGAAGCCAAAACGCGGATGAATGCGCTTTCGGAGCTCAGTCCAGAAATATGGATCATCGAGTGGTCTGATGTCAGGGGATTGGGGAAGAGTTGCAACTCGGGTTGTTCGTCCAAGCCTGCGATTGAACTTACTGCATCTCCAGCGCAGTCATATCCGGGATCTGGGTATTCACAGCTGAAGTCTTCCTCTGTGGCGATCTCGGAATAGTTGCATGCAACATCGTCTGTGCATCCATCCACTTCCATTTCATCACAGACCCCATCGCCGTCGGCATCTTGGAGACAATTGCCTGCACAATCAAAGAATGCTTCTGGGTAGTCGCAGTTGCCATCTTCGTCTGTCGCCAATGCGTCAAAGTTGCAAGCTTGGTCATCGGTGCATCCTTCAATCTCCAACTCGTCGCAAATGCCATCGTTGTCTGAGTCGCTCAAGCAGTTGTTGTTGCAGTCGTAGTAGGGGACAGAGTAGGTGCACTCTCCAGCCTGTTCAGTCGCAAATGCATTGTAGTTGCATGCATCTTGGTCCATGCATCCAAACGTGTCGTAGGTGCAGCTGCCGTCGTTTTCTGTGGCTTCGACGTTGTAGTTGTTGGCGCCCTGGTCATCGCAGCCTGCAACCTCAAGAGGATCGCATACACCATCTCCGTCTGAGTCCACCAAGCATGCACCATTGCAGTCATAATGCTGTTCAGCATACTCACAATCCCCCTCATCGGTGGCCAGCGGGTCAAAGTTGCACGCTCCAGCCTCTTGACAGCCTTGGACCTCGAGTGGATCACAAACCCCGTCGGCATCTGAATCGGTCAAGCAATCTCCATTGCAGTCGAGATGAACTTCGGGGTAGGTGCAGTCGATCTCATCGGTGACATCGGCCACATAATTGCAGGCTTGATCGTCGCTGCACCCTTCGACCTCCAATTCGTCACAAACGCCATCGCTGTCAGAGTCGTTCAAACAAACCTCACTGCAGTCGTAGTGCGTTGCTGGAAACTCGCAGGAGCCGTCGTTGTCTGTGGCAGATGGCGCGTAGTTGCAAGCTTGGTTGTCGTCGCAACCATTGACTTCCAAGGGGTCACAAACGCCATCGCCGTCGGAGTCGTTCAAACAAACCCCATCACAGTCGTAGGGCGTTGCTGGGAATTCGCAGGAGCCGTCGTTGTCCGTGGCAGAGGGCACGTAGTTGCAAGCGGATGCGTCCGTGCAGCCCACGGTTTCAAAGGCATTGCAAATCCCGTCATTGTCCGAATCCAACAAGCATTCTCCATTGCAATCGTAGTGTTGCTCGGCATACGAGCACGAGCCGTTGTCGAGGATGGCGCCAGGCGTGAAGTTGCATGCTGCAACGTCCTGACATCCTTCGACTTCAGAGTCATCGCAGATGCCATTGTCGTTGCTGTCTTCGCAACCTTCCAAGGCCACCACCTGGGCGCAGACTTCAAGCTCAATGCTGGCGCCAAAGTTGTTGTTGTCGGCATTGAATTCGGCCAACACCTCGCCACTTGCGGAAGTGAGCATCATGGAACCTCCCACGTCGCAGTTGCCATCGCTACCAAAATCAATGGTGCAAAGGCCGTCGCCAGCCGTGTCTTCGAACTTCAAGAGGTGACAGCCCTCAGGGATGCACATTTCGTACACCAAGTTGGCAGAACCATTCTCATAGTCGCCGTCTTGCGCAAGGATTTCACCATCAGTGGTTTCAATGCTCCAGCTGGTTTCACTGGCAAACTGATCGGTCTCCAGTTCGAGTGTCCAACGGTCCGATGCCATGACATCAAAGCTGTGGTCGTAAACATTGTTGTCTGCAAAGTCATCTTGATCGCCGCCCAACAGGGCCACCTCCAATCTCAAAGAGTTGCTGTTGTCCAGAGACAACTCAGGCAACATCGCCTCCACGGTAGCTCCTGGTGCAATCGTCGTTGCGTGAATGGTGGTGATGGACGCATGGTCGTTCAGGGTCATGTTGATCTGAAATCCATTCACGTCGTCCACGCCCAAATTGGTCACCAGCGCAACGGGAGCGACTTGGGGGGCACAAGTGGTTTCCCCCACATTGGTCAGTCCAACCACGGTGAGGTCCCGCTCAGTCACAGGCAATCCGCCGAGGCTTTCAAGCAAGCTTGAACGCGAGGATTCGAGGCATGCACGCATGCGGTCCGATTGACCCTGTGTGAACATGTCTTTGCACTCTTGTGGAGTGTAGTCCATGTAGTTCTCGAGAATGGCATTGGGGCAGTCAGGGGTGTTGCAACTCAAGTTTTTCGTGGTCGAAGGAGTGTCGCAAACAGCGTCCCCAGAATTCTCACAATTCGATTCCGCACCACAGTCATTGGTGTTGTAGAAGGTGTGGAACAGACTGAGGTGGTGGCCCATCTCGTGGGTGATGGTGCGGTTCAAATCACGTCCAGGCTTGAGTTCTCCTACAAGACCAAAGGTGTTGTAAAGAAGCACAATGCCATCTCTGGCATCCTCTGTTGGCCCGAGGTAGGCAAACCCTTGGGTGCCGCTTCCTCCGTCGTTGCCGTTGATTTCCGGAACCACAAAGATGTTGATGTAGTCGTCGCCAAACCAGGTGGTCAACGATTTCACAGCCACTTGATCCGCACCGTCGTATTGGTTGTCGTTGGCAATGCCGTGTTCCTCAAATCCAGGAACCATGTTGCCATTGACACGCACGATGCCATTGGTGGGCTCACCGTTGGGCGTGCGACGTGCCATTTCAAATTGGATGTGGGTGTCCGCACCTGCGCCATCCCCTAAAGTACCGGGCATTTTTCGGAAGTCTTCGTTCATTCCGTCAATGGCGGAGATGATTTGTGCATCGCTGATGTTCTCATCCTCACCAATGGGGGAGCCGCGGTGGATCACGTGCACAACAACTGGAAGGGTGTACACATCCATCACGCGCTGGCTCTCATTGCGCATGCGCTCCATGGCCTCACGCACAGCTTCGAAGCTTCTTGCATAAGGTTCGGATTGGGTGAGCTCCAAGGCATGGATGCCGTCGGAGCCACAAGGCTCATCGGATTGCGACCATCCCTGAATGGAGGAGACCAACGCGACAAAGAAGAGAGGAAAGAGAATGGAATAACGCATGGCCATTGGATTTGATGGATTGAGGGTTCGGGATGGCTTTACGCACTTTTGGCAAGCGTGGTTTCATTTTTGCCCACGAAAAACCCCGAGGCCAAATGGACCCCGGGGTTTTCGCAAAAGATTATCAGGAATTATACACCTCTGTGCATCATGGCTTGGCATTCACCTTGATCAATTCAACCTCAAAAACAAGGGCGGCGTAGGGAGGGATGGCTCCTCCAGGCGCAGGACGGGCGCCATAGGCCAAGTCCTGAGGAATGTAAAATGTGGTTTTCCCGCCTTCCTTCATCAATTGAAGTCCTTCAGTCCAACCGCGAATGACGCCATTCAATGGAAACGAAATGGGTTCTCCGCGCTTGTAACTGCTGTCGAACTCCTCTCCATTGAGCAGCGTTCCACGGTAGTGAACGGTGACTTCGTCGTTGGCGTCAGGAGAGGCTCCTGAGCCTTCCAAATCGTGCCGGTATTGCAACCCTGAAGCAGTGGTTGAAATGCCGTCCTTTTGCCCATTTTCAGCCAAGAAAGTTTCTCCCTCAGCCTTGGTGGCCATGGCCATTTCTTCTTTGATGGACGTCATCTGAGCTTGAACAATGGCATTGGCTTCGTCAGGCGTCATGCTGGAGTTGCCCGCCAAAGCGGCTTCGAAGCCATTTTTGAGGGATTCGCCGTCAACACTGCGAAGGCCTTCGCTTGAGAGATTGGTGGCGAACAAAACGCCAAGGGCGTAGGATAAAGAATCCATGGAAAGGGTGGTGGTTTGTTTGGAGGTTTTCCCGCGCTTGCCCTTTTGGGCAAGTCCAGTGGAAGGAAAAGTGGTTCCGAAAAGAAAAAGAAGTCCCAACAGGACTGAAAATTTGCGTTGTGTCATGGCGGCGAAGTTCGGGTGAAAACAAGCAAGTTCTTCTCACTTTTTTCGGCATTGAACGCGTAGCCAAGTCCTTGGAATTGTTGCAGTCTTTCTTTGCTGCGGATTTCCTCGAGAAGGACAAATCTTGCCATGGCCCCACGTGCCGCTTTGGCAAATGCGGAGATGCTTCGAAGGCTGCCATTGCGCTCTTCCAAAAATTGGCACGTGATGATGTGTTCCTTCGCCATGTCCCGCAATGCGGTCTGGCTGTACTCTGCACTTGCCAGGTTCAAAATGTGTCCATGTCCTTGGGCCTTCATGTGGGTCTGGACCAACGTGGGAAGAACATCTTTCCAGTACGAGTGCATCGAGCCAAATGCTGGGTCGGGCGACCATGCTTGGCCCATTTCTAGCCGTACCGGGGAATAGGCGTCCCAAGGCCTGAGCAAGCCGTACACCGCATGCAGAATCCTCACGCGTCGCTGTGCCTCTGCCATAAAGTGCCCCGTAAGAGAGTGGAGGTCCAGAGATTTGAAGGCATCTCCATGAAATGTCAAACCCGCCGCATACGGAGAGTCGAGGGTCCACTTCTGATGCCATTCATGCACCTTGCTGGTCAGTGATTCGCTCAGCGACATCTTGAAGGCAAGTTCATCGCGGGACCACTTGGAAAGGGCTTCCATAATCTGCTTGGCCTGTGCCGTGGCATCTGGTTTAGAAAGCACGGGAAGACTTGGCCCAGCGGGAGGAAGACTTGGACGGAGGGTCTTGGCAGGAGAAAGCAAGATGAGCATGGAGGACAAAATTCAAGGTCCATCCTTTACCTTCCACCATTCAACTGAGAAAATTTGTCATGGAGAACATTGCAAGAACGGTGTGCATGGTGCTGGGTGGTTGGTGGGTTTCTCTGTCGGCCATTGCCCAATCACCATGCCTAGGGGACTCTTTGGCATTGAATGTCACCGTGGACACTGACGATTGGGGATATGAAGCGTATTGGGAGTTGTTGCCGGCAGATGGGGGTTGCGGGGATGGAACGGCTTTGCTTTGGGGTGGCAATTCTGAAGTTGGATGTTCAGAAGATCTCCCTGGTTTGGAGAGTGAAACCTTGCCCAACAATGTCCTCATCACCTCCTCCACAGTGTGTGTTTCGGAGGGGGACAGTTTGGTCCTGTTCCACAGAGACAGTTACGGGGATGGGGGCACATCTTTCCTGGTCACCTTGCAAGGCTCACTCGGGCTTTTCCTGCAAGGGTCAGGTGATGGGGATACTTGGGATATTTCCGTTGGGTCTTTGGCAATCAACCCATCAACTGAACCATGCCTTGCCGACACAATTGTTGCGAATGGTCCGTCATGGGTGGGATCCAATGAATACGCCGGTGCGCTGCCAGGTGAAGTTGCGCCGCCAGACCTTGGTTGTAGCACCTATGGTGGATGGTGTGGAGGTGAAGAAGTCGAAAATACGCTTTGGCTTCGCTGGGTGGTGCCTTCTGAGGGTGGGGTGTTTGAGGTGTCCACGTGCAACACTTTTACCACGTTTGACACCCAGCTTGCCTTGTGGCAGGCCTCCGATTGTTCCGATTGGTCGACGTACACTTTGCTAAACGCAAGCGATGACCATAGCTGTGATATCGGTAATTATAGAAGTACTTTTTTGACGCCATGTCTGGATGGTGGGGAAGAATTGCTTATTCAAGTCGATGGTTGGAGTGGGGCTTTGGGACTAGTGGAGGTGTCTGTGCAAGGGATTGATATTGCGGAGTCCTTTTCTTCCGGTGCTTCCGTTTCTAATCTGTCTTGCAACCTTTCACAAGGATTCAATCCGGATGGCTCGATTGTTTTGGATGTTGGAGCGTTTCTAAATTCAGTTGACTGGAATTGGCAGGGGCCATTTGGCAGCGTCTACACAGGAAGCCAGCTCAGCAATCTCCTTCCAGGCATCTACACCGCCTCTGCTGCATTTTGCGGCACGGAATGGCAGGAAACGTTTGAAGTCGATGAACCTGCAATGATTGATTTGACGGTGTCTCTGAGCCCAGATTGTGAGGATGGCAGCATGGCAGGATTTGTTTCGGTCGGTGAAGAGGAAGATTTCGCCTTGGTCACATGGCAAGTCGGAGAACAGACTTACAACGGTGGCAGTGTGGAAGGGCTTGTGCCAGGCTTGTGCGAAGTGTTCGCCGTCACGGAGTTGGGGTGCGAAGCCTCCACTTACGCTTGGGTGGAGTCCGTGGGGATTCCTGAATTGGACTTGGGACCAGATGTTTTTGGTTGCACAGGTGAGGTGTTCACTTTTTTGGCACCCATCGATGCAGGGCTGCAATACAATTGGTCCACCGGAGATGATTCGCCCTTGTTGAATCTTGTTGGTGAGGAGGGAACCACGGTGATCGCACTGCAAGTGACAGACAATGCAGGTTGCGAAGCCACGGACGTCGTGCTTGTCACGGTGGAGGATTGCACTTCAGACATTCAAGACGCCATTTCTTCGTTGGGAACATGGGAGAAGGTGAGTGCCTTCCCCAATCCATTCCGTTCTTCCCTTGCCCTCAAGGTTGAAGGTCCGTTGAGGGGAGAACGCATTCGAGTTTTGGATGCCATGGGCAGACGCGTGCCATGCCAATGGCGCCAAGAAAGCCAAGGCTGGCAATTGGACACGGAACTTGCTCCTGGAATGTACACGCTCGTCAGTCCCGACCTTCAGGGCAGCTTGAGGGTGGTGGCGGAGTGAACGCGGGGCCGGTCATGAAGCAGGCCAGCGGGCGTCTCCGAGCCTCTCACAAGCTTCCTCCAATTGGGCGGCATGGACGTCGAGATGGGTGACGAGGCGGACCTTGTCAGGACCAAATGCGAAGCATGCAATGCCCTGCTGGGACAGTGCTGCCACAGCTTGATCGGCATGGGGCCCATGGAGGTTGAAAATCACAATGTTGCTCTCCACGGGGTCCACAGACTGCACGTCAGGGTGAAGGTTCAGGGCCTTCTCTAGCATGATGGCGTGATGGTGGTCGATGGCCAAACGGGACACGTGACGGTCCAAGGCATGCAGGCCTGCCGCGGCAAGGATCCCAGCCTGCCGCATGCCGCCGCCCATGGCTTTTCTGGACCGATGGGCTTCGGCGATGAAGTCATGAGAACCTACAAGTACGGACCCTACAGGGCATCCCAGGCCTTTGCTGAAGCACAAAGACATGCTGTCAAAAAGCTGTCCATACGAGGATATGGCCTTGCGGTCCTCCCACTGCCCACGAACGACAAAGGCATTCCAAGCCCGGGCCCCGTCCAAATGAAAGGCCAGTCCGCGGCTTCGTGCGGCTTGAGAAACAGTGGACAGGTCGTCCATGTCCCAAACAGAGCCACCTCCTTTGTTGCAGGTGTCTTCCACAGCGACAAGAGAAGTGCGGGCATAATGGCTGTCACTGGGGTTGATGTTGGAAAGACACTCGTCCACATCGAATCGTCCACGGTCCCCATGCAACAAGCGCACAGACGCTCCTGAATTCCTGGCGATTCCGCCACCTTCATAATTGTAGATGTGGGAGAGGCGGTCACATATCACCTCATCCCCCGGCTGGGTGTGCACTTGAATGGCGATTTGATTGGTCATGGTTCCCGAAGGACAAAAGAGCGCAGCCTCATGCCCCATCAATGCAGCACATCGCGATTGGAGTTCCTGAACGCTTGGGTCCTCGCCAAACACATCGTCGCCGACAGGAGCCTCCGACATGGCCACCATCATCTCCTTTGTGGGGCTAGTGACTGTGTCGCTTCGCAGGTCCACAAGGAGGTTGTCTGGTGGGGGCTGCAGTTGGTTGTCCGAGTTGGAGTTTGCCATGTCGCGAAGGTAGGGGAGTGGCCCCAGCTGGGGTATCTTGTGCGCATGAAGACATGGACAATTCAAAGGACGTTGGTGCTCGTGATGGCAGGACTCCTTGGTGGTGCAATGCAGGCAAAAGAAGGGATGTGGATTCCGACCCTGCTCGACGTGATTGAAGGCGACATGCAGGCCCTGGGCCTCAAGCTGACGGCCGAAGACATTTACAGCATCAACCAGAGCAGTTTGAAAGACGCCGTGGTGCATTTCAACGGAGGTTGCACGGCGGAGATGGTCAGTTCGGAAGGACTGTTGTTGACCAATCACCATTGCGGCTATGGCCAAATCCAGCAGCACAGCAGTGTGGAGAATGATCTTTTGGCCAATGGATTCTGGGCCATGACCCGTGCGGAAGAATTGCCCAATCCGAATTTGACATGCACCTTCATCGACCGCATTGAGGATGTCACAAGGCGTTTGGCCAGAGCGTGTGTTGGATTGTCAGGCGAGGAAAGGGACAAGAAGATGAAAGAGGAAATGGCTGCGATCGTACTCGAGGCAACAGAGGGCAAGGGGCTTGAAGGCAAAGTGGTGGCTTTTGACTTTGGCAACAGCCACTTTTTGATCACGAGCCGCGTGTTCAGGGATGTACGTCTTGTCGGTGCGCCACCCTCTGCAGTAGGGAAGTTCGGGGGCGACACAGACAATTGGGTTTGGCCACGTCATACGGGAGACTTCAGTGTCTTCAGGATCTATGCCGATGCGAACAATGCTCCTGCCGACTTTGCCCAGGACAATGTCCCCTACGTGCCCAAGCATCACTTCCCGGTCAATGTGGATGGGGTCAAGGATGGAGACTTCACCATGGTGTTTGGGTTTCCCGGCCGCACTGAGCAATACCTGACCTCGGATGCGGTGGAACACGTGATCGACCGCCTGAACCCCATGCGCATTTCCATGCGGGATCAAGGGCTTGCCGTGATCAATGCCGCGAGGGCCTCTTCGGACGCCTTGCGCATCGCCTATGCCGCCAAGCAAAGTGGCGTGGCAAATGCTTGGAAAAAGTGGAAGGGCCAAAACCGCGGGCTGACCGAGCTCCATGCCTTGGACAAAAAGCGTGCGATGGAGTTGCGACTGAACCAAGCCACAGGCACCACGGTCATCAAGGACATTGCCGCCCTGAATGCCCAGTATTTTCCTTTTTTGGAGGCTCGGGCTTTGTTCATCGAGTGGCTTTATTACGGCCCAGAAATCTTCAATTATGCCCACAGCTTCTCCGGTCTCGTGCAGGGAGGACTTTCAGAGGAGGAACGGACTTCCCTGATCGAGCGTTTGCGCGCAGACGAACCGGGCTTCCGTCGTGACTACGATGCCGGTGTGGATGCCCAAATGATGGGACGTCTGGTCACTGAATATTTGAAGTGGATCCGCCCTGAAATGGAGCCAGAAGGCCTTCGCGAGGAAGTGGCTAAGGCCGGTGGCGGCGAGGCCTGGGCCGACAAAATGTTTGGCAAAAGTGTGTTCGACAATGCAGACGCCATGGACAAACTCTTGGCCAACGGTTCTGCAAAGGCTTGGTCCAAGCTTGAGAAAGATCCTGCCTACCGTTGGGTGGAACAAATGCGTGGCCATTATTTCAGCACCGTTGCCCCGGAGTACGGCCGGCTTCGGTCAGAAATCGAACAGGCTTCGGGCCTCTACACCAAAGCATTGCGACGGGCCTTTCCAAAGGAAGTCTTCCCCGTGGACGCCAACAGCACCCTTCGACTGACGTATGGGAAGGTGGAGGGAAGCGCCCCTTATGATGGCATGCAGTACAACCCGTTGAGCACGGCGAATGGCATCCTTCAGAAATACATTCCAGAAGATCCTGATTTTGACATGCCCTTGCGGCTTGTGGAACTGTTGGAGCAGAAGTCTTATGGCGATTACGCCAATGAGGACGGAGAACTCGTCGTTTGTTTCACAGGGAGCAACCACACGACGGGTGGGAATTCGGGGTCACCGGCCTTGGACGCCTCGGGGAACCTCGTGGGCATCAACTTTGACAGAAGCTGGGAGAGCACGATGAGCGACATCCTTTTCGATGACACCCGCTGCAGAAACATCATGGTGGACATGCGGTATGTCCTTTGGGTCATGGACGTCTATGCCGGGGCGGGCCACTTGGTCAGGGAAATGACCTTGGTGCGTCAAGATTGAGGGGAGCCCTCAGGAGGCCATCATGCCAATGGCAATGACGGCAATCGCAAAGAGAAACAAAGCAAAGACGACGGGGCCGCCAATTTCATTTTGCTCGGGCTCGTGGGAGTCGTGGTGGTCGTTTGACATGCCACAAAAATAAGAAGGAAAGCTCCGGTTTTGTGCAACGTATGCAGACCTTGATGCGTCCCCCTTGGGGATGTGGTACCTTCGCGTGGCCTGCCCTGAATTGAAAACCGAAAAGATTGTTGCCCCATGAGCCTGTTCAGCCGACTTATTTTCTTTGTTTTGGCCTTCTCGGCTCTCTCTTTCACATCTTCAAGTTGGGGGCAATGTCCATCTGGAGAATTGCCTTTGGTGGTGGACTTGCTCACCGACAATTACCCGTACGAGACGAGTTGGGAGTTGACCATTGACGGCGACGTAGTGATGAGTGGAGACGGCTACACAGAAAATGCAACCTTGCATTCGGACACGTTGTGCTTGTCCGAGGCAGACGGCCAATGCATGCAATTCGAGATTTTTGACACCGCAGGAGACGGCCTTTGCTGTGGGTTTGGCGAAGGGTCTTACACCGTGACCTTTGGTGGGAATGTCGTGGCTTCTGGAGGTGAGTTTGGTGCCAGCGCAGGTGGGTTCTTCGATTGCGCGCCCGGCGAAACGTGCAACGATGCCATCCCTCTGACCGCGGCCGACTTTGGCATGGTGATGTCTGAAGGCGACTCGTACTGGTATTCCTTCACCCCTGTGTCCAACGGGATGTACACTTTCAGCTCTTGTGGCAATGAATGTGACACCCGTCTCTACATCTATGATTATTGCCAAATGGGCAACTTCGACGACACAAACGAAGGGTCCATTTACTACGACAACGACCAAGGAGGTTGCGGAAACGAAGCGCAGTTGACCGTTTTGCTGGAAGAGGGGGTCACCTATTGGGTCCGTTGGGCCTCCTTTGACGGCCCTTGCAACGAAGCGTGGAACTGGGAATTCGGCTTTGATGGACCTCCAGCAGGGTGCACAGATCCCGAGGGATGCAATTACAATCCTATGGCGGAGCTTGACAATGGGTCCTGTGTCTACCCTGGGGATCCTGACTGCAACGGCCCCGATTTGGTGGTGAGCGCAGAGGCCATCGTGAACAGCTTGCAGACCCAAGTGATGCAAGTGGATGAGAACGACTGTTACATCGAGGAAGGCTGCTTGAATGGGTTTGGTGCACGGGAGTTGGTGCGGTTCACCACCCACATTCTGAACATTGGTGACTTGGACTACTACATCGGAGTCCCGAGTGAAGGAGGCGGGAACAACCAATTTGAGTGGGGGGATTGCCACAACCATTGGCATCACAAGGGGTACGCCAAGTACGATTTGTTCACGCTGGACGGCGGTGTCATTCCCATTGGATTCAAGAACGGGTTTTGCGTGATGGATCTCGAATGCAGTGGTCTTCCACAAGAATTTCCAACAAGCGGAGGGGGAGCGGCGCA
>CALKGQ010000006.1 GCA_938085425.1 uncultured Flavobacteriales bacterium
CAAAACGACATCCTCAAGGAGTTCATGGTGCGCAACACGTTCATCTATCCGCCGGCGCCTTCGATGCGCATCATCAGTGACATCTTCGCGTACACCGCCGAGCACATGCCGCGCTTCAATTCGATCAGCATCAGCGGCTACCACATGCAGGAGGCAGGGGCCACGCAGGAAATCGAGTTGGCGTACACCTTGGCCGATGGCTTTGAGTACGTCAAGACTGGGGTGGAGGCGGGCCTCGAGGTGGATGCCTTTGCGCCTCGCTTGAGCTTCTTTTGGGCCAACGGCATGGCCCACCTCAAAGAGATTGCCAAGATGCGCGCCGGTCGCGTGTTGTGGGCGGACCGCATGAAGGGAGAGTTTGGCGCCAATGCAAAAGGCCAAATGCTTCGCACCCACACCCAAACTTCCGGTTGGTCTCTGACCGCGCAAGACCCCTGGAACAACGTGGCACGCACGGCCATCGAGGCCTTGTCCGCCACGATGGGCGGCACGCAGTCCCTGCATACGAACTCCTTGGACGAAGCCATCGCCCTGCCCACAGACATGTCGGCCCGCATCGCCCGCAACACGCAATTGCTGCTGCAGCAAGAGGCCGGCTACACGGATGCGGTCGATCCTTGGGCCGGCAGCCACGTCTTGGAAGACCTCACAGCCCAGATGATGGCATCTGCCGAGGCGCTCATGGCGGAGATCGCCGAGAAGGGCGGCATGGCCAAGGCCATCGATGAAGGCCTTCCCAAGCTTCGCATTGAAGAGGCTGCGGCCATGAAGCAAGCCAACATCGACCGCGGCCGGGACAAGATCATCGGGGTCAACCTCTTTGCGGTCGAGGACGAGGACGACGTGGAGGTGTTGGTGGTGGACCAAGAGGCGGTCCAACGGCAGCAATTGGATGGTCTGGCGTCTTTGAAGGCCGGCCGTGACCAAAAGGCAGTGGACCGCACCCTGCACGCCCTCACCGAGGCTGCGCGCAGCGGCGGCAATTTGCTCGCTGCCTCCGTGGAAGCGGCTCGGGTTCGCGCCACTTTGGGCGAAATCAGCGATGCCCTGGAACAAGAGTTCTCTCGGTACCAACCGGCCGACCGTCGCGTGTCAGGCGTATTTTCACGGGCGATGGAAGGTTCAGAATCCTACGACAAGGTGCGGGAGCAAAGCGATCGTTTTGCCGCAGTTGCTGGCCGCAGGCCCCGCATTCTGGTGGCCAAAATGGGCCAAGATGGCCACGACCGTGGGGCCAAAGTGGTCGCGTCTTCGTTCGCCGATTTGGGCTTTGACGTCGATTTGGGTCCCTTGTTTTCCACCCCGGAAGAAGTGGCCCGTCAGGCCGTGGAGAACGATGTCCACGTGGTGGGCGTGAGCACGCTGGCGGCGGGTCATTTGACGCTGGTGCCAGGACTGTTGGCCGCCCTGAAGGAGGCCGGAAGACAGGACATCCTCGTGGTGGCGGGTGGCGTCATTCCATCGGGGGACCACGAGTCCCTTTACAACGAGGGCGTGGTTGGCGTCTTTGGCCCTGGAACGCCCATCACCACGAGTGCAGGGGACATCCTCGAGTTGCTCTTGCAGGCCTACGGGGACCAGGCTTGAACTCGTTCTGTCCTGCCCGTTTGGCTTTTCATGCAGAATGCAGCATCTTAGAGAACGTCTGCGAACGGTCTTCGTTCCAGGTGCTTTTTTGTTGAATGGTCTGACCCTTACACCTCATCTCATGTTGCGTTGCACATTCTCTTTGGCCCTTTGGGCTTCCCTTGTTGGCTCTGCGCTGATGGCGCAAGGCCCTGTGTTGAATCCAGCTTCAGGCACGCCGGTGCCGGGCGAGTTCATTGTCAAACTCGATGGCAAAACCAAGCCCCAGGACTTGACCTCTGCCAGTGCCTTTTCACAAGGGTTGCCGGAGGGGTTGGTGCTGCGTGAGACGCTGAGCGAATTGGCGTCCATTTACTTGTTCAGCCTTGAGGAAGCCAGTGCGGACAGCGAGGAGGTGCTGCGCACCATCCAATCGTTGCCCACGGTGGTGGCGGCCCAGTTGAACCACTATGTGGAGGACAGGGCAACCCCCAACGACCCACAGTTTGGTTCCCAATGGCACCATGTGGATGGTTCTGACAACGACATCGATTCCGACGAGGCATGGGACATCACCACGGGAGGGTCCACGGCCAACGGTGACCGAATTGTCGTGGCCGTCCTCGAAGGGGGTGGGGCCAACTACAACCACGTGGATTTGATTGGCAACCACTGGACCAACAGCCTCGAGATCGATGGCAACGGAGTGGACGACGATGGCAATGGCTTTGTGGACGATGTGAATGGCTGGAACGCTTCAAGTGGCACAGATGCCATCAGCCCAGGCGGCCACGGCACGGCAGTGAGCGGCATGATTGGCGCGGTGGGGAACAACGGCAACGGGGGAGCGGGCGTCAATTGGGATGTAGAAATCATGCAAATCCAAATGGGCAGCTTGACGGAATCCAATGTGATTGCCGCCTACAACTATCCCTACACCATGCGGAACCTCTACAACACGACAGGGGGAAGCCAAGGGGCCTTTGTGGTGGCCACCAATGCGTCGTGGGGCATCGACAACGCGAACCCTTCGAACTACCCTGTTTGGTGCGCGTACTACGACGACCTCGGGGCGGCGGGCATCTTGAATTGTGGGGCCACCGCCAACAACAACGTGAACATCGATGTGGTGGGGGACATGCCCACGGGATGCGGTTCCGATTACATGGTCGCTGTGACGGCCACCAACAGCAGCGACGTGAGGACCTTCTCGGGATATGGTGCCACCACCATTGACTTGGGCGCCCCGGGAGAAGCCGTGTTCCTTCCCTCGGGCTCGACAGGCTACAGCGCGACTTCTGGAACCTCCTTCGCCAGCCCATGCGTGGCAGGAGGCATTGCATTGGTGTACAGCGCGCCTTGCGCCGATTTGGCATCGAGTGCCTTGACCTCGCCACAGGCCACGGCCAATGCAGTGAGAGGCTACATCCTCGACGGCGTGGATGCCGTTTCCAATCTGGCTTCAGAGACGGTGACGGGAGGGCGCTTGAATGTGCGCAGTTCCCTGGACCTGGCCCTGTCGTCGTGCAACCCCGATTTGGGATGCACCGATGCTTCTGCTTGCAACTACAGCCCGGAGGCCATCACCGACAATGGCAGCTGTCTTTACACGGACGCTTGTGGGGTCTGTGGCGGCGATGGCAGCAGCTGCGCAGGCTGCACGGAGGCCACGGCATGCAACTACGACCCGTCGGCCTTGGTGGACGACGGTTCCTGCGTCCTGCCGGACCCAGTGGAAGGCTGTCCTGTGTGCGACTTTGACGTTTCAGCGGCCGCAAGCAATGTGGCAGGTGGGGCCACGGGCGTGGCGACTTCCTTTTCTGCCTCGGGCGATCTGGAGAGTGTCACCGTAAGCTTGGTGTGGACCAACGACAACAACGACGGTTCATGGGCCGGCGACCTCCTCATGGAGGTTGCGTCGCCAGATGGAGCTTGCATTGGCATTGGGGGCTACGATGTGGCCTCCTCGTGCGGGGGGGCAGGGACTTGGCCTGCCGATTGGAACACGTCCAATTCAGGCACCTATTCGGCCACTGTGAATGCCGCCACTGCGGGGTTGTCGGGCACTGGCGAGTGGACCGTGACCTTGGTGAACGGTTGGGCCACAAGCAGTGGGGCATCTTATGACGTCACCTTTGCCGTCAATGGTTTGTGCGCCACAGGGACTGGAGGAGAGGACGTCTTGGGCTGCACCGAACCCTTTGGCTGCAACTACAATGCAGAAGCCACGGTGGACGATGGGTCTTGCATCTTCCCTTACGACATTGTTTATGTGGACGAAGACGGCGATGGCTACGGAGGGGAAGAAGCGGTGGCGGACTGGTGTCCACCCTTGGAGTCCTGGCTCAGCTTGGCCACAGGCGATTGCGACGATACGAACAATGCAGTGCACCCAGGCGCCTTTGGCACAGGTGAGGGCATCGACAACAACTGCGATGGCATTTTGTCCACGGACGAAGCGGGCCCGAGCACATGTCCAGAGGACGTGAACGTCGATGGTTTCATTTCCGTGGCCGATGTCTTGATGCTTCTCGGAGAATTCGGATGCACCGTAGAATGCCAAGTGGATGTGGATGGGGATGAAGTGGTGACGGTGGCAGACATCCTACAGATTCTGAGTGCCTTTGGCTCTGAATGCTGAGTCCAAGGACATGTGAATTTGCAAAGAAGGCGGGGGTGGACCCCGCCTTTTTTGTGCCCACGATTCAGCCCACATGATGCGTGGATGATGTGTGCCTGATGCGCGCTGGATGGGCCGCTTCGGGACGGCTCAGTCCCCCAATTTCCGTAGGTCCAACCTTAAGCCGTTGAGGAAGTCTTTGACGGGCATGGCGGGTTTGCCTTGTGGCTGAACCCGGACAAGGTCGACCGCCCCATCGCCACATTGCACGGTCATCCCGCCCTTGTGGACATGCACGGTGCCGGGTTCGCCGCCCATGTCCATCTGGGACAGCAAGGATTGATGAATGCGCAGGGTTTGCCCATCAGGCAAAGTGGTCCATGCCCCAGGAAAGGGGTGGAGTCCGCGCACCAAATTGTGGACCTTCTGTGCGGGGTGGCCCCAATCGATTCGCCCGTCCTTTTTGAAAAGCTTTGGCGCCTTTCGCGGCGCATCCCCGTGTGGCCCAACGTCCTCTTGAGGTGTGGCCACAGCGGTTCCATCCGCCAATGCATCGATGGTTTCTGCCAGCAAATGCCGGCCTGCCTCAAGGATGCGGTCGTGAAGGATGCCTGTGGTGTCGTTGTCTCCCACTGCGACCTCCACACGTCCCAAAATGTGGCCGGTGTCGATTTGGTGTTGGAGAAGGAAAGTGGACGCGCCGGAGACCTTCTCGCCATGGATGACGGCCCAGTGGATCGGAGCCGCTCCACGGAAGTCGGGGAGGAGGGAGCCATGCAGGTTGACTGTGCCCATGGCCGGGGCCTTCCACACCAGCTCAGGGAGCATCCGGAAGGCGACGACCACGCCAAGGTCTGGCGCCCAACTTTGGAGCGTGTCCAAAAAATCGGGGGCCTTCAGTTTCTCCGGTTGGGCCAATGGCAATCCATGACGCATGGCAACCTCTTTCACATCCGAGGCCTTCATCTGGCGTCCACGTCCCGCGGGACGGTCAGGCGCTGTGACCACCCCCACCACCTCATGCCTCGTTTCGAGCAAACGCTCCAAGCATACCGCGGCAAATCCGGGGGTGCCTAGGAAGACGATGCGAAGGGATCGGGGGGAGGCCATGGTCAATGGGGGGCTTGGGGTTTCATTCAAGACGGGCCGAGGTCGGTGGAACCGTGCCTCCAAGGAAGAAGCTTCAAACACAGCAAGCTTCCCGCAAGGATGCCACCAAAGTACAACCAGTCTGCGCGCCAAATCACGTGGATGGGTTGAGGCACCACCAAGGTCATGACGTACGCCACGAGGATGTAGGCCGTCACACTGGTCAATTCCACCCAAAAGGCGTGCTTGGTGAATCCTGCCCCTTGCAGGACGGCAATCGCCACGGCACTTGCCGCATACAATTGCACTGCGACAAAGGCTGTTCCCAGCGTGTCAGACATGGCATTCAGCCCTGCCTCAGAGGAGGGGCCTGAGAAGAAGTGGGACGCAATCCAATCTGGGTACAAAAGGTAGCCGTGGGTAAGGATGCCCACCCCAAGGTAACTCAGGACCAACAGGCGAAGCAGTGCCGGCTGAAGGTCGTGTTGTCGTCCTTCTCCAATCAAATTGGAGACCACCGTACGCACGGTTTGGCCCACACCAGTGCACACCACAAAGGCGAGCATGAAGGCATTGCGCGTGAGGTGGCTGACCTTCAGCTCCATCATGCCAACGCGTTCGACGAAGAAGAAAAAGCTGGCCCAGGTGCCGATGGTCAGGCCAAATTGGGCCATCACCGGAGCTGAAAGCTTCCACCATTGCTTGAGTGCAGCCCGGTCCAGGGACCACGTGCCAACAAAAGAAGCCGGGTGAAGTCGGGATTTGGCATAGGCCAGGGCAACCAAGGCCCCGGTGGTCTCTGCAATCAGTGATGCCCGGGCGGCGCCATCGGCCCCGAGCACCGGGCCACCCCAAAGGCCCTCGACCCAATAGGCATCGAGGGCCATATTGATGCTCGCCATCAACAAGGCCAGCGGCAAGAGCGGACGCGTTTTGGCTTGGCCAATCCAATCTCCTTCCAGAGCCATCAGAAGCGCGTAGGGGATGAGTCCCCATGCGCGGATGGACAAAAACGGCGCAAAGACATCGCGCACCTCTTGGCTTTGCATCAATGGAGCCCAGCCGCCAAAGGCATTGATTCCGAGGACCATTCCGGCCAACAAAACCCCCAGGGCCAGAAGCGCCACCCTGCCTGTTCGGGCAGCTTCCGACATGTGTTTCGTTTGGCCTGCGCCGTGGTGCCTGGCCACGAGGATTTGGATCCCCATGCTTCCGCCCGTCAGGACCATGACAAAAGTCAGGTAGACCAAGGCGGCATTGCCGGCACCGTTGAGCTCCAACTCGCCAGCACGGCTCAAAAAGAAGTTGTCCGTCAACACCACGACGAATTGCACCAAGCTTCCCAAAGAAATGGGCAAGGCGATGCGCAGCAGGTTTCGCGTGGAGATGGACAGCGGAGTGTTGCTCACAAGGAAGGGTGCAGGGAGGGAGGGGAGGAGAGACCGTGACGTGCCAAAATGCCTGAGGCATTGCGCACGGACTTGAACATCCACTGGGCCCGAAGCAAGGCCAACTCTTGGGGTTGAAGTCCCCACTCGATGTCGGAGTGCCGAAGGCGATGGTTCAGGGTGTGCATCACCACAGCCGCGGCCACGCTGATGTTGAAGCTCTCGGCAAAGCCAAACATGGGGATCTCCACAAAGTCGTCGGCATGGTCCATCATGAACTCCGACGCGCCCGAGAATTCCGTGCCCATGGCCAGGGCCAAAGGTCGGTCCAGTGGCAAGCTCTCAGGGGTGTGCCCTTGGGCGTGTGGCGAGGTCACCACCAGTCGCACCCCAGCGGCTTTGAGCTGCTTGACGCAGGCTTCTCTTGGGTCAGGGGCACGCAAATAGCGGTGCAACTCGAGCCATTGAGAGGTCCCTTTCGCAACCCCTTTGTTGCGGTGCCAAGCATTTTCGTTTTCGATCAGATGCACGTCCAAGAGACCAAACCCATCGGCACTCCGCATCACTGCACTTGCATTTCTGCTTTGGTACACATTTTCCAACACCACCGAAAGGTGGCGCGTCCGGTGGGAGGAGACGAGGTCGATTTTGGCCAACCGCGCCTCCGTCAGCAATGGCCGCAAGATGTCTGCGCATTGCATGGCATGCGCGACGTCTTCTGATGGTGGCAGGGGGTATCCCATGGGTCAAAAATGGCGCAAAAAAATCCCCTCACCGAAGCGAGGGGATTTCCATTCGTTGAAACTTGCGGATCAGACCGTCAAGCCAGCACCTGCCTTGAACTTGACAACGTTCTTGGCTTTGATCTTGATTTCAGCACCTGTCTGTGGGTTGCGGCCTGTACGAGCAGCGCGGTGGCTCACAGAGAAAGAACCGAATCCGACGAGGGACACGCGGTCACCTGACTTGAGGGCACCGTGGATGGCACCAGTGGTAGAGTCGAGGGCGCGAGCAGCGTCGGCCTTTGAGAGACCAGCACCTGCGGCGATGGCGTCGACCAATTGAGACTTGTTCATGAGAATAAGTTGAGATTAAAAAAAAGCTATCGCTGCCAAATGTATATGCGTTTTCTCAGTGTTGGCAAGGGTTCGCGGCCATTGGAGGTGATTTTGTGAACAAAGGACGCTTTGATGTTGATAAGGCCGAAAAAAACAGGCAAAAACCCAATGTTTTTGGGGGTTAGGGACGTGTTGGGAACTGCTACCTCACGCCTTTCAGGGCCTTTTCAGCCTCTTTTGGCATCGTCGTCGGCCGTCGGCCGCAGCCATTCCAGCACCAAACCGAAGGCTGCAAGCACCAAATACTCCGGTCCTGTGGCGCCAATCACCCAATGTTGTCCGGCGGACACCAGGCATGCCACCACCCCGAGGCTGACCCTCAGAATGCCCAAAAAGTCCGTGTCTTTGTTGGGCTGAGATTCGGGGCCATGGGACCACAACCCCAAGCTGTGCAGTGCGAGGCAAGCCCAAGGTGCAACGGCGTGGCCTTCAGCCAGAATGCCGGCACATGCCAAGGACATGCACACGAGGTGCAGCAGACGGTGGGGACGACGGGCCAAACGGATCATGTGGCAAAATTACGGGCCACGGCGGAGCCCGCTGCAATCTGCCACGCGATACCTTCGTGGCATGATCCAACCCTACCAGCCGGAGATCCGGTTTTCAGACGTGGACGCCTATGGTATCGTGCACAATGCGACCTACATCGTTTACATGGAGCAGGCCCGCATTCATTGGTGGCGGCAAGCGGTGCGCCAAGAGCGATGGGATTGGAGCCAGATTGGCGTGCTCGTTGCCCACCACAACATCGACTATGTCCAACCCGTGAAGTTGGGCGATCCTTTGGAAATTGCTTGCCAAATCGCCGAGGTGGGGGACAAGAGCATGGACGTGCATTACAAAATGACCTGTGAGGGTCGGCCGATTGCCACGGCAAAAACGGTCCTGGTGTGTTTTGACCATGCCCAAAAGCGCACGGTGTCCGTTCCCCAAGCTTGGCGCGAGGCCATTGCAGAGGCGGAGCGCTGAGACCAGAAAGCTCCCCCTGTTGAGCCTCCTTCCGCATGTCGAAGCAACTTCCCATCCGATGGAGCGTCTTTACAGTGGTGGATGACATAGATGCAAAGTGTGTAAGAATCTGGTTTTTTTGAGGAAAACTTGACTTCTGAGCGACTCTGCTCCGTGTATATTTGCCGACAAATCGATTCACAACCAAACCCTTCTTTATGAAGCAATTTTTCACATTGGCGTTGGCCATGGGAACTGCGTTCCTTTCCACCGCCCAAATCACGAGCCTCAGCGTTGAGACCGTTGTTGAGCACGACGGCTCCGTCGAAGGCCTCGAAGGTCTTGCGGGTTACACCACGTACCGTGTGTATGCCGAGATGACTTCCAGCAACGACTTCTTGTCTGCCGCTTTTGGCGATGCCGCCAATCCCATGATGATCGGATGCGATGGCACCATCTTTCAGCAGGGAGATGTTGGATTCAATTATGCAAACGACGTCAACACGTTGTTCTTTGGTGTTTATCCTGATGCTGAATTTGACAGCTGGTTCACCATTGGTGCTGAAGATGCGAGTGATGGAGTCAACATCCAAAACACAGCCGACACCATGGCACCGGCCTTGGCGTTGTTCAATGCGGGCCAAGGTTTTGTGATCAACGACCCCATTGGAGCCTCATGGTTCAATGTGTTCCCATGCGTAGCGGGCCAAGACATCGCAGAATGTGCTGCGGGTTCACTTGCGTTTGGCGGCGACGACAGCAAAGTGCTTGTGGCACAAATCACCGCCAACGGTGACATTTATGGCCTGATGAACTTCCAAGTGTTTGCCGGAGGTGTTCAACAGGACGAAGGCTCCCAGCAAGTGGGATTGACGTTCAGTTCAGATGCCATGGATGTGTTTGGATGCACGGACGACATGGCCAGCAACTTCAACATGATGGCCACAGTGGATGACTTGTCGTGCATCTTTCCTTGCACGGTTGAACTCAACCTTGAGAACATTTCCACCCCTTCTTGCAATGGTGAGAACGACGCGGTGATCCAGACGTTCGCCACAGGTGCCCAGGGCGCGGACTACTATTACATTGATTCCATTGGAGGCGTGGGCCAAAACTTTGGCAACTTTGGCAACCTGGTGGCAGGGATGTACAACATCATCGTAGAAGATGCGGCCGGCTGCACAGACAGCCTTGATGTGGAGGTTCCAGTCACAGGTGTGGTGGAAATTGATGTGGAGTTGACCTCGCCGGTCTCTTGCAACGGTGAATCCGATGCTGTGTTGTCTGTCACCAATACGACTGGTGGCTCAGGCATGTACGAATACTACATCTCCACAGACCCAACGGTATTGACGACCCAAACAGAATGGACAGGCCTCTCAGGAAACCTGAACCCTTCAGTGTATGCCATTGACAGCAACGGTTGCATTGGCCAGTCCGAGTCGGTCATGATTCAAGACCCGCAGGCCGTTGTGGTGGACTTGTTGGCTCCGACAGGCACATTGGATGCGAGCTGCGCCAACATTGCCGATGGTGAAATTTACCTTGTCGCCTTTGGAGGCAACGCCCCTCAAACAATCGAATACTCCGTGGACGGGGTGACCTTTGGCCCAAGTCCATTGATGGTGTCTGGAGGTACCTACACCGTGACCGCCATGGACGTTTATGGTTGCACAGGCACAGTTGAAAACGAAGTGGTGATCGGTCCTGATGCCATTGCCGTCAATGCTTTGGGTGAACCTGAGTCTTGCTTTGGCGAGAACGACGGCATGGTGTCTTGGGCTCCTGTGGGAGGTCAAGGTGCATACAGCTTCAGCTTTGGAGGCAATGCGACAACGGAATCGGCGGTCTTGGACTTGATGCCAGGCGAGTATGAAGTCTCTGTGACAGACGAAGACATGTGCACTGAAACGGTGATGGTGGTGGTGGAAGCCGCGGCAGAGATTGTCACGTCGACCTCGGTGTTGGACGTCCTTTGTGCGGGTGAAAACGATGGCGAAGTCACGGTTTCAGCGGAAGGTGGCACCGGCTCTTTCCAATACAGCGACGATGGAAACAACTTCTCCGACAACAATGTGTTTGACGACTTGTTGGCAGGAGACTACACGTTCTTCGTCCAGGATGAGAATGGATGCTCGGCAGGAGCAGACGCCACTGTGGCAGAAGGCGGAGCCATCTCGATCACAGGCATTGTGTCAGAAGGAGACGTGACAGGAGAGGGCAGCATTGACATCACTGTCACTGGGGGCACACCTCCGTATGAATACGAGTGGATTGGACCAGATGTTTCTGGCACCACAGATGCCGACTTGGAAGGCATTTCTTCTGGCACTTACATTGTGGAGGTCACTGACGACAACGGCTGCAGCAATTCCGAATCGTTCAACTTGACGACAGATGTGCAAGAGATTGCAGCGGGCCTGACGGCTTCCATCTTCCCCAACCCATCACAAGGTCTCTTTGTGGTGGACATTGCCGGAAGCATGCAAAATTTGTCCATTCCCTACCAAGTGGTGGATGCGGGTGGACGCGTGTTGCTTGAGGACCAATGGAACGTGGGTACAGGATCATTCCGAACCACCCTTGATTTGACGAGTGCCGAGGCCGGTATGTACAGGTTGGTGATGATGGCGAATGGCCGTCCTACCTCTGTCCAGATTGTCAAGATGCATTGATGTCTGACAAAAAATGAACACAGAAAGGGCCCCTTCACGGGGCCCTTTTTTTGTGCCCTGTTTTTTGACATTTGCGATGAGTAACTCCAGGTCGTGTAAAAATATTTGGAATTATGTGTAATTATACCGAACTTTATATGTCTATGACGCGTATCTGTCTTTGAAATTTGACAGTTCGTCTACAACTAGGCTAAATGATTCACACATGAACGCTTCCTTCCAAATGACCATTGCAGCCGGTAGTCGGCTTGTCACATTGATGCTGATGGCTTTTGCCTTCCATGCATCTACAAGCGCGCAAACGCCTTACTATCTCACGGTCGAGTCTGCCTCAGCAGTTGGCACAGGTGGGACGGTGTACCGTTTCTATGTTCAGCTGCCCAATCCCGGTGACCGCTTAAGTGCGGTGTTTGGAAATGACCAAGCCTCGCTGTTGGTCCATGCTCCGATGGGGGTTTTCAACAGCTCTTTCAATTCTGGTTGGAGTGCAGCAGGGATCAACCCTCTGTTCTTGCCAAGCTTCCCTGATTTGGCTGACGATACTTATGCGACCATCGGGTTGGAAGGTCCTGCCTCCAGCATTCCCGGCGCCGCGGACCCTTCATTGGTGGAGGATACGAGTCAGCCGATCACTCCGTTTTTCTTGAATTCGGGAGCGACGGATTTGGAGGCTTCGACGCTTACAGGTGCAAGCTGGTACGTCTTGAACACCGCCATCAACGGTGAGGCCGATTCCAATGGCCGATGTCTTATCATGCAAGTGACCACCATTGGGGACATTTCAGGCCAAATCAACTACCAAGTGTTTCCACTCGGTGTTGGTGGTGATCAATCTCAGGTTTCTGTGGCTTTCGACGGAGTTGGTGTCTTTGGCGCGGATGCGCCTGAAGGTTGCACCGATGCATCCGCTTGCAACTATGATGAAGACGCTGTGGAGGAAGATGGCAGCTGCGAATTCACGAGCTGTCAAGGATGCATGGACCTCCAGGCGTGCAACTTTGACCCTGAAGCTTCCATTGCCGACAGCTCTTGCGTCTTTTGCGATTGCGGTGCATCCTCGTCTGGCTACCAACTTGTGGTGGAGTCAGTACCATCAGTCACTGTGGCGAATGCCTTGAGCTACAGAGTTTATGTGAAAATGCCCAATGCAGGCGACAAAATGAGCGCCGTCTTTGGCAACTCAGAGACACCTCTTTCCGTGAACGTTCCCGAGGGAGCGTTCAATTCTACCCTGAATCCTTCTTGGAATGCCTCAGGCATCAATCCTGCGTTTTTGTCCACTTTCCCAGAGTTGGTCGACGATACGTTTGGAACAATCGGCTTGGATGGTCCGGCATCGACTTCGGGTTTGGCGGGTGCTTCCGACCCTACCCTGGTGTCAGACCCAAACCAACCCATGGAGCCCTTCTTCTTGGAGGATGGCGCCAATTCCCTGCTGGCCAACCAGCTGATTGGTTCTTCATGGTTTGTATTGAGCGATGCCTCCAACGCATTGCCCGATGCAGAAGGCCGGGTATTGATTCTTCAGATCACCACCACGGGCAGCATCAATGGCGAGTTGAATGTTCAAATTTTGCCAGAGGGCCAAGATGCCTCCACTGGTCAAGACCCTGACTCGGGACTGATCAAATCCTTTGCTTTTGATGGAACAGGAGCTTTTGCCCCTGAAGGAGAAGGCAACGCTTGCGGGTGCACGGATGCAACGGCTTGCAACTACCAGGCTTCTGCGAATTATGACGACGGTTCTTGTTTGCAATTGGACGAGTGCGGCGTGTGCGGTGGAGACGGCATTGCGGATGGAGCGTGCAATTGCGAAGGGGAGGTTTTGGATGCATTGGACGTTTGTGGTGGGGAGTGCGAGGCTGATGAGGATGCAGACGGGGTGTGTGACAACGTGGACCCATGTGTAGGTGCATTGGATGCCTGTGGAATATGCAATGGGCCAGGAGAGATTTATCCATGCGGATGCGCAGGGATTCCCGCAGGCGATTGCGATTGCAACGGCAACCAAGAGGATGCTCTTGGTGAGTGCGGGGGGGTGTGTGAAGTTGACGCGGACATGGACGGCATCTGCGACGATGTCGACGATTGCATAGGGGATTTGGACGAGTGTGATGTATGCAATGGCAACGGTGCCATTTTTGAATGCGGATGTACAGACATTCCCCTGGAGGACTGCGACTGCCAAGGCAACCAGTTGGATGCCATTGGGGTGTGTGGAGGAGAATGTCTGGACGATTTTGATGCCGATGGCATTTGTGATTCTCAAGATTCTTGTGTTGACATGGATGCATGCAATTTCAACGATGGTCTCAATGGGCCATGTGATTTTTGCAGTTGTGCAGGAACAGTGGAAGCTCCTGTTGGGCTGGTGATTGAAACACATGCCACAGGTTTGCCCAATGGAATGTCAAGCTACCGTTTGTACCTCATTGCGAGCCAACCAGAAGATGCGCTCACCTCTGTGATGGGCAAGGCGGGTCAAACCCTCCAATTGACCACCACGACTTCCTTTTTCCAAGATTCCAATGAAGCCTATGACAGTTTTGTGGCATGGGATGAGGCCGATGCTTCGCCCCAAGGAAACAACGAGGTTTGGCAAGATTTTGAAAGCGGAGGAGACTTGTTGTTTGATGGTCCTGTGGGTGGCGGTTGGACTTCTGTCTCTGGGTTTGGAGTCCCTGCAGGTGCAGATGAGCGTATTTTTCTTGCCCAACTGACCACCACAGGGGAGGTGTCTGTTTCCTTGCAGGCTGTGATGTTGTTGGCAGGTGATCCTTCTCATGCGGAGGTTTTCAATTTGGCAATCCAAGGGGTGGGGGACAACGACCCCTCGAACAATGTTTGCGGTTGCACAGACCCAGAAGCATTCAATTACAATGCCGATGCGGAGTATGACAATGGATCTTGCATTGATGTAGTTATGGGCTGCCTAGATTCGATGGCCTGCAACTACGAAGAGGCTGCCAATACGGAGGATAGTTCTTGCCTCTACGATGATGCTTTGGGCGTTTGTGGTGGTGCTTGCGCCGCCGATGCAGATGCCGATGGCATTTGCGACGATGTGGACGAATGCATTGGCGCACTGGATGGCTGTGGCGTTTGCAACGGCCCAGGTGACATCTACGAGTGCGGCTGCGCCGACATCCCTGTAGGGGACTGCGACTGTGATGGCAACCAAGAAGACGCCCTTGGTGAGTGCGGAGGTTCTTGTGAAAATGATGCGGATGCCGATGGCATTTGCGACGATGTGGACGAATGCGTTGGCGAACTTGACGCCTGCGGCGTTTGCAATGGGCCAGGAGCTGTGTTTACCTGTGGATGCACTGCGATCCCAGAAGGGGATTGCGACTGTGACGGCAACCAGCTTGACGCCTTGGGTGTGTGTGGTGGCGATTGCTCCGAGGACGCGGATGCCGATGGCATCTGCGACGATGTGGACGAGTGTGTAGGAGAGCTTGACGCCTGTGGCATTTGCAACGGCCCTGGATCGATTTACGAGTGCGGCTGCGCCGACATCCCTGTAGGTGACTGCGACTGTGATGGCAACCAACTGGATGCATTGGGCGAATGCGGTGGTTCTTGTGAGATTGATGCCAATGAAAACGGTATTTGTGATGATCTAGAATGTCAAGCTGATTTTGAGGTCGGACAGGCATTTGGTCTTGACAGTGTCCTAGTGGCCAACGAGCTGTTTGTCACCCTTTTGAACTACAACGATGAAAGCGATTACTTCTGGAGCTTTGGAGACGAAGGAACGAGTACGGAACCCTTCCCAACTTGGACATATGAAACTGATGGACCATACGAACTGTGCCTCACTGTGAGCAATGAGGTCGCAGCGTGCGAAGAAACTTTCTGCTCCACCATTTCAGTTGATTCACTGGGCGTTCTTGATGGTATTGACAATGGATTTTCAATCACCGTGCTCAATGGCGATTGCGTGGACATGGAGGCGCCAACTTGGTTCTACTTCCCAGCGAATGACACCATTTCTTGCTCTGAAATCATGCCATCTGTGGAGCAAACCATGCCCATTGCCCAAGACGATTGTGGTCCTGTGGAAGTGATATGGTTGAGCGATGGGCCTTTTGAATACCCGTTTGGATGCTCGCAGAGCTATCTGTGCCCAAGGGTCTATCAGGCCACTGACGCGGCAGGGAATGTACTTGTGGACACTCTGCAGATCGCCGTTCTCGATACCGTTGCACCCAACTTCTTGTACCCAACGGACGCGTCGTTGATCATCAATGAAGTCGAAGGGGAAGTGGTGCCAGGGCTCGAGGCGTTTGTCATCGACAACTGTGACATCAACGCAGAGTACACTGCACAATCGGATACCATCGAAAACGAAGACGGTGTGTTGATGATCCAGCGCACTTTCAACGCTTCAGATGCTTGCGGGAACGTTGCTGAGTTTGTGCAAATCTTGACGGTCATTCAGGCATTTGGTGGATGTCTCGATGCTGAAGCGTGCAATTTCGACCCTATGGCAAATGTGGACGACGGGTCTTGTTTGTATCCAGTCGTTGGTGAAGATTGCGAAGGCAACTGCCTTTCGGATGAGGACGGCGACGGATTTTGTGATCCTGAAGTGATGGGTTGCACCGATGAGTTGGCCTGCAACTTCATGGAGTTGGCCACCGAGGAGGATGGTACATGCGAATACTGTTCTTGTCAGGAGGATGAATTCGACGGCTATGGTTTGCTGCTGGAACAACATGCCGTGCACGATGACGGTGAGCTCGCGGGCATGACGACCTACCGCATGTATGTCACGACACCGACAAGCACAGATGTCATCAGTGCCATCTTCGGAGATTCGGATACGACCTTGGTCATTGCCTCAACCACTGATTTCTACCAGAATTCACTTGGCTCTTCATTGGGGTCCAACATCAGCCCTTTGCTGTTCCCGACGTTTCCTGAATTGGCATTCGACAGCTGGCTTACCATTGGCCTGGATGCCCCGGCACAAGTCGGTGAGCAGGCGCCTTCGGTGATCGAAAATGCAGAAAATCCGTGGTTGACCAACTTTGAGGCAGGTCAAGACATCATCATTGATGATGCCGTAGGTGGTGCAGTCTATGTCGTCAACGATGGCGCGCCCAACATTGTGTCTGGTCTGGACCAAAGGATCCTCATCGGACAATTCACCACTGATGGCGTGATGTCTGGTGTCGTGAACCTTCAGATGTTCAGTGAGGGCGATCAAAACAATGCCAAAAAACCATCCATTCCATTTGACGGAATTGGATGGGTGCAAGGGTCAAGTAACGTTGTGTGCGGGTGCATGGATCCGACCGCATGCAACTTCAATGAAGAGGCGAACAACGAGGATGGCTCTTGTGAATTTGAGTCTTGCCTGGGTTGCATCGATCTTGAGGCTTGCAACTTCGAAGACCAAGCCACTGTGGAAGATGGCAGCTGCGTTTATCCTGAATTCCTTTGTGTTGACTGTGAGGGCAATTGTCTTGCCGACAACGACATGGATGGTGTTTGCGATTGTTTGGAATTCCCTGGGTGCACGGATCCCGTCGCTTGCAACTTCGACCCCATTTACACGGACGATGCAGGCAATTGTTACTATGCTGAGGAGTACTACGACTGCGATGGAAATTGCCTCAGCGACATCGACGGGGATGGCACATGCGATGAATTGGAAGTCTTTGGATGCACCGATGACTCCTTCTGCAATTTCAATCCTGAAGCCACTGAAGATGATGGATCTTGTGGCGAGGACGATCAAGTCAATGACAACTGTGAAGGAGCCCTTCAAATCACTTGCGGCATGACGCTGATGGCGGACAATTCAGACTGTGCCAATGAAGATGACGTTGAAGGGTGTGCAGGAGAATTGGCTTCGAACCCGACAGCTGGACTTTGGTTCACGTTTGCGGGCACTGGTTATCCGATCGATGTGACAACCTGTTACCCTGGAACTTTGATCGACACCTACATGAGTGTATTCGAGGGTGGCTGCAATGGTTTGGTCTGCATCGGAGGCAATGACGACCAGAGTGAGCCGGACTATGACGACCTATGTCCTACATCATTCACGGCCAGCACGGTCAATGTGGAATCTCAACTTGGTGTGATTTATCATGTGCTTGTGCAAGGTGTGTTTGGCGAGGCTGGAAGCTTTGAGATTGGATTGGAGTGCGTGCAACCTGGATGCACAGATGAAGAGGCTTGCAACTTTGATCCTGCAGCGACCCTGGAAAACGGTTCTTGCGATTACCCTGCAGCTTTCTACGATTGTCAGGGGAATTGTCTGACAGACACGGACGGTGACGGGATATGCAATGAGCTCGAAATTGTGGGATGCACCGACCCGTTGGCTTCGAACTACAATGATTTGGCGACAGAAGCTGGTGTGAATTGCCAATATTGTGACCTTGAGCTTGCCATTGTCATTGAGCAGGGTCTGATTTGTGCTGGCGACAGCACAGCAGTCGCCTCCTTGAGCATGACAGGTGTGGTCTTCCCGGACAGCATTGTGATTGCCCTCAATGGTGTCCTTCAGGACAGCACACTCTTTGAAGGATTGGCTGCGGGTTCTTACACCGCGGTGGTCAACCAAGGAACAACCTGTGAGGCATTGATCAACTTTGACATTGAAGAAGGCCAGAGTTTGGAGTTGAATGTCCAAACGACGGACGTCAGTTGTTTTGGTGACGAAAATGGTGTGATTTCAGCTGTGGCATTGTCAGGCACCTTGCCCATCACATACGAACTCACAGGTCCCGTCTCTGAAGTCAACAACATGGGGCAATACGATGACTTGCCTCCTGGCAACTATGTGTTGTTGGTCACCGATGGTTTGGGCTGTCAGACCGCCCATGAGTTGAGCATTGGAGAGCCCACCGAACTGGTGGTCGGAGCCAACATTACAGATGCAGCTGTCTCAGGCCAAGGCGCCATTGATTTGGTGGTGGCAGGCGGCACACCGCCGTACAACTTCTCATGGACCAGTTCGACCACCTTCACTTCTGAAGAAGAGGACATCGAAGGATTGGAGGCCCCTGCGGATTACACGGTGTTGGTGACAGATGACCGTGGGTGTGAAGTCCAAAGTGGTCCCTACATCATTGACGACGTCTACGGTGTGGATGAGCTTGGAGAGTGGGTGTTCGCCCTGTATCCCAACCCGGCATCGCAACAGTTGCACTTGGAGTTGAGCGACACGGTGATGGAGGCTGTGATGCAAGTGTTTGACGCCTCCGGAAGGGTGGTTTGGAGCCGGACGAGCGACCATTGGACAGGACGGTTCAGAGTGGATGTGGCGAGCTGGGCGAGTGGGACTTACCACGTCCAAGTATCAACCTCCAAACGTGTCGCACATGCGCAGTTCATGGTGCAACACTGATCAAAAGACCAACCAAAACCCCAAAAGGAACCCCCGGCCTCGCAAGAGGTCGGGGGTTCTGAATGTCACGGACTTGCCTTCAGTCAACGCTTGAATGCGGCAATGGCTCTTCGCGTAAAGTCACTCAAGACCAACTTGCCTGAGATGGCAGCGCGTTCAGCGAGCAATTCGTCCCAGTGCTCTGTCCCTTCCCAAAGGACGCGCTTCAAATGCGCCATGGCCTCTGGATTGCTTTGGGCCAATCGAAGTGCCAGGGCTTCCACCCCTGCATCAAGCGCCTCTGTGTCGTCAAAGACTTCCGCATAGAGACCTTGTTCCGCAGCCCAGGAAGCTGGCTTCCAGCTGGTGGCGTCAATGGCCAACATGCCCATTCCGGAGGTCCCAATTTTGCGTTCTACAGCAGGTCCAACAACAAAAGGTCCAATGCCGACTGCCAGTTCGGACAACTTGACGGATGCGTGCTTGGTGGCCAAACAATGGTCCACAGCAGCTGCAAGTCCGACACCGCCGCCGACCGTCTTTCCTTGCACCCGACCCAACACAAACTTGGGACAAGTGCGAATGGCATTGATCACAAGTGCGAATCCCTTGAAGAAAGAAAGCCCTTCTTCAGGGGTTTCGATGGCCATCAATTCGTCAAAACTCGCGCCGGCGCAGAACGCCCGGTTGCCGGCCGATTTCAGTACAATCACTTTGACCGTAGCGTCCTTGCCAGCTTCGTCGATTTTCCCAGCCAAATCTGCCAGGAGGGATGCTGGCAAGCTGTTGCTTGCAGGATGAAAAAAGGTCACTGTGGCAATGCCACGGGCATCCACCTGTGTCCGCACGAACGGGTCCATCGCAGGTGCCAAGGGTCAGCGGTTCTTGATGTCGGCGTAATCGCGGGCTGGCGAACCAGTGAACACCTGGCGTGGTCGACCAATGGGCTCCCGGTTTTCGCTCATCTCTTTCCACTGGCCAATCCATCCTGGCAGCCTTCCAAGGGCAAACATGACGGTGAACATGTCGGTTGGGATGCCGAGCGCACGGTAAATGATGCCACTGTAGAAATCAACGTTGGGATACAATCCACGCTGAACGAAGTACTCATCGTTCAAGGCAACTTCTTCCAATTGCTTGGCGATGTCAAGCACCGGATCGTCGACCCCCAATTGTGCCAAAACATCGTCTGCGGCCTTTTTGATGATGCGGGCACGAGGGTCAAAGTTCTTGTAGACGCGGTGACCAAAGCCCATGAGACGGAAGCTGTCCGATTTGTCCTTCGCTCGGTCAATCCAAGATTGAAGAGGGGTGCCTTCCGCACGTATGGTTTCGAGCATTTCGATGACCGCTTGGTTGGCTCCGCCGTGAAGGGGCCCCCAAAGTGCGGAAACACCAGCCGAAATGGAACTGTACAAGTTTGCTTGCGAGGAGCCAACAATCCGCACGGTGGAGGTGGAGCAGTTTTGCTCGTGGTCCGCGTGGAGGATGAACAACTTGTTCAGGGCCGACTCGATGATGGGATCCACCACGTAGTCTTCGGCTGGAACTCCCCACATCATGTGCATGAAGTTCCCCACGTAACTCAAGTTGTTCTTGGGGTACATCGTAGGCAGACCCATGTTGTGCTTGTAGGCTTGCGCGGCAAGGGTAGGGATTTTGGCCACCAAGCGATGGATGGTCAGATCAATGTCGGTGATGTCCCGGTTTGGGTTTTGGGATTCCGGGTAAAATGTCGACAAGGAAGCCACCATGCTGCTCAACATGCCCATGGGGTGGGCCCTTAGCGGGAACGCATCAAAGAAGCGCTTCATGTTTTCATGCACGAGGGTGTGGTGGGTGATGCTGTCGTTGAAATAGCTCAGTTCTTTCTCGTTGGGCAAGTCGCCATAGATGAGGAGGTAAGCCACCTCCATGAACGATGCCTTTTCTGCCAAATCTTCAATGGCGTAACCGCGGTAACGCAGGATCCCATTTTCGCCGTCCAAGTAGGTGATGCCACTTTGTGTAGATCCCGTGTTCTTGAACCCTGGATCCAAGGTGATGTATCCCGTCGAGCCTCGAAGCTTGGAGATGTCAATGGCCTTTTCATTTTCAGATCCAGTAACTACAGGGAATTCGTGTTCCTGTCCGTTCAAAATGATGCGTGCGGTCTCACTCATGGTTTCGCTGTTCGAGAAAATTGATGGTCGACGAGTTCCTAAAGCCCGGGCCTTCCGAAGATGGTGGGCGAGCAGGGAGGGCAAAGATAGGGGAAGGCACTCCCGGAACCTCCTTCAGGAGGTGCAAAGTCCATGCATCTCGTTATCTCCAGGTCGCTGTGAAGCTGTCGCGGAACTCCTCCCAAACGCCTTGATCCACATTGGGTTGGTACGCATCACGGAAGAACTTGAGGTAGAGTTCCAATTGTCCCGGCTGTTTGTAGCCGCTGATGGGGGCGATGATGTTGGCTTCTTCATCCATGTACACCAAGGTCGGGTAAGCGCTTACACCCAGTGCCCTTGACAATTCATGGACCCCATTGCGTCCCCTCCGATTCGGGTCATAGGTGGGGTTGCTGTATACATTGTCCTTGAAAGAAACAGGATCTGGAGATTCGGCGTCGAACTTGACGGCGTAGTAGTTGGCATTGAGGTATTCGATGACGTCCGCGTTGGTGAATGTATTGGCCATCATCATCTTGCACGGCCCGCACCACTTGGTGTAGACGTCCATCATGATTTTTTTGGGTTCCTTTTTCTGGGCTTCGACAGCCTCTTCGATGGACATCCATTGGATGCCAGCGGCTTGTCCAAAGGTCAAGTGGGCCATGGCCAAAGCCATGCAGGTCAAGAAGAAATTCCTCATGCTGCAATATCGCAAAGAATGAGAGGACCAACGGTTTCTTTCACATTACTTCTGGGGCCATGGCATCATTTCTCCCCGCTGGTCTTGTGCAGATGAAGTTGTTTGGAGAATGTCACAAGTGGTCGGTCGCACCAAATCCATGCCAATACGACCGCCCCAATGGCCAGAGGCACATTGGGGCGGAACAAGGAGTGAGCATCATCTCCTCCATGGGGTGGAAGCGTGCGACCGCTTACCCTTCTTGGTCTTCAACGCCGTGGGTCAACGGTTCGAGCTTGTTGCGCACAAGCAAGACCAACAACCCCACGCCGACGCTTGTGGCTGCAATGCCCGTGAAAATGGTCATCTCACCGAGAGACTGCGACCACTCCCCAAGCAAGCCAGCCAATTTGCTGCCAAATCCAGTCATGGCGAAGTAGACGCCCATCATGATGGAGGCATACTTCACAGGGGCCAGCTTGGTGATGTAGGACAACGCCACAGGAGACAAGCAGAGCTCGCCTATCGTGTGGAACAGGTAGGCCAACACCAGCCAGTACATCGCGGAAGATCCTGTGGATTCGTATTGCGCCGTGGCTGCGGTCATGAAGAAGAAGCCAGTGCCCATGATGATCAATCCAATGATCATCTTGAACAAGGACGATGACGTCTTGCCCTTCAGCTTTCTGCTGGCCCAATAGGCCGCCACAGAGGATCCAAAGAAAATGATGAACATGGCATTGATGGATTGGAACCAAGACGCAGGAACCATCCAGTCCCCAATCATGCGGTTGGTCTTTTCCATCGTGTAGATGTTCATCAGCCCGCCAGCCTGTTCAAAGGCCCCCCAAAAGAGGATGACCAACAGAAATGAAATCAAGAGGACCACAATTCGGTCCTTTTCCACCTTGGTCAACGGCGCATTCATGACTTGAGAAGTCTCGGAAGAGTCGCCCAAGAAGTTGCCCACTTGTGACAAATACTTTTGTCCCAAGAGGTACTGGGTCACCCCCAGAGCCATGCCAATGCCAGCAAGCCCAAAGCCGTAGTGCCACCCGTAAGTTTCACCCACATAGCCCACGATCAAGCTGGACAGAAAAGCGCCCACATTGATGCCGATGTAGAAGATGGTGAATCCCTTGTCCCTGCGCACATCGCCTTGCTTGTAAAGTCCTCCCACCATGGTGGAAATGTTGGGCTTGAGCATGCCCACACCCAACACAATGAAGACCAAGCCTGCGTAGAAGGCAGTCAGATGTTCGATGGCCAAGATGCTGTGGCCAATGAGAAGCAGAATCCCTCCGATGGTGACCGATTTTCGTTGGCCCAAGAACTTGTCTGCGATGTATCCGCCAGGCACCGACATGACGTACACCATCATGGTGTACCAGCCATAGAGTGCGAGGGCTTCGCCACTCGTCCAACCCATGCCTGGATTGGCTGCTGTGGTTTCTGCCACGAGGTAAAGCACCAAGATGGCCCTCATGCCGTAGTAGGAGAAACGCTCCCACATTTCAGTGAAGAACAAAATGAAAAGGCCAATGGGGTGGCCAAACAGTTCTTTTTGGTGTGATTCTAAGGTTGCTGTAGACATGTCAATAAGGTGTTGTTGGGTTCGACATCAAGCCTTGTGAATGTCCGGAGTCGGGTGTCAGCAGGGCCATGAGATTGAGTGTATTGAAGGTGGTTGGTGTGTTCTGCGATAGGCCTGGAATCAGAAGTGATCCTCGACGAAGTCCATCATCATGTTGAAGAGGTGCAATCTTGTGTTGCCCCCGTAGATTCCATGGTTGCGGTCGGGGTAGACAAAGAAGTCAAAGTCTTTGTTGGCGTCCACCAACGCATGGATCATTTCCATGGAATTTTGGTAGTGAACATTGTCGTCTCCTGATCCGTGAACCAAGAGGAGGGACCCCTCCAGTTTGTCAGCGTGGTTGACAGGGCTGTTCTCGTCGTAGCCGCTTTCATTTTCTTGCGGTGTCTGCATGAAGCGCTCCGTGTAGATGGTGTCGTAGTAGCGCCAGTTCGTCACAGGTGCCACAGAAATGCCTGCGCTGTACACGTCCGCACCCTTGGTCATGCAGAGCAAGGTCATGAAGCCCCCATAGCTCCATCCTTGGATGCCAATGCGTTCTGCATCGACGTCTTCCCATGTCCCGAGATGTTGGGCCAAATCGATGAAGTCCTCGGTCTCCAGTTTGCCCAACTCCTTGTAGGTGCTGTGCTCAAACTTGCGCCCGCGGAATTGCGTTCCCCGAGGGTCACAGGAAACCACGATGTAGCCTTCTTGTGCGAGGTATTGGTGCCAAAGGAAGGTGGATCCACCCCAGCTGTCGTTCACCGTATTGGCCCCGGGGCCTCCATAGATGGCCACATAGACAGGATGCTTCTTGGATGGGTCGTGGTTTTGGGGCAACATCTTCCAGCAATTCAACTCCACCCCGGCATCGTTTGTGAAGGTGAAGAATTCCTTTTCCACCGCGCCGTAGGTGCGCATGGTTTCTTGGAGCCTTGCATTGTCTTTCAGCGTCCGAATGATCTTGCCAGAGCTGTTCCGAAGGGTGTACACCGGAGGGGTGTTGGCTGTGCTGTGGCTGTGGATGCTGTAATCGAAGCTCTGGGAAAAATCATCGCTGTGGGTGCCAGGGGTGGGGTCCAAGGTGGTGGTCTTGCCCTTCATGTCCACGTGGCCCACGTGCTTTTGTGTGGCCCCCTGCTTGGAAGAGCTGAAGTACACGCGTCCCCGCTTCTTGTCGAAGCCGAGGATGTCGATCACGTCCCACTCGCCCTGGGTCAATTGGGTGCTGTTGCCGTCAAAGTCAAACTTGTACACGTGGTTGAAACCATCCCGCTCAGAGGTCATGACAAAGGACGTGCCATCGTTCAAAAAGGTCAAGTTGTCGTTGATGTCAATGTAGGTGTAGCTCAACTCCTTGAAGACCTCGCGGGTGCCGAGCCTGTTGTTGGGGAAAGTGCCTTCGGTCAAAAGCAACCGCAGGTCGCTCTGGTGGCGGTTCATGGTGAAGATGCACAACACATCGGGGTCGTTCGTCCACTTGATGCGTGGAATGTAATGTGCGGTTTTAGGGACGGCAACTTCATGGTTTTGGCGGTCCTCCACGTGGTAGATGTGCACCGATACGTCGCTGTTTTGCTCCCCTGCTTTGGGGTACTTGAAGGTGTAGGGGTCGGGATAAAGGGACCCGTACACTGGCATGTGGAACTCGCGCACAGCCGTCTCGTCGAATCGGAGGTAGGCCAAACGTTCACCATCGCCCGACCAAAAGAGAGCTTTGTCGTCGCCAAACTCCTCTTCGTACACCCAATCGGTGGCGCCATTGATGATTCGGTTCACTTCCCCGTCGTTGGTCACTTGCACTTCTTCACCTGAACCCAGATTCGAGATGAAAATGTTGTTGTCCCTGACAAAGGCCACCTTGTCGCCCGCAGGGGAGAGCTGCGCCAAGCGCTGCTTGCCCAGGCCAAAATCTGTGATGGGCCGCGCCTCGCCATTGGCCTGGAAATCGTACACGTAAAAGTGCGCGTAAAACGAGTGGCGGTAAAGCCCTTCCGTCGCGGTGGTGAGCACCACAAAGCGCTCGTCGCTGCTGAACTCGTAGCCGCTGAAGCGCTCCCTAGGGTCGTCAAACGCCATGACCGATGTGAGCAGTGTGTCGACGGATTTGCCTGACTTGTACGACCACTTCACGATGCACGAACCTTTCTTGGGGTCCATTTCTTGGGTGGTGTAATGCTTGCCATCTGCCATGGAACGGATGCCCCACACATAATCGGATTGAAAGGTGCCGCTGGCCCAAATCAATTCGTTGCTGAATGCTTTGTTGTCCTCGGAGGTTTGGGCTGAGGTGACCAAAGTGGCCGATGCCAACAGGGCGAGCCATCCGTATTTCATAAGTTCCATGTACAGGTGAGAAAGGGTGTTCGGGTGCCAAGTTACTTTTGACAAGCGCACAAGATAACGCAACGCGAATGGAACGGAAGAAGGAAGTATTGGAAGCTGCTGAGAAGGAATTGCCTCTTTTGTTGGATGCCGATAGGATCCACTGGTCGAAGGAATGGCTCTTGCTTCATGGCTCGGATGAAACAGAAGATTTGTCGTTTCCACCGGATGTTGTCGTGGAGCCAGAAAGCACGGACGAGGTGTCCAAGCTTCTGGCCTGGGCCAATCGACATGCTTTCCCCGTGACTGCGGCAGGCGCGAGGACAGGTCTAAGTGGTGGCGCCCTGCCTGTGAAAGGCGGAATGGCCATGTCCATGCGTCGCATGAACCGCATTTGGTCCATCGACACCCTCAACCACCAAGCCATTGTTGGACCAGGGGTCATCACAGAGGAACTGTCGAACGCGGCGGAGGCCCATGGATTGATGTATGCAGTTGACCCCGCATCAAGAGGGACCTGCACCATTGGCGGAAACATTGCGGAGAACAGTGGGGGGCCACGTGCCGTGAAGTACGGCGTAACCAAGGATTGGGTGCTGAACCTCGAGGTGGTGTTGGCCGATGGTCGTGTCATTGAAACAGGGGCCAACACCCTCAAAAACTCGACGGGGTACAACTTGACTCAGTTGATGGTGGGCAGCGAAGGAACCCTTGGCATTGTGACCAAAGCCACTTTGAAACTGCTGCCCCTGCCTCGACACCAAGCGTTGATGCTCGTGCCTTTCTCTTCGGCAGAGGACGCCTGTGCCGCAGTGGCGGCCATCTTTCAGTCAGGGGCGATGCCCAGCGCCTTGGAATTCATGGAGCGCGATGCCATTGTCTTGGCCCAAACCTATGCCGGCGTCTCTGAACCGGTGCTGTCCCCAGAGGATGCGGCACACTTGATTGTGGAGGTGGACGGTTTTTCTGCCCAGGATTTGATGCCTCAGTGCGAGCGCATTTTGCCGGTGTTGGAAGCCCACCGGTGCGGGGAAGTGCTCTTTGCAGAGTCAGCCTCTGAAAAAGAAAAGTTGTGGTTTCTTCGCCGCCGGGTGGGAGAGGCCGTCAAGGCAGAAAGTGTCTACAAAGAAGAAGATACAGTGGTGCCACGTGGGGAGCTTCCTGCCCTTCTGAGGAAGGTGAAATCTGTGGGGGTCAAACACGGTTTCCGAACCGTGTGCTATGGCCATGCGGGAGACGGCAACCTCCATGTCAACATTCTCAAAGATGACTTAAGTGAGGAGGTATGGGAGCGCATGCTGCCTTCCGCCATCCGCGAATTGTTCCAAGAGGTCGTTCGTCTAGGCGGCACCTTGAGTGGTGAACATGGCATTGGCTGGGTGCAACGCGGTTACATGGACCTCGCTTGCAGCCCAGCGCAGCTTGATTTGATGCGTGCCATCAAGGCGGTCATTGACCCCCAAGGCATTCTGAACCCCGGAAAGGTTCTTCCCGAGCGCGAAGCGTAGGTAGTGTCGGCAGTGGTTCTTATCTTTCATAAATGAAATATCTTCTTTTGCCTGTCGTGTTTTTTGGAGCGAATGCATTGGTACATGGCCAATCAGATTGCGGGTACCAACCTGACGTGGAGCCAGACTGGAGCATTGGGGTGAGTGATATCTTGAGCATTTTGGGGCTTTTTGGAGAGGTCGACTCCGACCAAGACTACATTTGGGACAACGCGGACTTGTGCACGGACACTCAGGCATGCAACTACGATGCCAACCCAAGTGAAGAATGTTTGTACCTCGATGCATTTGGCATTTGCGGTGGAGGTGGTGCCCTGCCTGAATTGTTGGTGGGGTCTTGGAGATTGAGTACATCGGCAGGAGCGGTGGCCTTTGGCCCCGACCCCTACAGTTCGGCATGGTTTTCGAGCCCGCCCAACAGCCTTCAATCGGCCCAATACGATGACGTCTACACCTTCCACGATGACGGGACGTTCACCACGGACTACAATGGCAGCATCATCGATGCTTTTTTGGATTACAGCGAGCAGGGATACAGTTGTTCTGGCGCCGAATTGGCATTCCTCCCAGGAGGAGGAACCACTGGGGAAGATGCGTTTTCCTTGGCTCCGCTGGCAGGAGGATGCAGTTGCCCCTTCATGGGCACCAACGATGCTGGCTTGGAATACGACATTGTGGAGTTGACCAGCAACACCCTGCGGATCCATTCCCGCTCGGACAATGCTTCTTGCCAGCCAGGCTCGAGCTATGCCAGCTTCATTTTCGTTCGCGTCAATGGCGGAGACACTGGGGGAGGTGTGGATGGTGAAGATGGCTATCAGGGAGCAGACAGCTACCCGGGGATGAACCTTGTTTGGGCCGACGAATTCGACGGGTCCACCATCAACTCAAGCAACTGGACATACGACCTAGGTGCGAGCGGATGGGGCAACAATGAGTGGCAGAATTACACGTCGTCCTCCAACAACAGCTCGGTGTCGGACGGCTTCCTGACCATCACCGCACGCCAGGAGCCAGGTGGAGGCTACACCTCTGCACGAATGAAGTCGCAAGGCCTGCAAACCTTTCAGTACGGCCGCATCGATTTCAGAGCGAAAATGCCAGAGGGACAGGGCATTTGGCCTGCATTGTGGATGTTGGGCGAAAACATCAATTCAGTGAGCTGGCCTGCGTGTGGCGAAATTGACGTGATGGAGTTGGTGGGGCATCAGCCTTCCACCACCCATGGCACAGCCCACTGGGGAAGCAACTTCAGTGTGCACCAATACCAAGGGAGCTCTTCGACGTTGTCAGGGGGAGAAAAATTCAGTGACTCCTTTCACTTGTTCTCGGTGCTTTGGCAAGAGAACAACATCTCGTGGTACTTGGACGATCAGTTGTTCTACAGCATCAACTCCAGCCAAATGAATGGTCAACCCTATCCATTCAACGCGCAGTTCTTTTTCATCATGAACATTGCTGTTGGCGGCAACTGGCCGGGATATCCTGATGCCAGCACCCAGTTCCCACAGACCATGGTGGTGGACTATGTGAGGGTGTTCCAACAATAAGGCAGCCCACGTCCACTTGTGAAGAACTGCGGTTCGCCGCTGCATGGAGTGTGCTTTGGAGGAGTAGTTTGGCAGCTCAAACCAACACGAACCTCGAGCCATGGCGCACGATCTTTTGAAAGGAAAAAAGGGCATTGTTTTTGGAGCCCTCAACGACATGTCCATCGCGTGGAAGGTGGCCCTTGAGGCCCACGCCCAAGGCGCAGAAATTGTCTTGACCAACGCTCCCGTGGCCATGCGCATGGGGGAAATCCACAACCTTGCCAAACTTTGTGGGGACGCTCCTGTCATTCCAGCCGACGCGACCAGCGAGGAAGATCTTCAAGCACTTTTTGAAGGTGCAATGGAGCATTTTGGGGGCAAGGTGGACTTCGTGCTCCACAGCATTGGGATGAGCCCCAATGTCCGCAAGGGAAGGCATTACACAGACATCAATTACAAGTTCCTGCAAACCACTTTGGACGTCAGTGCCATTTCATTGCACAAGACCTTGGCCACGGCCAAGAAGCTTGATGCGTTGAATGAATGGGGAAGTGTGGTGGCCCTTTCTTACATCGCAGCCCAACGCATTTTCCCCGATTACGGGGACATGGCAGACGCCAAGTCGCTGCTCGAGAGCATCACCAGAAGCTTTGGCTACCACTATGGCGTCGCCAAGAAGATCCGAGTGAACACCGTGAGCCAATCGCCTACGGTCACGACCGCGGGAAGCGGCGTCAAGGGCTTTGACGAATTCATCAGCTACAGCGAATCCATGTCACCCTTGGGGAATGCCGATGCGCAGTCCTGTGCGGAATATTGCATCACGCTCTTCAGCGATCTGACACGTTACGTGACCATGCAGAACCTGTTCCACGATGGTGGATTCTCCAACACTGGGGTGTCCATGGAAGTCATTTCAAAATTTGGCCCAGACGCCGACTGAATCTCAATGGCCTTTCCCCCTCAAAAAAGAGCTTCCCGAGGGAAGCTTTTTTTTGTCCCCAAGCACATCCCAAATCAGGACTTGCTGGCGTGCTTCCACAAACTCTTTCGGCCCACCTTGGCTGAAATGAAGTCTTTCTCGAGAGACCACCCTCTGGCGGGAGAGAATTCCCGTCCGTAGAAGATGATTTGCAGATGAAGGGCGTTCCATCGGTCCTCGGGGAAAAGGCGCTTGGCGTCCTTTTCTGTTTGGTCCACATTCTTGCCATTGCTCAAATTCCAGCGGTGCATGAGGCGGTGGATGTGTGTGTCGACGGGAAATGCAGGAATGCCAAAAGCTTGGCTCATCACAACACCCGCCGTTTTGTGGCCCACCCCAGGAAGCGCTTCCAAGGCGTCAAAATCTGCCGGAACTTCACCACCGTGTTGGTCCATCAAAATTCCACTCAGTTCGTGGATGGCCTTGCTCTTCTTGGGGGACAAACCGCAAGGTCGAATGATGCTTCGGATGTCCTCGACCGATTGCCTGCGCATGGCGGCAGGGTGATCGGCCAGCGCGAACAGGGCAGGGGTGACGGTGTTCACGCGGGCATCGGTGCACTGCGCGGACAAGAGCACAGCCACCAAAAGGGTGAAGGGGTCCTTGTGGTCAAGAGGCACAGGGGTTTCAGGGTACAACCTTTGAAGCTCGTCCATGATCCATGCCACTCGCTGGGCTTTGGTGGTCAATGTGTTTGTCATGGGTGGGACCTCATTTGGAATGCTTGCAGGTCCACACCAATTCCGGCTCGCCGAAGGAAAGCATTTCCCGCCGGTCGCATGGCTTGCCAGACAGGGTTGTGCCTTGAAGTTGCACCTCGTTCACCTGGTCAGCATACTCCTTGAACATTCCAGAGTGTGTCACTTGCCAAAGTTTGGGGCCAACATCCAAGGGTTGAGATTCAAGGTAGAGGTAGGACACATCCAATTCCACTTCTTTGCCGACCCACTGCCATGTCACGGGTACACTGTCCACCCACACTTGCAGATGGGCCCTTGACCAGTCCAGCAGGGTCGCATCCGACTCTGCCCATTCCCGTTCCTCACCCAACCAAAGCACGAAGCCCTCTTCCAGTTCTCCATGGTTTTTCATGGCAAGTTCCAGGTCGTCCGTGAAGACGCGTAAGGTGGTTTGTAAGGTGTGGCTCTCAGGATTCCATCGCACATCGGTTCTCGAAAAATGAAAATCGTGTGAGATTCCCATGGCAGAAATGACCGTGCAAACCGCGATGGAGGCGAATGCCCACAACACACGCCTCTGATTTGTGGATGCTTTCTCGATGGTTGTGTCTGCTTCGGGCATGGTGCAAATGTATCTTGCTTGCATGGAAGATGTGTTCCGGAACCCGGAGGTATTGGCATTGAAAGGTAGGATGAAGCAAGGCACCCGCGTTGTGATCACTGCGCACCGTTCGCCTGATGGGGATGCCATTGGCTCCTCTCTTGCCATGAAGCACCTGTTGGCCCACCTCGATGTGCACGCTCAAGTCATCATGCCAGATGCCTATGCCAAGTTCTTGCAGTGGCTTCCTGGCCATGACGAGGTTTGGTTCCACGAGCGTTCGCCGGAGGCCTGCGAGCAGGCGATGCGCGAGGCCCAAGTTGTGTTTTGCTTGGACTACAATGCCCCAAGCCGGGCAGGTCGGCTGGGTCCAGCTGTCGAGGCAGCAAGCCAACGTGACACTTGTTTTGTGGCCGTTTTGGACCACCACCAAAAGCCTGAGGCCTTCGCTGATTTGTTGGTTTCAGATCCTTCCACAGCAAGCACGGCTGAATTGGTGTACCGTTTGATGAAGGCGTGGGAGATGAGCGATGCACTGGACGCCCAAATGGCGGCATGTCTGTATTGCGGACTCATCACCGACACGGGGAGCTTTCGGTTTCCTTCTGTTCAGCCTTCCACCCACGAGATGGCCTCCCATTTGTTGGGGACTGGTATGGACCACAGCAGGGTGCACAGTTTGATTTACGACGCCTGTCGTCTGGATCAAATCCAGCTTACTGCCTATGCTTTGAGCCAAAAACTTCAAGTATTCCCAGAACACCGCAGCGCGATCGTTTCGCTTTCACAAGAAGAGCTTCGTCGGTACAATGCCCAAAAGGGGGACACGGAGGGGTTGGTGAACCGTGCCTTGAGCATTGAGGGCATCAACTTTGCGGCGTTCATCAAAGAGGATGTGGATCTTGTGAAATTGAGTTTGCGGTCGCGAGGTGCATTCAGTGTGCGCGATGTGGCAGACGCACACTTTCATGGTGGTGGTCACCACAACGCTGCCGGGGGTGCATGCGCGGATGAGTCTTTGGAGGAGGTGGTGGATCGTCTTGTGGGGTTGCTTCCAAGTTTTTCCAGTGCCCTCCAATATGAGGATTGATCCTGTTCAGTGCCCATGATGGAACCACGACATTGGCGGCATTTGGGGTCGGGGGGTATGCTGCTCTTGCTGCTCTTGGGGTGCCAGCCTCCTCCACCCAAGCCCTTGCTGCTTCCAAGTGCCGCTCAAAAAGACCGTGTTGCAAGGAAATCCATGACAGAATTCAACGCCTCACGCTTTGAGTGGGAGACCTCATTGGTGGATTCTTTTGCCCATTCAATCGATTCGGTCGTGGAGCCGATGGTCGCTGGCATGTGGATCCGTTCTGTTCTGGAAGACAACGCTTGCGAAGACCGGCCAATTTTGGGGGACCGGGTGCATTGGGATTGGAAGGCCTTTGCCTTGGACGGTCGGTTGATGACTGAAGAGAGGCAGTCGTTTTTGGTGGGCAAAGACGCTTTGCCCATGGTCTTTCACGAGGCCGCCATGGCCTCGTGTTTCAAGGACTCCTTTCATGTTTGGTCGCCCTCCGTGGCGGCGTTTGGCCCCACAGGCATTCCGGGGCGCATCCCGCCATTTGCGCCGTTGCGCTTTGAAGTGCGACAAACGCGCCCTTTGGCGGAAGGCCAATGGCTCGTGGACGTGCAAGAGGGCAAGACCGATGAATCGACTGCGCTGAAGGCATGGCTTGAAGAAGCTGAAGTGCCAGGTTTGAAGGAAGTTGAACCTGGCCATGTCTGGGTACAGATTCATGAAGAGGGTTTTCCTCTGCAGTTTGGCGAAACCGTGGCTCTGGAGATCCAAACCCACCTGGTGTCGTGGGCTGGCACGGGTCCCACGGACGATGCTGTTGGGCAAGTTCTTGACTGGAAAGTGGGCACCCCCGACCAGTTGGTGAAGGCCCTTGAAATCAGCACATCCATCCACCCAGAAGCTCAGGTGCTGACGGTGTTTTGCACTTCTGATTGGGCATTCGGCACCGATGGGGTTCCTGAATCAGGAATCAAGGCGCGGACCCCGGTGCGCTTTGACCTGCGCTGGACACGGTGACTCGACCCTTGGTCCACAGTCCTTAAGGTTGATCCTGGTGCTCCTTCCATTGTTCCACCCATCGCCATGCGGCGCTGTCCACCAAGTCGTGCACTTGGGCAAAGCCTGAGGCGCCTCCATAGTAAGGGTCAGGCACTTCGCTGTCTTCCAGGAAAAGACCCACTTTGTTACGCCATTCTGTGCGTGGACCTGCAATTGCAAGGGCGTCTTCTAGGTTGGAATGGTCCATCACCAAAATCACATCAAACCGGTCAAAGTCCTTTCGTACGAGAGGGCGGGACCTTTGCGATGAAATGTCCATGCCCCTGCGACGCATTTCTTGCTGGGCGCGGAGGTCAGGTGGTTCGTTTTGGTGGTGGCCAGAAGTGCCTGCGGAGTCCACCTTGATGCGAAGCCCCATCGATTGGATGTGATGTCGCAAGACCCCCTCGGCCATGGGGGACCTGCAAATGTTGCCAAGACAAACGACCAATACGCGGCTGGGCATGTTCTTGTTCATGGTGCGAAGATGTCAAAAAAAAAGCCCCCCAAGTGGGAGGCTTTTTCATCATTGTGATTCGTCGTTGTGAAACGAGGCCTCAGTGGATGGCCAACTTCTTCTCCAAATCCTCGAGGTACTTGCGGAAGTGCTTGTCCGTTTCGCTCAAATTGTTGACAGTCCTGCAGGCATGGAGTACTGTCGCGTGGTCCTTGCCCCCGCAGTGCAAGCCAATGTTCGCGAGGGACGACTTCGTCATCTTCTTGGCGAAGTACATGGAAATCTGGCGGGCTTGCACAATTTCACGCTTCCGGGTTTTGCTCTTCAGCAATTCAATGGGAAGGTCAAAGTAATCGCAGACCACTTTCTGGATGTAATCGATGCTCACTTCGCGCGCCGTGTTCTTGACAAACTTGTCAATCATGTGCTTCGCCAAGTCCAGGGTGATGGCTTTGCGGTTCAAGCTGGCCTGGGCCACCAAGGAAATCAATGCACCCTCCAATTCTCGAACATTTGTGGTGATGCTGTACGCAAGGTACTCAATGACTTCGCGGGGCAACTCAATGCCATCGGCATACATCTTCTTCTCCAAAATGGCCATCCTTGTTTCAAGGGAGGGCACCTGAAGATCTGCGCTCAGTCCCCACTTGAAGCGCGAGAGCAAGCGCTGCTCCATTCCTTGCATCTCTACAGGGGGCTTGTCGGAAGTCAGGACAATTTGCTTGCCTGTCTGGTGCAGGTGATTGAAAATGTGGAAGAACACATCTTGTGTCTTTTCCTTCCCACTAAAGAACTGCACGTCGTCGATGATCAGCACATCCATCATTTGATAGAAGTGGCTGAAATCGTTGACAGTGTTGTTTCTGACAGCGTCGATGAATTGGTGTGTGAACCGCTCGGAGCTCACGTACAACACCGTCTTGTCGGGCTGGCGGTTCTTGATTTCAAGTCCAATGGCATGGGCGAGGTGCGTTTTGCCCAAGCCCACTCCACCATAAATGAGGAGAGGATTGAAGGCTGTGCCTCCAGGTTTGTTCGCGACTGCGAATCCGGCGCTTCGCGCCAGGCGGTTGCATTCCCCTTCGATGAAATTCTCGAATGCGTAATTGGGGTTCAAGTTGGAATCGATGTTCAGCTTGCGCAGGCCAGGAATCACAAATGGATTCTTGATGGGGGCAGGCTCTCCAACCACTGGCATGGCCACTGCAGCATTGCGCGTTGCGCGAACTTCTGAAGTGGGCACGTTGATGGTGTAGGGGCTGTTCGAAGCACCGTCATGGGCGTGTTCCATGATGATGCTGTATTCCAAGCGGGCTTCCGCACCCAATTCTTTTCGCACTGTTTTCCTCAAGAGGGAGACGTAATGCTCCTCGAGCCATTCATAAAAGAATTGGGAGGGAACTTGAATCGTCAAGACGGTTCCGTCCAATTTCACCGGTTTGATGGGCGCAAACCACGTTTTGAAGGCTTGAGCGCTGATGTTGTCTTGGATGACAGACAGGCATTGCGCCCAGACGTTTGCGTGGTCTTGGTTCATTTTCGTTCCAGGTGAAGAGTTTACACTTGAAGCAACTTTTCAATGGCGCTTTGCGTCCTTTGATGGTTCCTTCATGCAGTCTGCGAATGTTCAGAGAAACTTTCTTAAAAAAAAATTTTCGAGCCCTTGATTTTTGACGATTTCTGACATGTCAAAAACTGCAACGATGAAGACAATTGGTTATGTCATTTGTGTAACAGAAACCACTTCTTGAAGGCTTTGGACATACGGTCTCACGTTGTCAACAACTTACGCGATTCAGAAGAGAATTTCGGGATGTATAATCCTTGGCGAATGTTCCTGTTTTGCAATTTTAAACCATGGGAACATTCCGCGAAGAAGGAGAACATTGGTGGCATGTTCATGACCTCAGGGTCAGATACGCCGACACCGATCGAATGGACATGGTGTACCACGGTACCTATGCAGCTTACTTGGAAGCGGCAAGGGTGGAAATGCTACGTGATGCCGGCTGGGTGTACGCTGAGATGGAGTCCGATGGCATTTTGCTTCCTGTGGTCCAGTTGAACATGACTTACAAGCGTCCAGGGCGATACGATGCTGTCCTTGAGGTATGGTCCCATGTTACGGCGCCACCGACTTCCAAGCTTTCTTTGGTGTGTGAAGTCAGATCCCAGGGGGGGGAGCTGCTGGTGCGCGGAGAGGTGACTTTGGTGTTTGTCGACCGCGCCACCGGGAAACCGAGGCGCGCCCCGCAAGGATTCACTGAAGCCTTGAATCTGCATCATTTGATCCGATAGTTGGGGCTACAGCTCGTCACGAAGGAGTGCCTGGACCATGTCGTTGAGGAGGTCTTGGATTTGTGACCATTCAAATTGCAGGGCCTGAGACTCATAGGCTTTCTCCTTCAACGGCCAGTCCTGCCATTGGCGCTTTTCCAAGGCACTCATCCATTGCCCTTCAGGCAGAAACAGATGTCCCTGAGGCATGGTTTCCGGATACGCATGCTCCTGCGGCACCCAAGGCAAGGTTTGGCAGCGCATTGCCTCCACGACGGCCAATCCGAAGTACTCCTGTTTGGGCGACAAGGGAGCGATCGTGGAGCGCCAAAGCCATTCGATGTATTCCCGATCGGATTCGACAAATCCCCAATGCAAGCATCGTCGGCCCATCTTTTCCTTCATCGATTCCCATCCTTCAGGAACGCGCTCAAAGGGCTTGCCCATCACAACAAATTCAGCGGGGAGGTTCCGTTCGAGGATGCTGTCCACAAGGTGAATCCAAGCTTCGGTTCCTTTGTCCCAGGACCAACGCTGGTTCCACAAAAGGACTGGCGTCTCAACCTTCGACCATGAAGGCATCCCTTGTTGGGGCTTGAACTGGTCCCAGCCCACAAAATCGAGGCCGAGTGGAAGAACCTTTGATTTTGCTTCCACCATTTCCACCATGCCCGTTGGCTTGGGCTTGGGCATGCGTTCCATCCACCGTTTGGCAGCCTCCAAAAAAACAGCGCGGTGGTGCGCGGAATTGAACCAAACTTGGTCCGCTGCGAGCCCCGTGGACAGGTTCAGGTAGGCATAGTGGTTGTCTCGTCCATGTTCTGGGTCAAGATCTGTTGGCGACCATGGAAAGGTCAATTGGTTCTCATGGAACATCACCGCCACCTTCACCTGTGTCCAATGACGCGGCATCAGGCCTTTGAGCTGGGCGACATCGCACATGTCCGTGGTCAAAATGAGGTCAGGAGGTTGGGTTGCCGCATTCCAGTTTTGTGCCCAAACCGCAGCCGCACCATGCATGCGCCACTTCCAGTGCCGTCCAGGAAGCGCGTGGAGGATGACATTGTGACCAGCCTTTCTCAAGGCCTTGACGCAGCCATTGGCCCACGCAGCATGGGAGCCAGTATGGTATGGGTCAAGGATCCAAATGGAGAGAGGACGTGGCATGGTTGCTTTTGAGTTGAAGGTCTGGCCCGGCAACCTTGCCGCGCTTCCAGCGCCTCTGAAGGTACAAAAGCCATCGAGGGAGCCCGACGTCCCTTTCTATGGAAGCAGCCATATGAGGTTGCCCGGCTTCCATCCATGCGGCATGCCAGGCCCTGGCAATGTGGTCCGCTGTTGTGCAAAACCGAGGCCATGTGTGGCCATGTGTCAAGCTGTCCCATGCGGCAAGGGCTTGAAGGGAGGGAAGCATCGCCAAGGTGCGGCCACGCGTCCTCATGCGCCAGCCGTTGTTGGCCACCATGTTCTGCCATTCTTTTTCTGCTTGGAACACGTCCTCCACCAAGGCGTGGCTGTCTTTCAAGATGTCCCAAGGAGTCCAAACTGGATCGTATGGCATGCCCTCCACGGCTTCAAATGACGTCAAATGAAGGCAGGGACAGGTGCGGGTGTGCAGCTGGGCTTCAACAGCTTGCGTTTCCCAAAGTGCGTGGATGCCGCGTTGGCCAGAGCGTTGGCCGTCGTAATTGCCTGAGGTGTGCAATGGCACGTGGGCATCGGCGAGATAATGCCCGAGGTCGGCAGCGGCGCGGATTACGTTGTCCAATTCACAGGTGGTGGAGTCGTTCGATGCCATGGCCTTCACCAGCCTTCGGTACGACCATTCAAGTTGCCAAGGAAGAACGCCATGGATTCTGGGCGATGTGAGGGAATCGATCTCAAAGATGGACTGCTTGTAGATTCCCCAAGACATGCCCCACACCGCTGGCTTGCCGTGAGAGGTGAACAGGGTGTCCAAATCGTCGAGGTCCAGATAATGTCGAGCCCCTTCTAGGCTGTCCAGATGCTTGCGGGCATCGGCTTGGGTCGCCCATCGCACCAATCGCTCTGGCGAACCGCCCCAAGCCTCTTTCATGTCTTGAGGCAAATGGGTCCATGCCAAGGCATGCAGATGACGGTGTGGTGAAAATCCCCAACCCGTCAATACGGTCAAAAGGAGGAGTCCAGCGAATTGGAGGGGCAGAGGGCTTTTGGCAAGAAAGGCTTGAGAGGACCTTGGGTCAGGAGGAGGAGAGGTGTTCATGGTTCAGCTGAACCAAGGAACCATTTTTGAGCACAGGGATGGCCGTGCAATTGTTGGGCGTGAGGCAGTACTTCACGTCCTCATTCAAATCCAGCGCCCTGAGCCTTCGTCGATGGGAGGAAGCCTTCAAGAAGGCAAACATGTTGTCACGGGAGGACCTGAAAATGAATTTCGCCGCGACGGTGCTGTCCTCGTCGGCATAAAACTTTCCAGAGGCCAAACATTGGTCTGCAATGGCCCCGCCACAAATGGTGTCCTCCAAGTTGAATTTGTCTTTCCACCCTGATCCAAGGACCAATATGTCGCGTTCCTGTTCAATCAGCCAATCGCACAAGGCATTGAGGTTGTTCAGGGCGCCCACGACCACCGTATCCTTGGACCGGGCCATGTCAATGGCCTTGGTCCCATTGGTGGTGGTCAACACCACGGATTTCCCTTTCAGTTGGGGATCCATGTAACTGTAAGGGGAATTGCCCAGGTCAAACCCTTCCACGATTTGTCCTCCGCGTTCGGCCGCCGCGATGTAGCCTTTTGCCTGAAGCTCCCGGGCTTCTTCCACTGTGGCCACTGGAATGATCTCTTTGACACCATGCTCGATTGCGGTGCAGATGGCAGAGGTGGCGCGAAGGACATCCAATACCACCACAAGGTCAAAACTCTCTTGGTAGAGGTGGTATTCACCCGGTGAAAAACAAACTTCGATTCGGTTCATGGTTCCTGGGGAACGTGGGTTGGGGGTCAATTGAGGGGTGACGCGGTCCTTTTAGGGTCTCTCAGCCTTTGTAGAATGGGAATCGGATCACATGGCAAGCCAGGCTTTTGTTCCGAATCTCCACCAACAACGAAGTCCCTGGTTGGGCGTGTGAGGCGTCAATGTACGCCATTCCAATGCCATGACCTAAGGAGGGAGACATCGTGCCACTCGTCACTTTCCCGACCACCGCTCCGTCGGCATTTTTGACCACGTAGTCTTGTCTCGGGATCCCCCGTTCATCCATCACTAGACCCACAAGCTTGGTGGAGGGGCCTTGTGCCTTTTCGTGCTCCAAAGTCGGTTTGGCGACAAAGTCTTTGGTGAACTTGGTGATCCATCCCAGGCCTGCGGAAATGGGCGAGGTGTTGTCGTTCAGGTCATTTCCGTAAAGGCAATACCCCATTTCCATGCGCAGGGTGTCTCTTGCGCCCAAACCACAGGGGACCGCCCCTTCAGCCAGCAGCGCGTCCCACACCGACTCAGCGGCCTCCACGGGCATGTAAATCTCCAATCCTCCAGATCCGGTGTAGCCTGTGGCGGACAAGATCACCTCATGCCCCATCAGTTTGCCCAATGTGAAGGTGTAATAGGCCAGTTCTGACCAGGGCAAACCATCCGCCCGGGCAGGCCCCAAACGTCGCACCATGTCCTGGGCATTGGGACCTTGCACCGCCAGCAGCGCGTAGCGATCGCTTTCGTCGCGAACCGTGGCGTCCCATGCATGCAGCGTGACTTGCTCCTGGATCCAATTCCAGTCTTTTTCTCGGTTGCTTGCGTTGACCACGAGCATGAAACGGTCAGAGGTCAAACGGTACACCAGCATGTCGTCCACAATCCCACCTGCATCATTGGGCATGCAACTGTATTGGACCTTGCCGTCTTCCAATGCCGAAGCATCGTTGGTGCTGATCCATTGAATCAGTTTTTCAGCGTCGGGTCCTTCCACCATGAATTCCCCCATGTGGCTGACATCAAACATGCCGACGTCCTGCCTTACTGCTTGGTGTTCGAGCTTGAGTCCCTGGTATTGCACAGGCATGTTGTGGCCCGCAAAAGGGACCATCTTGGCGCCTGCCTTCAGATGGGCGTCATGAAGGGCGGTGGGCTTCAATGGGGTCGTTTCCATGGTGCGAAGGTAGCGAGGCAGCATCGGGCCCGAGGTGAAGAATGACATCCAAGATGGAGCGTCCCGTGACAAAGCCCAAACGGTCTTCAAACACTTGGGGGTACCTTGGGGTGGTGACGGCTTTCCATCGGCCTTTGGGACGCCAATCGTCGAGGTCGGGTCCTGTCAGGTAGCCATCGCTTCGCTGAGGCATGCTCAAGCCGAGCCATGAACTGGCCAAGGCGGAAGAGGCGAAAGCAGCATCCCACCATGAAGCGCCTGGTTGCAAATGTGCATTCGCCCATGCCTGGACCTCATCGATGTAGTGGTCAAAGAATGGTGCACTGCCGCAATTGGTGTGCAATGGCTTCAAAAGGCATTCGGGAGAGATCTTGTCCGTGAACACGATGTCCATCACGTTTCGGGAGCTTGCATTTCTCCGATGCACAGGCAGGCTGACAAAGGTGGCTCCTTGAGATTCTACGAGCAGGATGCGGTTCCGCACACTCTGCTTGACAAAGTTTTCATGTTGGCATACCATCGCGCCCGGGGTTTGGGCAAGATGAAACCAAGCCAAAGGAGGGAAGGTGGCCGCGGGAAGAACCAAGGCCATGGCCGTTACTTGACCGTGGTCATCATGCGGTTCCAACGGATTTTGGATTCCCCGTGCTGCTCCTCATTTTGTTTGCTGAACCAAATGAAAGAAGCCCGGCCCACAATGTGGTCCTCAGGCACAAACCCCCACATGCGGCTGTCTGCCGACCTGTGTCGGTTGTCCCCCATCATCCAATACCCATCCATGCCAAAGGTGAAGGTGGTGCATTCTGTGCCGTCTATGCTGGTGGTTCCGTCCTTGCCCACCTGGAAGTCATGCCCTTCATAGGCTGAGATCCACCGCTTGTAGATGGCGATGTTTCTGGGGGTGAGCTCAATGGTCTGGCCTGCCTTGGGAAGTGTGACGGGGCCATAGTTGTCGGGATCCCAGGCGTTGAACTCATCCCCCCAAACATTGGGGAACATGGCCAGCCGGCCCCTTTGGTGGGCATTGCTCATGGGCTCCATGGACAAAGCCAAGGGCTCCATGGCCGCAGCTTCAGATTCTGTCAAGGCCATCACGGCGGCAATGCCTTCGGGCACCACACTGACGGGCCCCAAATCGAGTTTGGTGAGCCCCAGTTTTCGATAGGCCTTTTGGGCCTCCGCCTGAGAGCCAAATACCACCCGGTGCTCCATCTGGAGGCCGGGAGGATTTTCCACAGGCGCACCATCGATGTGCAACTGGCCTTGCACCACGCTCACCGTTTCCCCGGGAAGGCCTACGCAGCGCTTGACGTAGTTCTCCATCTTGTCGACAGGTCGAGCCCGCAGCCCGGGCCGCCGTTGGGCTTGTTTCCTCGCTTGGTCCAAATATTTGTCGGGATTCAAGGAAAATGCTTGAACGTCACCTCCGGCCCTTCGGATGCCTTCTCGGCGCAAGAGTGCATGGTAGTCGTGCCCCACCAAGACCGGGTCCACGTACACGGTGTCGCCATGGGGGAAACTGAACACCACCGCATCGTAGCGCTGTACATCTCTCCAGCCTGGAAGTCGAAGGTTGGGCAGGGTGAACCATGAGGTGTAGCTTGGGGTCAATCCGCCAGGCAAGGCATTGTGCACAAAGGGCATGGAGAAGGGTGTCCTTGGCAGCTTGGCGCCGTACGAAGTTTTGTCGACCACCAGATAGTCCCCAACGAGCATGCTGCCCTCCATGGATGGGGTTGGAATGGTGAAGGGTTCAAGCAACAGCATTCGCAGCGAACCAGCCACCACGGTGGCCCAAATCAAGGCTTCACTCCATTCCCGCCAAGTGGATTTTTGCGTCTTCGACCAATCCCTCTTGCCCATCCATGTGTCGTTTCCTTGACGGAGCTCCCATAGTCCCCACCAAGGAAGGGCGCCAAAGATCCATTGGTCTTTTGCGCTGCGGCGACCAAATGCAATGCCCAACTCCACATGCATCACGGTCAGCAGAAGCAAATTGATTCCGGGCACCCAAAGGAACAGGATCCAGTACCAAGGACGCTGGATCAAATCCAACCACACCAAAAAGTGAAGTCCGGGGACGGCACCTTTCCAAGCTGCCGCATTGGGGTCCTTTTTGAGGAGCAATGCGGGCAAGGTGATCCATTGAAGGAGCAGGGCCAGGGCCAAAAGAATCCAGGGAAGAAGATGCATGTTAAAAGAGATCAGTCATGGTGTAAACGCCCGGTAGATTGCCTTGATGGCGGGCCCAGGTCCAGCGAAGGGCCATCACTGCACCTTGGGCAAATCCCAACCGGGATTTTGCTTCGTGCTGCAAAGCAACACAATCGTGGTCGGACTCCCACAACAATTTGTGCAAACCCACGACTTCGCCAATCCGTTCGCTTTCGATGGGAAGATCCTTGGTCCAACCTGCTTGGAGAACATGCTCCTGAAGCGTCAAGGCCGTGCCACTTGGCGCATCCTTCTTGTGGACGTGGTGAACGTCTTGGATGCTTGCTTCGTAGCCATCGAGCAGGGCCATGATCCGTGTGGCTTCTCTGGCAATCAAATGGGTGGCGTGAACGGCAGGACTGAAGTTCGTGCTCCAGAATAGGGTTCCCTGATGATCCTTCGCAGCTTCCTGAACTTGGGGCAAATGAGACAGCCACCCCGTGGTGCCCGTCACCACCGGCACCTGATGTTCCAGGCAACGCAAAAGATGGGGGAGAGCGGCTTCCGGAGCTGTGGCTTCAAACACCATTCCCTCTGGCGTCCATGGTTGTCCAGAACGGATTTCTCGACCGATTTGTCCACCGGCATCTTTCCAGGCCCCGGACACAGCCTGGCCCAGTTTCCCTGCCCCAACCACTGTCAAAGGAGGCAAGTCGTGGGGTTGAGGCAACGAGTCGATCATGGCGTGGGGGCGTTGGGTGAACGGGAGAATCGCCAGGTCAGGTGGACGCATGGGACGCCAAACGTGCTCTCCAGGCGTGCCGAAAGGGCGTCGGAAGTGTCCAGGTTTCGGAGCATCGCGCTGGTGTTGGCGTCAAGGACCTGCAGTCCGTGGGCCACCAGAAACGACAAGATGCTCAAATCACGGTTGCGGCGGTAAAACAACGCGCGCTGCTCCAAATCAAATTCGGAAAAAGGATTGCCCAAGGCATCCACAAGAATGGGTTGGGTCTCCGGGTCATCGTCGGTCAATGCCACCAAATCATCGATGCTTGATCTCATTTCTTGCGCGCTGTCCCAAGTGGACCATGCGGCATACCCCATTCCTCCCCATACCACGGGCACCTTCCACCATTGTCGGTTGATGATTTGGCCGCTTCCTGGGACGATGGCGGCCCAGGACGTGGTTCGTTTCACCCGCATCGCCGTGCTGTCTGGCGCCAATTCGTTTTGTCCTTGTGCGGCATGTGAAACGAGGGCGAAGGCCATCGCGACCAGACAAGGAAGAATGGCCATGCGTTGCATCACACTCAGTGAAGGCCCAGTTTCCGGAGCACAGCCTCCAAATCGTTCAGGTCTCCGTACTTCAACGTCACCTGACCTCCTCCCTTGGGAAGACGCTGGATGGAAAGGCTGGCTTGTGTGCTTTTCAACCTGAGTCGGAGCATGTGCAGGGCCTGTTCTTCATCTTCGCGAAGTTGAAGCGGGGCAGCAGGGGCATGCTTTTTGGCCTGAGGACGCCAACCTCCATCCTTCACAAGCTGTTCCAAAGCCCTTACGCTGAGTTGTTCTGCTGACGCCTTTTCTGCCAATGCCACTTGGGTGTAAGGTGCATCGTTGCCTTTGACCCCAGAAAGGACCTTGGCATGTCCCATGGACAGAACCTTTTCGCGCAACATGCGCTGCACTGCATCGGGCAGGTCGAGAAGCCGCAGAAAATGGGTCACAGTGGATCGGGCTTTCCCCACCCGTTGGGCAAGCACCTCCTGTGTCAAACCACATTCTTCCATGAGGTGCTGGAAAGACAACCCCACCTCCAATGGGTTCAAGTCTTCTCTCTGAATGTTCTCCACAAGGGCCATTTCGAGCAGGGTCCGATCATTGGCTTCCCTCACGTAAGCGGGGAGAGAAGTCAAACCGACGCGCTGGGCCGCCCGGAAGCGTCGTTCGCCAGAAATGATCTGGTATTTCGACGCTCTGATTTTTCGGAGTGTGATGGGCTGAATGATGCCATGAACTTCGATGCTTTCCGCCAATTCCTTCAACCCCTTTTCTTCAAAGGCACGACGGGGCTGGTTGGGGTTGGCCTCAATGTCGGCGATGGCGATGTTCTGGGCATTCGCCGTTGTCGTCACAGCAGGTTTGGGAAAGTGACGCACCTCGTCGGGGTGAGGTCCATTGGTCTTGGACACAGTGGAGAAGTCCCCTCCTCCAAGCAAAGCGTCCAACCCCCGTCCCAGTCCTTTCGTCTTAGCCATGGCTGAGGTATTTGTCCTCGGTGCGCATTTGCGTCATGTCGTTTTTCTGAAGAAGCTCGCGGGCCAAATTCAAATAGTTGACGGAGCCTTTGCACGACGCGTCGTGAAGGATGATGCTTTCTCCATGGCTTGGAGCTTCCCCCAAACGTGTGTTTCTGTGAATCACCGTCTGGAGCACCAAATCTTGGAAGTGGGTGCGCACCTCGTCCACCACTTGATTCGCCAGCCTCAAACGCGTGTCGTACATGGTCAACAGAATGCCCTCCACTTCAAGGGAAGGATTCAGTTGGGTTTGGACAATTTTCACGGTGTTCAACAATTTCCCCAGACCCTCCAGGGCAAAGTACTCACATTGAACTGGCACCATCACGCTGTCTGCTGCAGTCAGAGCATTCAACGTCAGCAAGCCAAGACTGGGGGAGCAATCCAAAACGATGAAATCGTACCCGTCACGGATGCCTTCCAGAGCATGACGCAATTTTCGCTCACGGCTTTCCGCATGGACCAACTCGATCTCTGCCCCTACGAGGTCGAGGTTGGTGGGCAGCACGTCGAGGTTGGGGGACGAGGTTGGCACGATGCAATCCTTCATGTTGACTTCGCCGGACAGCACCTCGTAGGTGCCCTTGGCCACTTGACGGGGTTCGACCCCGACCCCACTTGAGGCATTGGCCTGAGGGTCCAAGTCCACCAACAAGGTTTTGTACTCCAAAACGCCCAAACAGGCGCCCAGATTGATGGCGGTTGTGGTTTTGCCTACGCCTCCTTTTTGGTTGGCAACAGCGATGATTTTCCCCATGGTGACTGCGCTTTTCGTCGTTTGAACGAAGGTACAGCCATGAGGTGGTGAAAGGGGAGGGAGTTTTGCACACCCCACCCGCGGTTTATCAAGGAATCAGAGGTCGTCGAAGGCGATGTCGTCGTCGCTTTCGGCCGTCTTGTTTTCGCTGCTTTCGTCTGCGGCGGCTTCAGAAACCTCTTCTGAAGATTCTTTTGAATCCCCGTCGGGTTCTTGGGCCGCGCGCTCTGCAATGGGGTCCCGGAACTCGCCTGTTTCCATCAACTCCTGGATCTTGTCCACAGCGTCCAAAAAGCCTTCTTCAAACTTCTCGAAGTCCTCGCGGTAGAGGAACAGTTTGTGCTTGGAATAACTCACATTGCCGTGGTCGTCAAAGCGCCGCTTGCTTTCTGTGATGGTCAAATACAAGTCTTTGCCGCGGGTGGCTTTGACATCGAAAAAATAGGTGCGCTTGCCTGCACGCACTGGACGTGAGTACAATTCGTCTGGGTTCTCGTAAGTCGACATGGTTGGGTTTTGCAGCTCTGAAGGTAGCGCAAATCCGGAAACCTTTTAGCGTGCGAGCGTCAAGTGGCCTTCCGCCACACGAGGATAGCCGATTTGATCGACGTAGGCGATGTAATACAGGTACACGCCATTGGGACAGTAATGGGCGCCATCGGCCCCTTTTTGTCCCAGCCAGGGTTCCGCGGGGTCGTTCGTTTCAAACACCACGGTGCCCCATCGGTTTTGGATCCGAAGTGCGTATTGAGTCACCCCTCTCAGAACGGGAAGCCAGACGTCGTTGATGCCGTCCCCATCTGGGGTGAATGCATTGGGGGCATAGAAGACCGAGCCGTTGACTGTCACCAGTCCCGTGGCAGTGCTTGCACAACCATATTCATTGACCACAGTCTGTGTGATGGTGTACACTCCTCCGTCCTCATACAGGTAAGACACATTGCATCCTTCCAGCCCATTGCCGTCTCCAAAGTTGTAATAACAGTCGACGTTGCTGTCTCCCAAATACTCTGCCCATACCTCCGGATCCAAGATGTCCACCTGGTTGGGCGTGACATCGATGGCAGCCACAGGAACGGGCAAAATTTCCACGTTTTGGGGACCTTCCATGTCAAGGGACCTTACGCAGTTTCCTCCTGTTTCCATCTCCAACAAAATGGGGTAGGAGCCAGGAGAATTGTACTGGTGACTTGCATTGGGGGCACTTGAGGTGGTTCCATCGCCAAAGTGCCACAGGTAATTTGTGGCTGTTTCCGTCGTGCTCAGGTTGGTGAAGGTGACGGCATGTGGTGGGCATCCTGTGAAAGGACCTGCCTCAAAATTGATTTCTGGTTCAGGAATCGCGGTGACAGAATTGACGAAGGTTTGGATGCATCCTTCAAGACCTGGCACACTGGCCGTCAAGCTGACGTCGTAGGTTCCAGCTTCGGCATAAATCAGACCCACCACGTTTTCGTCCTCCACGCTGGAGAAAGCAGTGGCGCCGCCAAAGTCCCATTCGTACACGGTGTTTTCATCTACGGACGCAGTGCCTGAAAACGTGTAGAAGTGATCGTCGAAGCACTCAGGTTCGGGGACATCAAATTCAGGCGCAAGCAAGAACTGGATGTCGACCTCTGCTGTGTTGACATCGGGACAAGTGAAGTCCGCCACGGCTGTGAGGGTGATGGTGTAAAGTCCTGTGTCTGGAAAAGTGTAACTGGGTGCAATGTCGCTGCTCGTGCCAGAGGGGACACCTCCCACGCCATCTCCAAAATCCCACAAAAAGGCCGTTGCGTTTTCAGACAAATTTTCGAAGTCAAAATTCAATCCTGTGCAAAATTGATATTGGTCCTCCACGATGGCCACGGGTGGTGGTGGCGCTGTGTAGGCAATGGTCGAGCCCTCAGTGCATCCATGGTTGGTCACAGACACAGTGGCCTCCCATGAATTGAGGTTGTTGAAAGTCACCTCGGCTGGATTTGGGATGTTTGCCAAAGAGGGTGTGCCATCGTCAAAATCCCAGAGAATGTTGGCAAACTCATCGATGTTGTTGCCTTCAAGGACAAAGTCAAACGCCTCGACCCCGTCATTGCATGAAAACCCTTCCACCACGATTTCGGGTTCCAAGGGGGGGTACACTTGGTAAATGGCTTCAGACGTGTCGGCGCAAGGCCACTCTGGGTTGACAATCAACGTCACCACAAAGTCGCCTGGGGTCGGCCAGGTGAAGGTGGGCTGAAATTCATTACTGATGTCATTGGTCAGGCCTGGCACGCCAAAGTCCCAACTGTAGCTGGAGCCATTGACTGAATTGTTGTCCATCGTGATGGTCTCTCCCACACACATCTGGGCGGGGACTTGCTCGGCCACAAAAGATTGAATGTTGGGATCGCAAAGCGTGACGTTGAATTGAAAATCTCGCAAAGTTGTATTGAGCAAGACTCCGTCGCGGTATTCTGCGACACAAATGCCAATCGCGTATTGCCCCACTGTCGTCGGCATGCCAGTAATCAAACCTGTATTCGGATCAATGCTCATGGCTGGATCAGAGGGAATGGGATCCGTCGCACTGAACCCATTCAGGTATGGGACGTCATTGTAAGGTGGGGTTGCAGGAGGGTTGGGGACAGGGCTGTTGAGCCCATTGCCATTGCCAGTGCCACCGCCATCAAATGGAGCGCAAAAAGAGTAGACCAGTTCGTCACCATCGGGGTCCACCGCGCTGTGGTCCCAACTGAAGTCAAAGTTTGCACAAACGGCAACAGGTGGGAGTTCTTGAAAGACAGGCGCACTGTTCACAGATGTCCCGACACCTTGGGAAGTGCCAGGAACGTGGGTGACCAGAGTTGCACCGGGGTTTTCTGTGCCTCCGAAATTTTGAAGGTTGCTGATGGAGGGGTTCCGACAACAACGCTGCCACATCAAATCCCATCCGTATTCAGAAACGGAAAGGGTCGTTGTTGTGGTGTAGATGGCTTGTTCAATGCACAGCTCAGGAGGAGGTGTGCCGCAAGGGTTGCCAAGGACCACTGGCACATTGCTCACGTTTGTGAAAGACAAAGGAATGGTCAGTACATCGTTGTTGTCCACGGCCCCAATGCCATTCCATCTTCCGATGTAAACCTGATCGTCGAAGCCTGTGCCAAGGGTGTTTGCAGGCCCGCAATCTCTGTACACTTTGAGGGTGATTCGGTATTGTGTCCCTCCGAGATGCTCATAAAAGATCTCACCTCCCACCAAATGTGTGGCCCTTCCTTGCAGCACGGTGGCCCCAAACAACAGCACAAGGCATGCCGATCTGAGAAGGTGCAGTATGTGGGGTGAGAGGTTCACTTCGAGAGGATATGGAGAGACAGTGCGGAGCTCCTGCAAGTTAACAGAAGAGGAACACAAGAGGTTGCTTGGAAGTTCTCTTCAGTTCTACAAATCCATGCCGCATTCATCGTAGCTTCGAGGTGTGGAAAAACCAACAGAAGAGAAGGGCGCTCAGCCCGTGGAAGAAAAAGTGCGATTCGACACCCTTGATTTGCATCCGGACATTGAGGATGGCTTGTTTTCGATGGGGTTTGAGACCGCCACCCCCATTCAAAGCAAAGCGATCCCCGATGCGCTGAAGAAAAAAGACATCTTGGGGATCGCCCAAACGGGGACGGGGAAGACAGCGGCATTTTTGCTGCCCACCATGGACCGTATTATGGACACCCCCAACGACGGCAAAGTCAAGGCGCTCATTGTGGTGCCCACCCGTGAGCTTGCCCGTCAAATCGACCAAGCCGCCGAGGGCTTTGCCTATTATACGGGCATCACGAGCCTCGCCATTTATGGGGGAGGCACGGGGAAGGAATTTGCCCAAGAGAAGAAAGCGCTTACTGAAGGGGCAGACATTGTCATTGTGACTCCGGGTCGAATGCTCTCCCACCTCACCCTTGGATATGTTGACCTCAGCTCGCTGGAGGTTTTGATTTTGGATGAAGCCGACCGCATGTTGGACATGGGATTCCACCAAGACATCATGCGCATCGCCTCGCATTGCAGGAGTGAGAGACAGACCTTGCTCTTCTCTGCCACCATGCCTGACCGAATGCGCACCCTTGCCCACGACCTCCTCAGGGATCCGGTCACAGTTCAGCTTGCCTTGAGCAAGCCTGCTGCCAAGGTGAAGCAGGGTGCCTACGTTTTGTTCGATCACCAAAAAGATGACGTCCTTGTCGAGGTTCTGAAGGAGCGCAACGTGAAAAGCGGCATTGTTTTTACCTCTAGGAAAAGAACCGTGGGGCAAGTGGTGCGGGCCCTCCGCAAAGGAGGAATCAAGTGCGGTCGGATGTCCAGTGATTTGGAACAATCCGAAAGAGAAGAAGTGATGTTGGCCTTCCGTCAACAAAAGCTGCCCATCCTTGTGGCCACAGATGTGGTGTCGAGGGGCATTGACATTGACAGCATCGAGCTGGTGGTGAACTATGACGTGCCGCCCAATGAGGAAGATTACGTGCACCGCATTGGCCGTACGGCCAGGGCCGAGCGCAAGGGCGAGGGCATCACACTTGTCACCCCAGATGACATGCGCCGGTTTGGGAACATTGAGAAACTCATCGAGAAAGAGGTTCCCAAGCTGAAGGTCCCTGAATCATTGGGTGCTGTCCCAGACTACGATCCCAAATCTTCGGGTTCACGTGGCAGAGGAGGCTCCGGAGGTGGTCGTCACGGAGGCGGTGGTCGTCACGGAGGCGGTGGCCGCCACGGAGGCGGTGGCCGTCATGGAGGCGGTGGCCGTCATGGAGGCGGCGGTGGCGGAAAGCGCCATGGCAAATCGGGCGGCGGTGGAAAGCCCAACTCTGGAGGACAACGCTGAAAGACTCCCCCGCAACATGGCTTCGAAAACAAAAGAAGAGTGGCGGGCCCACCTCAGCGAGGAGGAACACCGTGTCATGCGCGAGCAAGGCACCGAGCTTCCCTTCACGAGTGGCTTCAATGCAGAGTGGCGTGAAGGCGTTTACGCATGCAAAGGATGTGGCCTGGAGTTGTTTGGCAGCACAGCCAAATTTGATGCCGGATGCGGTTGGCCCAGCTTTGACAAAGAATTGCCAGAGGCGAATGTAAAACAGGTGGTTGACCGGTCCCTTGGGATGACAAGGGTGGAGGTGCGTTGTTCAGGATGCGACAGCCACCTTGGTCATGTGTTTCCAGATGGACCGACTCCCACGGGTACGCGTTATTGCATCAACGGAGTTTGCCTCACTTTTGACCCTAAGGAAGGGCATTAAGGTCAGTCCTGGTGGGCGCGTCTTGTCGTCCAAACCCACAGGGCCACCCCGGACAAAAAGGTGCACACAGAAATCAACTCGGCTTGGGTCATGGTGATGCCAAGCCAATCAAAGGTGGTGTTCACGCGGATCTTTTCGACCCAAAATCGCTCAAAGCCATTGAACATGAGATAAGCGGCAAAGGCCTTTCCCGGCGTGCTCCAACGCTTTCGCATGGCCCAAAGAATGGCAAACCCCAGGACTGCAGCGGTGGTCTCGTAGATCGGTGTTGGGAAAACAGCAGGGTCCAAAAACGTGCCGTACCCTTCAAAGGATGGCCACGAGTGCACATTGGGGTCAATCAATTTTCCGGTGTATCCTGCCTCTCGTGGTCCGTACACCGCATTGACATTGTTGGGGTATGCATAACGCCAGACCCATTCAGGCGCCCAGGAAAGCCAATCGGGCATCGGGTTGGGGTTGGGAATGCCCCAATCCCCGTCTCCACTGATGTGGCAGCCCATGCGACCAATGCCGTAACCGAGCAAAAGGCCTGGTGCAGTAGCGTCTGCGAGTCGGAGAAAGTGGAGGCCTTTGCGTCGGGCAAATGCGTAAACAGAGAGCCCCCCTACAATCAACCCTCCATAAATGGTCAGTCCTCCGAGGAATGCAGACAAACTTGGGCGTTCAAGAAACGCCACGAATTCCTCGGGGTACTCGAGAAGGTGAAACATCTTGGCACCTGCGATGCCACCCACGGCTGCGGCGGCTGTGATGCCACCGACCCACTCGTGGGGCATGATGGTCTGCGTGATGGTTTTGGGCTCTGGGAGCTGGTCTTTCTTGACTTCGTAATGACGCCATGCAGTCAACACAACAGCGCCCACAATGCCCCAAAGTACATTTCCTTCAGTACTAAAAAGATGGGCTTGAGGAAGTCCGCCTCCAGCAAAGAGCGTTGAGGCATTCGCAAGCAAGTAAATCACTTTCCAACCCAACACGAAGCCGACCAAGGCCTGCATTCCCAAATCCAAAGGGTGCGGTCCATGGCCGATCTCGATCTTTTGTTCTGAGGGCTGAAAGTGGCCTTGGAGCGTCATGCGCTTCATTTCACGACTCAGCAAGGCATGCGCAGCCACAAAGGCAAGGGCCACAAAAAAGCCAAAACTGTTGATGAGTTTGAGGGCAGGAAGGTCCCATCCCAACAGATCAAGAAAGACATGGTAGAGGTTGGGGTACATGATGCGAAGCTATGGCGTCAAGGGCTTTGAACCTCACCAGAGACCCAGCCGAGTGGGTCGACCCGCTCCAAGTGCACTGGAACCACTTGATTTCCCTCAGCCTGGTCAAGGGGGATCGCCACCCGGATGTAATTGGGCGTGTACCCCATGCGAAGGCCATCTTCGGAGGCATCTTCCACAAGGACTTGATGGGCCCGTCCCAACCCTTGTTCGTAATGGGCGCGCTGCATTTTCAGGCTGAGGTTGCGCAAGATTTTGTTGCGCTGTTTCCGAACAGGGACCGGCACAATGTCTTCAATTCTGAGCGCAGTAGTGTTGGGTCTTTCGCTGTAGGTGAATACATGTAGGTAGCTGCATGACAATGACTTGATAAACTCAACTGTGTCCATAAAATCTTGGTCGCTCTCTCCGGGGAATCCCACGATCACGTCCACGCCAATGCCCGCAGTGGGAAGCACTTCGCGGATGTGTTGGATCCTGGAACGGTACAAGTCGGTTCTGTAACGACGTCGCATGGCACCAAGGACCTTGTCGCTGCCAGACTGCAAGGGGATGTGAAAGTGTGGCTGGAACTTTCGAGAGGTGGCCACAAAATCGATCAAATCGTCGGTGAGCAAGTTGGGCTCTATGGAGGAGATGCGGAACCGTTCAACGCCATCCAATCCATCGAGAGCCTTGGCCAAGTCCAGCAAAGTTTCGCCATGCGACGCGCCAAAATCTCCAATGTTCACCCCAGTGAGCACAATTTCTTTGGCTCCGGCCGCCACGGCCTTTTCAGCTTGATTCAAGGTTTCGGCCACAGTGGCACTCCTCGAACGGCCTCGCGCCAATGGAATGGTGCAAAACGCGCAGAAATAGTTGCAGCCATCTTGGACCTTCAAGAATGACCTGGTTCGGTCCCCACTTGAATGTCCTGGAATGAAGTCCTTCACTTCTTTGATTTCCCCAGCAACGGCTCGTCCTTCTCCTTTATATTGGAGGGTGTCAAGATGCTGGATCAAGTTGAATTTTTCTCCTGCTCCAAGCACGAGGTCCACGCCTTCGATGCTGGCGATTTCCTCTGGCTTGAGTTGGGCGTAGCAGCCCACCACCACCACGAAGGCCTCAGGATTGCTTTGCATGGCTCGACGAACCGCATTGCGGCATTTTGCATCGGCCTGGTCGGTGACGCTGCAGGTGTTGATGACCACCACGTTGGGGGCATCGTCAATGTGCACCCTTGCGTAGCCAGACTCCTCCAATTGACGTGCAAGGGTGGAGGTCTCACTGAAATTCAGCTTGCAGCCGAGGGTGTGGAAGGCCGCTTTTTGTCCCAAAACCATGGTCGCAAAGGTAGGTTTGGCACCTTGATGCAACATCGGTGCCCTTAGAAGAGTTAACTTGGCGGACCTCAAGAACCAAAACCACCAACCATGAAAACTCTTTTCCTCCACCTTGCCACCTTGGCCGTGCTTCTCACTTGGGGGTCGTCGGTGGTCTTGTGCCAATCGTTCACCAACGCCAACAGCGCCTTGCCCACGACTTTCAACAGCGGCGGTTGTGTGGGCTTTGCCGATTTGGACGGCGATGGCTACGATGACTTGATTGTTTTGGACGAGAGCAACATCCTGCACACGCTCTACCAAACCACAGAAGGTGGCTTTGTGGACCACAATTTGGGCCAAGTCAGTGGTGCTTCTCAGTGGGGCATGTGCGTTGCAGACTTTGACAACGATGGGCACAAAGACGTGTTCAGTGGTGGGTCTTACGACGGGGTGCACGTGCAGCACATCACGGCTCCAGGGGTGTCGACCAGCATGTCTTTGAGCGATGGCAGCATGTACATGCAGGCCTGCAACTGGGTCGACATTGACAACGACGGGTCTTTGGATGTCTTCGGATGCCACGACGATGCCCTCAGCCGGATGTGGCAGGGAGGTTCAGAAGGCACTTTGGAGCCTGCGCCACAGCTCATCGATTTGATGGACTATGACTTGGCGGATTACTCTTCACAAAATGACCACAGTGGGAACTACGGGACGGTTTGGAGTGATTTTGACAGCGATGGGGACATTGATTTGTTCATCGCGAAGTGCAGGCAGTTCGTGAACGACCCCCAAGATCCACGTCGCGTGAACCAACTCTGGGTGAACGACGGCACTGGAGGTTGGACAGAGGAGGCCTTGGAGCGCGGCTTGGTGTTTTACGAGCAAAGCTGGACAGCTGATTTTGGAGACATTGACAATGACGGGGACTTTGACTGCTTGGTGACGAACCACAGCACCACGCTCTACCTCATGGAGAACGATGGCACCGGCCATTTCAACAACATCACAGAAGGGAGTGGCTTGGAAGTGGAAGGGTTTTTCTTGCAAGCCAAATTGGAGGATTTCGACAACGACGGGTTCATGGACCTGATCTACGCTGGAGGCACCCACGCGTTGTACCACAACAACGGCGACCACACCTTCACAGAAGTGCCCAATGCCTTCCCCAACAACGACACCAT
>CALKGQ010000007.1 GCA_938085425.1 uncultured Flavobacteriales bacterium
GCTGCGGTCCTTGAAGCTCGTCGACCAGTTCCCCCACACCGCACATGTCGAAGCTGTGGCCTTGGTGGAGAGAATTCCAGGATTTCAACCGAACTTGCCCTCATGAGCGCTCATCGTGACTTGGTGATGGAACACCGTGCAATCGTCCACAAGCTGGACCGAATGGCCCGTGAAATCTTGGAGGTGCACTACCAAGAGTCCAACCTTTTTCTCATCGGAGTCGACGGCCAAGGCGTCGCGGTGTGCAATGCCCTTGCCGCAAGACTGCGTGCCTTGAGCAATGTCAAGGTGTCCGTCGGCACCCTCAGCATGCACAAGGACTTGCCGCTGGAACACGAGATTTCATGTGACCCAAGTGTCGAGGCATGGCGCGACGAAATTGTGATCTTGGTCGATGACGTGTTGAACTCTGGCCGCACCTTGATCCATGCGGTGCGGCACATTTTGGAAGGGCAACCAAGGGAGGTGCATACCGCTGTGCTCGTCGACCGAAAGCACAGGGCCTTTCCCATTCGCGCGGACCATTGTGGATTGACATTGAGCACCCACCTCAACGAACACATCGTCGTGGACTTGAGCGACGAAGACAACACCACGGTGCATCTCGAGAGACCCTCGCTGGGTTGACCTTACTGGGCCTGAGCCCAAGGATTCATTCCAACCGCCACCGGATGCTGGCCAAGGCATCGTCCAAGGCTTCCTCCGAGGACAAGTCTTGACGCCAAGTCACATGGGCCCCAGCGTAACATGCAGCCCGTGTCAGCAGCAACCTCTGCACGTGAGATGCCAATGCATCGCCAGTTTTATGCTGAAGCAAGGGGCGACCTTGGGGCGTGCCAGACAATCTGGCCACCAGCACCTCCACGGGAGGCTGAAGCGCCACCACAAGAGAACGTCGCCGCAACCACTCCATGGCCCCTTCCGCGCAAGGCGCGCCTCCACCAGTGGACAAGACAATGGGTGCATCCGGACGCAGCGCATCGGACAATGCTTCCTGTTCTGCCTCTCTGAATACCTCTTCCCCAAGTTCACTGAAAATTTGAGCGATGGGCCTGCCCAACTTCTCCTCCACCATGGCATCTGTATCGACAAATGGACGGCCCAAGCGCTGGGCCATCAGTTGACCAACAGTGGTCTTGCCAGAGCCCATAAAACCAATGAGTGAGAGGTGCAGTTCTGCCATCATCGAATGTTGACGGCAAACATTTCTCGGCCCTCCAATGTCCCCCTCAGACGGTCGCCAGCATGGACTGAACCCACGCCCGCAGGCGTTCCTGTGAACAACAAGTCCCCCATTTTGAGCGTCATGAATTGCGAGACCTCTGCAATCAATCGATTGACTGAAAAGAGCATGTCTCCAGAGTGTCCGTGCTGCACTTCCTGTTCATGGTTGTGCAAGGTGAACTGAAGGTCTTCGATGGGTTTCCCCAATGCCTCAAGGGAAACGAAGTCCCCCACCACGGCAGATCCATCGAAAGCCTTGGCGCGTTCCCACGGATGCCCTTTGGCCTTCAACTCGGACTGGATGTCGCGTGCGGTGAAGTCCAAACCCAATCCGACTTCGCTGTAATACCGCGGGGCATGGGCTTCGGAAATGGTCTTTCCCAAACGGTTGATTTTGACCACCAACTCCACCTCGTGGTGAACGTCCTGGGTCCATGAGGGGATGTAAAACGGATGCTTATGGCTCAAAATCGCGCTTTGGGGCTTGAGAAACACCACGGGGCGTTCCGGCACTTGGTTCCCAAGCTCCGCGGCGTGGTTCGCATAATTGCGGCCAATGCAAATGATTTTCATGAGGAGGGTTCAGAAAGCTGTCAATCCCCGACAAAGAACGCCACCTCAACTCTTCTGTCCAAAGCTCCGCGGTTTTCTGCCCGTTCTTCCCCAAAATAATTGAGCACGACCCTGCTGGCCAGCACGCCACTTTCCAGCAAATGGGTTCGAACGGCTTGAGCCCGTTTCTTGGACAAGGCCAAATTGGCGGACCGGTCGCCTGTCACATCTGCATGACCTGTGCACACCACACGCAAAGCCTCATAGGCTCCAAGATATTCCATGACTTCATTGAGCTGCAGCTGGGCGGTCAGCGTCAAGCGGGCACTCCCCTCATAAAACTGCACATTGAACGAAGAAGGAAGGTTCAAGGCCTTCAGCGAGGGGTCGGACGAAGGTGCGTTCCGATCTGGAGCCCAAGCCCCTTGGGCCAGATTGTTGGCTGTGGAATCGTCCAAACGGCCAGAGCCTTCACGTTCCAGACGAGACAACCGCACATCCTGCGCCTCCAAAAGGTCCAACACACGCTCCATCATCGCCTGCATGGCCTGCAGCCCGGGATCCCCAGATCCTGCAGCCCGGCCGTCGTCCTGTCCCGGCCAAGAACTCTCATCCCCAGCAGGCAACAACGACATGGTCTCCAAGGAATAGTTCAGTTCAATGGGTGTCAATTCTGTGCCTGGATCGAGTGTGCTCCAATCCTCCAAGGCATCCTTGGGCAACTGTTGTTCTACCGACCCGATGCGCTGCAACAGTCCACGGTTGACAAAACGCCCCAACTCAACGCCTGCCTGGAGCAACAATTCCTGAATCCTTCCTTCCATAAGCACGTACAGCTTCTCCTCAAAACTTCGGCTTGTGGTGGAGCGCATGCGCTCTACATCTCGGGCATCGAGTTCCTCAAAGTCCCTCAACAAATCATCGATTTCACTTGAGAAGCCCTCGAACCGCTCCTGGCCTGCAAACGAACGAATGCGCATGATGTCGGACACCGTGCGCTGCATCTGCCTTTTCACCGCACGAGGCCCGTCCCGCCAACCGATGTCCTCTGCATCCACCTCCATTTGGCCCCTCAAGTAGACCCCGAGTGCATCCAATGCCACTTGACGTAGTTGCTCCAGCTCGGGATCGGGTGCAGTGGCATAGTAATTCACAACGAGCGTCCCCTCTTGACTTCCCATTCTCAGGGGGTCTCTTGTGCTTTGGGCCCAACCCATGGTCATGCAGCCCATGGCTGCAAGGCAGCACAGGACCGATCGAACATGCAGCGGCATGCTCGACAGATGATGGAGGGCGATCATGTCCCCAATTTCGGGAATATTATGTTAATTACTTGCCTTCTTGGCGAAGAACCGTCTTCACGGTGTACAAAAGGATCTTCAAATCAAGCAGAAGAGAGATGTTTTCAAGGTACATGATGTCGTACCTCAAACGCTGCCTCATTTGGGCCACATTTTCAGCATAGCCATACTTGACTTGCCCCCAAGACGTCAGCCCCGGCCGCACCTTTTGCAGTCTCAAAAAATGCGGACTTTGCTCGACAATTTGGTCGGCAAAGAAGGCCCTCTCCGGCCTTGGTCCCACCATCGACATCTCCCCTCTGAGCACATTCCAAAATTGAGGCAATTCATCCATTCTCGTCTGCCTCAACCGTCGGCCCACCTGGGTGATTCGAGGGTCCTCATCAGAACTCAGCTGAGGCGTCTCTCCCTCCGCATCCGTCACCATGGTGCGGAATTTGATGATCTGAAAAGGTTGGCCATGCAGCCCAAGTCGTTCTTGACGGTAAAACACAGGGCCTTCGGAACCCCGTTTGACACGCCACGCAATCCAAGCAAACAATGGAGACAACACCAAAAGCGCCAGTCCACTCAGCACCACATCCATCACGCGCTTCGTGGCGCGCATGCCAGGCGACCAACTTCCTCTGCTCAAATTCACCAAAGGCACCCCAAACAAGTTCGAAGACCGCACCGTGCCAGCCATGAAATCAATGGCGCCAGGCACGACAAGGAGCTCCACCCCCTGCCCCTCCAGCATGGCCATGTACCCCATCCCTGCAGAACCTGAAGGCATTGGGGTCGTCACCACCGCGCGGTCCACAGACCGCTCTGTCTCCCAAGAAGAAAGTTCGCTGGCATGGTCCTCCCCTTCCACCAATGAGATTTGCTTGACGATGTTCCACCCTTCTCTGCCCGGGGTTTTGTCCAAGTCCATCAGGAAACGCTGATTGGCCTCCGCGTCCCCAAGCAGAATGGTGTCAAAGGCCCAAGCCCCCGACTGTACGCGATGCACAACCCTTGCCGTCCATTGGTACCTCGCCCACAACACGAGGGTCACATGCGTCCCCAACCACACGGCCAGAGATGCATAATGGTCCACGTGGGTGCTTGTGACATCGTCCAAAAGGAGGGCGAAAAAAAGCAAGACGCCCCCCACGGCAGAACCCTGAAACACTTGTTGAATTTCCAAACCACGGTGACGCCTTCGGATGTCACTGTACATCCCCATGGACGCGTGAAGCACCCACCAAAACATGGGCACAAGGCACAGGGCAGCCCAAAAATTTGCATCGGGGGACATGTCTACTTCCACCCCAAACCGACGCGGCTCCACCACGCCTTTCCGAAACGCGAACAACACCGACCAAGCCAAGGCGGAGGCCATGGCATCGGAAAAGGCATAGCGCCACCACCAGCGTTTCCATGGAGCATCGGCTGAAGACGCGTCAATCGGCAAAATGGACAAATTTGAAATTGTCAATCCAAATGTTTCCTTCGCTGCCGTCGGCGAGGATGCTTGCGTTCAAGGAAATTTCAAACGCTTGTGCATCTGGCATGCTTGAAAGCACGGGGAACAGATCCAAATACATCTTCTTCCAAAGGCATTCGCCGTCCGCCTCACAGGTTGGGTTCAACCCCAAAATCACAAGACGGCCAGCTTGGCTTCCCCCAAGAACGTCGAGTCCCACCAAGAATGACACATCACACTTGTAATTGAACTCCAAGTAAACCGGACGGTCACGGGGCAAATTGTACAGTTGTTCATTCGTCGCTGCACTGAGCTGCGTTTGGGTGCTGTCCAAACGGATGTAGCCGCTCCCCCCTCCTTCGAACACTTGATCGGGCTGCGTGATTCGGATCACCTCCGCATTGCTGTTGGAACCGGCCACAAAACGATTGGCCGACTCAAAATCTTCTGCCAAAATCACCTTGGTGGTCAGCACCCCATTGTCCACATAGCCACCGCCAAAATCGTGAACCTCGGCCGTGCTTGGGTCGCCATCCACCGTGACTTCATTCACTTCGTAAAATGGGTAGGGGCGCCGCGATGCCGCAACACCGTTGGCGCGAATGCCTGGCACGAGGACGAGGGTTTGGGGAGACCCCGAAGACAATGCGACCTTGGCGGGCAGCGGGTACACCCCCAGAACATCTGTGGTGCTGTAGACCCATACTTCCTCCACCCGATGGGAAGCCGATCCCTGGGTGGCATCGGTGACAAGTTCATAACTGGAGACTTCAATCACCTCTGGGGCCCCGGGATCCCATCGCGACACATCGCAACCGCACATCCCTGCGGCCACCAATGAAAGGACGGCTGCGGCTGAAAACAACCTCTGGGTTTGTGTTCCACGTAGCATACCACGCGAAGGTACGCGGGTCAAGAGCAACGAACGCAATGAATGGCTCCCGGCATCAGCATCAAACGTCCAACGGGAATGTCCTCGCCGCACCTCCTGCATTTTCCATACTTGGCCTCAAGCATGCGGTCCATTGCGGCGGCCAAGCCTTTGGCCTCCTTCTCCAACTGACGGAGGGCAGCCTCGTTCACGCTGCGGTTGTTGATGGCATCCATCCTGCTCACCCTGCCAATGGCCTCGCTGGGCGGAATGGGACGGGTGAGCTCACGGTATTCCGCAATGCGCTCCTTCAAGGAGGTTTGCTTTTGAAGCGCCCGTTCGCGGATTTGGGCCAGCTCTTTCGACGTCATGGAATCAAGGTACGACAGGCCCTTTGCAATCTCTCCACATCCCAGGGCTGCATTCGTTCAGAAATCCAGTGCTTTGCCAGCGCATCTCCATCTCTGCGCCCACTACTTTTGCCCCAACAAACGCGCAAACCAATCCCTATGAAGTTCTTCATTGACACCGCCAACCTCGATCAAATTCGCGAAGCCCAATCGCTTGGCATCTTGGACGGAGTGACCACCAACCCCTCCTTGATGGCGAAAGAAGGCATCGCTGGTGAGACTGCAGTACAAGCCCACTACAAGGCCATTTGTGACATTGTGGATGGAGACGTCAGTGCAGAGGTCATCTCCACGGATTTTGAAGGCATGGTCCGCGAGGGCAAGGCATTGGCAGCACTCCACGAAAACATCGTCGTGAAAGTCCCCATGATCAAGGAAGGCATCAAGGCCATCAGCCACTTCACAGAAAACGGCATCCGCACCAACTGCACCCTCATTTTCAGCGCTGGCCAAGCCTTGGTCGCTGCCAAAGCGGGTGCATCCTACGTGAGTCCATTCATCGGACGCTTGGACGACATCAGCTCCGATGGAATGGACCTGATTGAGTCCATCCGGAACATCTTTGACAACTACGATTTTGGGACGGAGATTCTCGCCGCCAGTGTCAGGGGCCCCATGCACGTCATTGAATGTGCCCAGCTAGGTGCCGACGTGATGACAGGACCCCTGAGTGCGATCGAGGGGCTGATGAAGCATCCCTTGACCGACATTGGCCTGGCGAAATTTTTGGCCGACCACGCCAAGTCGAACGGCTGAACCCCTCCCATTCCATGTCCTTCCTTGTCAAGCTTCACGACCACAATCCCGACGCCAGGAAGCTGCATCAAGTCGTGCAGTCCTTGGAGCGAAATGGCGTCGTGGTCTGCCCCACTGACACGGTCTACAGCTTTGCTTCCAAATTGGGAAACGCAAAGGGATTCGACCGCATTGCCCGGCTGAAGGGACTGAAGCCCGACAAGGCTCACTTTTCTTTGCTTTGTGCCGACCTGAGCGACTTGAGCCAGTATGCGCAGCACCTGAGCAACCCCTTGTTCAAAATGATGAAGCGTGTGCTTCCTGGGCCCTACACCTTCGTTCTTCCCGCAAGTGGCGAGGTCCCCAAATTGTACAGAAGTGGGAAAAAGACCATTGGCATCCGGGTCCCGGACGACCCCGTGGCCTTGGCCATTTTGAAAGAACTGGGATCGCCCTTGGTGGTGAGCAGCGTGCACGATGAAGACGAGGTCTTGGAGTACACCACCGACCCCGAGCTGATTCTGGAACGCTGGGGGCACGCCGTGGACCTCGTGGTGGATGGCGGCATGGGGAAACTCGAGGCAAGCACGGTGCTGGACTGCACCGGGGCTGAGATCAAGGTCATTCGGGAAGGATTGGGGCCTGTGGACGCGGTTCTGTGAACTGAGGTCAGTCGCGTGCGCGCGCCGCAAGCATCGGCACGAACGCCGCGTCACCGTGGTCCTTTTTGGCAAACTCCTTTTCTGAAATGCGGTCGATGGTCCACATCCGCTGGGTCTCTCCAGAACCGACGGGGATGACCATGCGCCCTCCCACTTTCAATTGGCCAAGCAAAGCCTGCGGCACATCTGGCGCACCACAGGTGATGATGATGCCATCAAAAGGTGCAAAGACAGGCTTGCCTTTGTAGCCATCGCCGTAGTACAAGGACGGTTTCATGCCCATCGCTTTGAGCAATGGAGCTGTGGCGTCAAAAAGGGCCTTTTGGCGTTCGATGCTGTGCACCTTGAATCCCAACGCACAAAGCACAGCGCACTGGTAGCCGCTGCCAGTGCCAATTTCAAGCACCGACGATCCTGGAGCAAGCTGAAGCAACTCACTTTGTTTGGCAACAGTGTGGGGCTGGCTGATCGTTTGGCCTGCCGCAATGGGAAAGGCCTTGTTGCTGTACGCAAACTGAGAAAACGCCGAATCAAGAAAGAAATGGCGCGGCACGGCATCCATGGCTTCGAGGACGCGTTCACTTCGAATGCCCATCTGACGAAGCTCTTCGAGAAGCTTGCGGCGCTGTCCTTTGTGCATGTAGGTGTCCTCCGGCAATTTCATGGCCCCAAGCTAATGCGTCTCGCCACGCAAGATGTGCATGAGGTGTGGGCAATTTCCACATTGCAATGGTGAACATCCCTGCACGCCACATGTAGATTCGCACCATGGTCAAACATTGGTTCAATTGCAAGGTCAGCTCGCGCTCCTTGGACAGCGAAGGAGCAGAAGTCAAGAAGCTCGAGCAATACGTGTTGGATGCCTACACCTACACAGAGGCAGAAACGAGGATGACTCAAATTTGTGAATACGAGGGCATTCGGCCCTTTGAAATCACCCAATTGACCAAGACCAACCTCATCGAGGTCATTCGTTACCCTGAATGCGACAAGTGGTTCAGGGTCAAAGTGGCCATGACCACTTTTGACGCCGACAAAGGAACGGAGAAGGAGAGCAACCAACACATTTTGCTCAGTGCGATGGATGTCAAGGACGCCTTCGAAAAGGTCTCTGTCCACATGAATCAACTCAGCGTGGGCTATGTGATTCCCTCCATTGCCTATCAGAAAATCGTCGAGGTCTTCCCTCAAGACGAGTGGAAGGTCGTGGACGGCCAGGAGCAGCCCAAAACAGAGGACGTCGCGCAGGAAGTGCCTGCCTAAGTCAAAGGCTCACACCATCCAACTCCAGGCACTGTCGTACGCGCCTTGAGATTGGGCAAATTCCACCAACCAACCCAAGTAAGGATCTTGGCTGAGCGTGGCACTGTCTCCAACGAGTATGCATGCATGTTTGGCCCGGGTCTGGGCCACATGAATGCGCCGACTTTCACTCAAAAAGCCCAACTCCCCGCGTTCGTTGCTACGCGTCAATGAGACCAACATGCCATCGCGCTCTTGTCCTTGAAAGCCATCCACGGTGTGGATGGTGACCCGAGCGTCAGAAGGGAGCTCTCCATCTCTGACCCGCTCTTGCCACAGGACCTTCAAGCATTCGACCTGGGCAGCATATGGAGCCACCACCCCAAGCGTCATGTTGGGATGAAGTGCAAGCCAATCCTTGGCGCGATCCAACACGAAACGGGCTTCATCTTCGTTTGATACACTCCCTCCTTCTTCGGAACGCTTTTCTTCAAATCCGCAACCTGATGTGTCCACCCAAAGCATGGGAGGGATTCCTTCCAAGGTGGCCTCCGCAATGGAGGGATGCGCTTTCAAGCGGCCGTTGTAAAAGTGTGCATTGCCAGCAGCCATGATCGCCGGATGCATCCTGTGTTGGACTTCCAACATGCACGCATGCTTTGGCACGTCCTTCATCAAACGTTCCAGCATGGTGGTGGCCAAAGGAGATCCTCCTCTGCTTTTGACAACAGGCGGCAACTGACATGGGTCCCCGCAGAGGACCACCCGCTGCGCCCTTCTCATGGGGATCAAAGTGGCTGGCGGCAGGGCCTGCGCCGCTTCGTCCACCACAGCCACATCAAAATTCAATGCCCTCAATCTTCGGTCGTCGCAGCCTACAAGGGTGGCACATACCACGTCCGCCTCACGCAAGACCCGGTCGGCCAAATACCCTTCCAACTCTTCAGCCTCCTTCCTAAGGGTGCGTGCTTCTGCACGGGCCCTTCGCCGCGCCTCTCTTTGCTCTGGCCCAAAATTTCGGACAAACTTGTCCGCATCTCGCCGTTTCTGATCGGCTTCTTTTCTGGTTTTCACCACCCGACTGAATTCCGATTGGTCCTGGACCCGAGCATCCAAGGTGCGGCTCAGCACTTCTGGCTGCACACGCATGGGATGCCCCACACGCACAACGTTCAGGCCTTGCGCCGCCAGCCTTTCAACCAACACATCGACCGACATGTTGGAAGGCCCACTTGCCAATACTTTGTCTCCCGCTTTTGCAAGGGACGCGATGGCCGACACCAACGTTCGGGTCTTGCCTGTTCCTGGTGGGCCATGAATCAAGGACACTTTGGGACGGGACAGAATGTTTAGGGCAGCCTCTTCTTGCTGCACATTGAGGCATGGAAAGGATGCCGAGATGGCATCCTCCGCGGAGGGAACGGACCAAGAGGAAGCCACCCCCAGCCATTGGTCGCGCCATTGGATGCGTTCCCGATCCTCGACGTTGACCCAATGGCTCAAGGCATGTGCCATGGCCTGGTAACTGCGTTCATCCGCTCGGGCATCCACGGTCCAACGGACATGCTGGATGGCCACCCCCTCAGGACCTTCTCCTTCCAAAATCAATTCCATTTGAAGCCCCCGAATGCTCCGCACCCGCGCAGGCCACCGCCCAAAATCCTTGACTGCTTCATCGTCTCCTACGGGGGTCAACAACACCGCACTGCCCACACGGAATGCCCCTGGAATCCCTCCCCCTTCTCCACAAATGACATTCCACTTGGCACCTCCAAAAGCAAAGGATGCATCGGTCACTTCCACCGGTGACCATGACATGCCCTCGGCACGCCTTTGTTTGAGGGATGACTCCGCCAAGGACGATGCCAATTTGGAGCGTTCTTCGGTTCTTTCAGCCAGCAGCGCCTCCGTCCAAGAGGTCAGGACATCCAAGGCGTTGTTCATCCCAAAAAGAGATCAATCCACGACGTGAAAAATGCCCTCAAACACGAATGGACCTTCTCCCTCGTATTTCACAGCCTCTCCTTCGGCACTCGTGACCACCAAAGGGCCGTTCTCCACAGGAATGGTCAACACATAGTAATACACTCCGGACGAAGCTCCATCGCCAGCAGCATTCCAGAAGGCACCAGCCCCGAAGTCATCGTTTTCGTAGACAGTGGTGCCCCAGCGGTTCATGATGACCAGCTCCACATCGTCGTAGGATTCGATTCCTTGGATCCGGAACATGTCGTTTCTTCCATCCGACAGATAAGGGCTGATCACATTGGGAATGATGATTTCGCAAGTGCCAATGGTGATGGTGGCCAGCGCCTCACAAACCAAATCTCCAGAACCTCCAAAGGACTGCGACACAACAAGACTGAAGGTTTCTGGTCCAGTCATGCCAAAAGCCGTCACGGACTCTCCCAAGGTGTCAGACAAAAACTCCTCTGGACCCCAAGTGTACGTGATGTTGTCGTTGGAATCAGAATTCAAATTGGCCGTCAACTCCACAGGATTGCCGCCACAGTATACCTCTGGAGTCGCCTCAATGACAGGCGAAAATGACACGTAATCCACGTCGAAGGACAAAGAGTACTCGCACCCGAAGTTGTTCATGGCCGTTGCCGTGTAGGTTTCGACGCCCGGGTCCATGTTGGTCACGGTGAGTTCCGGACAGTTCCAAATGCCGTCCAGGAGCACGTCGTCGCCTCCAGATGGGGCCCATGATGTGCTGTCGCACAACAAGCCAAATTGCGGCGTGAACGATTGCGACACTGGATACAAGGTGTCCGCAAAGTCGATGCCCCATTCGAACACAAACCCATTGTCGGCGGCCCAGAAATCGCAAATCTCCAATTGCCACACCCCATTCAAGGGGCATCCATCCAAGGTTCCCCATGAAGATACCGAGGCATAGGTTCCAGAGGGCAAAGTACCGCCTTCTCCCGGGGAGTCAGCCCACGTGCCATTCGTTGCGTCGGCACTCCAGAAATAATCAAATCCCTCACCGGCTACAGGTGGCGTGTCTCCCATCACAGGGATGCCAAGCGATGTGCCTGGTCCAGGGTAAGAACTCACCAACATTTCCTGACCGTTCGGGCAAATGAACGTGACGTCCAAATCTCCCAAATATGAATGTTCCATGTTGACCATGAAATTCTCGACCCCATCCCCTGCGTCGAGCAATACTGCGCCTGGCAGAAAGGAATTGACATTGATTTCGCTGGCGAAACACTCCCCCACATTGTCGGGGAGGGTGACCGCTTCTCCAAAGTCATTGCCCGGCTCAAGGGTGAAAGAAACCCCTTCGATGTCCAAGCTCAATTCCACTTCCTCCCCTGTGCATGCTGAAGGGACCACGCTCGTATTCCAGTTGGGCTCTGTGCTGATGTACACAAAGTAATTGGTGGGCTGGATGCTTTCGCAACCAATCTCGTCCACCAGCGAAAGTTGAACCAATTCAATGCCAGGGGTGTCGAAAACGTGAGAGGCGTTGGGACTCTCACTCTCGAAGTCGAACGTTCCATCTGCATCAAAATCCCAATTGTACGTGGTGATTTCTGGGCCAGAAGAGATGGATCCAAAGCCGCTGAAGTCCACCTCTTCACCTGGACACACATAGAGCGGGCTTGGGTTGGAGGCATTCACAACGGGCACTGGCGGTGTGCAAGGCTGGCCGCAACCAATGACTGCGCCGAAAATCCCACCTGCATCGAGGTTCGCGCTTGAAATGAACTTGAGGGTCAGGCAACCTGATGCATTGTTTTCTGAGGCAATGTGAACGTCGCCCAAAAAACTTCCCGTGCCACTGAAGGCCAAAACAGGTGCCGCTTGGCTATCCCCGTCGTGGATTGTCATGAACGAGGCGGCGTCGAGGTCGAAGTTGATCCACTCGAGGAAAACATTGGAGCCATCCTCGGGACAAAGGGTCAATGTGAAGTCCTCCGCCGGACCAAAGCCAGCACCTCCTTCCCCACTGGAATCGTACAAGACCCCCGAGCAAGCTTCAGCATATCCATCGCTGATAAGAACTTGCGCGAAGACCTCACCCGTCATGACCAAAAAGCAAAAACCCATGACCAGGGTGACAAGAGTGCGAATGACAGATTTCATTTTTGGATGTTTTTCTTGCGATTCAAAGCGATGTCAAAACGCTCCTTGGAAGGAACCACGACATACCATCCTTCGATGGTTTGAAGCCATAAGAACTCCCCAGGAATGGGCCTGAAGTCAGAAGCCAAAATCCTTTGGGCCAAAGAGGCCTCAGAACCTCCGGGAAGTTCTTGCCATTTTGAGACTGGCTTGCCTGGATTTTTCAAAATCCGCACGGCATCCGACACCAAAAATGCCTCTGCGCTCCAAACATCGGACGACAAAACCTCCGCCTCGGATTGGCCATAAAAAGCCATGACCTCTTGGATGCCGTCAACACTCAAGCTCGATTGCCCCATCGCGGCAGAGAGGCCCGCCAGCCATAGCATCACACCAAAAAAGCATTTCATTTTGTCGAAGTTTGTCGTTGGATGTTCGTTTCGTTTCTCGCGACCCAAAAGGTCCAGTGTCAAAGATAACCCAAACAGTTGGGGAGCAGTTGCAATGCGGTTCCCACAAAATGTCTGCACAAGTTTGTTCGCCAGGAAATCTGACTATCTTTGCCCCCCTTAAAGAAGGAAAATGACCTGGTAGCTCAGCTGGTTAGAGCATCTCACTTTTAATGAGAGGGTCCTGGGTTCGAGTCCCAGCCGGGTCACAACGGCGCTCAAGCGTCATGCACCGCCCAGGTGCTGAAATTGGTAGACAGGCATGGTTGAGGGCCATGTGTCCGTTAGGGCGTGTGGGTTCGAGTCCCACTCTGGGCACGAAAAGCGCGAGGTTCTCCTCACGCTTTTTTTTTGTCCCAACGCCAGCCATCATCAAAACCCCGCCCAACCGCCCGGGAGTATCTTTGCACCATGTCCTTGCGACGCGCCTCTGCTCCATCCAGTTTCTTGCCATTCCTCCAGTGGTTTGCAGCGTATTCTCGCTCCGACTGGAAGGGAGATTGGCGTGCAGGCTGCACAGTGGGGATACTTCTGGTCCCGCAAGCAATGGCGTATGCCACCATTGCAGGTCTGCCCGTGGTGTACGGCCTTTATGCAGCACTCGTTCCTCCTTTGGTGTATGGTTTTCTTGGAAACTCCCGGTCACTTGCCGTGGGACCCGTGGCGATGGACAGCCTTTTGGTGGCCGCAGGCCTGTCGGGATTGGCCGCAGTGGGGAGCGATGCCTACATCCAATGGGCGCTTTTGCTCGCCTTGATGGTGGGGACCATGCAGTGGACCATGGGACGACTCAAAATGGGGTTTCTCATTCACTTTCTTTCACGGCCGGTCATCAGCGGCTTCACGACCGCAGCCGCGTTGTTGATTGGGGTGCATCAATTGCCGGCACTTTTGGGCATTGCTGTGGAGCGGACCGCTCGGCTGCACGTGCTGTTGGGGGAGCTTTGGCTCCACCTTCCGTCCTTGCACATGCCTACAGCCATGCTTGGTCTGTCGAGTTTCGGACTGATGTGGGCATTGAAAAAGTGGGCTCCACAATGGCCTTCAGCACTGCTGTTGTTGGTGGCAGGCACATCTTGCTCGTGGTTTTGGGGCTGGTCTGGATTCGGGATTTTGACGGTTGGAAATGTCCCACAAGGATTGCCCTCCTTCACGGTCCCAAGCGTTTCCTTGGGGCGCATCGAGACCCTCCTGCCCATGGCCGCAACCCTCGCCCTCGTGTCCTTCGTCGAGGCCATGGGGGTCACCAAGGCCTTGGCCACGTCCACCCCAAATGACGTGAAGCCCAACGATGAACTCAAGGCCCTGGGGTGGGCCAACTTGCTTGGTAGCTTGTTCCAGGGCTACCCGACTTCAGGCGGATTTTCCAGGTCTGCGGTGGCCCACCATGCTGGTGCGAAAACACCTGCCGCCTCCTGGGTGGCTGCTTCCGTGGTGGGGATGACGTTGCTCTTTTTGACGCCGCTTTTCCAACACCTGCCTTTTGCAGTGCTGGCCGCCATGATCATGGTGGCCGTCATGGGGCTGGTGGATGTAAAGTACCTGCGCGTTTTGTGGCAACAAGATCGGCTGGAAGCAGGCATCTTGGCCTTGACTGCCTTGGTCACTCTCTGGATCAGTCTCCCGATGGGGATGGCCATAGGGGCCCTGGCTGGGTTGGGGGTGCTGGTCCAGCGAATGATGCAACCGCACGTGGCTGAATTGGGCAAGGTGCAAGGCGTCTACCGCAACCGCATGCGGTTTCCTGAGGCGGAGACAGATCCGGGAATCTTGATTGTCCGATACGATGGCCCCCTCACCTTTGCCAACAGAGCACATTTTGAATCTGAAATGGAGCGTCTTGTGCATGGCAAAGGCCCAACCTTGCAACTCATTGTGCTCCAGGCGGACACCATCTCGTACATCGATGCGACGTCTCGGGAAACGATCAAGGCTTTGGTCAACCAATGGCATCAAAAAGGCTGGAAAACGAGCATTTCTGGGGCGATTGGCCCCGTTCGTGACGCCCTTGCGAAGGATGGCCTGTTGATGGCCGATCAACTTTCGTTTCAAATCAGTGTCGACCACGCTGTTCAACAATTCAACCAGCCAGGCTCTGTCCCTGACGCCGCCATGCACTTGGCCCAACAACATTCTTCTTCAACTTCCTGATGAACATTCAACAGATTTACACGGGCTGCTTGGCCCAAGGTGCCTACTACATCGAAAGCAATGGAGAAGCTGCCATCATCGACCCGCTGAGAGAGGTGCAACCTTACCTGGATTTGGCCCAATCCCGCGGCGCAGCCATTCGCTATGTCTTCGAGACTCATTTCCATGCGGATTTTGTCTCCGGGCATGTCACCCTCTCAGAGCGCACAGGGGCGCCGATTGTTTTTGGACCCCATGCAGAAACGACCTTCGATTCCACGGTGGCAGAGGACGGGCAAATCTTTCCCATTGGCGACATCTCGATTGAAGTGCTACACACTCCTGGGCATACGCAAGAAAGCACCACCTACTTGCTGCGAGATGCATCAGGAAAGGAACATGCCATTTTTTCAGGGGACACGCTTTTTCTGGGAGATGTAGGCCGACCCGACTTGGCCCAAAAAGGGGAATGGACCATGGAGGACCTGGCCAAGCAACTCTACCATAGCCTGCGGACCAAAATCATGCCGTTGCCGGACAGCACCATCGTGTATCCCGGGCACGGGGCGGGTTCTGCCTGCGGCAAGAACATGAGTTCTGAAACTGTGGGCACCTTGGGGGACCAAAAGGTCAACAACTATGCCCTTCGCGAGGACATGACGGAGGAGGAGTTCGTCAAAGAGCTCACCACAGGCCTCCTCCCTCCTCCCGGCTACTTCCCCATGAATGTGGCCATGAACAAACAGGGGTATGAGAGTTTTGAAGAGGTCCAAAAGCGCGGGGGCTTAGGATTGGACCCCGCTGCGTTTGAATTGGCTGCCAATGAAACAGGAGCTGTGGTGCTGGACATCCGGGCCACCGATGCATTCATTGGCCAGCACATCCCGAGGTCCACGTTCATTGGTTTGGACGGCAACTTCGCGCCATGGGTGGGCGCCATGATTGTGGATGTCAAGCAGCCCATCCTCTTGGTGGGGGATGACCAAGCCCAAGTCGACGAAGCTGTGACCCGTCTTTCACGTGTGGGCTTCGACAACACTTTGGGCCACCTTGAAGGCGGGCTCGAGGCATGGGTGAAAGCGGGCAAAGACACCGACCACATTGAGGCCGTGGATGCAGAGGCCTTTGCCGCAGTGCGGCAAAACCATCCGGGGGTTTGCGTGCTGGACGTAAGGAAAGACGGCGAGTTTGCAGCAGAGCACGTTGACGGCGCACTGCACATCAGCTTGGCTGCCCTTGTCCAAAACATGCACCAATTGCCCAAGGACGAGCCTTTCTACATCCACTGTGCAGCCGGCTACAGAAGCTTGATCGCCCATTCCTTGCTCAAAGCGCGGGGATACCATCAAGCCATCGATGTGCTTGGGGGCTACGAAGCCATCGCAGAAACCAACGTACCCAAGACGGATTTTGTCTGTCCGAGCACCGTTTCTTGACACTGCTTTTTGCCTAGACTTTCTCTACCTTTGACGCCCACGTTGACCCAGGTGGCGAAATTGGTAGACGCGCAGTCTTCAGGCGGCTGTGCCTTCGGGCGTGCTGGTTCGAGTCCAGTTCTGGGTACAAAAACAGCCCCAGCCTCGTGCTGGGGTTTTTTGTGCCCTCGCTTTTGCCGAAGTTCACTCACCTGAACCCACAGGAAGGCATGTGGTCCTATTTTTGACGCCATGGTCCAAGGCAACCAAATGAAACCCACCTCGTCCGTGCTTTCTTTGCACGGTAGGCAGCGTCCCGTGGTCATTGCGGGTCCTTGCAGCGCCGAATCCCGAACCCAAGTCCTCGAAACGGCCAACCTTTTGGCCACATCGGGAAAGGTGAGCTTCTTTCGCGCCGGGCTCTGGAAACCACGGACACGTCCCAATGCTTTTGAAGGTCTTGGAGAACGTGCTTTGCCTTGGCTGATGGAAGCGCAAAAGGCCACTGGATTGACAGCCATGACGGAGGTGGCAACACCGGAGCATGTGGAGGCGGTTTTGAGATCAGGGATGAAGGCTATCTGGATTGGGGCGCGCACGACGGTGAGTCCATTTGCTGTGCAAGCATTGGCTGAAGCTTTGCAGGGGACCGACCTTCTTGTGATGGTCAAGAACCCGATGCATGCGGATCTCAAGTTGTGGATGGGGGCGATTGAACGGGTTGCGCGAACGACCAAAGGCGAAGTTTGTGCCCTGCACAGGGGGTTCTCCAGTTACGGCACCAGTGAGTTCAGGAATGCCCCAATGTGGGAAATCCCCATTGCCTTGCGGGCCGAAATGCCAGACATCCCAATGTTTTGTGACCCCTCTCACATCACTGGGAATCCGGACAAGCTTCGAGACGTCTCCCAACGGGCGATGAACCTCGGCATGGAAGGACTGATGATTGAATCCCATCTTGAGCCCTCTCAAGCACTGAGCGATGCAGAACAGCAAGTCACTCCCGACAACCTGCACCAAATGCTGGATCATCTTGAAATCCCGGTCACACATCACGTGAGTCACAGCGACAGGGAGGATTTGGAGGGACTTCGCCTTCAAATCGACAGCGTGGACGAGCAACTCATGCAGATGCTGCACAAGCGCATGGATTTGGCACGTTCCATTGGTGCGTTGAAGCAGAAAAACAAATGGTCTTTGTTGAGTGTTGCCCGCTGGAGGGAAATCATCCGGAGCAGAACCGAATGGGCGCAACATCACGGACTCAATACTGAGTTTTTGGGCAAGGTCCTTGGCTCTGTTCACGAAGAAAGCATCCGCGTTCAAGGCGACGAAGCCGACCGGAAGCGTTCGGAGAAGCCAAAAAAGAATCAGTCGTAAAGGACTGCTTTTCATAGGGATTAAACCTTCCCGCCCTTTTTTTTCCTGCCCACTTGTAACCTTTTCCTCTTCACCCGGGTATAGGGTCTTGGTTTTGGTTAACCGCGCTTTCAAAGCGCACGAATCAGGCGATTTGGTGAAGGGGCTCCTCAAACGTGAGGGCCCCTTTTATCATGTCCGAAGTTTGGGGATGCTCACCCTGTGAACAAGGCAATCCAGAGGGAGCGCGAGAGGCGATAAAGCAGCGGCAACAACCCCAGCAACAAAGCGATGCCCAAGCCCAAATACAGTTCAGCGTGGGTGAACATTCCAAACTCGATCCACCCCCACGCATCGAAACAGAGCAACGCCACCAGAAGTGCCACCCAAAGGGCAACGGTCAAGGCGTAGCTGACGTAAGCCGCCCCAAAATAAAACCCTGGCTCCCGCAAGAAGTCCTCCCCACAAGCGGAACAATTGGGGTGCATTTCTGCAATGTCCTTCAACCGGTAGGCGTTGGGCTGGACAAACAAATCCCCTTTGCCACATTTTGGACAGCGGAACCGAAGGAGACTGTTCATTTTTTCTCTGAACGTCATGAAGAGGAGGAAGGTCGCCGAAGCCTCTTGTAATTGGCATAATTGGGATTGATGCCGATTCGTTTCAGCTGGTTCTTCAAGCGTTCCTTCAGCGTCCATGTGTTGAGAGAAGGATCAAAGCTGAAATGCCAATTCATGGCCGCCACTCTAGTTTGCATGACTTTGGGATGACTGCCTTCGAAGCGGTTCAAGGAACGAATGTGATCCTCATAAACAAAGGCATCTGGACCCACGAGACGGGATTGCACCCAATCGTCATCATGCCACAATTTGTTGAATTGAATCTGCTTGTCTTGCATGACCTTCGGTGGCTTCACCCATCCATAATGGTGAATGTGGGCATCCAGCTCCACAACACGCAGGAGCTCATTCGCCCGAATCCGAAATCCTTGGGCATCTCGAAAAGAACGAATGGAGGGATCCGCCCTGACCACCCTCACTTCGTTTCCATACCAGCGGTCAGATGCCCCCACAAAATCGTACGAGCCATAAAAATGTCGGTACGGGAACAAAAACCCATCCACCTCTTCATCATGGAGATGCCTTTGCATGGCTTGTCGCACCGCCTTATGGTCCTTTTCATGCATCACTTCGTCCCCTTGGATGTAAACCGCCCAATCTGCATCAGGGGAAATGGCTGCAAAAGCCTTGTCTGTTTCCGCAGCAAGCACCCTTCCTCCTTCTCGCAGAGTCTCATCCCAAATGGTGTCTACGATTTTCACTTTTGGAGATTTGATCGATTCCACAAGTTCGCGGGTTCCATCTGTTCCTTTCCCCACTGCCACAATCACTTCATCGCACAAGGGCAAGATGCTCTCAATGGCCTCCACGATGGGGTAATCGAACCGAATGGCCTGACGGATGAAGGTGAACCCTGAGACAAACATGGTTCCGTCAGCCTTGTTGGATGTGGTGAAGTTCTGCGTACTTCCCATCCAAGGACAAAAGCATCGCATGGGTTCCTTCTTCAGCCACCCGCCCCTGGTCCATGACCACGATGCGGTCGGCATCGCGGATGGTCGACATGCGGTGCGCAATGACCAACACTGTCATCCCTTCCATGGAACGGCCAAGGGCATCCTGCACCATGGATTCTGATGCCGCATCGAGCGCCGAAGTCGCCTCGTCCAAGATCAACACCTCGGCGTCTCGGTAAAGCGCTCGGGCCAAAGCCACCCTTTGACGCTGACCGCCGCTCAGCTTCCCGCCTCCATCCCCAACTTCGGAATCCAGTCCAAGGGGCAGGTTTTCTGCAAATTCCATCACATGCGCCGCTCGGGCAGCCCACAGCAGTCGGTCACGGTCGACTGGCACATCGGCCAGCGCAATGTTGGAGGCAATGGTGCCATGGAACAGAAGGGCATCCTGGGTCACGACTGCCAAGCGGTCACGCCAGGCAGCCCCACTCACCTCGCGCAGGTCTTGGTCATCGATGCACACAAGGCCCTGATCGGGCGTGGCGAACTTGCTCAGTAGATGGGCGACGGTGGTTTTGCCCGCTCCTGAAGCCCCAACCAAGGCCACCACCTCCCCTCGTTTCAGCGTCAGGTCCAAGCCAGAGAGCGCCGGTGCACTTTGGCTGGGATAACTGTACTCCACGCCTCTGAATGCAATTTGAGCCCAGGATGCCGGAAGCTCCTGCAGCAAGCCTGCCTCGTCCATCTCCACTTCACCAAACAAGGACTCCAACCTCTCCAAGGATGCGACGCCTTTGGACACACGGAAGTACCCATCTGACAGGGATCGTGCAGGTGGGATGATTTGAGAAAACACCACCAAGTAACCGATGAACCAATCTCCTGACAAGGCTGAATCGCCGGCCAACACCAACGTTCCGCCGTACGCCAGCAACATGGACATCACAGAAAGTGACACCACCTCGCTCATCGGGGACGACATGGACTCGCGGCGGTGCATGCGCCTCATGGCCTTGAAGTGTTCCTCGTTGCGGAACTGGTACGCCTCTTTGAAAAAAGGCTCTGCGTTGAAGGCCTTGACGATGCGCATTCCTGCCAAGGATTCTTCGAGCACTGAAACAAGTTGTCCAAGCTCTTCCTTGCCTCGTTGGGCGTGACGTTTCAACCTCTTCGACCAACGGCTGATCAAAACACCGGTCACGGGCAAGAGGATGAACGCAAAGAGCGTCAGCTTCCAACTGAGGACCAACAAGGTGGTCAAACTGACCAAAATCATCAAAGGCGATTTGAGCATGGCTTCAATCGACCCGATGACAGAGTGCTCCACCTCCATCAAATCGTGCGTGAATCGGCTCATCACGTCACCCTTCTTCGATTCCGTGAACCACGCCATGGGCATGGACAACAAGCGTCCATATAGTGACTGTCGCAAGTCCCGGCTCACCCCTGTCCGAATGCCCGACATGGCATAAAGTGCAGCATACTGCACGGCATTTTTCAGTACAGCCAGCACCACCATGGCCAAGCAAAGCATGCCCAAAGCCCAAGCGGATCCTTCGGCCTGAACAATGGCGTCAAACCACTGGTTGATGGCCGCCAACCCCCCTGAACCTTCCAACGGCGCGGAAGACGGCTTTCCTCTTCCAAAGAGCACTCGCAGGAAGGGAACCACGGACAAAAAAGTGAACAAAGAGAGAACAGCACTCAACCCATGGAGCACCAAAATGACCAGCACCTGTCCGCGCTGTTGTTTCACCAAAGGCAAAAGGGTCCTGATGGACCTCATCCGCGGACGAGTTCAGAAGCGAATCCCAAATAATTCGCTGGCGTAATGTTGCTCAACTCTCTCTTGACTTCATCAGAGACCTCCAGGCCTTGGATGAAATCATGCATGACTTCCTGGTTGATTTTTCCGTTGGTGCGGGTCAAGGCCTTCAACGCCTCGTACGGCTTGGGATAGGATTCACGCCGCAAAATGGTTTGGATGGCTTCTGCCACAATCGCCCAATTGTCCTCCAGATCGGCGGCCAGCTTGTCGCCATTCAACACCAGCTTTGCGAGCCCCTTGCGCGTGGCTTTCATGGCCACAACACTGTGGGCCAAAGGCACACCTAGGTTCCTCATCACCGTGCTGTCCGTCAAGTCGCGCTGCAGCCGAGAGATTGGCAGCTTGGCAGCAAAATGTGCCAACAAGGCGTTCGCCACCCCCAAATTCCCTTCGCTGTTTTCAAAGTCGATAGGGTTGACTTTGTGGGGCATGGCCGAAGACCCCACTTCACCTTCCACAATCCTTTGCTTGAAGTAATCCATGGAGATGTAGGTCCACATGTCTTTGTCCAAATCCATCAAAACCGTATGGATGCGCCGAAGGGCATCGCACCAGGCAGCCAAGTGGTCGTAGGGTTCGATTTGGGTGGTCACAGGCGTTCGGGTGAGGCCCAAGGTGCCTTCGACGAAGGACTGGCCAAAGGATGGCCAGTCGACATCAGGATACGCCACTCGGTGGGCATTGAATTGTCCGGTCGCGCCACCAAACTTCGCAGCATACACGGCCCCATCTAGGGCCTTGCGTTGGCCCCGCAATCGGTCCACAAAGACTTGCAGCTCTTTGCCCAAGGTCACAGGCGACGCTGGTTGCCCGTGGGTTCTGGCGAGCATGGGAACCTCCTTCCATTCTTTCGCCAATGCTGCGACATCGTTTGTCGTTGCCTCCAACAACGGCAGCACCACTTCCTCCGTGGCACGCTTCAAGGACAAAGGAATGGCGGTGTTGTTGACGTCTTGTGATGTCAAACCAAAATGGACAAATTCTTTCCATTGGCCCACGCCCAAACGGTCCATGGCATCTTTCACGAAATACTCCACAGCTTTGACGTCGTGGTTGGTCACCTTTTCTTGGTCCTTGACCCACTGCGCATCGGCCTCAGAAAACTGGCGATGCACCTCCCTCAGCGCCTCCTTCTGTTCCTTTGGAAAATCTGCCAATTGCGGCAGAGGCATGGCCACAAGTTGCAAGAAATACTCAATTTCAACCTCCACGCGGTGCTGAATCAGTCCTTGTTCAGACAGCCACTTGGCGAGAGGCTCAGTGTGACGTCGGTAACGGCCATCGACGGGAGAAAGGGCGTGCAGCATGTTGGGGATTCTAGACCCAAAGGTACTGAACTCATCCACGCATTGGTACCTTTCGGCCATGCGCTTTCACACGGTCCATACAGGGAATTTCAAGTTGGATGGTGGGGCCATGTTTGGGGTGGTTCCCAAGCAACTTTGGTCCCGTACCAATCCTGCCGACAACTTGAACCTCTGCACATGGGCCATGAGGTCGCTCCTCGTAGAGGTCGGCAGCAGAAGGGTGCTCATCGATTGTGGCATTGGTCAGAAACAATCCGAGAAGTTCTTCAGCCATTACCACCTCCACGGGGACCACAGCCTGGACCAAGGATTGGCCTCAGCGGGCTGTTCCAGAGAAGACATCACAGATGTGTTTCTCACCCACTTGCACTTCGACCACGTCGGCGGTGCCGTCGAAAGGCTGCCCAACGGCCAACTCCGGCCCACCTTTCCCAACGCCACGTATTGGTCCAACGCCGACCACTGGCAGTGGGCCATGGCCCCCAACCCTAGAGAAAAAGCCTCATTCTTGGCTGAAAACCTGGCCCCGCTCGCCCAATCTGGTCAACTCAAAATGATCCCAAGACATGGCCGCACCGTCTCCAACGCCATGGGGATTGAAGGCTGGGATATTTTTTTCGCAGACGGCCACACAGAAAGCCAAATGATCCCGCTGCTGCGCCACCCCAACGGAACCACCACAGCCTTCATGGCCGACTTGCTCCCTAGCACGGGACACATCCCATTGGCCTACGTCATGGGCTACGACACGCGACCTTTGCTCACCCTTGAAGAAAAGGAACTCTTCTTGGACAAGGCCGCCAAAGAAGAGTGGATCCTTTTTCTGGAACACGACGCACAACACGCTGCGTGCACTGTCCGTTCAACAGAAAAAGGCGTGCGCCTAGGGGAAGCGGCCCCCACTTGGGAAGCATTGTGCCGCTGATTGCTCAGGGAGGCTTCAAGCGATGCCTCTTACGATGCGCGCGGCCAAGCCCGGGCCTTCGTAAATCATGCCTGAGTAGACCTGCACAAGACAAGCTCCAGCATCCATTTTTTCACTTGCCGCCTCAGGACCATCAATCCCTCCCACACCAATGATGGGGAACTGCCCATCGCTTTTCTTTTGCAGATACGCCACAACCTCTGTGGCCCTTCGACGCAGCGGTGCGCCACTGACTCCGCCTGAACCCATGGCCTGCACTTCCTCTTCTGGAGTGGTCAATCCTTCGCGAGAGATGGTGGTGTTGGTGGCCACCACCCCATCGACGCCCTCTGACAACACAATGTCCACAATGTCGTCGAGCTGACCGTCGGTCAAATCTGGGGCAATTTTCAAAAACACAGGCCGGGCTCCGGGATGACCTGCGTTGCGTTTCACCACTGCTCGGAGGAGCATCGTCAACGGCTCCTTGTCTTGCAACTCCCTGAGGCCCGGTGTGTTGGGGGAACTCACGTTGACCACGAAATAATCCACATGGGCATGCAAAGCGTCCACGCAGGTGAGGTAATCCTCCACGGCTTTGTCGTTGGGGGTGATCTTGTTCTTCCCGATGTTTCCTCCCACCACCAGTCCTTTGGGACGACGGATCAACCTCCCCGTTGCCGGGACCAATCCATCGTTGTTGAAGCCCATGCGGTTGAGGATGCCTTGGTCTGCGAGCAAACGGAACAGTCGCGGCTTGGGGTTGCCTGATTGTGCGCGTGGGGTGAGGGTTCCAATTTCCACAAACCCAAAACCCAACATGGCCAATGCATCCAACCAACGGGCGTCCTTGTCAAAGCCTGCAGCCAATCCCACTGGGTTTGGAAAGAAGAGCCCAGCCACTTCCACTCCCTTGCCTTTGTTGCGCCTGCGCGACAAGCGTCTCATGCAAAACGGCACGCCTGGGACACGTGAGGCCACGGTCAACAAGTCCATCGCTGCGTAGTGCGCACGCTCCGGAGACATGAGGAAAAACAGGGGTTTCAGCAGTTTTCGATACACGACGTAAAAGTAATTCCTACGCCCAACCATGCCCACTTTTTGTGGAAAACCCTGTTGATAGCGTTCATGACAAGTCATGTCGGACGCTGAAAACGACCCTTTAGCTTTGAATCCCAAGGATGAAGAACCTGGGACTACTCAGCTGGCTATCAAAGAAGAAACTCACCGACGAACAGGTGGCGAATATTTTCGTCAACACCTCGTTCGAGACGGTGGAGAGCGGCTGGCCTCAAGTGGCAGAATTTCTGAATGCGGCCCCTGAATTCGAGACTCCTCCGCAACTGAGCACAGAAGACTACGGGAAGTTCCTGATGATTGTTGTCGCGGCCAACCTCAGCCTCATTCCCAAGCACTTTGACAATGGGGTCGACCGTGCCATCATCCAAAGGTGTTGCGCCAAGTTTGGCTTTGCGCTCGGACTCCCCCCGGATTCGTTTGCGCGAAAGATCAAGGAGTTCCGCAGTTTCATGAAGGAAATCAATCGGCCCAGCAAAAACACCTTGACCGCCATGACACGCGCCGTTTGTTACAAATACGGTGTCATTGCCAACCAAGAGCCGTACTTCCGCGACATGAATGTCCCCAACCCCATCCTTCAAAAGAACCTCCGCGAGGTCATGGAGCACTTCCTTTGGGATTGGGACGACTTTGTGGACCAGTACCGTGTGGTGCAAACCACAGAAGAGGACGCCCTCTGATCAATCCACCAACCGAGACAAATCCCGGGCTTGGTCCTTGTCCTTGAGGGATTGTCGCTTGTCGTGCAACTTCTTTCCCTTCGCCACTGAAAAGCGCAACTTGGCATAGCCGCTCTCTGCCACAAAAAGCAAGGTGGGCACAAGGGTAACCCCCACATCCTTCACCTTCTTCTCCAATTTCTTCAATTCCGTCCTTTGCAGCAGAAGCTTTCGTTTCCTGCGCGTGTCTTGGGGCATGTACCCTGCATTCGCATATTCGGCCACATACATGTTGAACACCCAAAGCTCCCCATGGTCGAAGCGACAATAGGATTCTCCGATGCTTGCCTTGCCCGCCCGGATGGATTTGATTTCCGAGCCCGAAAGCACAAGGCCAGCCGTGAAATCATCCGTCAGGAAATACGTGTAAGACGCTTTCTTGTTTTTGATGTGAACGGCCATGGCACAAAGTTACACCCGAGGGTTTTGGAAGGGCACATGTCTTGGCGGAACTTGGCTGCATGACACATCAAGCTTTGAAAGACCTGCCCAAGGTGGAACTTCATTGCCATCTCGAATTGGCCTTCAGGAAGAAAACACTTCAGCGATGGGCGGTGGAAGCGGGCATGGGCATGGAGAAAGACAACGACTTTGCACAAGGCTTCCTGATCACAGAACCCATGGCGGACTTGCCGTCGGTGTTGCACAAGTTCCTCAACACAAGGGACCTGTTGGACTCGGCCGCCAAAGTGGAACAGTTGACGTTTGAAACATGCGAAGACATGTTTCTGGTGAGCAATGTCCGGGTCCTTGAACTGCGTTTTGCCCCTTCCTTTTTGTTGGATGCGCATCCCCACATGAAAGCCGACGATTTGTTGCACGCCATTCTGCGCGGCGTGGCCCGAGCCGAGGCCCAATACCCCATGGCCGTTGGGCTTTTGGGATTGCTCCAGCGGATCAAATCCGTCGAAGACAATGCTTGGTGGTGCGATTGGATTTTGGAACGCAAGCAACACTTTGTTGGTATGGACCTCGCGGACGACGAGGTGGCCTTCCCAGCATCTCCCTTTGCCCCGTTGTTCCAAAAGGCCAAGGCCCAAGGCCTCGGGATCACAGTGCATGCCGGCGAACCAAATGTGAAAGGCGCAGCCCGCAACATCTTGGTGGCCCTCGACGAATTGGGCGCGGACCGCATCGGTCACGGCGTCCAAGCCATCCACGACCTTGAAGTGGTGGGCAGGCTCGTGGACGATGCCATTCCACTGGAACTCTGCCCATGGAGCAATGTGCTGACCCAGGCTGTTCCCTCTCTGCACGCTCACCCCTTCAAAGCATTGATGGAGGCAGGGGTCCGCACCACCCTGAACACCGACGACCCTGGCGTGATGGACATCTCCATGATGGACGAGTGCAAGAACGCCACACAACATTTGGGATTGACCCTCGAGGATTTGCAGCAATGCAACGATTGGGCCAAAGAAGCGTCCTTCATTCCCGCAAACCGCATCCAAAACATTTGGCCCTCATGACCCACTTTTCGACCTCCCTCCTTTTTGCCAGCCTGCTGTTCTGCGTCGCCTGGAGCACCTGGGGCCAGACCCAAACTGTTGGGACCTTTGTCAACACTGAGGAGGCGTGGCCTGGCTACACCTTGCTCGACCCCATGGGCACTGGCAACACCTACCTCATTGATGCATGCGGTCAAGTCGTCCAAAGTTGGTCCTCCGAATACAACAGTGGCGGCGCATGCTACCTCTTGGACGACGGAAGCCTTCTCCGAGGGTGCCGCATCAATGGTGCATTTGCCGGAGGCGGTGTGGGTGGGCGCTTGGAGCAACGGTCGTGGGAAGGTGATCTCGTCTGGAGTTTGGATTTTGCCAATGACAGCATGCACCATCACCACGATGTAGCCTGGATGCCCAATGGCCATGTCTTGGTCTTGGCGTGGGAGTCTCGCTCCGCACAGGAAGCAGCAGCAGCAGGAAGGGTCAACCCTCAATTGATGTGGCCTGAATCCATCACAGAGATTCAACCCACCTTGCCGGCAGGAGGAGAAGTGGTTTGGGAGTGGCACGCATGGGACCACTTGGTCCAAAATGCAGACGCCACCCTGGACCATTACGGAGAGCCATCCGACCATCCTGAACTGCTGGATGTGAACCATGCTGCGGTGGGCGGAGGAGGTGGCCCAGGAGGGGCCAACAGTGGCGATTGGATGCACGCCAACGCTGTGAATTACAATGCCGATTTGGACCAAATCGCGGTGAGCTCGCGCCGGTTCAACGAGGTTTGGATCTTGGACCACAACACCACCACAGAAGAAGCCCAAGGCGCTCAAGGCGACTTGCTGTACCGTTTTGGCAACCCGGCCGCTTATGGCTTGGGAGACGAGGACGACCAGGTGTTGTTTGGCCAACACGACGTGCAATGGGTTCCGGCGGGACACCCCGATGCAGGAAGCTTGGTGGTCTACAACAATGGAGACGGCCGCCCAGGATGCAACTGCTCTTCCATCGATGTTTGGTCTCCACCTGTCAACGGAGAAGGAAGCTACGAGTGGATGGCTGGCATGCCCTTTGGTCCAGAATCCTTGGATTGGAGCTATCCAGAAGTCCAGACGCCGACCTTCTTCAGCCCCAACATCAGCGGGGTCCAACCCCTGCCCAACGGCAATTATTTGATTTGTGAAGGCGCCGAAGGACACCTTTTTGAAGTCACCCAAGAAGGGAATGTTGTTTGGGATTACATCAATCCTGAAGGCAATTTTGGAGCTGTGCCGCAAGGAAGCAACCCCAACCAAAACAGCGTTTTTAGGGCCTACCGCTACGGCATGGAACACCCTGCATTTGAGGGCAAGGTATTGGTCCCTGGCGACCCCGTCCAAGGTCCTGACGACCTGGACTGCATCCTCATGGGCGACACCGGCACCTCAGCCATCTCCCCGATTGCGACCGCAGGCCTTGCCCCCTCCCTCGCTCCATTTCCAAACCCAGCAAGAAACATGGTCCAATGGGAGTCTCCTTCTGACGGCACTTGGTCCCTCGTCAATGCCCAAGGCCAATCCATGATGACTGGCACCTCTTCCACTGGGTCCATGGAGTTCTTGGAAGTGGGGCATCTGCCCCGCGGATTGTGGACACTGGTCTTTCAGCCGGAGAGCCAGACTTGGCAAAGGACCGCATCTCGTCTAATTTTGGTCCCTCATTGACCCATCCTACACTTGGTACTTACAACTGACACCTTACACACCTATTTTATGAAATACATTTCTCTTTTGACCGCGCTGTGCTTTGCCCAAGTAGCATTGGCCCAAAACACCATTGGCACGATGGCGTACACCCCTGATGCCGTGGACGACGGCTACACCCTCCTTTATCCCCACAACCAACCCAACGTTTACTTGGTGGACCTTTGCGGGGAGGTGGTGCACACGTGGAACAACGATGCAGGCTTCCGGCCCGGAAATGTTGCCTACCTCCAGGAAAATGGAGACCTGGTGTTCACCTACCGTCCACAGGTATTTGCCAACGACGCGATTTGGGCAGGTGGTGGCGGACAAACTGTGGAACGCCGAACTTGGGACAACGAAGTTCTTTGGTCGTATTCCCTGAACGACAGCACCGCGCGCTTTCACCATGACATCGAAGTCAAGGACGATGGACATGTCTTTGCCATTGCATGGGAGCACTTCTCTGCAGACGAAGCCCTGGCAGCAGGACGCGACACCATGCTCATCCCAGAGGAAGGCCTCTGGTCAGACATGATCCTTGAATTGGCGCCGAATGATTCGGGAAGTGCGGACATCGTCTGGGAATGGCATGCATGGGACCACTTGGTGCAAGGTTTTGACAGCACCAAAGCCAACTTCGGCACCGTCAGCGAAGACCCCACCCTCATCGACCTCAACCATGGCACGCCCAGCTCACAGGCGAGCGATTGGCTGCACATCAATGCCATTGATTTCAATCCTTACTTCGGGCATTTGATGGTCAGCGTCCCCACATTCAACGAGCTTTGGATCATCGATTACAACAACATCGATCCTGGAACGCTCTTGTGGCGTTGGGGCAACCCAGCAGCATATGGCATGGGTTCCGAAGAGGACCAGCAGCTATACTACCAACACGACTGCCACTGGGTCTTTGACCACGTTACCGTGGGGAATCCTGACTTCGGGAAAATTGCCGTCTTCAACAACAGGGTGCCTGCAGGGGAAGACCAGTTGTTGAGCTCCGTGCACCTCCTCAATCCTGCCTACACGGACTATGACAACACGTATGCCGCGGATGAGACCACTGGACAATACTTCCCAACTGGGTTTGACTGGTCGTACACCGCGACGGACTCCATCTACTCCTCAGGGCTTTCATCCTTTCAGCGATTGGACAATGGGAACAGCCTCATCTGCTATGGCCGTTGGGGGGACACCCGCGAGGTCACACCTGAAGGGGAATTGGCGTGGCGTTACAAAACCCCTTTTGTGAATGCTGGTGGAACAGCGATTCCCGTGGCACAGGGCACCCTGCCCACCATCAACCAAAACCTCACCTTTCGCGCACACCGCTACCCTGCCGACTATGCCGGGTTTGACAATGCGGCGTTGACGCCCCAAGGGGCGATTGAATTGGAGCCCATGCCTGTCCTTGCTTGCGGCGTTTTGGGATGCACTGACCCCATGGCTTGCAATTATGACAGCCTTGCCACCATTGCCATGGACGAATCCTGCATTTTCTTGGAACTGGAGGTCTTTGTCTTCTCCGGAAGCACTGCTGTCCCAGATCCAACAGGTGGACAAGGAGGCTTTTCTTTTGCCTGGTTCATGGAAGGTGACTCTTTGGCCTTTGCCACAGACAACTCTTTGGACAGCCTCGCGGCAGGTGCTTATACGGTCACGGTGACGGACAGTTTGGGTTGTATGGCCAGTGCCGATTTTGACATTGACGTGGTCGACGCCGTCGAAGGATTGGATTGGGATTGGACCCTTTTCCCCAACCCCGCTTCCCAGAGCCTCCGCATTCATGGTCATGCACACCGCCAAGGGGTCTTCACCATTTGGTCCGCCACGGGCCAACCTGTGTCGACCCACTTGGATTCAGGGTCGGACCTCAACCTTGACCTCTCCGGACTCCCAACAGGGATGTACATCCTTCATTGGAAAGGTGATCAAGGACAACATCAACAACGGTTCCAGATTGTCAGGTGATTCTGTCAGCATCGGAAAAGGAAAGCCCAAGCCGTAACCGGTTTGGGCTTTTTTTTGGTCCGTGAGCGGTTACCTTGCATCTCATGAATCGCACCATTGTCTCGTCGGAGAAAGACGGCATATTGACGTTGACCCTCCACCGCCCCGAAGTCTTCAACAGCTTCAACCAGAGCATGGGAAGGGCCTTTCAAGAAGCATTGGACGACGCCTCCCAACGCGTTTCTGTTCGTTGTGTGGTGATCCGAGGGGAAGGCAAGGCGTTTTGCGCCGGTCAAGACCTCAAAGAAGTGACTTCCGAAGCCTCCCCAGGGTTCAAGGTGATTGTGGAGGAGACTTACAACCGGAGCATCCGTCGCATTTGCAGCATGGAAAAGCCTGTCATTGCCGCGGTGAATGGGGTGGCAGCGGGAGCAGGAGCCAACATCGCCCTGGCATGTGATTTCGTCGTGGCCAAGGAATCCGCCAAGTTCATCCAAGCTTTTGCCAACATTGGCTTGATCCCCGACAGTGGAGGCACCTATTGGCTGCCCCGCCTTGTGGGCATGGCACGCGCCAAAGAACTCACCATGTTGGGCGCCCCTCTCACCGCAAGCGAGGCGCATCAGATGGGCTTGATCCATCGTTCAGTCGCGGAGGACCAGTGGGAGGATGAAGTGCACACCCTGGCCATGCGCTTGGCCCAGATGCCCACCAAAGGACTTGGGTGGACCAAACGTGCACTGCACGAGAGCATGGGCAACACCCTTCAAGAGCAACTCTCTTTGGAATTGGACCTTCAGTTCCAAGCGGCGGAAACAAACGATTACGCCGAAGGCGTGCAAGCGTTCTTGGACAAGCGTCGTCCCAAATTCACTGGAACATGAACGCACATTGGATCGATGTGCAGGTAGAACTGCCCGAGGACGACCAAAGGGTGCTGGGATACATCCCGGACAACAAGGTGTTTTTGCCTGGAAGAGGTCTTGAGTTCGAGCTGCGCGAAGTGGTCGTTTTGCGGTTTTGCCTGAACTTTTACAAAGACAAGCCTGACAAGTTGAAGAAACACGGCCTCCACTTTTGGGCTGGAGAGGGAAACAGCAACCACTTCTTCAACGATGTGACCCATTGGCGCCCGATGCCCTCAGGACCTGAGGGAGAGCCTTGACTGCACCTGCGAGGCATTCAGTCGCAAACGCTGCCAATGTTGGCCAACAAAACGAGCAAATCGCCAATCCCAACCGTGCCGTCCTCATCCAAATCTCCTGGGCAAGGCGCAGCAAGTACAAAGGCGCAACTGCCATCATCAGAGGTGGCACTGGGGACAAAGTTGGTCGCTGAAGGATAGGTGCACCCAGCCAAAGAGAAGCCCTCGCACTCCCCTCCTTCTTGTGCCCATGGATTGTAAGCCACATCCATGGGGTCCAGACATCCAAGACAAGGTGCCAGTTCGTTGTAACAAAAAGAGCCCAGATCAACCGCTCCACCGCCTTCCTCCAACACCACCTCACGGACCAAATCCTCTACGGTACCATCTGGATGCACAAACGCATAGAAATGAGGTCCTTGGGTCAGAAAAACCTTGAATTGAGCCGCTTCCCACCCCACTGTTTCAGGAGACAACGGCACGGAATTGATGACTTCACCAGTGCTGGAGAGCCTCGCGTATCCCGCTTGAGACGGGTCCACATCTCCTGACCCTGCGACTTGGGCAAAGTCCACGCGTGTCGTGACGGCATAAATGCAACTGTTGTCAGGGTAAAGCGCCTCTGGCTCATAGTTCTCCGCAGTATCATCCAGGCAACCAAATGCTTCACTTGCCTCCAAAACACAATCCGTCTCATGCAGTACGTGCGTGGAGGTTGAAGCATTCCACGCCTCTTCGTCGGTGCAACCTGAGAGCATTCCCAACGGATATTTTCTGGCACGGTACACATTCATGCTGGTGCCAAACTTCACTTCCCATGCGATGTCCCCGGCAGCGGTCACTTCTGTGACCCGTGCGCCTTGTCCACCGCCGCTGGTGCCCCAAGCAATCAAGGTGTTCCCATTGTCCAGACGCTCAGCACTGCCCTGGGTGGGGCCATACACCCCATCGGGGTGGGCAAACTGCCACACACGGGTCGCAGTGAAATCCAAAGTGTCCAACTCCAACTCCAACACACGTGACGTGACCTCTCCTTCTGGATCGAAGACGTGGTTGTCGAACAACAAAAGGCGACCTTGTCCCAGGTCGTGGACATCATGCTGGACCACAAAGCCTTCCCAAATGGGATCGTCCAAAATGAAATCTGAATCTGCCCCTCCCAACTTCCAGTGAATGGACCAATCTTCCGGTCGAAGTCGGACAATCTGGTTTCGATTTCTCATGCTCAGCAAGAGGCCCCCATGGGCATCCACTTGGACGGCATTCCAATGAAGCGCATCCACTGTATTGAAGGACAAATTGTCCAACAGAGGGTCCAGAGGCATCTCTTCTTCCCCACTCCATTGGCGCAAAATGGTCTCATCTGGGGCCATGTGCAGGAGCCTTGGATTCAGCAAGGTGGCATCGCTGGAACCTCCAAATTCAGAGAGGTCCGTCGGGATTTGCTCCAGCGAAACCACGAGATAGCTCCCGTCGTCGAAGAGGTGAACGTCGTGGTAATCGTCGTCGGGTTCCAACGTTTGGGTCAGGGTGTCTAGCACATTCCAATTTCGGTCAACCACAGTCCATTTGCGGAGGGTGTAGTCGTACCAAACGAATTCACCTTCATTCCAAGGTTTCATGTAGAAGCCTCTGTAGGGTGTTTGTTCCGCCCAAGTGAGCTGGGCGGAGTCATTCAGCAAGGCGGCAAACATGGACGTCGGTCCCTGCACCAAAGACAGAAGAACGTCCCCCTCCTGCACCTCCAATCCCGCTGGATTTCCTTCGTCGTCCATTCCTCCGGCAGGAACAAGGACGGTCAAATCCACCTGATCGAGTGCATCTTGGGCATGGGACCACATCGGACACGTCCAAAAACAACATCCGGCGACGACGAGGGTCCATTGAGAGAAGAAAGAAGCTGACTTTTTCACCAACCCAAGATACGGAATGCCACTGAAATGGCTATGTGACGAATTGAGCCACCGCCGCCATTCCTGCAGTTTCCGTGCGCAGCCGATGTTCCCCCAAGTGCACGGGCTGGGCACCAACTGCGACCATTTGCCCGACTTCATCAAGCGTGAAATCCCCTTCAGGACCAATGGCCAACCAAGCCTGCCCCTTGTCGATTTGCCATTGCTTCCAATCCACGCGTTCTGGCAAACCTTGCATCTCAGGAATGCAATGTGCAACCGCTCCATGACCTTGCCCAAGGGCTTCTGCATGGCCAAGAAAGACGCTCAATTCCACAGCCTTCTGCAAAGAGGGCTTCCACAGCCGCTGGCTTTGCTTTGTGGCGGCCACCAACACTTTTTCCCAACGCTCGTGCTTGTCGATCCGACGCTCGCTTCTCGACGTCCAGACCGGCCAAATGGACTCCACCCCGAGCTCTGTGGCCTTTTCCAAGAGCCATTCGAAACGGTCGTTGCTCTTGGTGGGGGCGACCACCAGCATCAATCCCTTGGGCCTTTCAGCCTCATGGATGTCGAGGCTTTCGACGCTCACCGACGCCTTTCGCTTGCCCACCTCCAACAATTGTCCCACGGCTGAAGACCCCATTCCATTGATGAGCCGCACGTCATCCCCAGCTTTCATGCGGAGCACCCTCGACACATGAACCGCCTCATCTTCAGACAGAGACTGGACACCAATCTGCAAGGATGGATGAAAACATGAATGCATGTCACAAAAATACGCGGTCCCAGCATCACATGCTGGAATCCTCAGTCTTTCAAGACCCCTGTCACCTCAGACACACGCAAGGCACCTCGCTTCATGTCGTCTGTTGCACTGTCGGCAAATTTCTTGAAGTTGCTCTCGAACCTTTGGGCCAAATCCAGCGCAGCAAGATCGTACGCTTCGGGATTGGACCATGTGGACCGCACATCCCATACTCCGTCGGGAACACCCTCACACGACGCAGGTACTTGGAGACCAAACACCGGGTCCACCCGCATCTCTACCCTGTCCAAACCACCGTTGATTGCAGCGTGGATCATGGCACGGGTGTGGGGCAATTTCATGCGGTGACCCACACCATACCCGCCCCCAGTCCAACCCGTGTTCACCAACCACATGCGAACCCCATGTTGGGTCACTCGGTCGCCAAGCATTTGTGCGTATTCCGTGGCATGCAAGGGGAGGAATGGCGCCCCAAAGCAAGCCGAAAAGGTCGTTTGAGGTTCAACCACACCGGCCTCGGTGCCCGCCACCTTCGCGGTGTAACCTGACAAAAAGTGGTACATGGCCTGGTCCTTGGTCAACTTGGACAAAGGAGGCAACACGCCAAACGCGTCACAAGTCAAGAAGAAAATGTCGGAGGGGTGGCCTCCCATTCCCGTTTTCACCGCACCTGGGATGTGGTGCAGCGGATAGCTTACCCTTGTGTTGGGCGTGATGCTGTCGTCTCCGTAATCAGGGGTGACTTCATCGGGTTGGAAGCCGATGTTTTCCAGCATGGCGCCAAAACGAATGGCCTGCCATATCTCGGGCTCCTTTTCTTCGCTCAAATCAATGGTCTTGGCGTAACACCCCCCTTCCATATTGAACACACCTGACGCATTCCAGCCATGCTCGTCGTCTCCAATCAACCGCCGGTTGGCGTCGCTGCTCAGTGTGGTCTTTCCAGTACCCGAAAGACCAAAGAACACCGCCACATCGTCGTCCTTCCCCATGTTGGCCGAGCAATGCATTGGCAGGGTGCTATGTTGTTCTGGGAGCAGGAAATTCATCACAGAAAACATGCCTTTTTTGATTTCTCCAGTATATCCCGAGCCGACCACAAGGATGGTACGAGACTCGAAATCGATGGCACTGACATTGGATTGGCGACAACCATGCTTGGCTGGATCGGCTTTGAAGCTTGGGACACAAAGCACATGCCATTGAGGTTCAAACACCCAGCGCTCCCCCTCGGACAACCTCACAAACATGTTGTCCACAAACAAACTGGACCACGCCTTTTCAGTCACCACCCGCACCGCAATGCGAGATGTTTCATCATGGCCAACTGCGGCATCTTTCACAAAAACGCTTTTGCCTGCCAAGTGCGATTGCACATCTGCAAGCAGGGTTTGAAAGTGCGCTGTGGACAAAGGCTGGTTGATGTCTCCCCAGTCCACACGGGACGAGGTGTGTTCGTTGCGCACCAGGAATCGGTCTTTGGGCGACCGCCCTGTGAAGGTTCCGGTGGCGATGGCCAGGGCTCCTGAAGAGGAGAGTACGCCCTCGCCGCGAAGCAACGTTTGCAGAATGAGTTTGGCAGGAGGAAGATTCCAGTGGGCTCTGCCCACTGCTTCCAGTCCGATGGCGTCCAACCGCGCATCGAAGGGGGTGTTTCCAACGTGTTTCATGTTCGGAGGTTTGATCATTGCATCCTCGTGTCAAAATTACACGACATATCAGAGGGTCGGTGGTTGGGTTTGTCCACAATTCATCCACGGCCCCATGCCATGGTGTAACTTTGGTCCATGACGCACCATCTTCCTCTTCTCAAAATGTGGACCCTTTTGACCATGTCCATGTTGATGTTGAACTGCGCCTCTGACCCCGGCGAAGCCACGACAAAGGATCCGCTTGCCAAGTTGAGTCCTTCCGCACGGGAACGCATGGAGGACAAGAAGGAACAACAACTGCAAGAAGCAGCCATGGCCCAAGTCACAGAGGAGAATTTGCTGAGCCCCTATCGGTATGTCACCAGCACATCACGCTACAGTGTCTTTGCAGACATCTTGAAAGCATCGACCCACAGCAAGGCTGTTCATGCGCAAGGTGTGACCCTCTTGGCCCCTACAAACGAGGCTTTCGAAGCCATGTCGAATTGGAAGATGTTGATGAGAAAAGGCGGACAGGCAGAAATCGACGAATTCATCGCACATCATGTCATTCCGGGGTCCATGACCTATGACCAATTCAAATCGGAGTCTGGCCACGTCTGTCTCTCTGGTGAATCCATGACCATTGATACCCGAGGAGGCATCACCTTCAATGGCGCCCATGTGCGCAGTGGGCATATCATGACCCAAAATGGAAGCGTCATTGGCATGGACAACATCGTTCACTTGCCCCTTTCAGTGCGTTGAAGATTCGATTCCTACATCGCAACGTGCAACGGAATCCTTCAAATCCGAGTTTTGCAGTCCTGGTTCTCAAGACTCCATCACCAACAACTCCATCATCATGAGCAACCGTACCTCTTTTCAACCATGGCCACATGGTCTTTGGTTGGTCTTGACCATGGGGTGGGGTCTTCTGGGAACAGCCCAAACGCTCCCAACCTCCTGGACGCACGCCGAATGGACCGTAAGCATTGCCAACGACACGCTTCCACATGCCTGGGCGGGAGGCTTGACGGCACCGCAGTGGTCACCATTTGACGCGGACCTCGATGGGGACGATGACTTGTTTGCCTTCGACAGGGATGGCAGCAGAATCCTTGTGTTCGAACGCACCACTGGAGAGGTCGGGACGGATGACGATTGGGTCCTTCGATGGGATTGGACCGAGGATTGGCCGGCAATGGTCGACTGGTGCCTTCTGCGGGACTACAACTGCGATGGAAAGGCAGACATCTTCACGAGTTTTCAAAATGGCATTCGGGTGCACACCAACATCACACAGCCAGGAGAAGCACCATCCTTTGACCCTTCTCCCATCGCCTTGTCGGCTGCGTTTGATTTCGGCAACGGTTCTGACGACCTGCCAGTGATTTGCATCGGCATGGATTTGCCCGCAATTCTCGACCACGACGACGATGGGGATCTCGACATCATCACCTTCACCGAAACGGCCACCACGCTCTACCGCTTTCAGGGCCAAACCCCTTGCGGTCTCGACCTCGTTTGCACCAACCGCTGCTACGGCATGCTCGAAGAAGCAGCCGAAAACAACGATCTTTTCATTGGGCCTGAATTTGAGTGTTCATTCAACGTCGCAGAGCCAAGAACAGGCCTTCATGCAGGCGGGTCAATCACTTCACTCCAACTTGAGCCAGGAGGCCCTAAAGATTTGATTATAAGTGATGTTACATACCCCTCAACCCTTGGGATTGTACTGGAAAACGGTGGATCTGGCCTCGACAGTGCTGTGTTCGTTGACCCATCTTTTCCAGAGGCACTGTATGGGGACCAGGCCCTGAACTTGCCACGCTTTCCTGCCGCTTTTCACCTTGACGTCGACCAAGATGGGGTGCGTGATTTGCTGTTTTCTCCCAACACCCCACTGGAGACCAACGACGACGCCGGTGTCCATTTTTTCCGAAACGAAGGAACCGAAGGTGCACCATCTTGGGCCTTCCAAGACAGCGCGTTCCTGCAGCGGAACATGGTGGATGTGGGACGCGGGGCCTACCCCATTTTCGCAGACTTCGACGCCGATGGGTTGATGGACTTGGCCATCGCCAACAAAGAGAGGTATGAAGGCATTGACCAAACCCCTGCAGCCATTGCGAGTTTCCGCAATGTCGGGAGCGCCACCGCGCCCTCATTCGAACGGATCAACGACGATTGGATTCCCCTTTCAAGCTACCAAATCGAAAGTCCCTACCCCGCATTTGGCGACCTCGATGGCGACGGCGACTTGGACGCGATCGTGGGGGATGAATTGGGGCGGTTCCACCAATTCGACAACGTAGCGGGTCCTGGGGAGTGGCCGGTTTTTGTGCTGGCCGACTTGTCCATCTCCGAAGACGGTGGCTCTGAGGCCTTGGACGTCGGTCAATTTGCCACGCCTCAACTCCTCGACATGGACGGCGACGGAGACCTCGACATGGTGGTGGGAGAAATGAATGGCTACCTCACCTTGATCGAGCAATCCTCTCTTGGAACGTGGTCCATTTACGACTCCCCCATCCACGGCGAGACTTGGGGCGGGATTGCCGTCGACAATTTGCTGGGCATCAATGGATGGAGCGTTCCTGCGCTAACCGAAACAGACGATGGACTGAGGGTCTTGGTGGCCAACGAAACAGGAACAGTTCAGGATTTTGGCTTGGCCACAGGAAATTGGGATGCGGACCTGCCCCTCCAAGCAGATGACATCTTGGACTCAAGCCACGGCTACAGAGCAGCATCGGCGTGGCACGATCTCGATGGAGATGGCCTTCTGGACGGTTTGTTGGGCATCCAAAATGGTGGGCTTCTCGCCTTTCAGGGGGCGTCCACATCGTCTGCGGCTCCTTGGGTGGAGGCTCTCCCCTCCGCCTTGGATTGGCAGCTCTCCCCCAACCCTGGAAGCGATGCGCTGAACTGGACGTCCCTCCAACCTTGGACAGGTGTCTTGGAAGTTTGGAATGCCCTTGGAGCATGCATCCACCGCGAGGAAGTGGTCGCCGCAAAGGGTGGCCACATCAACCCATCTGCATGGCCCACGGGCCTGTATGTGGTCCGGCCCATGATCGAGCGCACAAACGTTGTGGTCGGCCACGAAAAAAGAGCCCTCGTTGGAGCTCCTTTGACTTGGGTCAAGCTTCAGCGTTGACCCTTCTCTTGCATTGCGGACAAATGGTCAGAGGCTGAGTCCGTCCAGCACTCCTTTCACATCGCGCACCGCTGCCTCACTTGTGCGAAGCAATTCTTTTTCATCGTCGTTGAGGTCCAATTCAATGATCCGTTCAATGCCATTCTTGCCGAGGATGACAGGGACACCGAGGTAAAGATCATTGACACCATATTCACCCTGCAACCATGCGCAGCAAGGGAACACACGCCGTTGATCGCGCACAATGGCCTCCACCATTTGGGCTGCAGCGGCACCTGGGGCATACCATGCCGAGGTGCCCAGGAGGTTCACGATCTCTCCTCCACCCTTTTTTGTTCGGTTGACAATGGCTTCGAGTTTGTCTGCGGCGATCATCTCCGTCACCGGAATCCCTCCGACCGTCGTGTAACGCGGGAGAGGCACCATGGTGTCACCGTGGCCGCCCATCAACACCGCCTGGATGTCTTTGGGGCTCACGTTGAGTTCCTCTGCCAAGAATGCACGGTAGCGGGCCGTGTCCAAAATGCCGGCCATGCCAAAGACCCGCTTGCTGTCGATGTTCGCCGTCAAGAAAGCGCAGTACGTCATCACGTCCAATGGGTTCGACACGATGACCAAAATCGCCTCCGGGCTGTGCTTCATGACGTTCTCCGTCACAGTCTTCACAATGCCTGCATTGGTGGCAATGAGGTCGTCACGGCTCATGCCCGGTTTGCGTGGCAATCCGCTGGTGATCACCACCACATCTGAACCTGCCGTCTTGCTGTAATCGTTCGTGGAACCCACTGTTCGGGTGTCGTACAGATTGATGGGTGCCGTCTCCCAAATGTCCAAGGCTTTGCCCTCGGCAAATCCATCTTTGATGTCCAGCAGGACCACTTCGTTCGCGACTTCGCGCGTGGCCAAAACATTTGCACAAGTGGCGCCTACATTTCCCGCGCCGACAACAGTTACTTTCATGATTCCAGGGTTTGCGATGCCAAAAGTACCCAATCGTCCCCCCAACCTCCGCAGCGCGATGCATCTTTGTTCCATGAATTTCTCCTCTTCGAAGAAGGTCAAGTGCAATGCGTTGTTTGTCGCATTGTGCTGCAGCCCAGGGATGCTTCCAATGCTGGCCCAACCTGCAGCCCCCTTTGACAAACCACTTGATGCCTCCAATGCTTGGCCCACTGGGACTTTTGGCGAGGATTACAACCTTGCGGATGCCAAGGGCTTACGCCAAGGGCCTTGGGTGCGTGTGTACCCCAATGGGGAGCTTTATTACGTTGGCGCATTCGAGCACGGACAACCTGTCGGCGACTGGTGGTACTTCCGTGAAAACGGGTCGGCCATCAGCCGTATTGTCCACACCGAGGACGGCCTGCAATCGGATGCTTCCATGTTTGCATCTGATGGCCGGTTGACGGCTTCAGGAGGCTACCGTCACTTGGAACTTCAACTCAAAGCTGAAGCCCAAGAAGAACGACCGGCTCCACCGCTTCGCCAGGGGGGATGGTCTTTGTTTGGGGCCCAAGGAGAGCTGACCGCATTGGTCCACTACGATGGGGGCATCCGGCACGGCCTAGAAGAACGTTACTTGCCGAGTGGCCAAATTTTCGAGCAGGGTCATTACCTCCAAGGGGAGAGAGATGGGACGTGGACGTCTTGGAACGACAATGGGTTGGTCCGGCAGGTGCTGACCTACCGGGAGGGCACTCTAGATGGGCCTTTCAAGGCCTACTATGGTGGTGGACAACGACTGAGTGAAGGTGCGTACTTCGAAGGGGTTGAAGAAGGCAGCTGGAAGTTTTATCTCGAAGACGGGAGGCTTCAGCACATCCACCGTTACCGAGACGGCCGGTTGCTGGAAACCACTCGGTTCAACGGGACCTTCACAGAATGGTTCGGAGACGAGCGTCCTGCCAGCGAGTTCATCTACAAAGACAAAATGCTGGATGGGCCTTTTCGCGAATGGCACGATTGCGGCGGGTTTGAGATGGAGACCTTTGTCGATCCTCAACTTGGGGAAGAGATGCAGCGGCGCGTGATGAAAGGCGTCCAAATTTCACGAGAAGGCGAGTATGTCAAAGGCACATTGGACGGTCCGGTTTATCACTACAACCAACAGGGTCGCCTGACCAAAACAGAGCATTTCAACATGGGGACGCTGGAGCAAACGGACATTCATTGAGCCTCGCTGCTTGCATTTTGGTACGTGACATTGAAAGTGCCATCCCTTTTGATCAATAACCGTACTTGTCCCGCCAGAGTGCCCGCAACAACTCGCGGGTGGCTTGCTCCTTGGGATTGTTGCCCGGTTGATAAAAGACGGTCCCTTCCATGCCCTTGGGCAAGCATTCTTGGCCACTGAATTGTCCCTGGGCATCATGGTCGTAGGCATATCCCTTTCCGTAGCCTTGCTCTTTCATCCAACCCGTTGGGGCATTTCTGAGGGCCATGGGCACCGCGGCATCGCCATGCTGCTGAACATGGGCCTGTGCTTGGCCAATGGCCTTGTAGCTGGCATTGCTTTTTGCGCTGGTGGCCAAATACACCGCGCATTGTGAAAGCACAATGCGGGCTTCTGGCCAACCAATCCGCTCCACAGCTTGGAAGGTGTTGTTGGCCAACACGAGCGCCGTGGGATTGGCATTGCCAATGTCTTCAGATGCTGAAATCAACAACCGGCGGGCGATGAACTTGGGATCCTCGCCTCCTTCCACCATGCGGGCGAGATAATAAACCGCAGCATTTGGATCGCTCGCCCGAATGCTCTTGATGAAGGCACTCACAATGTCGTAGTGCTGTTCACCCCCTTTGTCGTAGTTGGTGGGATGCGTTTGAACACGCTCCATCACCTCTTCGTTCGTGACCACACATTCGCCCTTCGCGTTGGGCTCGAGCCCGTCGACCACGAGCTCTAGGGTGTTCAACAGGCGGCGTGCGTCCCCTCCACTCGCCCGCAACAGAGCCTCTGTGTCCTTCAGCACCACATTGTGGGCAGACATGAATTCATCTTCGGACAGGGCCCGATCCACGAGCCCCAACAACACCTCTGGGGACAAAGCCTCGAGGATGTAGGTCTGGCAACGGGAACGAAGGGCGGGAATCACTTCAAAGGAAGGATTCTCTGTTGTGGCCCCAAGCAAGGTCACCGTCCCAGCCTCCACAGCCCCCAAGAGGCTGTCTTGTTGGGACTTGGAAAACCGATGGATCTCATCGATGAAGAGCACCGCACGTCCGGCAAACATGCCATCCCGTTTGGCGGAATTCAAAATGGCACGAACGTCCTTGACACCGCTGTGGATGGCGCTGAGACTGTGGAAGGGCCTGTCCGAATCTGCCGCGATCAATCGCGCCAACGTGGTTTTGCCCACGCCAGGAGGACCCCAAAGGATCATGCTCGGCAAGGTTCCGGCCTTCATCGCCCTGCGCAATACTGCGCCCTCCCCCACCAAGTGTTCCTGCCCAACGTACCCGTTGAGCGTCTGTGGACGCATGCGCTCTGCCAATGGGGCTTTTCCTTGCATGGTGACGAAGTTAGGGCTGGCTTCTTGTGAACTTCCTCGGATGAAGCACTTGATGCGGAGGACGTCTGTGCTTCCATCGCTTGTGCGACCAAAGCCACCGGCTTGGGTCGGCTTCAATTTCTCGCTCCAGTGTTGCGAGGCAACGGTCCAACACCTCCCCTTCCTCAAGTGCAGTTTCTCCGTCGTGGATCAGTTCGTACGTCAACTCGTACTTCCAAGCCCCCTTCCGTCGAATGTTGGCATACACCACGGCCATGTCGTAAAGCTTGGTCCATTGTTCCAAGCCATAGAACACTGCCGTCTCTGTGCCCAGAAAAGTGGTCCACCAAGACTTCGATGGATCTGCCGGACTCTGGTCAAACCCCATCACTACTGCCACAGGCTCGCCGTGACGTGCCACATTCATCCATGCCCGCCCCGCAGTCGTGCGCACCATTTCGAGGCCAAAGCGTCCCCTTGACGCACGCATCCTCTGGTCCGCTTTGTGGTCGCTTAATTTTTTGTAGAGCGCCATCCCTCGATGGGGGACCGCCTGGTTCAGCGTCAAGGCACTCCATTCCCAATTGTTCATGTGTCCACCCGCCACCAGTACATGCTTCCCTTTTTGATGCAATTCATGCAACAACTCCGTATTCAAGTGGGGCATGCCTTCCTCCACCTCCTTCGAGGACATCGTGAACAGTTTGGCCGACTCCACCAGCAACTGCGTGAAATGCCTCTGGAATTGAAGGAAGTACATCGCCCGCCGCAAAGCAGAAACTTTGGGAAAGGCGCGCCGCAAATTGGCCCGAACCACTTTGCCTCTGTATCCTCCCATCAGCACGGCCAGAATTGCAAGCTTCAAGGCCAACAGATTGAGGAACCATCGGGGGCAGCGGCCGAGCATGAACAGGAACTTCATGCCTCCCCCAAGGTTTGTCCCAACCAATCGGAATGGAGAAGGGTCCATTCCCCGTCCAAGCGTTCCAGAACCAAGCCGTCATGGGCCAGCGCCATGCCTGAGGGCAACCCTTCGTTCACTTGAATGTGGTCGCCCATGTCATGGCTCACATGGGTGAAAAAGGTCCGTCGCGCACCAATTTGACGTGCGACATCCACAGCTTCCTGGAGGGAGAAGTGGCTGTAGTGAGGAGAAGGCCGAAGGGCATTGAGCACCAAAACCTCCAAGCCTTGAAGTCTTGCCAATGTGGCCGATGACAAATGGTTCGCATCTGTGATGTAGGCCACCTCTCCACACCGAAAACCATGAATGGGAAGCGCGCCATGCATCACAGGCAAGGCTTCCAATGTCAAGCCCCCAGCTTCAAAGACCTCAAAGTCTTCAATCCGTCGAATGTCCACCTGAGGGACCCCGCCATGGGATCCCCCTGCAAAGGCATAATGAAAATCACGTTTCAAGGCTGCTTCCACCCGGTCGGATGCAAAGAGAGGCATGATACTTTTCTGCAAGTAGTTGAATGGCCGCACATCGTCCATCCCTGCCAAATGGTCTTTGTGTTCGTGGGTGTACACAATGGCATCCAGGCGTGTGACTCCCTCACGCAGCATTTGGGCCCTGAAATCCGGACCTGTGTCCACCACGACACAGCTTGATTCTCCCTCCAACATCACGGAACTCCTCAGCCTGACATTGTGGGGGGCATTCGAGCTGCAAACCGCACAAGAACAACCAATGATGGGCACCCCTTGGGAGGTTCCGGTGCCCAAAAACACCAACCGCAACAATCTCTCTGCACGACGACCGTTCATGCCACGAAGGTATCCTTACCTTTGATACAAACCTCGATCGAACTGCTGTGGACTTGGAACGCGTCATTCTCTCGGCCAAACAAAAGGCCCTCCGGGTCAATCTCAATGCCGATTTGTACGGCACCTTTGCCGAAATCGGCGCGGGCCAGGAAGTGGTTCGCCATTTTTTTCGTGCAGGCGGAGCGTCTGGCACCATTGCCAAGACCATTTCCGCATACGACAAGGACTTCAGCGATGCGATCTACGGCAAGGAGACCAAGGGGCGCTATGTATGTGAATCGCGCATTGACAAAATGCTCGAACACGAGTACAACCTCATTGAGGAGCGGATCACACGTGACGACCATCCCACCAAACAGTACTTCGCCTTTGCCAACACGGTGGCCACCATCAACTACCACAAGACAAGCCAAGGTCATGGTTGGTTTGGCATCAAATTTCAAACGGCTGCAGACAAGGAGCCCAATGAGATTGTGCTCCACGCAAGGTTCCACGAGCAAGACGCTCTGCTGCAACAGCAAACGACTGGCCTGCTCGGCGTGAATTTGATTTACGGAGCTTTTTTCTTTTACAAACGCCCCAAAGAACTTCTTCAAAGCCTCTATGACAACCTAGAACGGGACCAGCTTGAGATCGACATGATCCAAATGAATGGTCCCGATTTTGAGGATGTTGACAACCGATTGCTCTCCCTGCAACTTGTCAAGCATGGCATGACTGACGCAGTGATTTTCTCACCCGATGGCCGAAACCGTCAGGCAGCGGATGTCCTCTACAAGAAGAACATCCTGGCCATCCGAGGAAGTTTCCGTCCAGTGACAAAGGTGAACATCGACATGATCGCCAAAGGCCTCGCCATGTTCAAGGAACAGCCCAAAGTGGACCCCGACAACGTGAAGGTGTTGTTTGAAATCACCCTGAACAACCTCAGTGCTTCAGGGGACATTGATGAGCAAGACTTCCTCGACCGGGCGGATGTGTTGTGCAGCATTGGGCAAACCGTGCTGATCAGCAACTACCAGAAGTACTTCAAATTGGTGGAGTTTTTCTCGCGCCACACCAAAAAACGGATGGGTGTGATCATGGGGGCAGCCACCTTGGTCGAGATTTTCAACGAGCGCTATTACCGTGACTTGAACGGAGGGATTCTGGAAGCCTTCGGCATTCTCTTCTCACGCGATCTCCGCATTTTGCTCTACCCTTGGAAAGATGAGGATAGCGGACAACTTTGGGACTCTGGCTCCACCCCCATCCATCCCCGTTTGAAGCCGCTCTACGATTACCTCGTATTCAACAAGCGCATCTTGGACATCGACAATTACGACCCCGATGTGCTCTCCATTTTCAGCCGTGCGGCTTTGGAATGCATCAAAAAGGACGACGATGCATGGGTGGACATGGTGCCTGACTTTGTGGACCGCATCATCAAGGAGAACTGCCTGTTTGGCTATTGCGGCGTGAACGCCAACGATGCCTCCAAAGGAGAGGATCCCGCCAAAGCAGCTGCGCGGGCCATTGAGCAAAAGAACTGACCGCCTCACCGAGCGAACAATTCGGACACAAAAAAGGCACCCCAAGGGGTGCCTTTTTTCTTGCAGTCCTAAGATTGGTGTCAATCCTCTTCAGATGCCATCTCGACCAGGGCGTCGAACTCCTCTTTGTCTCCGACTTTCAAGTCGGTGAACTTCCTGGTGCCTGTTCCCGCAGGGATCAGGTGTCCCACGATCACGTTTTCCTTCAACCCAAGCAAATGATCCTGCTTGCCACTGACAGCTGCCTCGTTCAACACCTTGGTGGTCTCCTGGAAGGAGGCCGCAGAGATGAAGGATTTCGTCTGCAAAGAAGCGCGTGTGATGCCTTGGAGCAAGGGACGTGACGTTGCTGGAATCGCATCGCGGCATTCCATCTTGGCCAAATCGCGTCGCACCAGGGAACTGTTCTCATCGCGCATCCGGCGCGCTGAAATCATCTGTCCCACCTTGACTTGATCGGATCCACCGGCATCGGTCACGATGACCATGCCAAACATGCGGTCGTTTTCATTCAAGAAGTCGGCCTTTTCGGCGATTTGCTTTTCCAAGAACTGGGTGTCTCCACCGTCTTCAATCACGACCTTCTTCATCATCTGACGTACGATGACTTCAAAGTGCTTGTCGTTGATTTTCACACCTTGGAGGCGGTACACGTCCTGGATTTCATTCACGATGTACTCCTGCACCGCCGTTGGGCCCATGACATTCAAGATGTCGTTGGGCGTGATGGCACCATCCGACATTGGCATTCCTGCCTTGACGAAATCATTGTCCTGCACCAAAATGTGCTTGGACAATGGAACCATGTACTTGAATTTTTCACCTGTACGTGCTTCCACAATCACTTCGCGGTTTCCACGCTTGATCTTTCCGTAGCTGACGATGCCATCTACTTCAGACACCACAGCTGGGTTGGATGGATTCCTGGCTTCGAACAACTCTGTCACACGTGGAAGACCACCTGTGATGTCACCAGACTTTCCTGCCACACGTGGAATCTTGCAAAGAATCATTCCCTTGGCCACTTTGTCGCCTTCCTTGACTGACAAGTGGGCTCCAACAGGCATAGAATAGGTGCGAAGCACTTCTTTCTTCTTGCCCATGATCAGCACCGCAGGGTTTTTCTTCTTGTCGCGGGACTCTGTGATCACAATTTCACGGAAGCCCGTTTGCTCGTCCAACTCTTCGCGGAAGGTGAAACCTTCTTCAATGCTCTCAAAGGCAACGGTTCCCTCCTCTTCAGAGATGATCACGTTGTTGTAGGGATCCCACTCGCAGACAGAAGTATCTTTTTTGATCTTGTTTCCGTCCTTGACAAAGAGAATGGAGCCGTAAGGCAACACCGTCGTGGACAGCGCCACATTGGTTTCAGCATCCATCACCTTGAATTCGGAAGAACGAGAGACGACCACCACTTCCTTTTCGCCTTTGGCGTTGGTGCGGTCCACCGTCCTCAATTCATCGATCTCCACCACACCCGAATGTTTGGTGCGGATTTGGTTCTCGTCCGAAATCTTCGAGGCTGTACCCCCCACGTGGAAGGTACGGAGGGTCAACTGTGTTCCCGGCTCGCCGATGGACTGGGCTGCAATGACACCTACCGCCTCGCCGGTTTGGACTGGGCGGTTGGTCGCAAGGTTTTTGCCGTAGCACTTCGCACAGACACCCTGACGCGACTCGCAAGTCAACACAGAACGCACCTCGACTTCTTGAACACCCGCCTCTTCAATGGCCTTCGCAGCATGGGGAGTGATTTGTTCTCCTTCCGCAACCAAAACCTCTTCTGTGGTGGGGTGGTAGACATCCTCGCCTGCCGTGCGGCCTTCGATTCGGTCCCCAATGCCTTCCACGATTTCGTCGTTTTGGCGCAATGGGGACACCGTCAAGCCCCGCAGGGTGTGGCAATCGTCTTCTGTGATGATGACATCTTGCGCCACATCCACCAATCGACGGGTCAAATAACCCGCATCGGCTGTCTTCAAGGCCGTGTCCGCCAGTCCTTTTCGGGCACCGTGTGTCGAAATGAAGTACTCCAAAATGGAGAGTCCCTCCTTGAAGTTCGAGAGGATGGGGTTCTCAATGATGTCCTGCCCTCCCGTCGCGGACGACTTCTGAGGCTTGGCCATCAAGCCACGCATGCCAGACAACTGACGAATCTGCTCCTTCGATCCACGTGCACCCGAATGCATCATCATGTAAATCGAGTTGAAGCCTTGCTTGTCAGTCTCCAAACGGTCCATCAGGATGTTGGTCAAGCGAGAGTTCGTGTGCGTCCAGATGTCAATGATCTGGTTGTAACGCTCGTTGTTCGTGATCAGACCCATGTTGTAGTTGTCCATCACCTCCCCGACTTGCGCCGTGGCCTTTTCCACCAACTCTTCCTTTTCAGGTGGGATGATGACGTCGTTCAGGTTGAACGACAATCCGCCTTTGAAGGCCATGGTGAAACCAAGCTCCTTGATGTCATCCAAGAACTGAGCTGTGCGCGGAACGCCCACACTGTTCAACACGTGGGCGATGATGCCACGCAGTGATTTTTTGGTCAACAACTCGTTGATGAATCCCGCTTCAATCGGCACGTGCTCATTGAACATGACCCGACCACAAGTCGTGTCAATCATGCTGGCGTTGCCAGCGGCATCGACGTAGCGCATTTTGATGGACGCGTGGAGGTCCAAACGGCCTTCTTGATGTGCGATGCGCACCTCCTCTGGGGAGTAACAGACCATGCCCTCTCCCTTCACCACATGTTCCTTGGACGACTTGCGCTCCTTGGTGATGTAGTAAAGGCCCAACACCATGTCCTGAGAAGGAACGGCAATCGGTGCCCCATTGGCAGGGTTGAGGATGTTGTGGGAACCGAGCATCAAAAGCTGGGCTTCCAAAACGGCTGCTGATCCCAAAGGCAGGTGCACCGCCATTTGGTCTCCGTCAAAGTCAGCGTTGAATGCCGTGCAGGCAAGAGGGTGCAGCTGGAGCGCCTTGCCCTCGATCAGCTTGGGCTGGAACGCCTGGATGCCCAGTCTGTGCAGTGTTGGTGCACGGTTGAGCAACACTGGGTGCCCCTTCATTACATTCTCAAGGATGTCCCAAACCACTGGCTCTTTCGCATCCACAATTTTCTTGGCGCTCTTTACGGTCTTCACCACACCCCGTTCGATCATCTTTCGGATGATGAAGGGCTTGTAAAGTTCCGCAGCCATGTTTTTCGGCATGCCGCATTCGTGGAGCTTCAAATCTGGGCCCACGACGATCACCGAACGTGCAGAATAGTCTACACGCTTTCCGAGCAGGTTCTGACGGAAACGACCTTGCTTGCCTTTCAGGCTGTCACTCAAGGATTTGAGCGGACGATTGCTTTCCGTTTTCACAGCACTCGACTTGCGGCTGTTGTCGAAGAGACTGTCCACAGCCTCCTGCAACATGCGCTTCTCGTTGCGCAGAATCACCTCCGGTGCCTTGATTTCCACCAAACGCTTCAAACGGTTGTTCCGGATGATGACACGGCGGTACAAGTCGTTCAAGTCAGACGTCGCAAAACGTCCACCATCAAGCGGCACCAATGGACGCAACTCAGGCGGGATCACTGGAACCACCTTGACCACCATCCACTCAGGATTGTTTTCAATGCGGCTGTTGGCATCGCGCAAAGACTCCACCACTTGCAAACGCTTGAGCTTTTCGCTCTTGCGCTGCTGAGAAGTCTCCGTGTTGGCTTCGTGACGAAGTGAATAGCTCAACTCGTCGAGCTCCAAGTTGGCCAACAAATCGTGCACGGCATCGGCACCCATTTTGGCCACAAACTTGTTGGGGTCCTTGTCGTCGAGGTACTGGTTTTCCTTGGGAAGGGTTTCCAGAATGTCCAAATACTCGTCTTCCGTGAGAAGAGAGTAGAGGTCTTTCTTGTCTCCTTCTGGCACCTCTGCAATGCCTTTGTTGATCACCACATACCGCTCGTAGTAGATGATTTGGTCTAGCTTCTTGGAAGGGATTCCGAGGAGGTAACCAATCTTGTTGGGGAGGCTCTTGAAGTACCAAATGTGCACCACAGGCACCACCAAGTTGATGTGGCCCATGCGCTCACGACGCACCTTCTTCTCTGTGACCTCTACACCGCAACGGTCGCACACAATGCCCTTGTAGCGAATGCGCTTGTACTTTCCGCAGTGACATTCGTAGTCCTTGACTGGACCAAAAATACGCTCACAAAAGAGACCGTCACGTTCAGGCTTGTAGGTACGATAGTTGATCGTCTCGGGCTTCAGAACCTCGCCATGTGACGCTTCGAGAATACGCTCGGGGGACGCCAGTGAAATGGTGATGGTGTTGAAGTCGCTGCTCAACTCCTGGGGGTTGTTTTGTTGGAACATGGTGGAGGGATCAATCGAGTGAAACAGTCAAACCAAGGCCGCGCAATTCGTGCATCAAGACATTGAACGATTCAGGGATGCCTGGAGTTGGCATCACGTCACCTTTCACAATGGCTTCATAGGCACGGGCGCGTCCTTGGACGTCATCGGACTTTACGGTCAAAATTTCTTGCAAGATGTTGGCGGCACCGAATGCCTCGAGCGCCCATACCTCCATTTCACCAAAGCGCTGACCACCGAATTGGGCTTTACCACCCAAAGGTTGCTGCGTGATGAGAGAGTATGGACCAATGCTACGTGCGTGCATCTTGTCGTCCACCATGTGGCTCAGCTTGATCATGTAAATCACACCCACTGTCGCAGGCTGATCAAACCGCTGGCCTGTGCCACCATCGTACAAGTAGGTCACCCCGAATTCAGGGACACCCGCCTCTTCTGTCAATGCACAAATCTCACTGATCGGTGCACCGTCAAAAATGGGGGTTGCAAACTTGCGGCCAAGCTTCTCTCCGGCCCAGCCGAGGACCGTCTCGTAAATCTGGCCCAAGTTCATCCTCGAGGGTACCCCCAACGGATTCAATACAATGTCAACAGGTGTACCGTCTTCCAAGAAAGGCATGTCTTCCTGACGCACAATCCGCGCCACGATGCCCTTGTTGCCGTGACGACCTGCCATCTTGTCCCCTACCTTGAGCTTGCGCTTCTTGGCCACGTAGACTTTGGCAAGCTTTACGATGCCAGCTGGCAACTCGTCGCCGACCGTCACCTGGAACTTCTTGCGCTTGTAAACACCAAGCAAGTCGTTGTACTTGAGGTTGTAGTTGTGGATCAGGCGAGCGGCCAAAGCACTTTGGTCTTGGTCGCGGATCCAGCCATCACCATTGATGATGAGGTAATCCAAACTCGACAAGACTTTCATGGTGAATTTCACACCTTTCTTGACCTGCTCCTCCTTGTAGTAGTTGAACACTCCTTGGCTGACCTTGCTGCCCACAATCTTCATCAGCTTCTCCACGAGGAGCTTCTTGAGGACTGCAGCTTCCTTGTCAAACTCCTTGTCGATGCTCTCGAGAACAGCCTTGTCACTGGCCTTGGACTTGCGGTCTTTGACGGCACGGCTGAACAATTTCTTGTCGATCACCACACCTTTGCCCGAAGGAGGCATCTTCAAAGAAGCATCCTTCACATCGCCGGCCTTGTCGCCAAAGATGGCGCGAAGAAGCTTTTCCTCTGGACTGGGATCAGACTCTCCCTTCGGAGTGATTTTTCCAATGAGGATGTCGCCTTCTGTCACTTCAGCACCAATGCGAATCAGACCATGCTCGTCCAGGTCCTTCGTGGCTTCTTCGCTCACGTTGGGGATGTCGTTGGTCAATTCTTCCACTCCGCGCTTGGTGTCACGGACTTCCAACACGTATTCATCGACGTGCAACGAAGTGAACACATCTTCACGCACAACGCGCTCGGAAATCACAATGGCATCCTCAAAGTTGTAGCCTTGCCAGGGCATGAAGGCCACCTTCATGTTCTGGCCGAGTGCCAATTCACCTTTTTGGGTGGAGTATCCCTCCACCAAAATCTGACCTCCAATCACTTTGGCCCCCTTCTCCACCATCGGCTTCAGGTTCATGCATGTGCCCTGGTTCGTCCTGGCAAACTTGGTGAGGTTGTACACCCGCAAGTCTGTTTCGAAAGACACCAAAAGGTCATTTTCATCCATGTTGTGACGGATGTGGATCTCATTGGCATCCACATACTCCACCACACCATCACGCTCGGCCCGAAGGAGAACACGTGAATCCCTTGCAACTGGAGCCTCAACGCCCGTGCCCACAATGGGGGAGTTGGGACGCATCAAAGGCACAGCCTGACGCATCATGTTGGACCCCATCAGAGCCCTGTTCGCGTCGTCGTGCTCCAAGAAAGGAATCAACGAAGCCGCGATGGAGGCAATTTGGTTGGGGGCCACGTCCATGTATTGAAGCTCTTCTGGCTTCACAATGGGGAAGTCGCCCTCCAAACGTGCCTTGACTGAGTCGTTCTCAAACTTGCCATCGTCCTTGATGGGCGCATTGGCTTGTGCAATCATCGCGCTGTCCTCATCCTCCGCAGAGAGGTACACAATGCCCTCCGCATCAGTCGCCGCCTTGCCATTGGTCACCTTTCTGTAAGGCGTCTCAATGAAGCCAAGTCGGTTGACTTTGGCGTACACACACAAGCTCGAAATCAAGCCAATGTTGGGACCTTCCGGGGTCTCGATGGTGCAAAGACGGCCGTAGTGTGTGTAGTGCACATCTCGGACCTCAAAGCCCGCACGCTCACGGCTCAATCCACCTGGTCCGAGTGCGGAAATCCGACGCTTGTGCGTCACCTCACTCAGAGGGTTCGTTTGGTCCATGAACTGCGACAGCTGGTTCGTGCCAAAGAAACTGTTGATCACAGAGCTCAACGTCTTGGCGTTGATCAAGTCGGTAGGTGTGAACACCTCGTTGTCACGCACATTCATGCGCTCACGGATGGTCCTCGCCATTCGGGCTAGCCCCACACCAAACTGAGAGTACAATTGCTCTCCCACCGTGCGGATGCGACGGTTGCTCAAGTGGTCGATGTCGTCCACATCCGTGTTGCTGTTCACCAAGTCCAACAGGGTCTTGATGATGCGGATGATGTCGTCCTTGGTCAGGGTGCGGGACTCTTCCCCGTCGATTTCGAGTTTCCGGTTGATTCGGAAACGGCCCACCTCGCCCAAGTCATAGCGCTGCTCAGAGAAGAACAGCTTGTCAATCACACCGCGGGCAGTCTCCAAATCTGGTGGCTCCGCGTTGCGCAGTTGACGGTAGATGTACTCCACGGCCTCTTTCTCCGAGTTGGAGCTGTCTTTGTGGAGGGTGTTGTAAATGATGGTGAAATCCCCTTGGTTGATGCCCTCCTTGTGCAGGATGATGGTCTTCGACCCGGAATCCAAGATCAAGTCAATGTGTTCCTTCTCGAGGACCGTCTCACGCTCCAAAATCACCTCCGTACGCTCGATGGAAACCACCTCTCCTGTATCCTCTTCCACAAAGTCCTCAACCCAAGTCTTCAATACACGCGCTGCAAGAGGGCGTCCAAGGACACGCTTCAAACCCGTCTTTGTGACTTTCACCTCATCGGCCAAGTCAAAAATCCCAAGAATGTCGCGGTCTGTCTCGTAGCCGATGCTGCGCAACAATGTGGTGACGGGCAATTTTTTCTTCCGGTCGATGTAAGCGTACATCACACCGTTGATGTCCGTCGCAAATTCAATCCATGAGCCCTTAAAAGGGATGATCCGCGCGGAATGCAATTTGGTGCCATTGGCATGGCGGCTTTGGCCAAAGAACACGCCAGGAGAACGATGCAATTGGTTGACAATCACACGCTCGGCTCCATTGACCACAAACGAACCCTGAGGCGTCATGTAGGGAATGGTGCCCAAGTACACGTCTTGGACAATGGTTTCAAAGTCCTCGTGCTCGGGATCGGTGCAGTACAACTTCAGCTTGGCCTTCAAAGGCACGCTGTAAGTCAGGCCACGCTCCAAACACTCTTGAATGCTGTAGCGGGGCGGGTCGATGAAGTAATCAAGGAATTCGAGAACGAATTGATTACGGGTGTCCGTGATGGGGAAATTCTCACTGAACACTTTGAACAATCCCTCCGTGGTGCGATTCTCAGGATTCGTTTCCAACTGGAAGAATTCCTGGAATGAACGGAGTTGGATGTCCAGAAAGTCTGGATGCTCCAGAGGAAGGGCAACGCTACCAAAATTGGTGCGCAGGGGGTTGGGGTTGGCCAGGGTCATGGTCGTTTGGTCTTGGAGGAAGGACAAACAGGCAATGAAGGTTGTTCGATGGATGGCTCCTTTTTAGGAAACATCCCAAAATGCAGACAAGGGCGGGGACCTTCTCCCCGCCCGTGCCATCAATGCTCGGGGTTGTGCTTACTTAAGCTCAACCTCTGCACCAGCTTCCTCAAGTTGAGTCTTCAAGGCTTCAGCCTCATCTTTTGGAATGCCCTCCTTGATGGGGGACGGTGCGCCGTCTACGATGTCCTTGGCTTCCTTCAAGCCGAGTCCGGTGAGTTCCTTGACAAGCTTGACCACTGCGAGCTTTGAGCCGCCAGCGGCCTTCAAGATCACGTCAAACTCCGTCTTTTCTTCTCCCCCACCTTCGCCGCCACCGGCGGCAGGTCCTGCAACTGCAACAGCAGCAGCAGCGGGTTCGATACCGTACTCCTCTTTGAGGATCTCAGCGAGTTCGTTCACCTCCTTGACAGTGAGGTTCACCAACTCTTCAGCCATAGCTTTCAAATCAGCCATAATGATTGGTTTGTATTGTTCTTAATTCTAGTAATGATTGAGTGTCAAGCTCAGCCGCGTTCTTGCAGCGCCTTGACCAGACCGGATAGGGTGTTGCCACCTGAATTCAGTGCGCCGATCACATTCTTCGCAGGAGATTGGAGCAACGCAATCACGTCGCCAATCAATTCCTCCTTCGACTTGATCGCCGTCAGCAGTTCCAGGTTTTCATCTCCCAAATAGGTTGCTTCTTCGACGTATGCGCCTTTCAAAATCGGCATGTCGTGCTTCTTCCGGAACTCTTTCAGCACACGTGCTGGAGCATTTCCGATGTCGCCAACAAGAAGAGCAGTTTGGCCCTTGAGAACATCATAGAGTTCCGCGTAATCGCGTCCTTCAGTGCGTTCCATGGCCTGCCGCAACAATGTGTTTTTCACCACACGGACGCGGATGTCCTTCTTGAAACATTCACGGCGGAGGCTTGAGGTGGCATCTGAGTCCAACCCTGATGCGTCGGTCAAATACACCACGTTCTTCTCCGCAAGGATCTGAGCAAGCTCGTCGATCAATTGATCTTTTTCTGTTCGAGTCATGATGGTTCAGTTTTGCGAATCAGGCTGTCGCCGTTTTCTGTTCGATTTTGATACCGGGACCCATGGTAGAGCTCATTGCGACACTCTTCATGTAGGCACCCTTCGCAGATGAAGGCTTCAACCTCATCAACGTGGCCAAAAGCTCGGCGGCATTTTCCTCGATTTTCTTGGCGTCAAAAGACACCTTTCCAACAGAGGCATGCACAATGCCAAATTTGTCCACCTTGAAGTCGATTTTACCCGCCTTCACGTCTGTTACAGCCTTTCCAACTTCCATCGTCACTGTGCCCGATTTCGGGTTGGGCATGAGGCCACGTGGTCCGAGTACACGGCCCAACGCACCCACCTTGCCCATGACTTGGGGAGTGGTAATGATTACATCCACATCGGTCCATCCGCCTTTGATCTTCGTCACATAGTCGTCCAATCCAACGAAATCGGCGCCAGCGTCTTTGGCCTCCTGCTCTTTGTCAGGAGTACAAAGCACCAACACACGAACTTTCTTGCCTGTCCCGTGAGGGAGGCTTACCGTACCACGAACCATTTGATTCGCCTTACGAGGATCTACGCCTAGGCGCACAGCGAGGTCTACTGTTCCATCGAACTTCGTGGTGGAGCACTCCTTCACTAGGATGGAGGCTTCCTCCAAGCTGTAAAGCTTTTCGGTGTCGATTTTGGCAGCGACCGCCTTCTGGTGTTTAGTTTGTCCCATTTTGCGCGGTTTGTGACTTAGAAGGGGGCTTCTCCGATGACGTTAATGCCCATGCTTCGTGCAGTTCCTGCCACCATCCGCATTGCGGACTCGACAGAAAAGCAGTTCAAATCAGGCATCTTGTCTTCTGCAATTGCGCGTACTTGGTCCCACGAGACTTTGCCGACCTTGCTTCTGTTGGATTCGGGTGAACCCTTCTTCAGCTTGGCCGCCTCCATCAATTGGACAGCAGCCGGTGGGGTCTTGATGACAAAGTCGAACGACTTGTCACTGTAGACCGTGATGACCGCTGGGAGCACCTTGCCCGGCTTATCTTGGGTTCTAGCATTGAATTGCTTACAGAACTCCATGATGTTCACTCCCTTTGCACCCAAGGCGGGTCCAACAGGAGGTGACGGGTTTGCCGCTCCACCGCGAATTTGCAGCTTGATTAGTCCAGCTACTTCTTTAGCCATTGATCATATATATTGAACAGTCCTCGACCCGCGCAAAGGGAAGCATTTAGGGACAATGCGTTGAGTTTCGGCTGTCTGTTCCGGTTGATTAGCTCTCTTTTTCCACCTGGAGATAGCCAAGTTCCACAGGCGTCTTCCGCCCAAAGATTTTGACCATCACCTTCAATTTTTTCTTTTCTTCGTTCACATCTTCAATGTTTCCGTGGAAGCCATTGAAAGGCCCATCGGTCACCTTGACCAACTCACCCACCACATATGGGATGTTGATTTCCTCATCTGTGTCTGCCAAATCGTCCACCACACCCAAGATTCGGTTCACTTCACTTTGGCGCAACGGCATGGGATCACCACGTTTTTCTGCACCAAGGAACCCAATCACGTTGGTCACATTCCGCACGATGTGCGGGACCTCACCCACGAGAGAAGCTTCGATGTAGACGTATCCAGGGAAGAGGTTTCTCTCCTTGGAAACCTTCTTTCCATTGCGAATGGTGAAGACTTTTTCCATGGGAATCAACAACTGACCAACATAGTCTTGCAGCCCAGCAGCGGCAATCTCAGTTTCCACGGTCTCTTGGACGCGCTTCTCCTGGCCACTCACTGCACGGACCACATACCATTTCTTTTCGATTTCACTCATGACCTAGGGTATCAGGCAGATCAAAGAATTTGGTAAAGCAATCCAACCACTCCAGACCAAAGTGCATCCGCGGCATTGACGCCGAAGACCCAATCCATGGCTGAAACGATGAATGCTATCAGAAGGCTTGCCACAAAAACCAAGACTGCAGATTCCTGCAACTCGCGCCATGAAGGCCAAGTCACTTTCGTCTGGAGCTCCTGGATGGAGGCTTGCAAGTATTGTGTGAACGAAGACATGTTGTCAGTTTTTGCACGGGCGGCAGGACTCGAACCTGCAACCAATGGTTTTGGAGACCACTACTCTACCAATTGAGCTACGCCCGTAGATGGAGGAAGAAGGAACCCTCGAAAGGGAACCTTCTTCCTTGCATTGATGTGGTGTCAGAAATCTCCTATCAATCGAGGATTTCTGTCACCTGGCCTGCACCTACGGTACGTCCACCCTCACGGATGGCGAAACGAAGGCCTTTGTCCATCGCGATTGGCGCAATCAGCTTCACGTCAATGGTCACGTTGTCGCCAGGCATCACCATCTCACGGCCAGCCTCCAACGAAATCTCGCCTGTCACGTCCGTGGTACGGAAGTAGAACTGAGGGCGGTACTTGTTGTGGAATGGCGTGTGACGGCCTCCTTCTTCTTTCTTCAAGATGTACACCTCACCCTTGAAGTGGGCGTGTGGCTTGATGCTGTTTGGAGCAGCGATCACCATGCCGCGGCGGATGTCCTTCTTTTCGATGCCACGGAGCAACAAACCGACATTGTCGCCTGCTTCTCCACGGTCCAAAATCTTGCGGAACATCTCCACTCCAGTGATGGTGGTCTTCAGCTTCTCTTCGGCCATGCCGATGATGTCCACTTCGTCAGCAGTGTTGATCACACCAGTCTCGATACGACCGGTGGCCACGGTGCCACGACCTGTGATGGTGAACACGTCCTCGATGGACATCAAGAAAGGCTTCTCGTTGTCGCGAGGTGGAATCTCGATCCACTTGTCCACTTCCTGCATGAGGCTCATCACGGTCTCAACCCACTTGGGCTCTCCGTTCAAAGCACCCAGGGCAGAACCTTGGACCACAGGACCGTTGTCTCCATCGTACTCATAGAATGACAAGAGTTCGCGGATCTCCATTTCCACAAGCTCGAGGAGTTCCTCATCGTCGACCATGTCGACTTTGTTCATGAACACCACGATGCGTGGAATGCCTACCTGACGTCCGAGCAGGATGTGCTCACGCGTCTGGGGCATGGGGCCGTCTGTTGCAGCCACCACAAGGATGGCGCCGTCCATTTGGGCAGCACCAGTCACCATGTTCTTCACGTAGTCGGCGTGACCAGGACAGTCGACGTGCGCGTAGTGGCGCTGGTCAGTCTGGTACTCCACGTGTGAAGAGTTGATGGTGATTCCGCGCTCCTTCTCTTCTGGAGCGTTGTCGATTTGGTCAAACGAGCGTGCCTCGCTAAAACCTGCGTCGGCCATCACCTTGGTGATTGCGGCCGTGAGTGTGGTCTTGCCGTGGTCAACGTGGCCGATAGTGCCGATGTTGACGTGTGGTTTGGACCGGTCAAAAGTTTCCTTTGCCATGTCTGGAAGAATTAATTGATTGAATGATTTTCTTTTTGAATGAGCCAATGACGGGAATTGAACCCGTGACCTCTTCCTTACCAAGGAAGCGCTCTACCCCTGAGCTACATCGGCTAAACTGGAGCGGAAGACGAGATTCGAACTCGCGACATTCAGCTTGGAAGGCTGATGCTCTACCAACTGAGCTACTTCCGCTTGCACGGTCAAATGTGGGGGTAATAGGATTCGAACCTATTCAGTCAAAGACAACAGATTTACAGTCTGCCCCGGCTCTCCAACTCCGGCGTACCCCCCTATTATAACCCAACCGTGCGTGGTTGGTTAGGTGAGCCGGTGGAGGGATTCGAACCCCCGGCCAGCTGATTACAAATCAGCTGCTCTGGCCTCTGAGCTACACCGGCAACATTTCAAAGAACAGGGCAAACAAAATACCCTCCCGAATTTCAGGAGGGCAAATGTACGAAAGAAAAGTACGTCTGCAGTGCGTCAGTCCGCGATTTTTTTGTACCACAGAATTACGTCAAGCATGGACCTTCATCACCTGTCTTCGCAGGGCCTCACTCACCTCGTCCATGGCGGCTTCAAAACTCACTGCCCTTCTTTTTGCAAACAGATCCTTTCCTGGCAAGTGTGCCTTGACCTCAACCAATTTGTTGTCCCTTGCATCGCTCTTGTCCACCCGCAAAAAAACCTCACAGCTTTGCAAGTCTTGGTTGAACGTCAAAAGCTTTTCCAGCTTGGACTCTACGAAAGACAGCAGACCAGCGTCTGCATCGAAATGAATGGAGTGAATTTGAATGCGCATGAACAACGGGTTTACTCCCCCGCTGTCCGATGGTTCAGAGGTGAAGCTTTGTGAAACTCCTTCAGCTTTGCTGTCGTGTGCTGGGTGTACACCTGAGTGGAAGACAAGCTTGCGTGGCCCAAGAGGTCTTTGACCGCTGCAAGTTCTGCCCCACGGTTCAACAGGTGGGTCGCAAACGTATGCCGAAGCACGTGAGGACTGCATTTCTGCAATGAGCTCACCTCTCCAAGGTAGTGGTTGACCCTCCGATAAACAAATGACGGATACAAGGAACTTCCTGCATCCGTCACAAACAAATCATCGTCGCCAAGTGGGCGGTCCATCACATGCTGCATGATGCTTTCCATCGTGGACGGCAAAAGAGGCAACATGCGTTCTTTCCTTCCTTTGCCAAAAACCCTTAGTTCTTTTCGTGCCCCATCGACGTCTTGCACTTTAAGGCCAATCAGCTCACTCATCCGGATGCCTGTTTCATAAAGCAAGGCAATCATGCTGCGGTCTCTTCGGCCCTTCCAGTCGGTGTCAAAAACATCTTCCGTAAAAAGCTTGCTCATCGAATGCTCAGGAACGACCTCAGGCATTCTGCGCTCCACCTTGGGCAAAACCACCGAATCAGCTGGATTGAACTCCATCATTCCCTGGCGACGGGCAAACTTGACAAAGGTCCGGTACACGCTGACTTTTCGATGGATCGTTCTAGGAGACTTGCCTTCTTGCACCATGGACACAACCCAACTTCGAATCCACTCTCCCTCCACCTTGGTCAAGTCCAGCTCTTCGTAGGTCTCCGTCATGAACTTCTTCATCTGGTTCAGATCGGAACGATAACATCGTATCGTGTGGTCTGAACCCCTGCGCTCTTTTTGCAAGTAGTCCAAGAAATGAGCGATATGTTGGATGGTTTGGTTCAAAATTCAGGGCAGCAAAAAGGCGAAAAGCTTGCGCAATTTCGCCTTTTTAGTCGACATAACCAAATATTATGTCGACGAATTATCGGATTTTATCTCACTCCGCCTTCAAATTCAATCCATTTTTATACACCGCCTTCTTCATCATGGCCCGGTTCAACACGCTGGGCTTGATGAATTCACGACGCGTACGAAGCTGCTTCATGGTTTTCGTCTGGTCGAACTTCTTCTTGAATTGCTTGAGGGAGCGCTCGATGTTGTCTCCTTCTTTGACTTGAATGCTGAGCATGTTTTCTTAATTGGGCGACAAAAATAAGGCAAATCCTCGAAAATCATACACTTTCCCTCAGCAACTCTCGACCAATCACCAATTTCTGGATCTCCGAGGTTCCTTCCCCAATGGTGCAAAGTTTGCTGTCTCGAAAATACTTTTCAGCTGGAAAATCTTTGGTGTAACCATATCCGCCCAAGATCTGGACGCCTTCGGTGGCCACACGGACGCATACTTCACTTGCCTCGTACTTCGCCATCGCCCCTTCTTTGGTCACAGATTTCCCTTCATTCTTCAATGCGCAGGCCTGCAGGGTGAGCAAGTCGGCAGCCTCGATGGAAGTGGCCATGTCCGCCAGTTTGAAACCAATGGCCTGAAATCTGGCAATGGGCTGACCAAATTGCTCACGCTCCTTTGCGTAGTTCGTGGCCGTCTCCATGGCTCCTTTGGCAATGCCAAGAGACAATGAGGCGATGCTGATTCTGCCGCCGTCCAAGATTTTCATCGCTTGAATGAAGCCTTGGCCTACCTCGCCCAGCACATGGCTCTGGGGGATACGGCATTGGTCAAACACCAATTCTGCGGTTTCACTGCATCGCATGCCCAATTTGTTCTCTTTCTTGCCGCCAGAAAAGCCAGGTGTACCGCGCTCGACCACGAAGGCTGTGATTCCCTTGCTGTCCAGGGGCTCACCTGTCCTCGCAAGAACCACGGCCAAATCTCCTGAAATGCCATGGGTGATCCAATTCTTGGTGCCATGAAGCACCCACTCCTCTCCGTCCTGCTTGGCCACACATTGCATCCTCATGGCATCGCTGCCCGTGTTGGCTTCTGTCAACCCCCAGGCACCAATCCACTCGCCCGAAGCCAGTTTGGGCAACCATTTTGATTTCTGCTCATGGGTGCCAAAGGCCAAAATGTGGCCAGTGCACAAGCTGTTGTGCGCCGCCATAGAAAGCCCCACCGAGCCACAAACTTTGGCCAGTTCTTCGATGGCCATTTTGTATTCGTAATACGTCAACCCCGCACCTCCATATTGCTCGGGCACCAGCATGCCCATCAATCCCATCTCCCCCATTTTGCGAAACAAGTCACGGGGGAAATGCTGACGCTCGTCCCAGTCCATGCGGTGAGGGAGAATCTCTCGCTGGGCGAAATCCCGAATGGAATCGCGCATCATTCGTTGATCTTGTGTGAGGGACAGTTGCATGGCTTCTTTGTTGGTGGTTCAAAGGTCGGGAAGTTCTCTCAAGTCGTCGTCGCCCTCCTGGGGTGGACCGCAACAGTGCAAATAGGGCGTCCAATGCTGACGCATCGCAGTGTCCAACCCCAACCGCTCCCAAAGCAAATCGATGCTGGACACTCCCCTGCCCCTTGCCCTCAAAATGGCCTTGGCTGCTTTTGCTCCAAACCAAGGGTGTCGCGCCAAATCCCCGTAAGTGACCTCTTCCAAGCACATGGGCTTGACCAAAGAGCGTTCGACATTCAACATCGGCTTGATGTCCTCCACCAAGCTGGAGTCCAACCCATAGACAAGGTGCAATTGATCCACTTCGATAAAGCCACCGAGAAGGTTTTTGAAACCAAGGATTCGCTTGGAAAGTACCGGGCCAATGCCGCGAAATTTCTGCCAATCCTCCGCATCTGCGGCATTGATTTCCATGGCCTTCACCTCCTCGGTCACGTCTGCATTTGGTGATCTCAAGGTCCCTGCCGTGGAATTGAACCTGTCTTTGTCCAGGCTGCGTTTGTCCCAGCGCCGTTTTCTGCCTCGCAAAGAAGGGCCTGGAAGTTGCTCCGCCCAACACAACAGGTCCTGCACATGGGCCCGCGGCACATCTTCCCAATGCCGCTCAGATTCAGCATCCTTCCAGGCCCTGGCACCGAGCGTCAAGGCCACCAAAAGACATGCCCAAATCCATTCCTGGAGATGGGCATGTCTTGGACCAAAAAAAAATGCTGGCCGCTCAGTCGTAGCGTTTGATTTCTCCACTCTTCACCCTCCTCATGTAATCTCCCAAATCTTCCTTGACCTCCCTTGCCATGAAGTAAAGTCCCAAAACGTTGGGAAAACACATCGCAAAAATCATGGCATCCCCAAAGTCGAAAACACTCTGGGCGCTGATGGCCGAACCCACCACTACAAAAACACAAAACAATGCCTTGTAGGTGATGTCCATCGCTTTGGTCTCCCCAAACAAATAGGTCCATGCCTTAAGTCCATAGTAACTCCAGCTGATCATGGTGCTGAGCGCAAACAAGATGACAGCGACAGACAGCACCAATGGGAACCAAGAGAGCGTTTGGCTGAAGGCTGACGACGTCAAGCTGATGGCCTGCAACTCTCCGGCCTGGGCACTGGCCAACACGCCGGCCTGATCGTACACACCGTAGTCGGAAATGACAATCACCAAGGCCGTCATGGTGCAAATGACCACCGTGTCAATGAACGGCTCCAAGAGCGCCACCACCCCTTCACTCACAGGCTCGTCTGTCTTGGCCGCACTGTGGGCGATGGATGCAGATCCAATGCCAGCCTCGTTGGAAAACGCCGCCCGCTTGAACCCCTGAATCAGCACCCCAACGATGCCACCGTACATGGCGTCGCTGTTGAAGGCTCCTGAGAAAATCTTCGCAAAGGCAGCGGGGACTTCCCCAATGTTGCCCAGAATCACGGCAAGCGCCCCCAAAATGTAAATGCCCACCATGAATGGAACCACTTTGTCGGTCACTTTGGCAATGCTCTTGATGCCGCCCAGAATGATGGCGGCAACAATGACCGCCATGATCACACCAAAGAGCCAGGCATTCCCATAAAAGAAGGACGACTCCCCTCCAGTCACAGCGATCAACTGGCTCGTGGCTTGGTTGATTTGCACCATGTTCCCTCCTCCAAAGGACCCGCCAATGCAGGCAATCGCAAACAACGCAGCAAGGACAGCACCAAGACCCTTTTTGTCTTGCTTGGCCAATCCGTCACGCAAGTAGTACATGGGACCGCCAGAAATGCTTCCGTCGGGATTGATCCTCCGGTATTTGGTGCCCAAAGTGCACTCTACAAACTTGGAACTCATGCCCAAAAGACCTGCAACGATCATCCAAAACGTAGCACCTGGTCCTCCGAGAGAAACGGCCACTGCCACTCCAGCAATGTTTCCGACACCAACCGTGCCCGAGAGAGCTGCAGTCAAGGCTTGAAAATGGCTGACTTCTCCTTTGTGGTTGGGGTCATCGTACTTCCCCCTGACCACGTCCAATGCGTGACGAAAAGCAGTGAAGTTCACAAACCGGTTGTACACGGTGAACACAAGGGCGCCCACCAGGAGCCAAATCAACACAAACGGCACCTCCATCCCATTGCCCACCGGCACCGTAAAGAAAATCACCTTCATGATGGCATTGGTGACCGGCTCCATCACGGCATTGATTTGGTCGTCGATGGAAGACTGTGCCTGGGCCAAAAGTGGGACAAGGCCGAGGACGAGAAGTGCAATTCTTTGAAGCATCAAAATGAGGATTGAAATCAGACGTTGGGGGGTTGAATGCCCAAAAGGCGATTCATGGTGCGCAATTGTTCTGTGTTGCCAAGGACAAACAACTTGCTCGCGTCGTCCAAGGGAGTGTCGGGGCCGGGGTTGATGATGAAGTTGCCATCCGACTCCTTCACCCCGACCACATTCACACCCACTCGGTTCCTGGCATCAAGTTCCCCCAAGGTGGAGGCCTTCAATCCTTGGGGCAACACATTCACAGGTATTTCTTCAAGATTGATGGCATCGGCGCCTTGGATGCGGACATGGTCAAGGAATTCAACCACATCAGGAATCACGACCAAAGAAGCCATGTGGGCACCTCCCACTTTGTCAGGCATGATGACGTTGTCTGCACCTGCCACGCGCAACTTGCTCACTGAATTCGTTTTGGAGGCACGGCTGATGATGTGAATCGATGGAGCCATTTCCCTCGCTGCCAAGACGACGTAAAGATTTTGGGCATCGTTGGGAAGCGTCGTGATGACGCTCTTCGCTTTGGCCACTCCAGCAAATTCCAAATTTTCATCCCGTGTGGCATCACCGGAAATGACCAAGAGGCCTTCTGCAATCAAAAGCTCAGCCTTTTCTGCGTCATTTTCGATCACCACCACGGGGGTGGCATGGTCCCGCAACTCTTGCACGGCCATTTCGCCTACACGCCCCATGCCACAGACAATGACATGGTCGGACAGCTTGTCAACTTCTTGTTTCAATCTTGCCTCGTTAAATGTGTTTCTGTATTCTCCATTGACAAAGTAGGTCGTCAGGGCGGAAATCGAATAGGCAAACGTACCCAAACTTCCCATGATCAAGACCGTGGTGAACAACATTCCATTCTCACTCAGGTCACGGACTTCCTCAAACCCCACGGTCGACACCGTGATGACTGTCATGTACAACGCCTCGACCCACGAATACCCCTCAATCACCACATACCCCACACTGCCCAGCACAACCACCCCAAAAATGAAGGATAGCGCCAAATAAATGCGAGGGAATACCCGGAAGGAGAACATGTTGTGAAACTACAACCCAAGCGCAACAAATGAAGGGCATTTGCGCCCGTGTTTTGCAGACGTTGCGGTGGATTTTGTCAGACCCGATCTGGTCAGACCAATCCTTTGGCCTCGAGGCATCTCCTCATGTCACCCGCAAGTGACGCGGCCTCAGCAGCTGATGCTTGCTTTGCAGCATCGATGCTGGCATCAGGCCCTGCAGCATAAAGGATGCCACGCGAGCTGTTCACCAACAACCCACATTGCCCATTCAGCCCAAAACGTGCCACTTCTTCAACACTGCCTCCCTGGGCGCCCACGCCCGGCACGAGCAAAAAAGCTTGGGGCACCTTCTTCCTTGCCTCACCCAATTGCTCAGGTCGTGTGGCTCCGACCACATACATCAAACGATCAGCATTCGCATAGGACTGCGAGGTCTCCAAAACCTGATGAAAAAGTGGAGGCATGCCATGGAATTCGTAATCATTGGCCCCTTGGTTGGATGTCAAAGCCAGCAACACCGTCCATCGATTGTCGAAGGCTGTGAATGGCTCCACGCTGTCTCTCCCCATGTAGGGAGCGACTGTCGCAGCGTCCGCCCCAAGACCTTCGAACATGGCACGGGCATAGCGAGTGGCGGTGTTGCCAATGTCGCCCCTTTTGGCATCTGCAATGACAAGAACGTCGGAAGGAATGGCTTCGACCACACGCTCCAAAGCGGCCCAGCCTTCCGCACCGTATTGCTCAAAGAAGGCCAGGTTGGGTTTGTAAGCCACCGCATGCGGCAATGTCGCCGCGACCATGGCTTTGCAGAACCTCTCCATGCCCAGCACACCACCTCCAAAAGAAGTTGGAATCCGATCTGGATCGGGGTCCAAGCCGACGCACAGGAAAGATTTCTTGGCACAGATGGCCTGAAAAATGCCTTGTGCTGTCGTGAGTTGTTGGTTGGTTTCGCGGCGCGACTTTCGGGGACTGGACATGGTGTCAAAGTTCCGAAAAAGCAGAAGGCTTTCCCTTGCGGGCACGGAACCGATTCACCCAATTGTCAAAGATTTTTCAACCGCTCCGCCCTGTCCGCAATGTGCAAGGCTTCTACAATGGGGCCCAAGTCCCCCTGAAGGACCGCTGGCAGGGCGTGCAATGTGAGGCCAATTCGATGGTCTGTGACCCGGCCTTGCGGGAAGTTGTACGTTCGAATCTTGGCGCTTCGGTCGCCTGAACTCACCTGAGAGCGTCTCTCCTGAGCGCGCGCCGCCTCAGCCTTCTCCCTCGCCGCATCGTACAACCTGGACCGCAACACCTCCAAGGCAGATTCGTAATTCTGATGCTGAGAGCGGCCATCTTGGCATTCCACAACCGTTCCTGTTGGAAGGTGGGTCAAACGCACAGCACTCTCTGTTTTGTTGACATGTTGACCGCCCGCACCACTGGCCCGAAAGGTGTCCTTTCGGACATCGGACATCTGCAAATCCACGTCCACTTCCGCCGCCATTGGCAAAACGGCCACCGTCGCGGCACTGGTGTGGACCCGCCCTTGCGATTCTGTTTCTGGCACACGTTGAACCCGGTGAACCCCACGTTCAAATTTGAGCCAGCCAAAAACCCCGTCGCCTTCAAGGCGGACCACAGCTTCCTTGAATCCCCCTACCGTGCCCTCGCTTGCATGAACCCACTCGTGCTTCCAGCCCTTGCGGTCAGCGTGTTTGAGGTACATCCTAACAAGGTCCCCAGCAAACAAGGCAGCCTCGTCCCCTCCCGTTCCAGCGCGAACCTCCAAGATGGCATTGCGATCGTCTGCGTCGTCGTGCGGCAGAAGCATCCACTTGGCTTCCTCCACTCCCTGCAACAGGAGCGCGGAGAGCCGCTCCATCTCAGAACGTCCCATCAGCCGCATTTCTTGGTCTTCAGACTCGCCCCACTCGAACGCTTCGTCCCACTGCTTCAAGGCCATCACAAGGGAGTCTGCTTTTTGGGCCATGGGCTGAAGGCGCTTGTGTTCCACCATCAATGCCCTGAGTGCATCGACATCCGACGCCACCTTGGGGTCAGATACTCTCTTCTCCACCTCCATGAATCGGTCTGCAATGGACTGCAATTTCCCGACCCATCCGCCCACAGAGTCGCGGTCAAAGGCCATTTTTATGGATAGGTGAAGGTGCCGTAGGGGCCGTCAATGACCACGCTCGAAGGGCTCCCTGGCGACGCCTCCACGTGACCGATCACTTGGGCTTCTACCCCAAACGACTCGCTGATGGCCATCAGCTTTTCAGCGGTCCCTGTATCTGTGTACACCTCCATGCGGTGACCCATGTTGAAGACCTTGTACATCTCTTCCCAAGATGTCCCGGAAGCTTGCTGAATGGTTTCAAACAACACCGGCACCTTCATCATGCGGTTCTTGACCACCCGGAGCTCATCGTTCAAGAAATGCAAGACCTTGGTTTGGGCTCCACCCGAGCAATGGACCATGCCATGAATGTCCTCGCGGCACTGGGCCAGCATCTCCTTGACAATGGGTGCGTAGGTCCTTGTCGGCGACAGGACGAGTTTTCCAGCATCCAACGGTGCACCCTTCACGGCATCGGTCAAGCCATGGCTGCCTGTGTACACAAGATCCTCATTGGTGCCAGGATCAAAACTCTCAGGATAAGCGTTGGCAAGGGCCTTGTGAAACACATCGTGCCTTGCGGAAGTCAGCCCATTGCTCCCCATGCCACCGTTGTAGGACGATTCGTAGTTGGCTTGGCCATGGCTCGACAGTCCGACCACCACATCGCCATTCTGGATGCGCCCATTGTCAATGACCTCATCTCGTCGCATGCGGGCGACCACAGTGGAATCCACAATGATGGTCCGGACCAGGTCTCCCACATCGGCAGTCTCCCCCCCTGTGCTCCGGATGTCCAATCCTTGGGACCGAAGGTCTTCGAGCAACCTTTCTGTCCCTTGGATGATTTCTTTGATCACTTCTCCCGGGACAAGATGCTTGTTCCTTCCGATGGTGCTCGACACCAAAATGGGACCTGTGCAGCCAACGCACAACAAATCATCCACGTTCATGATCAGTGCATCTTGCGCAATGCCCTTCCAAACGCTCAAATCCCCAGTTTCCTTCCAATACATGTAGGCCAAAGACGACTTGGTGCCTGCACCATCTGCATGCATCACCACGCAGTGTTCTTCGCTTCCAGTCAGATGGTCGGGGACCACCTTGCAAAAGGCTTTGGGGAAAAGCCCCTTGTCAATGCCATCAATGGCCGCATGCACCTCTTCCTTGCCTGCAGACACTCCACGGGCAGCATATCTGGCGTCGCTCACGGTTTACTCTGCGGGCTTGTAGTCAAATGCCACAATCTTGAAGACCGTCCGACGGTTGCGCTGATGCGCCCGCTCTTGATCCTCCTTGGGCAACCGAGCGATTTCGGCATCACTGACCAACAAAGCATCCTCTCCGTAACCTACAGCCACCATGCGCTCAGCGACGACGCCGTTTTCCTTCAGGTAGTCCACGCATGTCTCGGCGCGCCTCTGGCTTAGAGATTTGTTGGCGGAAGCACTGCCCCTGCTGTCTGTGTGTGCCTCCAACTGGATGATGAGGTTTTCATTTCGTTCCAGCAGATCCACCAGGTAGTTCAAGGAATCGGCGGAATTGACATTCTCGTCCATCAACAAATCTGCACTGCCAAGTGGGTACAGGACCACTGGCATGTCGTATTCTTTGTTCAGCACGATCTCTTTCAAGAGGTACTCTCTGGCCAAGGTCGTGGACTCCGTCAAACCTTCAGTGGTCAGCAAGTCGCCCGTCCCGATGTAACCTTCAAACGCCACATCCACACCGAAGGTCGCACCTTCAGAAATCTCACCTTCACACAAGGCCAACTCGCCTTCTTCGTCTGTTGTGAACTCAGCAGAGGTGCCATCCTTGGATTCCAAAGTCAAAGTCGCTCCTGAAAGTGGCATTCCTGTGTCGTAGTCGTAGACGTAAGCCTGGTAACAAAACTCCAAAGGAGGAAGTTTGAAGGAATACAAATCGTCTTGGCCTTTGCCACCCGTACGATTTGAGGTGAAAATGCCCTCTTGCATGCCATCTTTGAAGGCGATGGCGAAGTCGTCGGCGGAGGTGTTCAGAGGGTAGGGAAGAGCTGAAGGTTCCGCAAACGCCAACTTGCCTTCACGTGCTTCAGCCTTCCAAATGTCCATGGACCCCAAGCCTTCGCGGCCTGTCGTGGACCAATACAAATCCCCGTTGTCGCGGTAATGAGGAAACAGCTCATCTCCAGCAGTGTTGATCGACGGCCCCATGTTCTGCGGGACAGCGCCTGCAAACGACCCTTCATTGGCTTCCACATACCACAAGTCCTTTCCACCGAGCCCCCCAGGGAGGTCCGAGGCAAACACGAGGATGTTGTCGTCGGGTGAAAGGGCAGGGTGCCCCACCTGTGAGCTGTCGTTTTCATCTCGGTTCACCAAGCCCAAGGGCATGGATGCCCCATAGCCGTTGCCTTGTTTTTTGGCGAAGTAAATGTCACAAGCCAAGTTGGAACCATCCATGTCGACGCAGCGCGTGAAGTAGATGGTCTTGCCTTTGGCGTCGAAACAAGAGCCCCCTTCGTTGTGTTCCGTACAAATCGTGTTGCTCAAAGGCTCAGGTTCACTCCACCGGCCCTTTTTGTCCATCTCACTGCGGAACAAATCCATGTAGGCTTGACCTGTGATCGGGTCTTCCTTGGTCCCTGTCGAAGCCTCACGAGAGGATGCAAACACAACCTCGTCCTGGTCCTTCCCTGCGAATGTAGGCGCAAACTCATAGGAGGCTGTGTTCAAGATGACCAAGGGCTCTACGACGTAGCGGCTCTCTGGTTCTTCGACCATGATGGCCGCCAAATCTGCGTTTTCAATTCGCTCTTCTGCAAGCTGGGCATTGCCGCCCGCCTTTTGATATTCTGCGTAGTACTCAATGGCCTCGTCGAAGGCCTCCTGGTCGCGCAGGGCATCTCCGTAGACCAAAAAAACGGTGTTGTCCTTTTGGCCATACTTCAAGCCGATGGCCTTGTCGTACCACTCCGTGGCTGCCGCAGGATCATGAAGGAGTCGGAACGACTCTCCCGCTTGAAAGGCACAGTATCCTTTGAGGTCGACATCTGCCTTGATTTTGGCATAGAGGGCAACATACTCACGAGAGGCTTCAAAGTAGCCGCGGCGTTCGAAGGCGCGGTCGGCTTCGGAAGTCATGTCGCTTTGGGCCAAAGCTCCAAAGACAGTCAAAAAAGAGAGAACAACAGTGGCGCCGAAGCGGGCCATGTTTGATTGCAGGTTGTGAGGCATTCCTTTAGGCTTAATGAATCAGAGGGTGAAAGTAACGAAAAAAGACGCCCCGCAGAGAGGGCGTCTTTTCCAATTGTTGAGAGACGATTGTTGGTCGCGCCCCTGAATCAGCGTGTGAACAGCATTTCCTGAAACTTTGGCAATGGCCAAATTTCATTGTCCACCAACTGCTCGAGTCTGGCACAGTGACCGCCCACCTCCTCAATCAGAGGGGTCACGACAGATCCATATTTCGTTGCGCGCTTGGCGATGTCTGAGATCTTGTTGATCGTGGCACGCTCCTGGCGCAATTTGTTGGTGGAAGCGTGCAATGCATGCACCGCATCCGACACCTGGGTCAAGATGTCCCGCTGCGCAGAGGACATGGCCTCTCCTTTTTTGCCAAAGACATCCGTCAAACCGGTGATGTTTTCAATGAGCATGTTCTGGTAGGCCAAGGCCGACGGCAGCACCACGTTGGATGCCATGTCTCCCACGATACGGGCCTCAATTTGACGCTTCATGATGTAGTTGTCGTACTCCACTTCCTGACGGGCCTCCAATTCTTCAGGCGTCAAAACATTCATCGATTCAAAAAGGTCGGCGACCTCTTTCCTTCCCCAAACCTCGAGCGCCGTTGGCGTGTCCTTGAGGTTGCTAAGCCCTCGCTTTTTGGCCTCCTTGACCCACTCGTCTCCGTAACCGTTGCCTTCAAAACGAATGGCCTTGGATTCTTTGATCAGAAGCTGAAGCTCTTTCAACAAGGCGTCGTCTTTCTTCACACCTGCCTTGATCCGCTTGTCCACAGATGTCTTGAACATGCTGAGTTGCTGCGCCACAATGGTGTTGAGCACCGTCATGGGCACGGCACAATTGGCCGTGGAGCCCGCGGCACGCAACTCAAACTTGTTGCCAGTGAAGGCAAACGGAGAGGTTCTGTTGCGGTCGGTGTTGTCCAAAAGGACTTCTGGAATCCTTCCGATCTCAAGCTTCAAGGCTGTCTTGTCCTCAGGGGTGAGCTTGCCAGCTTTGATGCTGCTTTCCAATGCATCCAAAAGTTCGGTCAATTGGGAGCCGATGAAGGCCGACATGATTGCAGGAGGGGCCTCATTCGCGCCAAGGCGATGGTCATTGCCCACACTTGCAATGGAGGCCCTGACCACATCCGCATGGCGGTTCAACGCGACCAAAGTGTTGACGAAGAAGGTCAGGAACCTGAGGTTGGTTTTGGGGTTTTTTCCAGGCTTCAACAAGTTGACACCGGTGTTTGTGGCAAGGGACCAGTTGTTGTGCTTCCCCGATCCGTTGACTCCAGCGAAGGGCTTCTCGTGAAGCAAAATCCGGAAGTCATGTCGGCGGGCCACCACTTCCAGCAACTCCATCAACATGAGGTTGTGGTCGTTGGCAAGGTTGGCTTCTTCAAAGACTGGCGCCAACTCAAATTGGTTGGGCGCAACCTCATTGTGACGTGTGGTGACAGGAATGCCCAATTTGTGCGCTTCCATCTCAAAGTCCTTCATGAAAGCGGAAACCCTCTCCGGAATGGACCCAAAGTAGTGGTCGTCCAATTGTTGGCCCTTGGCCGGAGCCGCGCCAAACAAGGCGCGTCCCGTCATCGCCAAATCAGGACGAGAAGCGTACAACGCCTTGTCCACCAAGAAATATTCTTGCTCCCATCCCAAGGTGGCGTTCACCTTGGTGATGTTCTTGTCGAAGAATTGACACACCGAAGTGGCCGCGGCGTCGATGGCCGACAAGGCCTTCAGCAGCGGCATCTTGTTGTCCAGAGCATACCCCGTGTAGCTGATGAAAATGGTGGGGATGCAGAGCGTTTCACCCCACACAAATGCAGGTGAAGTGGGGTCCCAAAGGGTGTAACCTCTGGCTTCAAACGTGTTTCGAATGCCACCATTGGGGAACGAAGATGCATCAGGTTCTTGTTGCACAAGCAATGTGCCGTCGAACTTCTCAATGGCCCGACCATCGGCCGTGGGCGCGATGAAGCTGTCGTGCTTTTCCGCAGTGCTGCCCGTCAATGGCTGAAACCAGTGCGTGTAGTGTGTGGCCCCCCGACTGATGGCCCATTCTTTCATGGCACTGGCCGTCTGGTCTGCCACCTTTCGGCTGATGGGCGTGCCTTTTTGCATGGCCTCCAAAATCCCATCGTAGGCCTCGTCAGGCAAGTAAGAGCGCATGACATGAAGGTTGAACACGTTCTCCCCAAAGTATTCGGAGATCTTGTTGGATGGCCGCGTGGGGTGGTTGGGCACGCGGTCCAACACTTCGTGAAGGGCTTGTTGGCGGTTGAGGCTCATGGTTTGGGATGATTTTTGGCAAAAGTACAGCCTGAAATCGTCGCAAGCAGGGGGTCATCCACCAAAAACTATCAAAAATTCATCCACACCCCCATCAAAAACCACCTTACAAACCCCTCAAAAGGACATTTTCAATGCGACACCCCCTATAAAGTCATTCATGGACCACCCATCTTGTCCAACTTTGGGATCCTTGATGGGCCACGACCACCACTATGCCCTTGGGCCATTCCAAGGTTTCCAATTCGCATCGCTCGTTGGACAAAATCGACCATTGGCCTTGCTCGAGCAATTGGCCTTGCACCGTGTAAGCCTGCCATTGCACATTCCCACGCAGACCTGCTGGAACGAGCGTCAGGGTTTCTTGGAAGGGATTGGGGAAAAGGGCAACATCTCCTGCAATCGTGGACTCCTCTTCCACTTCGCTGTACAAGTTGGTCGCCCAGTAAAATGCCTGGGAAATGGACTTCCCAAAGTCCGATTCAAAAATGTGAAAATTGCCTCCTGCCACTTTCTTCAGCCTGACAAATCCACTCCCGTCGTTGTTGGCCCAAAAATCCAAGCCATCGTCCCCGCTGTCAAGCACAGTCATTCGGTAACACCCTTGGTTCAACTCGACCGTGTCCCTGTAGGTTGTGTTGGGCTCACTGTAGCTTCGTGCCCACTGGATTCCTCCGTCTGCCCGGGTGATTTCAACGGAGGTCTCCCCGGGGACGTTGTTGGTTTTGGTCCAAACGATGATGCGGTTGTCGTCCAAGTCATTGTACTGCCATGTGGGCGGGCGTTGGAAGGACGAAGACATCCAGCCATTGGACCCCTCCTCGTCCAAAGCATTTGCCACCTCCACTTCCACTTCAAAGCGCAGGGTTTCCTCATCGTCTCCAACCACATACGCGCTGGCGGTGTAGGGGAGTACCACATCCCTCTCTTCGAGGAATGCCATGGGAGGCTCCAATGAAAGCGTCTCCGTCTCCAGCTCTCCTCCTGAAATGCCAAAAGTGACATTCACCGCATCCAATGGCGCAGAACCATTGTTGCGGATCCGCACCACGGGCTGCTCACACACAGGATTGAATCTGGATTTCAATTTGTCCTCATTGGGCGCCAAGATGTCCATGATCTCCACGTCGTGCGTCATGTTGGGGCTGCCATAGCCAATGATTTGGCCTTCCATGCGGTAATTCCCGTAGGGATCGTAGGTCACATCGTACTCCACCTCAAAACTCTCTTGACCTTCCACCAAGGGGGTGAGTTCCAAATCTTCCGTCCGCACAGGCGCACCAGGGCACCAACCTGCGCGGTCGTAAATCCAAGTGCCTCCTTGTGGATACAATGGATTGTCGGCACACTCCTGCATGATTTCCCAGCTCCATTGCTGTTCTCCGTCCACCTTCACGCTGTGCGTGTTGTAGCAGAATTCTCCGCAATTGTTGCCTTGGCCAAAGTCATGGCCGCTTGCGCGCGTCTTCAGCCTCCACATCGACTCACCCTCTCCAGGGACATAGGCGTGAGGCAACACCGTTTCATCCCAATTGCTCAAGTAATGCAGGCCTCTCCAAAAGGCATCTACCCTCTTGACATCGCGCGGTGGCGTCCCTTCGATGAAGGCAAACTTGAGGTCCAAGAGTTCCTGCCAGTTTCCGCATTGCAACTCCACACTGTCCTTCAGCAAAGGAGCATAATCGGTGACGTCAAACACCCAAGCCCATCCATCAGGTCCAAGCGTAAGGTTGATGCCGTACGGGGTGATGTACCTCGCCAATTCGTAACGGTCGATGACTTCGAAAGGAGCGCCCCAATACGCCAAGGTCTGATTGTTGTAGGTCGTGGCCTCCCCCTCCACTGGATGCACGGCGAGCGTGTCCCCAAAATCATTCAACACGTATGTGGCGCTGCCTGCTGGCCATCCGTAGTGCAAGTCCATCCAGCCCACATCGTTTCCTTGCACCTCCCATTGTGTCAAGGAAACAGGGGGCCTTGCCAATGCAGTGGCCACAATGGCCTCCCCAATCGCTGTCATGGGCTCCGCTCCTCCTTGGAGCACAAGTGCGGGGCGTTGGCCCCACGGTGCGGGGTCGAGGAATGCCTCTCGGGCAGCGAATGGGAAACGCCCGGCGTCCCCATGGATCCATCCTGCCAAGGCGCCTTGGTTCGTCACCTCACCATTTTCGCCCAGCATGTTGATGGCCCCCAAAAGGGCATCGGCTTGGGGGTGGTCCAACAGTGCATCCATCGATGCTCGGTCGCGCCACAAGGCGAGCGTCTCTGAAGACAATGCGGCGTCCCATACCCGAAACGCTGCAATGTCCCCCGGATAACCGTTGGCCCCAAAGGCAGATCCGCCCAAGTTCATCCGAACGATGTCTGAAATGACATTGTCCTTGTCGCCACCGCTGTGAAAGAGCTGCCCATTGACATGCATTTGCATCACACCTGCTCCTGCGTCTTTGGTGAATGCCCAATGGACCCATTGGCCTTCGTATTGAGATTCAGATGCAGCTTGATCGATGCGGTCGTAGCCCCCATCAAATCCGGCATCCCAATACATCCTTCCATTGCTCCAAGGAGCATGGACGTTCAATTGCCGCTGGCCCGCTGCGTCCACCCCTTCGAACAGCGTCGTGTTCGCTGGCAAGATGGCCGCATCCCCTCGGATCCAGCACTCCACCGTGACCACGGAGTCGAGCGTCCAAAGGGCAATGGGGTCGATCTCCAACCGGTCTCCACCATCGAGCCGAACCCATTGGGCCGCCCCCGGCGCCTGAGGCGCACACATCAACCCCAGAGAGTCTGGGACCTCATGGCCCAGGGCATTCCACGCATTGCCCTCCTCTGCAACCACGCCTTCCAAAGCCAAATCAAGCACCAGATTCAACCCCTCCTGACGCACCAAAGATTGCTGGAAATCCAACATCCAAGACGCAGAGAAATCACCCGCACTGACGGGCCCATCCACCAAGGTGGTCCAACCTGTGGAAGACATGGATTCAAGTGACGTCTGTCCGGTCCATCTTGCACGGAGTGTGACACGGCGAGCCGAAGAGGCGGAGAGGTTGCCCGCACGGGGAAGTGCCCAGCGCCAGACGTGTTCGTCCGGACTCCAGCCCAAGCTGTCAAGTTCATGGGCGTGCCACATCCATTGATGCCTGCGCTCATTCCCAAGGGAAGAGGTCATCATCTCCCCGTTTGGAAGGCCTGCCATGTCGCTCCAAGTGGTGGAGCTGTCAGGAAATTCGTGAAAAGCAACACTCGTGGTTTGCAACACCGTGTCATGGGGAATGCCACCTTCGGGTGCCAGGATCAAATCGGCCGTTTCAAAATCCTCATCGTTGACGAGATACAGCGGGTGAAACAGTGCCGTGCTGTCCAATTCTCCGGTGTGGTCAAACAAGTGGTTGTAGGTCAAGTAATCCCATTCTCCGCAAGGGAATCCAAGGTTGCCTGCGGTTCCGTTTTCGAAGCACTTCAGCCTGTGGTACATCAGAATCTTGCGGTAGGTGGTGTCCTCTCCTGAGGGAAAATTGAACCATCGACGACCAGGACTTTCATAGGCCGTGGCTGGGTTGTCCTGGGCCTCCCAAGTGTACGTTTGGACCCACGTGGTGTCTCCAGGATCGCCAAAGGCTGACAGGCTGAGCACCATCAGCATGCCACCAAGCCCCAAGGTCAAAAGAGATTGCCGGAGAGGAGAAATAAATGTGTTCATGGGGTCATCGTTAAGGACGCCCCAAAGTACGATGTCGACCTGCGGACATCCAACCCTTTGTCAGGAGCGCCCGGGGTAGACCTTCAAGGCTTCTGCGAGGCACTCCACCGCACGTTCAATCAACGGAAGGTCCAACACATAGGCAATGCGCACCTGTTGCGTGCCAGCCCCAGGTGTGGCATAGAACCCAGTGGCTGGGGCCATCATGACAGTGTCTCCCTCCAGATCAAAGGACTCCAGCATCCATTGGCAAAAGGCATCGGCATGGTCGATCGGCAACTCGCAAACGGCATAAAACGCACCGCCAGGTTGAGGGACGCGCACACCAGGGATGGCGCGCAAGCCACGGACCAACGCATCACGGCGTGCCACATATCGATCACGCACTTCTGAGAAATACGACGCGGAAGTGTCGAGTGCAGCCTCAGAAGCAATCTGGGCCAGGGTCGGCGGAGACAACCTGGCCATGGCAAATTTCATGGCTGCCGTGCGCACCTCCTTGTTTTTGGTCACCATGGCCCCAATCCTTGCGCCGCACATGCTGTAGCGTTTGGACACACTGTCCACCAACACGACGTGCTGGTCCAATCCCTCCAGCTGCATGACCGACTTGGGGGTGGCCCCGTCGTAGCAAAACTCTCGGTAGACCTCGTCGGCGAACAAATACAAGTCATGTTCCTGCACCAACGATGCCAATGCATTCAATTCTCGCCCGCTGTAGACCGTCCCTGTGGGGTTGCCAGGATTGCACAAAAGCACCGCCTTGGTGCGTTGGGTGATCTTGGCTTCGAAGTCTTCGATGGGTGGCAAGGCAAATCCATCGTCAATGTGTGCGGTGACAGGCACAATGTGGACGCCCGCCATTTGGGCAAAGCCATTGTAATTGGCATAGAACGGTTCTGGAACGATGACTTCGTCTCCAGGATCAAGGCAGGACATGAACGCGAACACCAAAGCCTCAGAACCTCCGGTGGTCACCAGGATTTCCTCCGCCGAAACGTTCACATGCACACTGCGATAGTAAGCTGCCAACCCTTCTCGGTAACTCGCAAACCCTTCGCTCGGACTGTATTCGATCACCGTTCGGGTGTCGCTTCTGACGGCCTCCAAGGCAACCTCTGGCGTCGCAATGTCGGGCTGTCCGATGTTCAGATGAATGACGCGCTTGCCAGCCTCTTTTGCCTTGGTGGCAAAAGGAGCCAGTTTCCGAATAGGGCTGTCGGGCATGGTTTGTCCCTTGAGGCTGATGCTTGGCATGTCTCAGATCTTCGATTGCGCCGCCAAAGATACGTCCAAGGCCATGGTGCGATGAGGACCGATGTCGGGAATGTGGTACATGTCATTGAGAAAGACAAAGCCCATTCTCTCGTAAAACCCAAATGCCACCTCCCTTGCGTCGCACCACACCATGGACCTGCCTTGCCTCTGAGCCTCTTCAGCGGCGGCGCGCACCAATGCTGCACCGGCCCCCATCCCTCGGGCTTGTGGCAAGGTGCCCATCACCCGAAGCCGAAGGTCGTCTCCTTCCTGCCACGGCACACTGACCCGATCACAATGCTGCTGAAACAACGAACAAGCACCAACCAAAGGACCTGGAAGGCCAGGAACACGAATCCCCCAAGGCACCTTCTCCTGCTTCCAAGCCCCCAAATGAACCGCCCCTGGATCGTCGTCGACTGGCAGCACGCAAGCTTCAGGGCTCGGTTTGTGAGGCCACAACACGCGATGCCTCAGCACCTGTGTGTCTTGGGATCGGATGGGGTGAACCCTGATGTCGGGGGTGGTCATGTTCGGAAGGCCTTTTCCCAATCGCGGCGGTCGCGTTTGGTGGGACGCCCAATGCCCCTTGGCCGATCCTGTTGGGCCAAACGGATGATTTCAAGTTTTTCGAGCTCTTCCGGAGCGGTCACATCGCGGACATGGTCGGGTACCAAGGCCGCACCGACACGGTTGCGCGGAAACGACAGCACCTCATAACGGAATCGAACGGCGCCCTTCCGGACCTCCACAACCTCCCCCACCTTCAAGTCCCGGGAGGGCTTCAATGTTTGGTCACCACAAGTGACCTTGCCCTCACGACAATGTTTGCTGGACATCGAGCGGGTCTTGAACACGCGAACGGCCCACATGAATTTGTCCACCCTCATGACGCTAAGGTACCATTCTCCATGGGAGGCCCGATTGGGGTCAGAGCTCGATGATCATGCCGAGGGCGGGCAGCACGGCACCAGTGGCCACATCGATGAAGCGGGCGTCGTAATAACCATCGTTCTCTAGGGAAGGAACAGGGGCACCAGTGGAAGGGTCGCGCACGACATCGAGCTGACTGGGCTGAGGAGGAGCTGCGGCCGTCAAATTCTGCACATCCATGAACACATCGAGTGACCAATTGTCAAAAAACCACTTGCGGTCGATGCGGACATCGACTTGATGGAAAAAGTCGTTCCGCTGTGCGTTCAGTTGTGTATAGTCCAACAAGGGCGCATTGAATGCTTCCCAGTTCGCCATGAGAAGACTTTGGTCTACGGCGTAGGGCGTGTAAGGCAATCCTCCACTGAACAGCACCCGGGCGCCCAATTCCCATCCGCTGTCCCATTTTTTGCCCCCAGTCATGCTCAAAATGTGCCTGTTGTCCCACGAGCTAGGGGTCCATTGCTCGAGTGTCAAATCTTCGCCAGGATTGATGTACTCGCTGCGCACCATCGTGTAGGCAAGCAGGCCATAGTACCCATTGAAGAGGCGCTGCTGCAAAAGCACTTCCATACCATATGCACGGCCTTGGGCGTCGAAGGTCACTTGCTCGTTCCCGACCACGCCAAAGTCCGCACCAAGATTGGCCAAAGCGATGCGCGTGACGGCGCTTGCGGGAGAATCGAGGTAGCCCTTGTAGAAGCCCTCCAGCGACACAGCAGCATTTCGTTTGGCAAACTCGCGCTTGATGCCCATCACCATTTGCCTGTTTGTCGTGAAGCTCAAGTCGTCCCCCCAATTGACCAAACGGCTCACCCCATCTCCATCAGGTGCCCCGGCATATCCTAGAATGGTGTACGACGGCAATTGATGGTACACCCCAGCATTGGCATTCCAAGTCCAGCCTGGAGCGAACGACCAACTCGCGGACAGACGTGGGCTGAATTGGTCCAGAGGATTGGACAAGGGTCCTCCTTGAGGAGTCTCGATGTCATTTTGGGTCCCCGTCAAAGCTGCCCCGTCCACACGTGCCCCACCCGAAAGGGTCAATCGGTTGCTCAACATGGCCTTGGATGCTTGGAAAAAGGCCCCGTATTTGACCATTTGAAAAGCCGATGCAAATTTGACCTCCAGGGACCCCTGGCCGGGAATGTAGACTTCGTTTTTGGTGGAGTTGTTGTACTTGGCATACTCGGCGGACACGCCTGCGCTTGTCTTCCATCCAGCTGCGCCACTTCGGAATCGCTCGGCCCGGAATTTGTTTTCAATTTCTTGGCTCACGTAGTCCAAAGTCTTGGGCAGATCGGTGTCGTTGTCCACGTGCTTGAATGCCGCGTTGTTCAGCATGTTGCGGCTCAGCACAAAGGTCCATTTTCCGTCTTCCTTGTAACGGTCCCACTTCAACCCCTGCATGTAATTCCATTGCTCGCTGATGGGCAAGACATCCAGAATGGCCACACGGTTCAAATAGTCCTCTGCCGCCGTGTCCTTGGCCAGTTCTGTGTTCAACTCAAAATCATCCAGCGCCCCCAGTCCCAGCACGGTGATGGCATTTTTGTCATCAGGACGCCATGTCCATTTGTATTGGTAGTCGTTGTAAATGGGAAGGAATGGGAGGCCGATGACCTCGAACAACAATTGCAAGTAGCTCCTGCGCACGCTCATGATGAGGCTGCTGTTTTCGCCTGTTGGACCTTCCAAGGTCAACCCGACATCGCTTGTGCCCAGCACCGCGTTTGCGGTCCATTGGTCGCGCCTTGGGTCTTTGAATCGGAATTCCATCACACTGCTCAATGCATTCCCTCGGGCCGCTGGAAAGGCCCCTGCATAGAAGTCCACCCCCTCCACGAGGTCCACATTGATCATGCCCACTGGGCCTCCACTGGCCCCCTGTGTGGCAAAGTGGTTGATGTTGGGGATTTCAATGCCGTCGAGGTAAAACCTGTTTTCATTGGGCGCACCTCCGCGGATGACAATGTCGTTTCGAAAACTTGGGATGGCCGCCACTCCCGGAAGGGACCGAAGTGCCCGACTGATGTCGCGTCCCCCACCCGGGTTGCGCTTGATTTCGTTGGTGCCAATGCTTCGGACACTCAAGGGCGCCTCTGCCAAGGTGGCCCGCGATTCCACAGCAACCTCTGCCGCTTCCATGGCCACCGCTGCCTGAGACATGGCGGCATTCACCACAGCCGGGCGCGAAGGGGTGGTCTCGATTTCAAATGCCACAAAGTTGTTGTAGCCCAAGAAGGAGATCAAAACGTTGTGCACCCCGGGAGGAACGCCTTCCAGCCTGAACTCCCCTTCCATGTCGGTCGATGTTCCTGAGGCCTCTCCTTGTAGGACAACGGATGCAAACGGCAGAGGGGCATTCGTCTTTTGGTCCACCACCTTTCCAAGCACCACACATCTTTCTTTGTCCGATTGGGCGTCGACATCGTGCAATGGCAAGGCCCAAAGCATGCAAAAGAGGAAAAAATGGAGTCGATTGAATCGGGAAATGTTCATTGGAATGGGGGGTAACAATTCCCTGTACGAACCCCCTTAGGGGCAGAATTGTTCGGGCCCTAGGCGAGGTCCAAATCCAATGCCTTTCTCAATTTTTCGAGGGATGGGTTTTTCTCCACCATCAGCTCGTACCTGTCCTTGTCCGACAAAAACGCCTTCTTCTCTTCCATGGGCTGCTCACGCATCGCAAGTGACAATTCGAGCTGGGCGTTTTGCAAGGCCGTCTTGAGATGGACAAGCACTTCCGTTCGCAAACCATCCATCTGCTCCCGTTGAAGCGGGTTGTTGACCACAAACGAGACCTTGTGGCCTGCAAGGGTGGGTTGGTGTGCTGACATCGTGGCCACAAGTGCCAACTGGTCGTCATCCCTCAGCTTTTGAACAAAGTCAGACCATGCGTTCACCACACCCTCTGCGTCAATGGGTTCAGACCAAGTAGGGTCCACCAAGGGACCCGGAGGTGGGACGTCCTCCTGCGGTTGAGGCTTGATTGCACCGGACTCAGGCGACAAACTGCGTCTGGCCTTTCGAAGGCCAGACGCTTTCGTCACGGCCGTTGAACTGGGGGCTTTTGGCACAACTGCTGGCGGGGGTGCCAGCGGGGGTTCAGGGGCAGACACTGGCTCGGACACCGCGTCCGGGGCTGGTGGCGCGATGGTTTCAACCTGGCGCAAGACTTTTGGTGCTGGCGGAATGGGCGCAGGGGGCGTTTGTGCCACAGGTTGAGTGACATGCTCAGCCTCCATGGGCACTGCAACAAGAGGAGCTTCCGCCTTGGCTGGCGGCATCAGCTTCCCGTCAAGGTTTTTTTTTTTGAACGCTTCGTGGGAACAAATCTGCATCAGGGCCAACTCCACAAGAAGTCGCTGGTGCTGGGAGCCCCTGTATTGCACATCGGCTTGGTTCAAGATGTCCAGTCCACCCACGAGGAAAAACAAATCTGCCCGGGAAGATTGGTCTTGGAATTTGGATTGGACGTCCTCCGTCACTTCGAGGAGCTGGAGCGTCTGGGGATCCTTTGCCACCATCAAATTTCGCAGGTGACTGGCCCATCCTGTGATGAAGTGATGCGCATCGAAACCTCTCGACATGACCTCATTGAAGAGCAACATGGCACCGGGAATGTCTGAAGCCAATGCCTGGTCCGTCAAGGTGAAATACGTGTCGTGGTCGAGCACATGCAATTGCTCGGTGACCGCTTTGTAGGTCAGCTTTTTGCCCGCAAAGGCCACCAGCTGATCGAACATGGAGAGTGCATCCCGCAAGGCGCCATCGGCTTTTTGGGCGATGACATGAAGGGCCTCTTCTTCTGCAGTCACCCCTTCCTGAGACGCAATGTTCTGCAGATGGGCCACCGCATCCGGCACAGAAATGCGGTGAAAATCAAAAATCTGGCACCGGGACAATATGGTGGGAAGGATTTTATGCTTCTCGGTGGTGGCCAAAATGAAAACAGCATGCGGTGGGGGCTCTTCAAGCGTTTTCAAGAAGGCATTGAATGCGGCCTGGCTCAGCATGTGCACCTCGTCGATGATGTACACCTTGTACTGGCCCTTCTGTGGCGGGATCCTCACCTGCTCAACAATGCTTCGGATGTCTTCCACTTTGTTGTTCGACGCTGCATCGAGCTCAAACACATTGAAGGCCATGGCCTCATCCGCAACCTCAAAACCATTGATGGCACGCGCAAAAATCCGCGCTGAAGTGGTTTTCCCGACGCCACGTGGGCCACAGAACAAGTAAGCCTGGGCGATTTGTCCAGACGCAATGCTTTGCTGGAGCGTCTGTGTGATGCCCGATTGCCCCACAACAGCGTCCCACGCTTGGGGTCGGTACTTTCTGGCGCTGACGAGATAGGGCTGTTCACTCATGGAATTGCGAATATCGACGCACAACTTGTCGTGGGGCAAATCCGGTTATTCACAATGCATCCCCATCTTTGTCCCTTTCACGGTTGGTTTTCAAAGGACTTGCGCGTACTTTTGCGCCCCATTAATTAACAACGTTCCATGAACCGTTACGAAACTGTTTTCATTATGACTCCCGTGCTATCTGCTGAGCAGGTGGCGGAAACAGTGTCGAAATTCCGTGCTCTCGTGACCGACAAAGGCGGCAAAATCGTCCACGAAGATGCATGGGGATTGCGAAAGTTGGCTTACCCCATCCAGAAAAAGTCCACGGGCTTTTACCACTTGATGGAGTTCGAAGCCGACGGCACCGTAGTCCTTCCTTTCGAGACTGAATTCCGTAGGGATGAACGCGTCATCCGCTTCCTCACCACGAAGATGGACAAGCATCACCTCGCGTACGCCGAAGGGCGCCGCGACAAGTCGAACCGCCAACAGGCAGCCCCTGCGGAAGCAGAAGGCTCGTCCAAGGCTTAATCTCCATCGCTATGGCAGACAAGAAAGTACGCTACCTGAACCCCATCGACATTGAGACGAAAGCTGAGCGCTACTGCCGTTTTCGCAAGAAGGGAATCAAGTACATCGATTACAAGGATCCCGACTTCCTCTTGATGTTGTGCAACCCTCAGGGCAAAATCTTGCCCCGTCGTTTGACCGGCACAAGCCTGAAGTACCAACGCAAGGCGTCGCAGGCCATCAAGAAGGCCCGCCACCTCGCATTGATGCCTTACGTGGCAGACAACCTCCGTTAATCTCGACCACCATGGACATCATTCTCAAGCAAGACGTTGAGCTGCTCGGAAGCAAGTTTGACGTGGTGACCGTCAAAGACGGGTACGCACGAAATTTTTTGATCCCTCAGGGCATGGCTGTGGCCGCGACCACATCCAACCTGAAGGTGAACAACGAAGTCATCCGCCAACAGTCGCACAAGGCTGTGAAGGCGAAAGAAGCCGCAGAGGCCATCGCATCGAAAATCGAGGGTCTCACCCTCAAACTCGGTGCAAAAGCCGGCGAAAGCGGAAAGATTTTTGGTTCTGTCAATTCGATTCAATTGGCCGATGCCATCCAGGCGGCAGGCTACGACGTCGAGCGGAAGCAAATCCACCTTTCTGACGACGCCATCAAAGAGCTCGGCGCCTATGAGGCCACTTTGAAGCTCCACAAGGAGGTCACCGTGACCGTGAAGTTTGAAGTGGTTGCGGAATGATCCCGCACACTTCCCTACATTGAAAAAGCCCCGCTTCTGGCGGGGCTTTTTTGTGCACCAAATCCTCGATGCCCCTAACTTTGGCCTCCATGTCTTCTTTCCAACTTGAGAGTCCTTTCACCCCCAAAGGCGACCAACCCGAAGCCATTCGCCAACTGGTCGCGGGGCTCGAGGATGGCACAGAACATCAGGTTCTTTTGGGGGTCACTGGTTCAGGAAAGACCTTCACAATGGCCAATGTCATTGCACAAACACAAAGGCCCACTTTGATCTTGAGCCACAACAAAACGCTCGCGGCTCAACTGTACAGCGAATTCAAGTCCTTCTTTCCCAACAACCTGGTGGAGTATTTCGTCAGTTACTACGACTACTACCAGCCCGAGGCTTTCATTCCCTCTTCCAACACCTTCATCGAAAAGGACCTTCAAATCAACGATGAAATTGAGAAGATGCGTCTTTCAGCCACCTCTGCCCTCTTGAGCGGCCGAAGGGATGTCATCGTGGTGGCGAGCATCAGCTGCATCTACGGCATTGGCAATCCGGTGGAGTTCCACAAGAATGTGGTCGGTCTTGAAGTGGGACAAAGGCTCACCCGAAACGATCTGTTGCACCGCTTGGTGACAAGCCTATACAGCCGCGCGGTGAGCGACTTCAAGAGGGGGAATTTCAGGGTCAAAGGAGACACTGTGGATGTGCATTTGGCGTACGCCGACCATGCCGTACGGATTGAGTTTTGGGACGATGAAATCGAACGGCTGTCCACCATAGACCCTGAGAGTGGCCAAGTTCTTCATCGCTTTGAGCAGTTCAACATCTACCCTGCCAACCTCTTTGTGAGCAGCAAGGAGACCACCAACACAGCCGTCTGGGAAATCCAACAAGACCTTGAAAAGCAGAAGTCGTACTTCTCCGAATTGTCCAGGTTTCTGGAAGCCAAACGTCTCGAAGAGCGCACGCTGTACGATTTGGAAATGATCAAGGAACTGGGGTTTTGCTCTGGCATTGAAAACTACTCCCGGTATTTTGACCGTCGTCAACCAGGGGAGCGTCCGTTTTGTCTCCTTGATTATTTCTCGAAGGACTTTCTGATGATGATCGATGAAAGCCATGTCACCGTCCCGCAAATTGGGGCCATGTTTGGCGGGGACAGGGCGAGAAAGGTCACGCTTGTGGACCACGGCTTTCGTTTGCCATCCGCCATGGACAACCGCCCCTTGACCCATGAAGAATTCAAGGGCATTGTGGGCCAAACCATTTATGTCAGCGCCACCCCTGCAGACCATGAATTGGAGCAGGCGGAAGGGGTGGTGGTGGAACAGGTGATTCGTCCCACAGGGCTGCTGGACCCCCCCATCGATGTGCGTCCGTGCGACAACCAAGTGGACGATCTCGTTGTGGAAATTCGGAAAACAATCGCCCAGCAGGAGCGCATCTTGGTGACGACCCTGACCAAGCGCATGGCGGAAGAGCTGACCAAATATTTGGACCGCCTGAGCATCAAAACGAGGTACATCCACTCCGACGTCAAAACCTTGGACAGGGTGGAAATCCTGAGAGAATTGCGCGATGGGGCCTTTGATGTTTTGGTGGGTGTGAACCTGCTCCGAGAAGGCCTTGACCTCCCTGAGGTGAGCCTTGTGGCCATCATGGATGCCGACAAGGAAGGATTCCTGCGCAGCAACCGAAGCTTGACACAAACTGCAGGTCGCGCTGCGCGAAATGTCAATGGACGGGTGATCATGTACGCCGACAAGGTGACCGCCAGCATGGCAGCCACCATGGAGGAGACCGCCCGTCGAAGGGAAAAACAAATGGCCTACAACGAAGAACACGGGCTTTCTCCTGAGCAAATCCAAAAGGAAAAGCGCACTTTGTTCGAGCAAAGTGATTCGGTAAGCAACCGGCCCAAGAATTACGCAGCGGAACCCGACCAAGCTCCCCTTCACGCCACAGATCCCATCGTTCAATCCATGGGCATTGAAGACCTCGACAAGCTCTGCGCCAAGACCAAACGCGACATGGAACGGGCCGCGAAGGCCATGGAGTTCATGGATGCGGCTCGTCTGCGTGATGAACTTATGGCCTTGACAAGCCGTCGCAAGGCACTGACGAAGTAATTTCACGGCATGCGAATGCAAATCGCCTGTGCCGTCGCCCTTTGGGGTGTCTCCATGATGTGTTGGCAAGGATGCCGCCCCCCCGCAGCCACCCAGCCCAAATCCGTCGTGAAAGAGATGGCGTTTGACCTCATGGACGCTTGGGTCGAAGGGGATTCATTGCATGCAGTCGTTCGTTACGGCGGAGGGTGCAAGGCACACTTCTTTCGCCTCCAAAAGAACGGTCCCATGCTGAAAAGCTTGCCTCCTAAGCAACCTGTCAGATGGGTACATCGTTCTGAACCAGACCCCTGCCGGGCCCTCATTGTGGACACTGTTCGCGCGGACATCACTCCATTTCGAGGCACCCCGCATGGCAGCACGTTTTTGATTTTGACCGGTTGGGACCTCCCCCTCACCTACAGCTACCCTTGACATGAATTCCATGCGTACTTCTCTTCACATCTCCTTGGCATTGTGCCTCTTGGCCCAAGTGTGCGGCCCCGTTCAAGCCCAAATCACGTTTGGCGGGCAGCCCTTGTGGACCTCCACCTTGCCTGCCTCGGAGCAACTCCCCCCTTTGGACCGCGACCAACTCGAGCGGGAAGATGCCGTCACGGACCTGTACAAAGAAGCCCCATGGCGTTTTGGGGTGGAGCATGAGGTGTCTTGGTCGTCCGAGACCCATGGCAGTTGGACGTCTGAAAACGGTCAACTCGTATGGCGTTTGCTGATCGATGGTGCCGATGCCACCTGCATGTCCTTGCGCTTCCAGCACTTCGAGGTGCCCAAAGGAGGCCAATTGTTCCTCTACGCCGCGGACCACAGCGAAGTGCTGGGCGCACTGGACCACCGCAGTGAAAAAGAGTGGGGCGGATTGGCCACAGGTGTGGTCCAAACCAACGCCCTTGTGGTGGAGTACCATCAACCTATGGACCTCGGAGCTTACCCATTGTTGGACATTGACCAAGTGGTCCAAGGCTACCGCTCCTTGAGTGGTTGGCCCCATGGCCCCAACGACCATGACCGCGGACCCTTTGGCAACAGCGGCGCCTGCAACATCAACGTGAATTGTCCCGAAGGGGCAGCATGGGCCACCGAGTCCCGAAGTGTGGCGCTCATTGTCAACGGTGGATTTGCATCTTGCACTGGAGGCCTTGTGAACAACACGGCCAACGATGGGACGCCATATTTCTTGACGGCCAACCATTGCTTGGGCAACCCAGGGAATTGGGTGTATTACTTCAACCACGAATCGGCCACATGCAACGGCAACAACGGCCCCACCAACCAAAGCATCAGTGGCGGCACCTTGCTCGTCAACAGTGGCGGTTCCGACGTGGCATTGATTGAATTGAGCCAAACCCCGCCTCCCTCCTTCAACGTGCAATACGCTGGATGGGACGCCAGTGGCGTCACCCCCACAAGCACTGTGGGCATCCACCATCCTTCAGGAGACTTGAAGAAAATTTGTTTTGACGACGACAGCCCGAGCGCCCAAAACCAATTTGGAGCAGCCGTGTGGTATGTGGCAGACTGGGACTTGGGCGTGACAGAGCCTGGCTCCTCAGGGTCGCCTCTTTTTGACCAAAACCATCGCGTCATTGGTCAATTGTACGGCGGCACAGCGGCGTGTCAAAATCCTCAAAGTTCTGTGGACAACGATGAGCCCGACTGGTACGGTCGGTTTGATGTGAGCTGGGACGCTGGCCTCTCCGACTATCTGGATGCTGGCGGCACAGGCACTTTGGTGTGGGATGGCTATCCAGATGGCGCCATCACCTACGACAATGACGCTGGGGTGAACATCACAGGGTACCCTCAAGATGTGTTGTGCAATGTGTCACAGGTGAGCATTGACATCACGCTGACCAACACGGGCAACAACACCCTGACCAGCTGCATGATCCTTTTCAGTGTCAACGGAGGTGACGAACAACAGCAATCTTGGGCAGGCAACCTCGCCCCTGGAGCCAGTGAGCTTGTCTCGCTGGGTTCCATTTGGAGCCAAGGGGGCACCAACACCATCGAAGCCCAGGTCACAGACCCCAATGGCACTGAAGATGAAAATGTTGCCAACAACAGCTCATCGGTCAATTTCAACGCGTACGCAGGACCCACAACGACCGTAAACTTCTCCCTGGTCCTGGATGCTTACCCCGATGAAACAACCTGGGAATTGAAGCAATTGGGACAAACCCTTTACACAGGTGGACCCTACTCGGAGGACCAAGCAGGCGAAACCATCATGGAATCTTTCTGTTTGCCTGAAGGGTGCTACATTTTTAGGATTGAAGACGAGTACGACGATGGCATCTGCTGCGACTATGGCGAGGGAAGCTGGAGCTTGCTCGACATCGCGGGCGACCTCATTTGGAACGGTTCTGACCTCGGGACCGGCGGTGAATTTGAGGCTGCAGAGCAGTTCCAATTTTGCACCGACGACATTTCTGATGTGCAAGTTGAGCCTTCTTTCAACATGTCGGTGTACCCGGTTCCAGCCTACAACGAAGTGGTGATGGTGTGGCCTGCAGCAGAAGGACATGCCACCATCCGTGATGCGGTAGGCCGACTCTGGGACTCACGCGTTGTCACCTCGGGCCAAGACAGTTGGAACGTACAATCCTGGCCAGCGGGCACCTACGTGGTGCAATGGGAAGGCGGACGGGGGGATAGGCAGGTGCGGCGCATGGTCGTGACCCACTGACCCCATGATGTTCGCCGCTGTCGGAGCCGCCACTCAATGGTTTTGGGCGTTGCGATGGGATGGCGTTTCATTCAAAAGCAATCCACCGGCGCCCTCGATGGACGTTCCACCATCTGGGTGCACGGTCGTCGCTTGTTTCCACAACGAAGCTCCCCATGTGGCGGACTTCGCTTTGGGACTGAAACCAGCCCTTCAGACCGCAAGAGCCAAGGGGATGTCTGTGGACGTGGTGACCGTGAACCATGGAAGCACAGACGAAACGGGAGAATTGCTGGAGAAGGAAGCCCGTCAAGAGAACCATTGGCAGGTCGTGCATGCCAGCCGGACCCGCTCTGGCAAAAAGGAAGCCTTGGCCCTTGGCGTCGCCGCGGCCTCTGCGAACACGGTGGTGGTGATGGACGCGGATTGCAGGCCCGCCCATCCCGATTGGCTCCTTCACATGACTGCAGAGGCCGGCACACGATGGGATGTGCAAGTGGGCGTCAGCCTCCCCCGGCCCCCGAATTCCAGACCTTCCCTGCTTTCTCTTTTGCAGCGCATCGAAGCCCAACGGCTGGCCCAGCGGGCAGTGGGTGCGATTGAGGCGGGAGCTCCTTACTTGGGCTTTGGACGAAACATGGCCTTCATCCGGGACATCTGGAACAGGACCCAAGGCATGGAAGGTCATGAAGATTTGATGTCAGGTGACGACGATCTTTGGCTTCAGGAAGCTGTCCGTAAAGGAGCCAAAGTGACGGCATGCCTGCCCACCGAAGGACAAACCATCTCCCAATGGCCTGACACCTGGAAAGGGTGGCGCAAGCAAAAAACGAGGCATTTCACGGCAAGCGTGGCGTACCCTCGAAGCACCCTTCTTCGGCTCGGCATGCCAGCCATGGGGTGGATGTTCCTGGCTGTCGGGGTTGTCCACAATCCCTCGGGGACATCCATGGCCCTTGCCACGTCGGCTGTGCTGATCCGCACTCTTACCTTCGGACTGTTCTTGCACCGCATGGACCAACCCTTTTGGCAGGCCTGGACCCTCCTTTTGGAGCCGGCCGTCAGCTTGTTTCGAGGGTGGGCGTGGTGGAAAGGCCAAACCTCAGATTTGACCCCATGGAAGTGAATCCCAACCTCTCTGAAAAAGCGCAATACGACTATGCGCTTGTCCTTCGGGCCACAGAGAAAAAGGACCAAAAAGCTTATGCTGAACTGATGGACCGCTACCAAGGTGCCATTTTTCATTTGGTCAATCGGATGGTGTTCAGCGAAGACGATGCGGAAGACCTGACCATTGAAGCCTTCACCAAGGCCTTCAAAAGATTGCATCAATACACCCCAGCTTTTGCATTCTCCACTTGGCTGTTCAAGATTGCGTCCAACCACACCATTGACTTCATCCGAAAGAAGCGGATCAAGGCCCTTTCCCTTGACCGAGGGTTCACCAATTCCGAGGGGGACCAAATGGAGATCAGTGTGAAAGACGATGGCCTCGACCCCATGGAGGCGCTTCAGAAGCAAGAGCGCATCGCCAAAATGCGGGAAGTGGTCTCCCAGCTCAAAGACCGTTACCGAAAGTTGGTGGAGCTGCGCTACTTCGAAGAAAAGAGCTACGACGAAATTTCTGAAGAATTGAACCTCCCTCTCGGCACGGTCAAGGCGCAGTTGTTCAGGGCCCGGGACATGATGGCCAAGGTACTGGAATCGTCCCGAGAATCCATTTGAGTCCAAGCACCATGGCGGCCCAAGACGTCATCCTCCCCCATTTTCCAGAGTTGACTGCGGACCAACTGCAGCAACTTGACACCATCGCCTCCACCGTCTGGGAATGGAACCAGCACATCAATGTCATTTCCCGGAAGGATCCGCTTGTCATGGAAAGGCATGTCCTTCACAGCCTTGGCATCGCCAAGGTGGTTCGCTTCACAGAGGGGGCCACGGTCCTTGACGTGGGCACTGGAGGAGGATTCCCGGGGTTGCCGCTCGCCGTACTTCATCCAGAATGTCAGTTTTTGCTTTGCGACAGCATTGGCAAAAAAGTCAGAGTGGTGGAAGCTGCTGCGAAGGCTGCAGGACTGACCAATGTCCGCGCCCTGCACGCCAGGGCCGAGGATGTACCCGGGGCTTTTGACTTCGTGGTGAGCCGCGCCGTGAAGCGCATGGCTGGGTTTTTGGAATGGGTGGACGACAAGATCAAGCCTTCACACAACCACCCATTGCCCAATGGCGTGTTGTACCTAAAAGGCGGGGACTTGACAGAAGAACTCTCCGAAGTGGATGCACCGGTCACCACCGTCGAACTCAAGCAGTGGTTTGACGGTCCGTTTTTTGAAACCAAGAAGGTGGTTCATGTTGACCTGAGCTCCACTTGAAGCTTGCCATGGTCCCAAAAAGAAAGAAGAGGACCCAGGGGCCCCCTTCTTAACCTGCAAGAAAATTGAAACCAACATGACCGAAGCCATGTCATGTGAAAGACGAGGGGTTTTTCCGAGGGTTGCCCCTTGCGAAAAAAAAAAGAATTGGGGCTTACACCAAAGCCCTAAACATCTGTAAATCAAAGGCTCAATACGTGAACTTGTACCCTACCCCACGCACAGAATGAAAGTGGCGAGGCGACTTGGGGTCGTCTTCGAAGGTCTTCCTGAACGCCAAAATGAAATTGTCGATGGTCCTCGTGGAAGGCAGCACGTCGTACCCCCACACCAATTGAAGGATGTCCTCCCGGCTGACCACCTGACCCTCTCGGCCGATGAGCAGCTTCAAGAGCATGCCCTCCCTCTTGGACAACTTGCGGACCGTGCCTTGGCATGAGGTCGCCTCAAAGGCCACAAAATCGACTTTCCCCTTCCCAATGTCGCTGCGCTCCAATTGTGTCCAGGCGTCGGATGGCCTTTGCTCGAGCAGACGGTCCAGACGCAACAACAACTCCTCCACCATGAACGGCTTGCCCAGGTAATCGTTGGCGCCCAGCCTCAATCCTTCGACACGGTCGACACCTTCGTTTCGCGCAGTAAGAAACAAAATCGGGGTCTCAATGCCCTCAAGTCGAGCCGTTCGACAGACTGAAAAGCCATCCATTTCTGGCATCATGACGTCCAAAATCGCAGCACCAAACCGCTGGGACCGCAACGCCTCAAGCGCCTCAACTCCATTGATGGCCTCCACCACCTTGTGCCCCTCACTCTTGAGATTCAGCGCCAACATCTGACGAAGAGATGGCGTGTCCTCTGCCAAAAGGAGGCGAGCAGAGTTTGGCTTTGGTTGTACTTTTGACATGATGGAAGACGCAAAGATGATGAGGCTTCGGGAAATCGGAAAGAACACCATCGCCGAAGCCCTTGGCATGGAGCTGACGGAAATCGGAGATGGCGAAGTCAAGGGCAAACTGCCCGTGGACAGTAGAACACACCAACCCTATGGTTTGTTGCATGGTGGAGCGAGCGTGGTGCTCGCCGAGACTTTGGGCAGCGTGGGGTCACATTTCCTTGTGGACGGCACGGGGAAAGGCGCGGTAGGCATTGAAGTGAATGCCAACCACGTCAAGGGTGTGCGCGAAGGCTGGGTGCATGGACATGCCACCTTGGTGCATCGCGGAGGGAAATTGCACATCTGGTCCATTGACATTCGCGACGACAATGGAGATTTGGTGTGCACTTCGAGGCTTACCGTGATGATCGTACCGCGTCGTGGCTGACCGCAATTCACCCCAGTTGTGGTGGCGGCCCCCAGGGCAAGCGGAAATCTTCACCTTGGTTCCCGACGAACTGGGAACGACCTCCTTTCACTTCGTTCCTTTCAACGCAGAGGGCACGTCCGATGCATTGAGATGGAAAGGCCATGTGGTGACCAGCGACGGCCCGGCGGATGGCATCCTCGACCTCCCCAAAAGTCACGCCATGGCCAGCACCGGCCAAGAGGAGCATCTCCAAATGGTGCAGCATGCTCTGCGGCACATCGAAGAGGGCACCTTGGACAAGGTGGTCGTCTCTCGCACCCAATGGATTTCTTCGCGCTCTCGACCAGAGCAAGCATTCCAGAAACTCTGCCAAATGCACCCCAGTGCACTCGTGTACCTCATGCATCATCCGCAGGAGGGTACTTGGTGCGGCGCCACGCCTGAACTCCTTTTAAGGGCCCAGCAACACGATGTATACACCGTGTCTTTGGCAGGCACGCGCTCCCAGGACGATTCTGTCCAGTGGACTGAAAAAGAACGCCTGGAGCAGAAGGTCGTCACCGACCATATCCTCGACGTCTTGGACCAACAGGGCGCAGAAGATGTCGCCTTGGAAGGGCCCCAGGACCGGAGCTATGGGGATCTGGTGCATCTGGAGACCAGGGTGTCTGCCAAATACAAAGGACCCCTCGATGAATTGGCCATGGCCCTTCATCCCACCCCTGCCGTTTGTGGGCGGCCCGAGCAAGAAGCCAAGGCATTCATCCAATCCCATGAAAGGCATGCCCGAACGTACTATGCTGGATTTCTGGGGTGGTCTTCGCCTTTGGGGTGCGCCTATTACGTGAACCTGAGGTGTGCCTCATGGACCAAAGATGGGGTGCAGCTGTTCGCGGGAGGAGGCATCGTTGCAGGCTCAGAACCCGCGTCAGAGTGGGCAGAAACCGAGGCAAAACTCCAAAGTTTTGCCCCGGCTTTCCAGGACTGAACAGGACGTAACTTTGTCCCATGGTGGATGAGTCCCGTATGAGCAGTGCCCACGTTGCAGCGGCGGTCCTTGTCGAGGTCCTGGCGGAACAAGGTGTGCGCCATGCGGTCGTCAGCCCGGGCTCAAGGAATGCACCCATGGTCTTGGCACTTCACCACCACCCAGAAATCAAGGTCCGGGTGTCCCTGGATGAACGGGCAGCTGCCCATCATGCCCTGGGCATCGCATTGGCCACATGGCGACCTGTCCCGGTCGTTTGCACCTCAGGGACAGCTGCCATCAACCATGGTCCAGCACTGGCTGAAGCCTACCATTCCCGCATCCCCTTGATGAGCGTCACCGCCGACAGGCCCGCCCACGCGCGAAACAGGGGACATGGGCAAACCATCGATCAAACGCACCTTCACGCCCCCCACACGGTGCACCATGCCACCTTGGACGCCTCCCTCATGACGCGGGAGGAACTGACGCAGGAGGCGAGAAGGGCGGTCCATCAATCGCTGTACGGTGGCCCCGGACAATCCGCTGGGCCAGTGCACTTGAATGTGCCCTTCGAAGAGCCGCTCTACGACTTGGGCCCCGTTCCGTCCGTCGCGCAAGGCACTGAAATCCAGGCCCGCGGAGGGTCAGAGGTTCCTGCGACGGATGTGGACATGCCCGTGCCTTTGGCCAAATTTCTTGCACGCGGGAAGGTGTTGGTAGTGGTGGGGGCGCGCCCTGTCGCAGCCTCCTCACTCCCCGACACAAGACTCACCACAGCCTTGCCATGCCTCGCAGAGGCCAGTGCCGGGGTCGACGGCCCCTTGACTGTGGAAGGTGGGGACCGCTTGCTGAAAGACGGACAATGGCCGTCCAACCTGCAGCCAGAGGCCATCCTTACTTTGGGGTTGCCCGTCATGTCCAAGGCCTTGCGAAACTCCCTCGCGGGCATTCCCCATTGGCACATTGGTGAGGATCAGCTGCACGAGGGCAAAGGCTGGGACACCTGGATGGAGCTTCGCGGAAGCGCACCTGCCCATGCACTAAGGTCCAGCCCCAACCAATCATTTGGCGAAGAATGGCACCAAGCCTGTGAAGCCATGCATGAAGTCCACGAGGCCTTCTCCCCTTCTTGGAGCGATCTTCAAGCTTGGAATGGTCTGGTCGAGACTTGGAAACACTTGGGCCCCAAGAAGAGACCCTCTGCCCTTCACGTCGCCAACAGCGCATCTGCCAGATACATGCAGTGGGTCAAGGTCAAAGAAGGTCTTCAAGAAGGCGCGACCATCCACGCCAACCGCGGTGTCGCTGGCATCGATGGATGCACCTCTACCGCATTGGGCTGGCATGCAGCGCGGCGGGAAATGAACCCCGACGCCACCACCTGGTTGGTGACCGGTGACCTCGCATTCCACTACGACTCAAATGCCATGCTGACCGACCCGTTGGACGTCAACAGAGGTTTGAAAGTGGTTGTGATCAACAACGGAGGTGGTGGGATTTTTCGTTGGCTGCCAGGCACCAAGCACGAAGATGCCTTTGTCCGCCACTTCGAAACCCCATCCGCCCGACGGGTCGAGGATTTGGCCAAGGCCATGAACGCGGTGTACCGCTGTGCGAAAAACGACGGACAATTGAGAGAAGGCATTGAGGCTCTCGCAGCTGAACCAAAATTTGCGGTCCTTGAAATCCAGACACCGCCCGTCGAAAGCGCAGCACAACTGTCAAGATATTTGCAGTCCTTCGGCATCAAATAGCATGAACACAATCTTTCATTGATGATGTTAAAAGCGTTGACATATAGACATTTGAGAACATGAATAAGATGCGAGCCTGGACCATGGCTGCCCGACTTCGGACCCTTCCACTTGCAGTCACTTGCGTGTTGCTTGGGGCAGCTCTGGCCCAATCTTCAGGATTGGGGCCGAAGGCACAGCACCAGTTCACCATGGTGGTGGCCGGGGCAATGCTGACGGTCATTTTGCTGCAAGTCCTGGCCAACTTCGCAAACGACTATGGGGACTACAAGAAAGGGACGGACACCGCAGCAGGTCGTCAGGATCGGGCGTTGGCCTCTGGACTGCTGGCCCCACAATCGATGAAGCAGGCCATGGGCATCACAGCGGTGCTTGCATTTGCCACAGGGATCGCCACCCTTTGCCTCAGCTTCGTGCCCGCTTTTGGGGCTCAAGAAACAGGCACAGAAGCGATGTGGATGGCCTTGCTCGGCACCTTAGGCACTTTCGGAATCGTTGCCGCAATCCGGTACACTGTCGGGACTCAATCCTATGGATACAAGGGTTTTGGGGATGTTTACGTCATGCTTTTCTTTGGGTTTGTCGGCGTGCTAGGTGTGGGGCTTTTGGTGGCACATGAGTGGCATGGCATTTGGACGCTGCCAGCCTTGTTTTCTGGCTGCATGAGTGTGGCAGTGCTCAACCTGAACAACCTGAGGGACCACGTCAAGGATGCCGAATCTGGGAAGCGCACCATGGTGGTGCAATTGGGCTTTGAGGGCGGAAAGCGTTACCACCTGTTGCTGCTTGCGGTGGGCTGGTCATCCTTGGCCGTTTTCTTCCAAGCCCCTTCTCAAGTGGACCGGTGGCAGGGCACCATGTGGTACGTTTTGATTGCACTGGTGCACGCCAGACATGCGGTTCAAGTGTGGCAATGCAAGGACCCAGCATTGCTCGACCCTGAACTCAAGAGGGTGGCACTCAGCTCTTTCCTTGTGGCGCTGTTCATGTTCATGGACCAAACCGTCGTCCCCACATGAAGGAGGCAAACAGCATATGGCCCCCAGCCCCAGTGTTTGGAGGCTTGCGTATGGCTGTCGTGGAGCACCCTCTCCATTTCAACCGACCCGCCAAAACTTCGCGGGACACCTTGACGGAAAAGCCCACATGGTTTTTGGTTGCAGAAAATGACCATGGTCAGATCGGTGTGGGAGAATGCAGCCTCATTCTTGGCCTCTCTCCGGAGACCCAAGAACAAGCGAAGGCAGCACTGCAGCGGGTGGCCCGCAGTGGACGCCTCGATGCCATGGCCGTGCCCGCTTCCTTTCCTGCAGTGCGTTTTGCGGTCGAAACCGCTGCTTGGGACCTGCATGGCGGGGGACGCGGTGTGGTGGCTGAATCCCCTTTCACAAGAGGGGAGCAAAGCCTTGACATCAATGGCCTGGTTTGGATGTCGGAAGTCCCCGACATGATGAAGCAGTTTGACCAGCTCGTCTCCAAGGGCTTCACCACCCTCAAATGCAAAGTGGGCGCTCATGATTGGGCGGAAGAGCTTCGCATGCTCAAGGCCGTGCGAGAGCGTTGTCCGGCCTCTGCATTTGCCCTCCGCGTGGATGCCAATGGGGCGTTCAGCAAGGTGGGCATGGATGGCGCACGTGCTCGGCTGGAAGCCCTCGCAGCCCTCGAGATTCAAAGCATCGAGCAGCCCTTGCTGCCCCAAGATGTGGATGGACTAGCGTCCTTGTGCGAAGAGAACATCCTCCCCATCGCCTTGGACGAGTCTCTGATCGGTGTGCACGCCATGACAGAAAGAATGCGCCTGCTGGACCATGTCAAGCCACAACATTTGGTGCTCAAGCCCTCCTTGTTGGGAGGACTTGACAGTGCCACCGTTTGGTCCCGTTTGGCCGAACAGCGGGGAATGGGCTGGTGGGTCACTTCTGCCCTAGAATCCAACATTGGACTGCAAGCCATTGCCCAATGGGCGGCCGTTCAGCCCGCATTGCGGGCTTCAAATGCCCCTCTCCCTCAGGGGCTTGGCACTGGTGGACTGTTCACCAACAACCTGCCAGGGACCCTCGAGGTCGTTGAAGGGCGCTTGGTCACGGCGAGGCAATCACCACGGGACGACACGCGTTGGCGAGAAGCCCTTTTGGGCGCCATCCGTCATGAACCAGGCTGTGCATGCGGCGCAAACCACCAAGGCTCTTGACACCGCGAGGAACCATTCATTTGGGGGGCCAAAGGTGGCCAGCTTCGGCCATTGGCGCGACCGAATTCAATCGCACACAAGCGAGAAGAGCGCCATGGCTGAAGGAGGTGGCAGACGTTTGGCAACGCTGGCAGAAGGGCGACGAACCCGGGATGAGGGTGACCACTTCCGGCACCACTGGGGCGCCCCGTCTGGTAGAACATTCGCGCAAGGCGGTGCTTTCGAGTGTGAACGACACGCTGTCCCATTTTGAATTGGGCGAAGGCACCCAAGCTGTTCTTGCCCTGCCCGCCTCCTTTGTGGCAGGACAAGCCATGCTGATTCGCGCACTCGTTGGGGGTTGGAACTTGACCTTGACCCCTCCTTCTTCCGAACCGACATGGCAGGGGCCGTTCGATTTTGTGGCGCTCACGCCCCACCAAGCCCAAGGCTGGATCGACCGAGGCGAAGGGAGTGCGGGCATTCTGCTTTTGGGCGGTGGACCTGTCGGCCTCCCCTTGCTACGTGCCTTGCTCGCAAATCCACGCGTGGGGGAAATTTGGGAGGGCTATGGAAGCAGCGAAACGTTGACCCATGTCGCCCTTCGCCACCTTCGCGAAGAGGCAGACTTGAATGCCCCCTTTCTGCCCTTGCCTTCTGTGTCCATGAAACTCAACGAAGTTGGCTGCATGGTGGTGCATGCCCCGTCGAGGGAAGTGCATGCCCACGCCACCCAAGATTGCTTTGGAGCTCATCCTGACGGTGGCTGGCGTTGGCTTGGACGAAACGACGACGTCATCAACACAGGTGGGGTGCTGGTGCACCCATCCACGATCGAGCAAGCCTTTGGGGCCATTTGCGAGCCTTGGGTCACAGACTGGGTGGCCTATGGAAGGCCCGACGACACCCTTGGTCAGGCATTGGTGTTGCGCGTTCAAGGGTCCCTTCCCCAAAGTGTCCATGCGGCCGATGTGGCGTCGTCTTGGCGGTCTCAATTGAAGGATCTCGTTGGCACGGCAAAGGCACCGCGCCATGTGGAGTGGGGAAAGATCCCAAGAAACAAGCATGGCAAGGCGTTGAGACGAGATTTGTCCTGAACTTGGTCCCATGACCTCCGACGCTCTTCCCACCCTGGTGTTTGCCACACACAACCCCAACAAAGTCCGCGAATTGCAGGAAATGCTGGGGGACCGCTATCGGCTTCGAAGCTTGACCGACATCGGTTGCCACGAAGACATCGTGGAAGATGCAGCCACCCTTGAAGGCAACGCTCGGCTCAAGGCCCAGCATGTCGTGAACCACTACGGTTTGGATTGCTTTGCAGACGACACTGGACTGGAGGTGGATGCACTGGGGGGCGCACCAGGGGTGTTCAGCGCGAGATACGCTGGCACCCATGGGGACGCTGAAGCCAACATGAACAAGTTGTTGTCCGAGCTTGAACGCGTCGGCGCGGCAACACCAGAAGCAAGATCCGCACAATTCCGCACCGCCATCTGCCTGATGCAAAACGGCGTTGAACAGCGGTTCGAAGGCCTCTGCAAAGGAACCATCGCCCTGGAGCGCTCCGGAGCGGAAGGGTTTGGGTACGACCCCATCTTTACCCCTGAAGGCATTGGCCAAACCTTTGCTGAAATGGACGCCAACGCCAAAAATGCCATCAGTCATCGTGGACGGGCGGTGAGGGCAATGGTCGACAGGTTGCGCACATGATTGTGGAAAAGCCCCTTGATTTCTTCCTGTTTTTGGGTCTTGCAGGCGACAAGAGTCGTTCGTAGAGATTGCATCTTTGGGGAGATGAATTATCTCGACTTCGAAGAACCGATCAAGACGTTGCGTGAGCAACTCGAGCAGGCAAGGGAGATCCAGGACAAAAATGACCTGGACATGACCACCACCATAGAAGAGTTGGAGGTCAAGATTGAAGAAGTCTCCAAAGAGATTTTTGGCAAGCTCACCCCTTGGCAACGCGTTCAAGTGAGCCGCCATCCCGACCGGCCCTACACCTTGGACTACATCGAGGCCCTGACCGAAGGGAACTTCTTGGAACTTCATGGGGACCGAACGGTGAAGGACGACAAAGCGATGGTTGGAGGGCTCGGTGAGCTGGAGGGAAGACCTGTGATGTTCATTGGACAACAGAAAGGCATCAACACCAAGATGCGTCAGTACCGCAATTTTGGGATGGCCAATCCGGAGGGATATAGAAAGGCCTTGCGCTTGATGAAACTGGCGGAAAAATTCAATCGGCCCGTCGTGACCTTGATCGACACCCCAGGTGCTTATCCCGGCTTGGAGGCTGAAGAGCGAGGACAAGGCGAAGCCATCGCAAGAAACCTTCTTGAAATGTGCCAGCTCCGGGTGCCCATCATTTGCATCGTCATCGGAGAAGGTGCTTCAGGCGGTGCATTGGGAATTGGGATCGGGGACAAAGTGTTCATGATGGAAAACACCTGGTACAGCGTGATCAGTCCTGAATCCTGCTCCAGCATTCTTTGGCGGTCCTGGGACTACAAGAAACAAGCCGCCGAAGCCCTCAAGCTCACAGGCGACGACATGAAAGGACTAGGGTTGGTCGACGACATCGTGCCTGAACCCTTGGGGGGCGCCCACGCCAACCGAGAGGCCACCTTCCAAACCGTCAAAGACGTCCTCATTTCTGAACTCGATAAACTTCAAAAACTCAATCCTGACAAAAGGGTCAACAACCGTCTTCGTAAGTTCTCCAACATGGGGGTCGTCGCCGGTTAATTTCTGTCCCTGAGTTGGTTACTTTTGCCCTGAATTCACAACAAAGCATGCGTATTTTAACTACCCTTCTGGCCGCTGTGCTCCTCGCAGGATGCAGTCTGCCCAAAATGATCAAAACGATCGAGGACGTGAAACTCGAAGTGAACCCCTCCCCTGTGGTTTTGCAGGGAGACGAGGTCACAATCGACATCACTGGGAACTTCCCTCCCAAGTACTTCGCCAAAAAGGTCACCGTCGAAGCCACGCCAGTCCTCGTTTGGGACGGAGGCGAGGCCGCGTTTGAAACCGTCAAATTCCAAGGTATTGATGCGGCCGGCAACGGCACCGTCGTCAGCTGGGAAAACGGCAAGTCCATCAGCTACATGGCCAAAGTGCCATACGAAGCAGCCATGAAGGACAACGCCCGCTTGGAGCTCCGCATGTCCGGTGCCCAAGGTGACAAAACAGGGGACTTCCCTGCAGTGGAGTTGTCGCTCGGCGTGATGGCCACTCAAGATTTGGTGCAACCCGACGAGCAATTCGTCATCGCACCCGACAACTTCCAGCGCGTCATGACTTATGTGCAAGATTTGACCTTCAATTACAACTACCAGAGCAGCGCGGTCAAACGTGCAGAGTACAACGATGAAGATTGGAAGGCTGCCAAAGATTTGATGGCTTTGGCTGCTTCAGCTGACAGCGTGAACGTCGTGGGTGTAGCCACTTCATCTTACGCATCACCAGAGGGAGAAATCAACTTGAACGAAGACTTGGCCATGAAGCGTGCCAACTCTGCCAACAAGGCGGTCAGCCGTGAATTGGCCAGAAAGAAAATCGATCTGGACGAAGCCGCATTGCGCGCCATGCCCAAAGGCGAGGACTGGGAAGGATTCAAAAAAGCCATGCGCGCCTCAGAGATTGCCGACAAAGATTTGATTTTGCGTGTTCTCGAGATGTACAGCGACAAAAACAAGCGCGAGGAGGAAATCAAGAACATCGCAAAGACCTACAGCGAGATCGAGGAACGCATCCTCCCTGATTTGCGTCGCTCCCAAGTCGCCATCACCTACACCGTAAGTGGGTACACCGACGAGGAGCTCGTGGACATGAGCAAGAACAATGCGGACATGTTGACGGTCGAGGAACTCCTCTTCGCAGCCACTTTGTTTGACGACTTGAACGACCAGTTGGAAGTTTACCAAAACACCACCCGCGTGCATGCCGATGACTTCCGTGGACACAACAACGTTGGGGTGACATTGATGGCCATGGGCCGCATGAAGCAGGCAGGCGACGCATTTGGCGCAGCCCAAACGCTGAACTCAGGCAACGGCACTGTCCAAAACAACGTGGGGGCATTGGCCCGTCAAAACGGCGACATGGACGCGGCAGAGACAGCCTATGGCAAAGCAAGTGGAAGTCCGGAATTGAGCTACAACAAAGGCGTGCTTGCCATCGCCCAAGGCAACTACGGTCGGGCCATCTCCAGCATGGGGAACAACACCACCTTGAACCTGGCCCTTGCCAAAATATTGAACGACGACGCCAATGGCGCCCGCACGACCCTCGAAAACTCTGGAGACGACAGTGCCATGGCCAGCTACTTGCTTGCCATCTGCGCAGCGCGTTTGAAAGACAACGCAGGTGTCAAGAAGAACATCGACGCCGCTTTGGCAAAAGATCCTACCCTTCGGGCACGCGCCCAGAACGACTTGGAATTCCGCAACCACAAGGCGGCATTGGGCATGTGATTTCAGCCCTTCCACACTGAAAAAGCCCCATCGTCAAGGTGGGGCTTTTTTTGTGCCTTGCTCCTTGACCAAGGTTTGACGAATGTTGTGCTAGGCCTTGTGGCGGAGATGCAATGCAGCTTGCCAAAGCACGATGCCAGCGCACACGCTGACATTGATGCTCTGCTTGACGCCATATTGCGGCATTTCAATCGCCGCATCGCACACCGCCATCACCTCCGGTGAAACGCCTCTTACCTCGTTGCCAAGCACAAGTGCCCAGCGTTCTGAGGGACCTGGTGCCCAATCGTTCAATGCGACGCTGTGCTCTGCTTGCTCAATGGCCGCGACTTTCCAGCCATGGCGTTGAAGCTCCTGAACCGCCTCCAAGGCAGAACCGTAAGAACGCCAAGGCACATGGTCACTTGCGCCCAATGCACTTTTCAAAATGTCCCGGTGGGGCGGGTGGCAGGTGATGCCACATAGGTCCAATCCGTCAATTCGGAAAGCATCTCCCGACCGGAAACATGCACCTACGTTTTGGCCACTTCGAAGGTTGTCGAGCACCAAACGAACTGGAAGTCCCGGGGCTTGGGCATATCCTTCAGCATCGATGCGCTCTCCTTGTTTGACCACCCCCGACACGTCCTCAGTGGATGTGCAGCGTGTAGGGCATCCGGGCTTGGATGGGATCTCCTGATTCCACCATGCGACGCACCTGCCAAAGCTCTTGCAACAAATCGGGATCGACCCCGGTGAAGCCCAGGGCTTGCAAGCCCATTTCTGCACCCGTCAAATCTGCCACGAAGCTCTCGAACGGATCGGTTGCCTCGGGCAAGGCCACGCGGTCAATGTCCTCAGGGGCAATCTCTGCGAGGAACGCCGCGTGCTCCACAGCATCCTCCAAATCCCCCAATTCATCCACCAAGCCAGCTTCCAAGGCATCCAAACCGGTCCACACGCGCCCACGTGCCACCTGTTCCACCGCCTCTTTTGTCATGCCACGACCTTCCGCCACCCTCGACGTGAACGCCTCGTACACATCGGTCACACTCTCGTTGATGGCGGCGAGGGTCACATCGTCTGGGGCAAACATGCCATCCGGCTGTCCGGCGTGATCGTGCAACGCCACCTCGTCAAACGAGATGCCCACGTGCTTTTCCAACATGCCTCCCAAATTGGGGATCATGCCAAAGACGCCAATGGATCCGGTGATGGTGGTGGGGTTGGCATAGATGCGGTCTGCGGCGCAACTGATGTAGTAGCCACCCGATGCTGCGAGGTCGCTCATGCTGACCACAAACGGCTTGCCTGCCTCCTTCAACAAAATGGTTTCTCGCCAAATCACATCGCTCGCCAAGGCACTGCCTCCAGGAGAGTTGACGCGGAGCACCACTGCCTCAACATCGTCGGCTTCTCTCGCCTGACGCAGGGCCTCTGACACTGTTTCAGAGCCAATGGTGGCTGCGTCTCCTTGTCCGCTTTCAATGGCACCAACGGCATAGATCACGGCCACATTGCCCCCAAGTTCCTCCCCCTCCTCTTCGTCATCCTCCTCATCTTCTGCGCTCTCCAAGATTTGGGCCAAGGCGTCCATGCCACCCAAAAAGCGCTCTTCCAAGGTGTACTCTCCGAGAGAAATGAATTCTGGCGATTCCCCTTCCAATTTCTCAGTGAGCACAGTGGTCAATTCATCTTCGTACAAGAGGCCATCGACCAACCCCGCCTCCAATGCGTCCTGCGGTCCGCGAATGGTCAAGTCATTGGCCAAGTCGTCAAGTGTGCCCTCAGGCAACCCACGAGACGCCTCCACATCCTGGGCCATGTCTTGCCAGAAACCTTCGAGCAATGCCATGGTCTGTTCGCGGTTTTCTGCGCTAAACCCCTTTCTAAAAAAGGGTTCCACTGCACTCTTGTACTTGTTGTTGGGCCCTCGGACCACGGTAACACTGATGCCCAACTTCTCCAGCATTCCAGGGTAAAACATGCTTTGGGACCGCAGGCCGCTTAGGGCCATGCCTCCTTGTGGATGCAGGTACACCTCATCGGCCGCAGAATTGAAATGCAAAGCCCTTTGGCTCATGGTCTCGCTCCATGCCACGACAAACTTTCCGCTGTCCCTCAATACGCCCAATCCAGCCCTCAAGTCCTCCATCATGCTTGGCATGACGGAGACATCGGCCACATTCAGCAACACACCATCGATTTGATCATCACCTGCCGCGCGGTCAAATGCGTCCAAAATTTGGTTCAAGCCCATTTGCACATTGGGCTCCAAACCTCCTCCAAGGCTGAAGGCGAAAGGCAAGTCGTTGCCTCCCCGCTCCACGATGCCCGAAGACAACGTGACCTTGAGAATGTTGGCATCCTCCAACTCCAAGTTGGGACCAGCGGAATCCTCGATGTCGGAGAACGCCCCGACCAATCCACCGACAAGCACCCCCACAAAAATGAAAATGAGAACTGTTCCTGCAACAAGGAGACCTAGCGTGGACCCTATGGCCGAGCTGATGATGTTTTTTCCAAATGACATGAGGACAAAAGTAAGACCCTCACGGCTTTGGCCATTACCTTTCTCCTCCATGAATTTGCGCACCGTCTACATCGGGCTTGGGACCAATTTGGCGGACCGAGATGGTTGGCTCGACCGTGGACTCCAGTCGTTGGAGGAAACACTCGTGTCACGGCGTGCCGTGCAGCGCATGAACCTTTCGCCACGTTACGAAACAGAGGCTTGGGGCATGCCAGAAGGCACCCCTGCGTTTCTCAACATGGTGGTGGGACTCGAAACGAAATTGCCTTTGCCAGAACTGCTGACAATCGTCCTGGACATCGAGAGGGCCCATGGAAGGGTCCGCGACGGACAAGCAGAAGGATACACCAACCGCACCTTGGACATGGACATCCTGTGCACCGACGACGGCGAGGCGTTTGAAGGCGAGGCCATCAATGGGTCCCAGGCCCTTCAAGTGCCTCATCCCAGAATGCTTCAAAGACGGTTTGTTCTCCAGCCTTTGCTCGATGTTGCACCTGAATTGCAGGTCCAAGGCCAATCCCTGCAGGCGGCACTGCAAGAATGCGCCCCAAAACCTGCGGTTCAATTGCACCGGCCTGAAGTACCTTGAACCCATGTATTCAAGCATCGCCATCGAAGGCGGCATCGGCGCCGGAAAATCAACTTTGGCCACATGGCTGGCCCAAGACCTGGGGGCCGAATGCATGCTCGAACGCTTCGAAGAAAATCCTTTCCTCGAGAAGTTCTATGAGAACCCCGATGCCTACGGATTCAGCGTGGAGCTTTCCTTTTTGGCCGATCGTTACAAGCAGATGCAACAGGCCATTTTGGGGCGAAACCTCTTCAAACAGCGCTTGGTCTGCGATTATGCCTTTGCCAAGAGCCTGATTTTTGCCAAGGTGAACTTGCCCAAAGAAGAATTTGACTTGTTCAAGACGATGTTTCAGATGATGGCCAGCCAACTGCCATCTCCTGAAGTCATTGCAATCTTGGATCCAGGACGCGCACAACAGGAAGCCCAAATTTTGGCCCGTGGAAGATCCTATGAGCAGGCGCTTCCGGAAGGATACCTCGACCGCGTGGCCAAGGGGTATGAACAACATTTCAAGCATGCGCGCGGATCGAGGGTGCTTTGGATCGACACGTCCGGGGTGGACTTCGTGGCCCGCCCCGAGGAAAAAATGGCCCTGCGCGACTTGATCCTGGCACCTCGCAAGCCCGGCGTGCACCGATTGGTTGCAGGATCTTGACACTTCATCTCTGCCTTCACAACACAACATGCCACAACCCACCCCTCCTTTCCAAGCGATCCCCAACGACATGGTCCACCTCGAAGGACTGCCTTCTTTGGCGGAAGACGCCTTGGCTTCGCTGGAGCCGTCTTACGGCAGGGCACGGGGGCTGGTGTTTGCCATTGGCACCCTTGGGTCCGGGATGGCTTGGCTGGCTCCTATGGTGGCCCTGACGTTTTGGGGAGACGGCGACCACCCGCCTTTGGGCGTTTGGTTGGGCCTGGGCACAGCTTGGGTCGTCCTCATGTCCCTGTGGGGCTTGGAAGAATGGAAAGGCTGGCCTGTCAGGGGGTATTTGGTTCGTGAGCACGATGTCATCTACAGGTCAGGGTGGTGGTCGAGGTCGTGGACGGCTGTCCCGTTTTCGCGCATCCAACACAGCGAAATCCAACAAGGTCCATTGGGGAGGTGGCTGGGTTACTGCTCTTTGAAACTCTTCACCGCTGGAGGCTCAGGAGCCAATCTCGAAATTCCTGGACTGCATCCAGAAACCGCAAAGAACATCCGACTTCTGCTGGAAAACCAAAACCATGGCTGAGGTGAAGTCCACGGATGGCTTTGGCACTGCGCAGCGCCAGCACGCCCTTGGGCTTCTTCTCCTTTTGGGACTTCAGGCACGCTTGATCTTGCGGATGTCTTGGCCGCTGTTGATTGCATTTTATTTCCAGGGCGACCGAGAGGCGAGGTTCTTTCTTTGGGCCATTGCTGGATTGGCTGGCGTGGCCTTTGTGGCAGCCATCTTGCATTTCGCCCGGTTCACATTTCGCGTCCAAGAAGGCCAGCTTCAAGTGAGCAAAGGCATCCTCGTCCGCGACAAGACCAACATTCCACTGGAACGTGTTCAAGCCGTCCATGTGGAACAAAATCTTTTGCAACGGCTCTTTGGCGTGTGTGGGCTTCGGATCGACACCGCAGGTTCGAAGGGTGCTGAACTCACGATCCACGCCTTGCCGTGGGACAAGGCCCACGCCCTGCGCTCCATGCTCACCAGCGAGAACCCACCTTCTGAGTCTTTGGATGCGGTAGACTTGGACACGGCCAAGAAGGCTCCTTCTGCGGATCCCCTCTTGTCGCTTGACTGGAAAACCCTTGTCCAAGTCGGGCTTTCCCAAAACCACCTTTCCAAGGTGGCCCTCGCCATTGGGGGCATTGCCACCTTTCAAGGGATCGCATGGGATGTCATCGGCAACTTGTGGAGTTCCGTTCCGACCATTTACAGAACGGTGATGTGGTTTTTGTCCCCTCTGCTGGTTCTTCTTTCCCCGGTGGTCATTGCCACCATCGCCGTCGGCGCATCCCTGGTCACCACGGTGTTCAAGCATTGGAAGTTGACCCTTTGGGTGCAAGGAGGTCGTGGCCCCCAAACCGCTTCCCTCCACATCACCCAAGGGCTGCTGAACCGCCAGTCCTTCCAAGTTCCCGTTCACAAGATTCAATGGGTGAAATGGGAAAACACATGGATTCGTCGTTTGCTGTCCATGGACACCCTTGAAGTGAGGCAGGCTTCTGCTGGAGGGGCCGCAGGAGGTCCGGACAGCATGCGCCTTGTGGTACCTGCCATGAATGGAGACCGCACCCAAAAACTGGTGGGGCTCCTCTTCCCCACTTGGCCAGAACAAAAATTGTTGACTTTGCGTCCAACGTCATATGCCTTCAGGATCCGATGGTTCAAAAGGGGACTCGCCTGGATGCCTGTGGCGATCGCCGCGGGTTTGGGCTTGGGGACGGCCTTCGGAACTGTGGTGGGGCTGCTGCTTTGGACCACCGTCGGCGCCTGGTCCAGGAAATGGCACCAAGGACAATGGGCCACGACCGATGGCCGTCACTTGTCTGTTCACTCAGGCTGGCTGTTCCGGCAAAGGGTCATGATGGATTGGACCAAACTTCAGGCAGTGGAGTGGCATCAGAACCGCATCCACGAAAAACGTGGTGTGGCCCACCTCACCTTCCACACCTCCTCTGGCGTGGCCCACCTGCGGTACCTCCCAACGTCACTTGCCCTTCAATTGAAGGACCTTGCCAACGCGCGGGTGGTGGCCCACAAAGGGGCTTGGATGTAGAGTCTTGGGGCCTCCTGCAACGCATTGGGTCTTATACTTGTGGCATGAACAATGGTTGGATTTGCGGGCCTTTGATGCTGGTTTTTGTTGCTTGGTCAGCTACGATGTCGGGGCAAGTGGACAACGACTTTTGGTTTGTGGCCCCCGAAGTCACGGCCCAACATGGCGACACCCCCATCTTGTTGCGCTTTGCGTCCTTTGATGCGCCCGCCAGCATTGTCGTGGACATGCCAGCCAACCCCGATTATGCGCCATACAATTTGACGCTTGATGCCAACAGCGCGCTGTCCGTTGACCTGACAGACTCTCTATCTTGGTATGAAAACTGGCCCGCTGACATCGTCTCCGGGAAGGGCATCCACATCACAAGTTCCGCAAACATTGCAGCCTACTACGAGGTGAGCAGGATCAACAACCCAGACATCTTTGCGCTCAAAGGCGGCAATGCTTTGGGGACTTCTTTTCACTTGCCTTTCCAAAATTTCACTGGCAATGGATATGCGGCATCAACGGCTGGATTCGATGTGGTCGCCACTCAGGACAACACAACATTGACCATTGTCCCCAGCCAGGCATTGGTGGGGCATGTTGCAGGGGTCCCATTCTCTGTGGTTCTGCCGTTTGCAGGCTCAACCTATTGTGCAAGGGCTGTCAACACCTCCGCCTTGGCGCACCCGACTGGCACGAGCATTGTCTCCGACCGTCCTGTGGCCGTCACATTGCATGACGACTCGGCCATAGGCAACTTGTTGGGCGGCACATGTCAAGATTTGATGGGGGACCAAATGGTGCCCGACAACATTTTGGGAACGGAGTACATCCCCGTGCGGGGCTACCTCAACTGGTCGGACCACATTGAAGTTTGTGCCACGCAAGACAACACCACATTGACTGTGGATGGAGTGGATTTGGCCACGCTTGACGAGGGCGAATCTTATGAATACATCATGGAAGATGAAGCCGCTTATCTCCAAGCGACCTTGCCTGTGGCCGTGTGGCAATCGACGGGGTTTGGATGCGAATTGGGAGGCGCTCTCTTGCCAAGTGTCAAATGCACAGGCTCGTACAGTGTGGTTTTTGTCAGGTCAACGGATGAGTTTTTTGCGATGAATTTGCTCGTGCCTGCAGGAGGCGAAGGGGACTTCACCGTCAATGGGGCAACAGGCATCATCGCGGCGGAAGACTTTGCCCCTGTGCCGGCGAACCCCGCTTGGATGTTTGCCCAGATTGCTGCGGACAACAACATTGCCCCAGGCGGTGCCACCCGCATCGAAAATGAGGGTCAAGTCTTTCACCTTGGCATCATCAACGGCGGGGCCTCCTCTGGCACCCGCTATGGATACTTCTCCGACTATGGTGAGTTGAAGTATCAAGCGGTCAATCAGCAGTTGGACCCCTGTTTGGGGGACCTCCTGGAATTGTCCGTCGACTCCGTGGAAAACGGGCTCTACCAATGGACAGGGCCCAATGAATTCGACTCGACCGGCCTCACGGTCGATGTGGGCGTTGCCAACGAAAGTACCGAAGGAACCTATGTCATCCAGGGGTACACAGGAGAATGTGCCATTGAAAATGACACCATTGTCGTGGTCGTCCATGTGCCCCAACCAGCCCCCGTAGCGTCCGGAGATGTCGAGACTTGCGAAGGTCAGCCCATTCCAATTTCTGCCTCAGGAAGTGACCTTGAATGGACCCTGCCAGACGGCTCTTCTCTTTCAGGGAACAACATTGACATTGAAAATGGTTCTGTCGAGGATTCTGGAGTCTATGTTGTCACTGTCGTGGACCCCTTTTGTCCTTCCCCTTCAGATTCAGTGAATGTCAACGTGGTGACGGATGACGAATTGGCCATCCTTTGGGAAGATGAAAGGGAGTTTTGCCAGGGGGAAGAAGTGGTCATTGGACTGCCCTCTGAAGTATTTGGGTCGCCCGACGTGCAATGGACCTTCTTTGAAGAGGGCTCAAGCGACAGCACCATCTTGTCCGTTGGGCAATCCGCGACGGTTTCTTCTGAAGGCCTTTTGGTGGTCATCTCCTACTCGGATGCACCCTGCTCGGTTCGTTCCGAAGGCATCATCGAAGTGACCTATGCAGAATGTGACCTCACCATCCCCAATGTGGTCACCACCAACGACGACAACTTGAACAACCGGTTCGCGGTTCGCAACCTCGTTCAATTCCCCAACAGCACCATTCGGATCTTCAACCGTTGGGGCGGCGAGGTGTTCCGGCATGACGACTTTGGAAGCACCAGCGGTTGGCTGCCCACAGAAAACGATTCTGAAGGGACGTACTACTTCGTCCTGCACATTGAGCGAACGGACCAAATCACTTCCATCATCTCACAAAGCGGAACCTACACTTACGAGGAACCCGGCGACATCGACTTGCAGGGGTCATTCATGCTCTTCCGATGAATCGGCCGTCCCTGCATCTGGTGTGGGAAGTTCAAGCACGTCCTGGCTGTTGCCAGCGTCCAAGACACCCACATCGCGGAGGCGACGTTGCATGACGTTGGTGCGCGTGCTTCGAAGGTCCTCCAGCGATTTCTTGGCCGTGGACAATTGTTTGTCCACACGTTCCAATTGATCTGAGAATTTCCCAAACTCCGTTTTGACGGCTTCCAAGATTTTCCAAACTTCACTGCTTCGTTTGGTGACCGCCAACGTTCGAAAGCCCATTTGCAAACTGTTCAGCAGCGCCGACATGGTCGTGGGGCCCGTGACCGTGATGCGGTATTTCCGCTGCAAGGTCTCAAACACCCCGGGGTGCCTCAGAACTTCCGCGTAAAGGCTCTCGATCGGCAGGAACATGACCCCAAAATCTGTGGTGTACGGCGCCTCGACATACTTCGTGGAAATGTCCTTCGCGAATTTCTCGATGGTGCCCGTCAGGGACTTCTCCGCTGCCGAGATGGCCTCCAAATCGCCTGTCTCTCTGGCGTTCAAAAGGTCCTCATACCCTTTCAAAGGGAATTTGGAATCGATGGGCAGCCACACCTCATCGTCGTTGGAATTGCCCGGCATCCGAATGGCAAATTCCACGCGCTCGCTTGAGCCCGGGCGCGTCGCAATGTTTTCTTCGTATTGCTCAGGTGGCAAAAGCTGCTCGAGGATGTTGCCCAACTGATATTCTCCAAGTATGCCTTTGGTCTTGACGTTGTTCAACACCTTTTTGAGGTCGCCTACACCATTGGCAAGGTTTTGCATCTCGCCCAATCCCTTGTGCACCTGCTCCAAACGCTCACTGACCAACTTGAAGCTCTCACCAAGCCGCTTCTCCAAGGTGTCTTGCAGCTTTTCATCCACGGTCTTGCGCATTTCCTCCAGCCTCGTGCCGTTGTCTTCACGGATTTCCTTGAGTTGCTTCTCCACCGTTTCACGCACGTCCTTGACCGCCTCAAGCGATTGCTTCCCCTGGGTGTGCAGTTGCTTGAGCAGGTCCTGAAATTGCTGGCGGAGTGCCTCCTGCTGGGCTTTGGCCTGATCGTCCAATCTCTTTTCGAAAGTCGTTTGCGCATTGCGCTGCTCCTCCCTTTGGGATTGGGCCAGATCTGCTGCCTCTTTCCTGCTCCGGCCAAACTCCTCCCGCATCGACACTTCTGTTCCACCCACCTTTTCCTTCAAGGACTGAAGCTCCGCCGCGGTCACGGCATCCCCTCCTTCCTCCACTTTACGTCCAAGCCTCAATACGAGAAGGCACGTCAAAAGCGAAAGAACAAGGGAGACAGCAACGAGAGAAAGAAGCATGAAAGGGAGATTCAATGGAGATGAGAACGCACGCTCAAATCTACATCGTCAACGTCCGGCAACGCTCAATTGTTGTGCACAAACTCCGAGCCCTTGGGGCCTTAAGCCGTCACCCCAGCAAGCACCTCGGCCATCTTGGAACCGATGTCTGCAGGACTGTCCACCACGTGGATGCCGCACTCGCGCATCACGCGCTTCTTGGCCTCGGCCGACTCGTCTTCGCCAGACACGATGGCGCCGGCGTGGCCCATGGTTCGGCCCTTGGGCGCTGTGACCCCTGCGATGAAGCCGACGACGGGCTTCGTGCCGTTTTCCTGAATCCAGCGTGCTGCTTGGACTTCGAGGTCCCCGCCGATTTCGCCGATCATCACAATGCCTTTCGTCTCGTCGTCCGCCATCAAGAGCTGAACCGCTTCTTTCGTCGTGGTGCCAATGATGGGGTCGCCACCAATGCCAATGGCCGTGGTTTGGCCAAGGCCTGCCTTGGTGCATTGGTCCACAGCTTCGTAGGTCAGCGTGCCTGACTTGGACACGATGCCCACGACACCTGGCTCAAAAATGAAGCCAGGCATGATGCCCACTTTGGCTTGGCCTGCGGTGATGATGCCAGGGCAATTGGGCCCAATCAGGGTGCAATCACGTTGGTCAATGTAGGCCTTCACCTTCACCATGTCCGCCACTGGAATCCCCTCGGTGATGGCCACAATGACCTTGATCCCAGCATCGGCGGCCTCCATCAAGGCGTCTGCCGCAAACGCAGGTGGGACAAAGACGATGCTCACATCTGCACCCGTCGCAGCCACAGCTTCTGACACGGTGTTGAACACGGGACGGTCCAGATGGGTTTGACCTCCTTTTCCAGGGGTCACACCGCCAACAACATTGGTGCCGTATTCCATCATTTGGCCTGCATGAAAGGTGCCTTCACCTCCTGTGAAGCCTTGAACGATGATTTTGGAATCGCGGTTGACGAGAACGCTCATGTTGTGTGTTTTGAATGGGTTGACCAATCCAATGGCCTTTGGTTGTGAATGCGCGGCAAATTTAGGCCAAATTCGCGCCATGAACTCCCCTTTTCGAGATGCAGTCGATGGCGCCACCATTTGCGCCATCTCCACCGCGCCTGGTGCCGGTGGCATCGCTGTCATCAGGGTGTCCGGCAAGGACGCTCTTCCCCTTGGTTCTAAGGTGTTTTCGAAGGCTTTGAATGAAATCAACGACCGTTCCATTGCCTTTGGGAAGTTCAAGGATGCCAAGGGAATCATGTTGGACGAGGGCATCGCCCTCGTGATGCGTGGTCCAGGCTCCTACACAGGGGAGGACACCGTGGAATTCAACATCCATGGCTCCCCCTACATCCAGCGGGAGGTCATGCAAGCCCTGATTGAGGCGGGATGCCGGCAAGCGGGACCAGGAGAATTCACGCAACGGGCCTTTCTGCACGGCCGGCTCGATTTGACCCAGGCTGAAGCCGTGGCCGATTTGATTGCCGCAGAGCATGCGGGGGCCCACAGGCTGGCCATTGACCAACTGCGCGGTGGATTTGCACGGGAAATCAATGCCCTACGTGAAGCTTTGATTGGCTTTGCAGGCTTGCTCGAGTTGGAACTCGACTTTGCGGAGGAAGATGTCGAGTTTGCAGACCGGCAAAGGTTCGACGACTTGCTTGCGGACCTTCTCAAGCGGGTGGGCCAACTCGCGGACAGCTTTGCCTCAGGAAATGCCTTGAAAGAGGGCATCCCCGTCGCCATCGTTGGCGCACCCAATCGCGGAAAATCCACCCTACTCAATGCCCTTTTGGGGGACGAACGGGCCATCGTGTCGGACATCCCTGGCACCACAAGAGACACCGTCGAAGATGCATGCACCATCGACGGACTCCGATTTCGCTTCATCGATACCGCAGGATTGAGGGACACCAAAGACCAAATCGAGGCGGAAGGCATCCGCAGGGCCCTTGCAAAAGCAGCCAGTGCCGCCACGGTCCTGTTGCTTCTGGACGTGACCCAAGATTCGGGCGAGGACATCCAAGACCGCATCGACGCCCTTTCCTTGCCAGATACAGCCCAAGTGATGGTGGTGTGGAACAAGTGTGACCTCGGGCCCAAGCCCAATGATTCATCTCTTGGCCTGCCTTCCATCGAACTGAGTGCAGCCACGGGAGCAGGAATGGACGCCTTGCGGAACGAACTCTTGAAGCAGCACCGCGCCAACGACCACGGCCACCAGCTCGTCGTGACCAATTTGCGGCACTTTGAGGCTTTGACCTCCGCCCAAAAAGCCCTCCAATCCGTGCGGAACGGCCTGTCCCAAGACACGCCCGGTGACCTTGTCGCCGTGGATGCCAGGTTGGCCCTTCATCACCTCGGAGAAATCACAGGAGCAGTGCACGCCGACGACATTTTGGGCCACATCTTTTCGCACTTCTGCATCGGCAAATAAAAAGCCCAGGCCTTCATGGCCCGGGCTTTTCTGCGCGCCTGCAAAGCACGCCCACTCGGAGTGATGGTTAGCGCTGGATGGCCAAGCGCTGGACGCGAACGCCACGCTCATCTGAAAGCATCACATTGTAGGTTCCTGTACTCAAGGAAGAAAGGTCAAGCACGGTGTTGCCCTGAAGGACCATCCCCCCTTGGTTCCAAACCATGCGGCCCGCAGCATCCAACACTTGGATTTGCACACCTGCACGCAGACCGTCTACAGCCAGCGTCACTTCTCCAGTGGAGGGGTTGGGGAACATGGCAAACGCCAATCCTGCTTCTTCGACACCATCCACGGTCCCGACGCAATCGCAGTTTTCATCGATCACATCGTCGATGGTGGTGGCATCGCCATCGTCGCAGGCATCTCCAATCAAAATGCAACTGTCGTCGTCGTCGGTGGCCAACTCGTCAAAGTTGCATGCCTCCACATTGGTGCAGCCCACAACTTCCAACTCGTCGCAAATGCCGTCGCCGTCTTCATCGTTCAGGCAGTTTCCTTCACAGTCGTAAAAAGGTTCTGCAAACACACATGACTCCTCATCGGAGTCGGTGGCCTCAGGGTTGTAGTTGCAGGCGGTTTCATCCGTGCAGCCGACGACTTCCAATTCATCACAAATCCCGTCTTCATCGGCATCGTTCAGGCAATTGCCAAGACAATCGTACAAGTCCCCTGCATACGTGCATGACCCATCGTCCAATGTCGCCATTTCATCGAAGTTGCAGGCCAAAGGATCGGTGCAGCCAGTTGCTTCAGCATCGTCGCAAAGGCCATTGTCATTGACATCGGCGAGGCAGTCTCCCCCGCACACCCCCAAAGCGTCGAGCTGATTGCCATCGCAGTCACAATCGCCTTCAGGAATGTCGTTGCAACCGCACTCGTAGATTTCGCCAGGACCATTGCAAATGCCGCAAGCATCGAGTTCACCAATGCATTCGTCGACATCGTCGCAAATGCCATCCATGTCCAAGTCTTCAGTGCAATCGCCTCCGCAAACCCCAACCACATCCTCCACGTTGCCCTCGCAATCGCATTCGCCAGTTGCGATGAACACGCAGTTGGTGCCGTCGTCGAAGGTCGCCTCAGGGTCGTAGTTGCACGCCGTCTCATCCATGCACCCCTGGCAAGATTCGTAGTCGCACAAATCGTTGTCATTGATGGTGGCTTCTGGGTCAAAGTTGCATGCGAAGTCATTCATGCAACCGGTGCAACTCACGTTGCCTCCGTTGCAGACACCGCAATCGTCCAACGCACCCACACAATCGTCCTCGTCGTCGCAAACCCCATCGCCATCTGCATCTGCTAGGCAATCTCCACCGCAGGTGCCAATGGCATCTTCTTCATTCCCGTTGCAATCGCAATCCCCCTCTTGGATGTACACGCAAGATCCATCTTCATAGTCGGCAGTGGGGTTGTAGTTGCAAGCACCAGAGTCTGTGCAACCACACCCTGTTGCCTGGCTGGCTCCACCAAAGGTGCCGGTTCCGTCAAAATCCGTGGTCAACTGGACATCGTTGGCACCCACGCCCAACGGGAACACTTGATAATTGATCGTGCCCGAAATGTCGCCAGCCGTTGTCACCTGCATGACCAGGACACGTCCATCTGCATCAGGCAAACCGTTGCTGGCAGTGTTCAAGACGTACCAAGAAGAACCGGTCAAAGTCGTGCTCTCCAAGGTTGTTTCTCCAGGAGTGAGGAAAAACGGTGTGATGGGCTGCGCGCTGTCCTCCACTAGAGAAGGGTCCGCCGCCCCTGGAATCCCCGCCGCAGGTCCTTCCAAGCCAATGGTCGCGTAGGTGTCGTCTGCCAAGTCTGGAAAGTTTGTCAAAAACAATGGGTTGATTCCCGCAGCACTCCAGCCCGAATTGAAACTGCTGTTGAACACGCCCGACGGAGCATTCACAAAAAGACCCGCCTGATCGTTGCCATACACCGCGCTCAAGCGGTCGGTCGAATCCTGCATTTGAACATAGAATCGGTAGACCGTCCCACCCTCTCCCACAGCTGGGGAGGATACCACCTCCAAAGGGTAAGAAGATTCTCCACCCCCACAGGAACAAAAGTCACAACTGCCGTCGTTTGTCGTGGCCAATGGATCAAAGTTGCAAGCATCAGCATCCGTGCATCCCTCGATTTCAGCATCATCGCACACGCCATTGTCGTTTTCATCCGCCGTACAGTCGCCGCCACACACGCCCAATGCGTCCAACTGGTTTCCTTCACAGTCGCAGTCGCCCTCAGGAATGTCCGAGCATCCGCATTCGTAAATCGCACCAGGTCCATTGCAAATTCCGCAAGCATCTAGCTCACCTATGCAGTCGTCCACATCGTCACAGATGCCGTCCATGTCGGCGTCAGCCTCGCAAGAACCACCACACTCACCAAGCGCATCCTCCACATTGCCGTCACAGTCACAATCTCCCTCTGGAATGTCAGCACATCCACATTCATAGACCTCACCAGGTCCGTTGCAAATGCCGCAGGTGTCGTACGCACCGACACAGTCGTCCACATCATCACAAATGCCATCGGCATCTTCATCGGCTTGACAATTGCCTCCGCATTCACCAAGCACGTCAAGTTGGTTTCCATCGCAGTCGCAATCTCCCTCTGGAATGTCTGAGCAACCGCATGCATAAATTTCTCCTGGACCGTTGCAAATGCCACAAGCATCAATGGACCCAACACAAGGGTCTACATCGTCACACACGCCGTCCCCGTCGATGTCTGCTTGGCAGTCTCCATCGCAAACGCCAATGGCGTCGTCGTAAAGACAGGAGCCATTGTCGCACCCAGCAGCTCCCTCATAATTGCAGGCCAGACTGTCGGTGCACCCACTGAAACCGTCTCCACCACAAACACCACAACCGTCCAAGAAGGTGCAACTTCCATCGTCGCAACCCGCATCCAGGTCATAATTGCATGCGCCAGGGTTGGTGCAACCCAACGTGCCTGAGCCATTGCATTGGCCGCATTCATCGTATTGCCCCAAACAATCGTCGACATCGTCACAAATCCCGTCTGCATCCGCGTCTTCGGCGCAGTTTCCACCGCATTCACCGAGGACATCCAAATCTGCACAGGAGCCATCGTCTTCAGATGCCGAAGGATTGTAGTTGCACGCCATTTCATCTGTGCAACCCAAGATTTCCGTGTCACAAATCCCATCGTTGTTCTCATCCGCCTCACACCCACCACCACAATTGCCCAGAACGTCGTCGAACAAACAAGACCCGTCCTCCTCTGTGGCCAAAGGCTCATAGTTGCAGGCTGTGGGATTTTGACAACCGGCAAGTTCTGACTCGTTGCAGATGCCGTCGCCATCTGAGTCGTTCAAGCAGTTGCCGTCGCAATCGTAGAATTCTTCAGGGTAGGCACAATTGCCAGCCTCATCGGTGGCCTCTGCCGCAAAATTGCAGGCATTGGCATCTGTGCAACCAGCCACTTCGAATTCATTGCAAATGCCGTCACCATCGTCGTCGCTCACGCATTCATCGTTGCAATCGTAGGGGAATGAGGCATAGGTGCAGCTTCCGTCGTTGAAGTCTGCGTCGGGATCGAAGTTGCATGCGTTTGCATCATTGCAACCAAAGACCAAGCATGAAGTGAAATCACAAGTGCCGTCATCAAAAACGGCGTTTGGGTCGTAGTTGCATGCCACTGAAATGGTGCAACCAACGGGCTCCTCTTCGTCGCACACTCCATTGGCATTGACATCTTCTTCACAGCTCCCACCGCACACCCCAATGGCGTCGATCTGATTTCCATCACAGTCGCAATCCCCTTCTGGGATGTTGGAACACCCACAATCGTAGATGTCACCTGGGCCGTTGCAGATGCCACATGCATCAAGCTCGCCAACGCAGTCGTCCACGTCGTCACAGATGCCATCGGCATCGATATCAGCAGCACAAGAACCTCCGCACTCACCGAGCGCATCCTCTTGGTTGCCGTCGCAATCGCAATCGCCCTCGGCGATGCCGTCGCCACCGCACACACCACACTCGTCAAGGACGTTGCCATCGCAATCGCAGTCGCCCTCGGCAATGCCATCGCCACCACAGACACCGCATTCATCAAGGACGTTGCCATCGCAATCGCAAGCCCCTTCCGCGATGCCATCGCCACCACAGACACCGCATTCGTCAAGGACGTTGCCATCGCAATCGCAGTCGCCCTCTGCAATGCCGTCTCCACCGCACACACCACACCCGTCAAGCTGCAAGCAAGAATTGTCGTCTAGGGTGGCATCCATGTCGTAGTTGCAAGCCGTCTCATCTGTACAACCCTCTACATCGGCACTTCCTACACCAAACGTTCCTACACCTTCAAAGACAATCGAAGCTTGGACCTGGTCTGCGCCCACACCAAGTGGGAAAACCTGAAGGTTCATTTGACCTGAGATTGAGCCCGCTGTCGTGACTTGCATCACCAACACACGGCCATCATCATCAGGCAAACCATTGCTCGCTGTGTTCAAAACGTACCATGAAGCTCCAGTCAATGTCGTGCTCTCCAAAGCTGTCGCACCAGGCGTCAGGAAGAATGGAGAAATGGGTTGGTTGGCATCCTCCACCAAAGAGGGATCCGCTGCACCAGGAACACCAGAAGCAGGACCTTCCAAACCAATTGTAGCGTACGAGTCGTCAGCGAGGTCTGGGAACGCAGGCAAGAACAATGGGTTGATGCCCGCTGCACTCCAACCAGAGTTGAATGCGCTGTTGAACACACCGCCTGGAGCATTCACAATCAAGCTCGCTTGGTCGTTGCCAAACACCGCACTCATGCGGTCCGTGGCGTCCTCCATGTCCACATAGAAACGGTACACTGTACCACCAGCACCTACAGCGGGGGCGGATTCCACGGTCAGCGTGTACCCATGATCGTCTTGGGAATTCCCGAGAATTGGAATGGCCCAACTCAAAACAGCAAGAAGAAAAATATGCTTCATAAGAGAACGTTGTGATTCGGGGTCAAGATAGAATTTTCTGGCTGACCAGCGGGAGAACCAGGACCATTGGCCCATATGATGGCTTATCCATTTGATTCACAACGATTCACAATTGGAGGAGCAGCAGGGTTGAGGCGCTAACCCCTTAGGGGCAACAAAAAGCCCGGGACGTTTCCCGGGCTTCTCTTAGATTGTTGAATGAATCCTATAAGGGGCACAAGGCCCTCTGGAGTCCTTGTTTAGTGTTGGATGGTCAAACGACGGACGCTTACGCCGCGCTCGTCTGAAACCATCACATTGTAGGTGCCGCTGCGGAGTGCAGACAAGTCCAAGACAACATTGCCTTGGAGCACCATGTTTTCAGCCGTCCAAACCATCCGCCCTGCGGCATCCATGATTTGCACTTTGGCTTGGGCGTGGAAGCCAGCCACTTGCAACGTCACCTCGCCGAAGGTCGGGTTGGGGAACATCGCGAACTTCAACGATGCCTCGGCAATGCCCACGATGGGCGTTCCGACGCATTCGCAGTCCGTATTCAGGGTATCGTTCTCCGTGTTGTCATCGCCATCGTCACACGCCTCACCAGGGAACGTGCAGCTGCCATCGTCGTCTGTGGCTTCGGAATTGAAGTTGCACGCCACTGCGTTGGTGCAGCCTGCAATCTCCAACTCGTCACAAACCCCGTCGCCGTCTGCGTCATTCAAGCAGTTGCCATCGCAATCCAAAAACTCCTCCGCAAAAACGCAGGATTCGTCGTCTGCATCTGTGGCCTCCGGGTTGTAGTTGCAAGCCTCTTCTATTGTGCAACCCACAATTTCATCCTCGTCGCAAATGCCGTCCTCATCGGCATCACTCAACACCACGGTTCCAGAACCGTCGGTCTCCCCTGAACATGACTCACAATCGGCCGTGGCAAAAGCACACATGCCATCGTCGTCGGTCGCCATGTCATTGTAATTGCAAGCCATCGCGTCCATGCACCCAACGACTTCAAACTCATCACAAACTCCGTCGCCGTCTGCGTCATCATTGCAGTTGCCGTCGCAATCGTAGCCGGTCTCCGCATACGTGCAAGAGTCATTGTCTTCGAACACATAGTCTGCATCAAAATTGCAAGCTGTGTCGTCCATGCAACCCGTCTCTTCACTGTCGCAGA
>CALKGQ010000008.1 GCA_938085425.1 uncultured Flavobacteriales bacterium
CCCGCAGCGAAGAAACCCGCAGCGAAGAAGCCTACAGCGAAGAAAGAAGCGGACGCCACAGACGACAAGACCGAGGCGTAATTCCCGCCCCCAGACACTGAACATTTTTCCAATCAACCAAGACCGACATCATGAGCATCACAGCAGCTGAAGTCAACAAACTCCGCAAGCACACAGGCGCGGGGATGATGGATTGCAAGAAAGCCTTGACCGAGGCAAACGGCGATTTTGAAGCCGCCATTGAAATCCTTCGCAAGAAGGGCCAAAAAGTAGCTGCGAAGCGCAGTGACCGTGAAGCTGGTGAGGGCGCCATCTTGTCTGCGGTCAATGCCTCAGGCGACACCGGCGTCGTTCTCAGTTTGAACTGCGAGACAGATTTTGTGGCCCAAAACAGCGATTTTGTGGCTGTGGCCCAAACGCTCCTCGATTTGGCTTTGGCCGAAGCCGTGGACAGCAAGGAAGATTTGCTGACGAAAACCTACACGGGTTCGTCACTCACTGTTGCCGAGAAGATCATTGAGGAAGTCGGAAAAATTGGTGAGCGCATCGAAATCGGTGACATGCGTGTGGTGCGGGGCCAAAAAGTGGTGGCCTACATCCACCCAGGAAACCGCTTGGCCACGGCCGTTGCGTTTGAAGGTGAAGTGAGCAATGAGGTTGGACGCGATGTGGCGATGCAAGCTGCGGCCATGGCGCCAGTGGCTGTGGACGAGACGTCGATTCCTGAAGACCTGATCGCCAAGGAGCGCGAGATTGGCAAGGACTTGGCCATTCAAGAAGGCAAGCCAGCAGAAATGGCCGACCGCATCGCGGAAGGTCGTCTGAAGAAGTGGTTCAAGGAGGTGACCCTTGTGAACCAAGCGTTCATCAAGGACAACAAGCAAACGGTGAGCCAGTACGTTGCCGGCAACGGCGGTGGCAAGGTCACAAGCTTTGCACGCGTGGCTCTCGGCTGAGACAGCGAATGACACCCCGATGTGACGAAGGCTACCCCATGGGTGGCCTTCGTGCTTTTTGGGCGATATTCGCGACACCATGAAGTACAAACGCGTTCTCCTCAAGCTCAGTGGCGAGGCCCTGATGGGTGACAAGCAATTTGGCATTGACAATGGGCGTTTGGCCCAGTATGCCAAGGAGGTCAAGGGCATTGTGGACCAAGGCATTGAATGCGCCATTGTCATTGGCGGTGGAAACATCTTCAGAGGAGTGCAAGCGGAGGAGGGCGGAATGGAGCGGACGCAAGGGGATTACATGGGGATGCTGGCCACGGTGATCAATGCCATGGCCCTGCAAAGTGCTTGCGAAGCAGAAGGTCTCGACACCCGACTTCAGAGCGCCATCGAACTCAAACAAATTGCCGAACCCTTCATCCGAAGAAGGGCCGTTCGTCATTTGGAAAAGGGCCGTGTGGTCATTTTTGGAGGGGGCACAGGCAACCCTTTTTTCACGACGGATTCTGCGGCGTCGCTTCGGGCGGTGGAGATTGATGCAGATGTCATTTTGAAAGGCACCCGTGTGGACGGCATTTACACCGCAGATCCTGAGCGAGACCCCTCGGCGACGCGGTTTGAGCGCATCACCTTCAGCGAGGTGTTTGAGCGTGGTCTGAAGGTGATGGACATGACGGCATTCACCCTTTGCAACGAAAACAACCTCCCCATTGTGGTGTTCGACATGAACAAGCCCGGGAACCTTCAACGTGTCTTGGCTGGCGAAGCCATTGGCACCATTGTAGAAGTAGAAGAGACAACGACCTGAGATGAACGAAGAAATTCAAATGGCGCTGGACGAAGCGCGCGAGAAGATGGACAAGGCCATTGGCAGGCTGGAGGGAGAACTCGGAAAAATCCGTGCGGGAAAGGCGCACCCCTCCATGTTGGAGTCTGTGCGGGTCGATTATTACGGCACCATGACGCCGGTGAGCCAAGTTGCGAATGTGAACAGCACGGACGCGCGAACGCTTGTGGTGCAGCCTTGGGAAAAGGCGATGCTCGACCCTTTGGCCACGGGCATCATCAACGCCAACCTCGGACTGAACCCCATGAACAACAGCGAGGTATTGATCATCAACGTGCCCCCTTTGACGGAGGAGCGACGCATTGAATTGAGCAAACGCGCTCGATCGGAAGGCGAAGGTGCCCGCGTGGGCATCCGAAACGCCAGAAAGGACGCGAACGACTTTCTCAAAGAAGCCAAGAACGAGGGCATGTCGGAGGACGACCTGAAGAAGGGGGAGACCATGGTCCAGGAGTTGACCAATCAATACGTGACACAAGTGGAAACCGTGTTGTCTGCCAAGGAGGCCGACATCATGACCATCTGAGGGGCCTCAGTGTTTCCATTCAGCGGCGATGCGCCGCGCTTCCTGGTCGGAGGCCAACAAATCCTCAAGGGAGGGTTGTGGCTGGTGTGACACCTTGCCCAACGCATGTTCAACCACCCGCGGGAGGTCCAAGAACTCAATGTCTTCTTTCAAAAACCTTGCGACCGCCACTTCATTGGCGGCATTGAGGATGGCCGGCGCATTTCCACCCTCTTTCAAGGCAGAAAAGGCCAGGGCGAGGTTTCGGAACGTCTCCGTATCAGGCTGTTCGAAGGTCAACGACGGGTGCTCCATGAAGTTGAATCTGGGAAAGTCATTGGCCAGTCGCCTCGGAAAGGTCAGCGCGTATTGAATGGGCAGCTTCATGTCGGGCAGGCCAAGTTGGGCCTTGATGCTTCCGTCCTCGAACTGCACACAACTGTGCACGATGCTTTGGGGATGCACGACCACATCGATTTGATCGGCATCGACGTCAAACAGCCACTTGGCTTCAATCACCTCCAGCCCCTTGTTCATCAAGGATGCGCTGTCGATGGTGATTTTGGCCCCCATTTCCCAATTGGGATGTCGAAGGGCATCGGCCTTGGTGACCCCCTCTAGGGAAGCCAACGACCTTCCTCTGAAGGGACCTCCTGAAGCCGTCAAAATGACTTTCTCGATGGGGTTGTGGGTCTCTCCTGCCAGGCACTGATAAATGGCGCTGTGTTCAGAGTCCACCGGATGGATGGCAACGCCTCGCTGCTGTGCGGCCTTCATCACGAGCTCTCCCGCCACGACAAGGGTTTCTTTGTTGGCCAGCGCAATGTGTTTGCCAGCGGAAATGGCGCGCATTGTGGGCTTGAGTCCAGCGGCGCCGACCATGGCCGTAAGGACCATGTCAATGCCATCCGTTTCCACCACTTGTTCCAATGCCTCATTGCCACCGTACACCTTGATGCCGTGGTCGAACAAGGCATCGTTCACCTGTTTCCATTTGGAGTCGTCCCCAATCACCACGGCGTTGGGACGAAACTCCAAGGCTTGCGCCACAAGCAAATCGGCGCTGCTGTTCGCAGACAAGACCTCGACATGCAGGGATTCTTTTTGCTCGCGAATGACCTCCAAGGCCTGTGTGCCAATGGATCCTGTGGAGCCAAGCACAGCAATGCCCCTTGTGGGGGCGTCATTTTCAGGCTGGCGCATCATAGGAACCCGAGTTCCAGTTTGGCCTCTTCGCTCATCATGTCCTGTGTCCATGTTGGCTCGAACACAATCGTCACCTTGCAGCCTGTTGCCCCGTCCAAGGAGGCCACTTTGGCCTCCACATCTTGGGGCAAGCTTTCCGCCACAGGACAATTGGGGGAGGTCAGGGTCATGTCGATATGGACGAAGCCATCTGCAGAGACTTTGACTTCGTAAATCAGCCCAAGTTCATAAATGTCCACAGGAATTTCCGGGTCAAAAATGGTCTTGACGATGTCGATGACATCTTGTTGGGTGGGGATGCTCATGAGGAGGTGTCACTGTACCAGTTCGTGACTTCTTCCAGGCTAAGTGCAGGAAGGTCCAGTTTGTTCTTTTTTCGGAAGCCGTTGAGGCGCTGATGGACTTGTGTAGGCTTGGCGTCAAGGACTTCTTTGGGGGTGGGGAAGCCAGCAGCAACGAGGTGTTCGTTCCAGGCTTCAGGCACCCCCAATGCGCTAAAGTCTGCGTCTCCAGCCCCGCTTTCAAAAGCCTCTGGCCGCATTTGAGGGAAGAGCAGGACTTCTTGAATGGAGGTTTGGTTCGTCATCATCATGACCAACCGATCGATGCCGATGCCGATGCCACTGGTGGGAGGCATGCCATACTCGAGCGCCCTGAGGAAGTCATGGTCGATGTACATGGCCTCGTCGTCTCCTCGCTCGGACAAGGTCAGCTGGTCTTCAAACCGCGCCCGTTGGTCCAATGGGTCGTTCAGCTCGGAATAGGCGTTGGCCACTTCCGTCCCATTGATCATCAATTCAAAACGCTCGGTGTACCCTGGTTTGTCCCGGTGTGCCTTTGTCAAGGGGGACATGTCGGTGGGGTAGTCGCAGATGAACGTCGGTTGGATGTAGTGGTGCTCGCACTTTTCGCCAAACAGCTCGTCGATGAGCTTTCCGCGGCCCATGCTCTCGTCGGTGTCGATGCCGTGTTCTTGACAGGCATCCCGCAAGCCTTCTTCATCCAGTCCATCAATGTCCACCTTGGCATGTTCCAGGATGGCATCCCGCATGGTCACCCTGGCATAGGGGGGCGCAAAGTCGATGGTGTGCGCCCCAAGGGCCACTTGGGTGGTGCCGTGCACGGCTTGTGCGAGGTCGCCAAACAACGTTTCTGTCGTCTCCATCATCCAGTGGTAATCCTGGTAGGCCACGTACAACTCCAGCACCGTGAATTCTGGGTTGTGGGTGCGGTCCATGCCCTCGTTCCGAAAGTTTCGGCTGAACTCGTAGACGCCATCAAAACCGCCCACAATCAAGCGCTTCAGGTACAACTCGTTGGCAATCCTGAGGTAAAGAGGGATGTCCAACGCATTGTGGTGGGTCGCAAACGGCCTTGCCGCGGCACCACCGGGAATGCTTTGAAGCACAGGGGTGTCCACTTCCATCCAACCTTTTGCATCGAAAGAATCTCTGATTTTGCGGATGATGGTGGAGCGTGCGGCGAACGTCTCCTTCACTTTGGGGTTGACCACGAGGTCCACATAGCGCATGCGGTAACGGAGTTCGGGGTCTGTGAACGCGTCGTGGACGGTGCCATCCTCCTCCACCTTGACCGCGGGCAATGGGCGTATGGCCTTGCTCAAAACGGTCAACGAGGTGACCTTCACGGAAGGCTCTCCTACTTGAGTGAGAAATGTTTCCCCTTCCACACCAATGAAGTCGCCGCGGTCGAGCAGCTTCTTGAAAACGTCGTTGTACAGACCCTTGTCTTCTCCTGGGCAAAGCTCATCTCGGTTCAGGTAAATCTGAAGGGACCCTTCGCGGTCTTGCAATTCTGCAAAGGAGGCTTTCCCCATGATCCGACGGTTCATCAAGCGTCCGGCCATCCGCACTTTGACCCCTTCTTTGAAATCTTCTTTGAGCGGTCCACTGTGGTGGGTGACCTCGAAAGATGCGGCGGGATAAGGTTCGATGCCTTTGGCGCGAAGTGCATGGACGGAGTCAATGCGCTGCTGCTCTTGTTCACTACGAATCATGTGTTCAAATGTACGCACCTGAGCAGTCCCGAGCATGGACTTCTACGCGTAGGTTTGACACTGTAAAAGCCTCGCTTACAACACAACGAACATGATACGCACCCCTTGGTCCCTTCTCCTGGTCTCGTCCCTTTCTTTCACTGGTTTTCAAGCCCTTGCCCAAAACGATTTGGCAAAGGACACCACAGCCATTCCGGTGGCTGCTGTGACCGGACCCTTTTCTACCGTCTCGCCGCTGTCCGCGCCTCGTGCGCTGGTGGTCCTTGGGCCTGAAGAAGTGGCCCAAACCGGTGCGGCTTCCTTGGGCGATGTCCTGGAATCTGTTCCCGGGCTTGACGTCAGGCAGCGAGGCCCTTTGGGCATCCAAACCGACCTCAGCGTCCGAGGGGGAACCTTCGAACAAACCGCTTTGTGGGTCGATGGTGTCCGATGGAGCGCTCCGCAAACGGGCCACCACTTGATGGACTTGCCCTTGGACATGGAAGACATCCAACGCGTGGAGGTTTTCCGCGGCGGAGCCACCAGTGCGTTGGGCACAGGTGCGATGGCCGGAGCTGTGGCCTTGACGGCAGGGCCATCGACGAAAGATGGGGGCTTGATTGTGGCGGAGACAGGAAGCAATGCTTGGATGCGCGCCAAGGCAACCTTGGATTTTGGTTCGTCCATGGATGCGGCCCAAGTTCGAAGGCACCGCGTGTCGGTGAGTCGGGTGGGCACGAACGGAACCTTGGGGGCTGGCACCAACACGGACGCTTCCATGCTTCGGGCCCGTTACGCCGGATGGTATGCCGGGGACTGGGGTTCGCTGCGCACAAGCGTCGGGTATGCGGGAAAGGCTTTTGGTGCCCAAAATTTTTACACTTCAACGTTCCCCTTGCAATACGAAGAAACCCAGACTTTTCAAGGACAGGCTTTGTTCCAAAAAACCATGGGTGATGCCCATTTCGAAGCCGCAGCTTACCACAGGAGCCACACGGACCTCTTTCAGCTTTTCAGAGAGGGGGAGGACTTTTTCCAGCAGACAGAGGATGGGTTTTACGTCATGACAGGGGACACCGCAGGCATCTATGCCCCCGGTGCCAGCTGGTATGGGGGTCCCAACCAACACATCAGTCATACCACAGGCGCGCGTTCTAGGTGGAGCCTCCGCTCTTCTCTGGGGGAGACGTTTGTGTCGGTGGACTCGAGACGGGAATTTGTCAAAAGCAATGTGCTTGGGGTGGACAGTCTTGGCGATGAATCAGGCGTGTACCGGAGGGCCGACCTGCGCCAAAACACAGATGTAGCGTTAGGTCATCGTGCCACGTTGGGGGCATTTGCCTTGGCGGCCACTGCGGCCTGGAACCACAACACGATGTTTGGTGCGAGGTTTGTTCCTGGCGCGGAACTGTCCGTGGATGTCCTGGGCAACGGTTCGGCCATTCTGTTTTCTTCTGCCAACCGATCCGTAAGGCACCCCTCCTTCACGGACCTCTACTACACCGTAGGCGGGGCGGTTGGGAGCCGAGACTTGGCCTCCGAATGGTCCGATCACGTGGAGGTCGGCTTTCGTTGGAACCTCACCCCCAAGGCCGCGTATGCGCTCCAGTTGGAGCAGGCTGTATTCCAAAGAGAAGGCCATGATTTGATCGACTGGGTGCGTGAAAATGGCAGCAACATCACACAAGCTGTGAACTTGCGCGAAGTGACCTTCAAGGGCTTGGAATCGGTTCTGAGCATCGCACCAAACGAAAGTGCCACAGGAGATTGGAAGCTTCGTTATGCACGTCTGGGATTCACCGCTATGGAGGCAAGCGAGTCGAGTACGGGCTTTGAGAGCAACTATGTCTTGGACGGGATCCAGACCAAGGTGGATGCGTCTGTGGGCTTGGAAGGGCCAGCCAGTTTCAGATTGGATTCGAGGTGGAGCCACCAAGATCGGATGGGAGGCTACGTGGCTCCTGGGGGTGAAGAGGTCGAATACGCGCCGTTTTCTTTGGTTTCCTTCACCTTGAGCAAGGCCTTTCACATGGAGGACTTCAGGGCCTATCTGCGGGTGGACAATGCATTGGACAAGTCTTACGTGGACTTGGGCAATGTCGAGCAGCCCGGGCGCTGGATCCGTTTGGGCTTTGCGTACAACATGAAATGACATTGGCGACCTTTGAAGGATGACAACACCTGAAGACATGCCCAACATGCGCTCCCTGATCGAAGGATTGGGGAGCCAAATGCGCGAGGCGCTTCAATCTGAAGTCTTGCGGCCCGTGGCGAACCCATCCGTTTTTCGTGGAGTGGTGGTCCTCGGCATGGGCGGAAGTGGCATTGGAGGGGCTGTGATGGCCGACATGCTGCGTGCATCGTCGCCTTCGCCCGTGATGGCCATTTCAGACCAAACCCTGCCCCATTGGGTGGATGGAGATTGTTTGGTGGTGGCGTCAAGCTATTCGGGAAACACGGAGGAGACCCTTGCTGCCTTGGCTCAGGCCCAGGAGCGGGGATGCACCCTCGCGGCGGTCACCTCCGGAGGCGAACTGCTGTCAAGGGCCGAGCAAGGCAACTGGCCCACGGTGACCATGCCGGGGGGGCATCCCCCGAGGTCGCAGTTTGGCCGTTCCTTTTTGGGACTTGCCATGTTGCTCCACCACCTCCAAGTCTTGTCTTCCCAAGATTGGGAGGGTTTGAAGGAAGCGGTCCATGCCCTCGACGGCGCTTCTGCCGAAGAGCGAGGCGAAGCCCTGGCCTTGGCACTGGAAGGGAAGAAGGTGTTCCTGTATGCCGACACCCCGTGGCGGGCACTTCTTACGCGCTGGCGGCAGCAGCTGAACGAGAACAGCAAGGTCTTGGCGAATGTCGAAGTGTTTCCAGAAATGAACCACAACGAATTGGTGGGTTGGGAAAGTGGAGACGAAGGGCACGTTGCCGTGGTGGTCCGCACCTCGCAAGACCATCCACGGACGAAGCACCGCATGGACATCACGGCCCAAATCTTCCAAGACCAAGGGGCGGATGTGGTGGTGGTGGAGCCCGATGGGGCTTCTCGGTGGGGGGAGTTGCTCGATGCCGTTTGGGTGGGCGACTGGATGTCGCTGGTGCTGGCCGAGCGCTCGGGCACGGACCCTGTGGACATCCGGTTCATCGACCATTTGAAGCAGACGCTGTCGGGCATCCAATGACAGGACGCGTTCACATCGAGGACCTCGGAATGAGGGACTACAAGGAGACATGGGACTTGCAGGAGTCCATTTTTCAAGACATCGTCCAGCGGAAGATTGCCCGTCGGAATGCGGGTTTGGCCCCCAAGGATCCAGGCCCTGCAGATGCCCCAGACTTGGACATGCCTCAATCCAGAATGCTTTGGGTGGAGCATCCCCATGTGCTGACGCTTGGCAAAAGTGGCGAAGCGGCCAATGTGGTGGCGTCACAAGAGGAATTGGCGCGTTTGGGGGTGCAGTATTACCCCATCAACCGCGGGGGAGACATCACCTACCACGGCCCCGGACAAATTGTCGGGTACCCCATCCTCGACCTTGATCAGTTCTTCACAGACATCCACAAGTACCTGCGGTTGCTCGAGGAAGCGGTCATCCGAACCTGCAGGGACCATGGTGTGACGGCAGGGCGAATCGAAGGACTGACAGGGGTTTGGGTCGACCCGGCATCGGGAAAGTCCGCAAGGAAAATTTGTGCTTTCGGGGTCAAGTGCAGCCGCTGGGTCACCATGCATGGCTTGGCGTTCAACGTGAACACGGATTTGGCGTTTTTTGATTTGATCGTTCCGTGCGGCATCGCCGACCGTGGGGTGACGTCTTTGTCCCAGGAGGTGGGCCAACCCTTGGACCAACACGAGGTTCGCATCCAATTGCAGGGACATTTGGCCGAACTTTTGGAATGGCAGGAGGTTTGATTCAAAAGAGGACCCTTGTTGTCCCGACCTTGCACTGCACCATCTGAATTCCACGTCATGAAAAAGCCCGCGTTCATTCTTCTTGTGTTGGGAACCGTTGTTTATCTCGTGTCCATATGGACCAACCTCGATTACGTTTGGGGAGGCATCAGAGAATGTTGGCTCAGGGGATGGGAGAACGCCCAAATCGACGACATGGTGTACCGCGACCACTTGCGGGAGTTGCCGGCGTCCACCAATCCGCAACCTTGGCCCGAAGGACCATTGTGGGGCAAGGCCACCTTGGAACCTGCAGGTCAGGCATGGCTGGAGAACAGCGAGACAGCAAGTTTTTTGGTCCTCCAGAACGACAGCTTGGTCTTCGAACGGTACCTCATGGGACACGACTTGGAAACCCGCACCAATTCCTTTTCAGTGGCCAAATCCATCACTGCGATGGCTGTGGGCCACGCTGTGACGAAGGGTTTGGTGAAGGTGGACGACCCCCTCGGTGCATTCTTGCCTCGGTTTGGGGAAGGGGACGATGCCGATTTGACAGTGGAGGAGGTGCTTCAGATGAGAAGCAACATCTCGTTTGGGGAGAATTACAAAGACCCCATTGGGTTCCAAGCCAAGGCCTATTACCGGGAGGACAACAGGACGCTGCTCCAACCCTACCGCGTCAATGGACAACCTGGCGCCCCCTTCGAATACCAAGGAGGCAACACCATGCTGTTGGGTGAAATGTTGGATGCGGTGCGACCAGGCAATTTGTCCAACGACATCCACCAGGCGCTGTGGGAACCCATGGGGGCGGAACACGCAGCCTATTGGGGACTTGACGGCAACCCAGAAGACGGCGCGGTCGAACGGTCTTTTGCGCAGTTCTACGCCACCACCAGGGACTATGCGAGGTTTGGACAGTTGCTTTTGGACACGGGCAGCTGGAAAGGAACACAGCTGTTGGACAAAGCGTTTGTGACGGACATGCTGACCCCCATGGCAGAGACCACAGATGCAGTGGACACTCGGTTTTACGGGTACCAAATCTGGCTGGGGACCACGGACGATGGCCTGGCCTTTTCATGCATGGAGGGCCTGCGCGGCCAATTTGTGTTGTCCATTCCCGCATTGGATGCCGTGGTCGTGCGTTCAGGCTACGACAAGCGCAAGGCCAAAAAGCGCGATTTGCCCGTGGACATTTACGCGGCCATCGAAGCGGCACGCGGTTTGTTTTGACCCTCCATTCTTGGGCCAATTCACATAAGATGTGTCGTTTACAAACCATCGACCAACGCTTGTAAACACCTAGACGGCGTCTTGAAGCTCTCGTTTTTTCTTGGGTCCAAACTCTTGAAATGCTTCGACAACTTCACGCCCTGGTCGTCGACGACGAGCCCCATTGCAGGGACTTGTTGTGCCGACAAATTGAACGGTCTTGTCCTTCCATTCGGATCATGCAAACCGCTGCCAGTGCGCGCGAGGCGGAAAGGCTGATCGAAGACTTGGCCCCGGATGTGGTCTTCATGGACATCCACATGCCCCATCGCTCTGGGCTCGAATTGACGGGTGCCTTGGAGGACCGGGATTTTTTTCTGGTGTACACCACTGCCCATGATGGCTACGCTGTGGAAGCCCTTCGTCAAGAGGCCTTCGACTATTTGCTCAAGCCCATCGATCGGGAAGATTTGAAGACATGTACCAGGCGAATGACCATGGACTTCTTTCACAAAAGAATGCGGGGGAAGGGCGCCATTTCTCCCGCCATGAGGCGGCTGGAAATCAACACCTCAGGGAAGCGCCACTTTGTGCGCCACAAGGACATCGTCCACGCTGAGGCAGAAGGCAGTTACACCACCCTTCATTTGGCCTCTGGGAAAAGGCTTACCCTGAGCAAAAACTTGAAACGGGTGGAAGAGATGCTGAGCAACGACATGTTTTACCGCACCCACAACAGCCACCTCGTGCAGCTTGAGCGCGTGGTGTCGTGCAATTACCGGGACAACAGTGTGCAGCTTGACTCGGGGGCCACCGTGCCCATGGCCGTGCGCAAAAGGGAATCTTTGAAGCAGAAATTGGCTCTAGTGATGCCGGCTTGACACCACGGCGCTGAGCCTTTGCAGGGCGACTATCTTTGGACCATGACCACATTGCAGGACATCCGCACCCTTTCTGACGAAGCCCTCCAAAAGGCGCTGTTGGAGTTGGGCGAGCAACCCTTCAGGGCCAAGCAAGTGTCCGAATGGTTGTGGACGCACGGTGCAGAATCGTTCGACGGCATGACTTCCTTGGGAAAAGGCCTCCGGGAGAAACTCAAAGGCGCCTTTGCTTTGGAGAGGATCCATCAGGTGGAGGCGCAGCGGTCCAAAGATGGGACGGTCAAGTGCGCTTATCAGATTGATGGAGACGAGCACCGGGTCGTGGAGGGCGTGTTGATTCCCACCACCAAGCGTCTAACGGCATGCATCAGTTCGCAGGTGGGGTGCAGCCTGGCATGCAAATTCTGCGCAACGGGTCGGTTGAAGCTGCTCAAGAATTTGACGGCTGGCGACATGTTTGACCAAGTCCAAATGCTGAACGTCCTCGCACACGAGCAGCAAGGCAAGGGCCTTTCCAACATTGTCTACATGGGCATGGGGGAGCCTTTGCTGAACTACAAGAACGTGCTGGAGTCGGTGGACAGAATCACCGGGACACCGGGTCTAGGCATGTCCCCAAAACGCATCACGATTTCCACTGCGGGGATTGCCAAGGCCATCAAGAGACTGGGAGACGATGAGGTCAAGTTCAATTTGGCATTGAGCCTTCACGCTGCCAACGACGCCAAGCGCAACCACATCATGGCCATCAATGAAACCAACAGCCTTTCTGTGCTGGCGGAGTCGCTGAGGCACTTCCATGAAAAGACGGGAACGCGGCCAACGTTTGAGTTCATTGTGTTCAAGGACTTCAACGACGGTCTGCAAGACGCCCGGGAACTCGCCGATTTTTGTCGGCACGTGCCTTGCAAGATCAACTTGATTGAATACAACCCGATCGACGATGGGGAGTTTCAGCAAACCACGCCACAGCGGCTGGAAGATTTCGTGGCGCTCTTGGAAGACCGCAACCTCATTGTGAATGTTCGCCGCTCAAGAGGCAAAGACATCGACGCAGCATGCGGCCAGCTGGCGAACAAGAATGCGGCAGGAGCGGAGGCTCCCCGCAAGTGATCAGTCCAGCTTGAGAACGGCCAGGAAGGCCGATTGAGGCACTTCAACGGTACCGATTTGCCGCATCCGCTTCTTTCCCTTTTTCTGCTTTTCCAAAAGTTTGCGCTTTCGGGTGATGTCGCCACCGTAGCATTTTGCGGTCACGTCCTTTCGGACCGCAGAGATGGTCTCACGGGCAATGATTTTGGCCCCGATGGCCGCTTGAAGGGCGATCAAAAATTGCTGTCGGGGGATCAATTGCTTCAGCTTCAGGCAGATTTTTTTGCCCAGGGTGAAGGCGTGGTCCCGGTGGATCAAGGCGCTCAGCGCATCGACCTGGTCTCCGTTGAGCATGATGTCGAGCTTGACCAGGTGGCTTTGCTTGTATCCATCGGGGAAATAATCGAAGGAGGCATACCCTCTCGAAATCGTCTTGAGTTTGTCGTAGAAGTCAAACACAATCTCCCCCAGTGGCATGCTGAACGTAAGTTCCACACGGTCGGAAGTCAGGTAAACTTGGTTGGTGAGGTTTCCGCGCTTTTCAATGCACAGGCTCATGACCGGCCCGACGTATTCAGACTTGGTGATGATTTGTGCTTTGATGAAGGGCTCTTCCACGTAGTCCAAGTGGTTGGCTTCAGGCAGGTCGCTTGGGTTCATGATCTCCATGAACTCTCCCTTCTTGGTGTAGGCTTTGTAACCGACGTTGGGGACCGTGGTGATGACGGTCATGTTGAATTCACGTTCCAACCTCTCCTGGATGATTTCCATGTGGAGCATGCCGAGGAACCCGCATCGGAACCCAAACCCCAAAGCGGCGGAGCTCTCGGGCTCAAAAACCAAGGAGGCGTCGTTGAGTTGCAGTTTTTCCATGGAAGCCCTCAACTCCTCGTAGTCCTCCGTGTCGACGGGGTAAATGCCTGCAAACACCATGGGCTTCACATCTTCAAACCCCTGAACCGCATCTTGGCAGGGGTTGGCTTGAAGCGTCAGGGTGTCTCCGACCTTGACTTCTTTCGCATTCTTGATTCCTGAAATGATGTACCCGACATCACCTGCGGACAAATTGGTTTTGGGGGTCAAATCCATGCCCAGAACCCCGATTTCGTCTGCGCCATACTCTTTTCCCGTGGCCATGAATTTCACGCGGTCGCCTTTTTGAAGGCTGCCGTTCAGGATGCGGTAGTATGCGATGATGCCCCGAAAGGAATTGAAGACGGAGTCGAACACCATGGCTTGCAATGGGGCTTCAGGGTCTCCCTTGGGGGCAGGCACCCTATCGACAATGGCCTCGAGGATGGCCTCCACGCCCATCCCTGTTTTTCCACTTGCAGGAAGAATGTCGTCCATCTTGCAACCGATCAAATCCACAATTTGCTCTCCAACGACTTCCGGGTCCGCGGAGTCCAAATCCATTTTGTTCAGCACTGGCACAATTTCCAAATCGTGTTCCAACGCCAGGTAAAGGTTGCTGATGGTTTGGGCCTCGATGCCTTGGGTTGCGTCGACGATGAGCAAGGCCCCCTCGCAAGCCGCGATGGAACGCGACACTTCATAGCTAAAGTCCACGTGCCCCGGGGTGTCGATCAAATTGAAGATGTATTCTTGACCGTCTTCGCCCTTGTAGTCCATTTGAATGGCGTGGCTCTTGATGGTGATGCCCCTCTCTCGCTCCAAATCCATGTCATCCAAGGTTTGCTCTTGCAACTCACGGTCGGAAATCGTTCCGGTCGTTTGAAGCAAACGGTCGGCCAAGGTGCTCTTTCCGTGGTCGATGTGTGCGATGATGCAAAAGTTGCGGATGTTCTTCATGGTTGTCAAGTTCTGGGAATTCCGCGCCAAATCGGGTCGTTCGCGGCACCAGATGCGCCAGCAAAGGTACTTCGGGAATCCTGCGCCCCTGACTTTGTTATATTTACGCGCCCGGTCTGCAACGTTTGCACGGGCAGCGTGCGTTCTTCTCTCAATACAACGATCCACTGATGAATCCATTCACATCTCATACAGCCTTCATTGGCGTTTGCTTTGCCCTTTTCATGGGGTGCCTTCAAGTTCAAGTGACGGCACAGATCGACTTCACAGATTCACGTGATGCTCGGACCATCATGGATGGCTACGGATCGTTTGAAAAGGCCGTGCTGGACATGACCCGAGAGGAATGGACGGTGGTTCGGGCTTGGGAGGGCTTCGACAACGAGCGCTACCTCACTTTTTTGCACGAGTACCACCACCGTTTTGACGCGGAACGCTCCGCACGGAAGGCAGCGCGGGTGCAACGCGTTCAGCAGAACGATGCATGCGGTTGCTGGGTGGAGCCAGATGATTCCTACATCACGATGGTTCCTCCTCCAGGAATTGGCGGTCTGGGACCCAACGAACAGGCCTGGGCCAACTCGGGAGGTGCGGGCTGGAATGTGGACTGCGCATCCGACCCCATTCCTGTGAGCCCCAATGCGACCCCTTGGACTTTCGATCTTTATGGCGATGAGTACGAGAATTTTTATGTGAACTCGAAGGGCCAGATTTCCTTCGGAGGAGACGTCATTGACTGGACACCTACGGGCTTCCCTGCTGCGGAATACAATCAGATTGCCGGATTTTGGCAGGACACGGACATTCGCTCCGTCGGCGAAATCAAGTGGAAGCGCACGCAGGACGCAGTGTACGTCAACTACATTGACGTGGGGTACTACAACAACCAAGACGACCTCACCAACAGCTTCCAGATCATCATCACCTACCCGGAGAGTGGCATCTTGCCCGAAGGAAACAACGCCCAAGTGTGCTACTTGGACATGAATTGGTCGCATGGTGATGTGGGTGGCGGAGGCGGATGTTGTGGCCCTGATCCAGGGGTGACGGGGGCAGATGGCGAGTCCACCAACCCCAATCCTTCGGTCAGCCCACATGTGCAATTCGGCCGGTTCAACCTGCCCGACGACACGTACAATGGGCCTTACGGGATTGGAGAGGGCAACGACGACGGCATCAACTGGCTGGATTTTAAGTTCTTCAACATCAACACCGCGGAAATCAGCAACAATTTGAACCCGGTGCCGACCGCCAACCTCGGATGCGACACCATCGTGCTCTGTTTGGGGCAGGAATACTCACTCGACGTTGAGTTTCTCGGACCAGAGCCTACCCAAACAGTGGACTTGGACGTCACGGAACTCAGCGGTGCGAACGTCATCGAGAATTTCCTGGTGACCGACGGAGAGACGGCCACCTTCACAGGGACTTTTGTTGCAAATGAAGCGGGCATCGAAACCGTGAGCATGATTGCAGCGGACAGTGACGGAGCTGAAACCATCTTGGAAATTGTGATCCAGGTGTTGGATGTGACCCCCCCTGTGGTCAATGTCGGATCAGAGACAGGCGAATTTGGCATTTGTGCCGGAGCGGAATTGCCAGTGGTGGCTGCCGCCAATGGTGGCGATGAACCGATTGTGGATTGGAGTTGGAACCTCAACAGCGATTTCTGGGAGGCGAATGAGGCGACCATTCCATTTGGAGGAACCTTCGTGGTGACGGGAGAGACGGCGTCTGGCTGTGTGGTGAAAGAGTCTTTCGAAGTGTTTCAAACCCCGTACTATCTGCCAACGGTGGAGGGAATTCTGCAAACGGTTTGTCCTGGGCAAGAGGCCACAGTGACTGTGGTGCCAGAAGATGACGAGAATTTTGTGGACTACATATGGGCCGGCGATTGGAATGGCGGTGGAGGAGAGGTGCTTTCCTCGGAGGGCCCATCGGCCACCCTGACAGCTGGGGTGTTTCAAGTCACTGTTGTGGACGAGGGAGGTTGCGAAGGGCGTAGAACGTTTGTGATTTCCCCGTCTGCGTCCACCATTCCTGAGGTGACGACAGAGGCTGTGTGTGGGGAGGGACCTTACGATCCTGTGGAATTTTCGGGAGGCTTTTCAAGTCCAGCTGAGGGCTTTTTGCAGCTTCAGTTGTTCAGTTCGTTGAGCGGTTGGCAAGGATCATTCTTGAGTGTGGATGTCATCCACGCGGACAGCACCATCACCAATTCGACAGTGACCCTTCCATCTGGAGGTTTTGCCAATGTGCAGGACTTGGCGGATTTGGGATTGGTGTTTGGGGATTCGGTGTTGATCACTTACGTGAGTGCCGACCCCGCCAACGATGAATTTTTCAGTTTCAATTTGTCGAATTGCGCCAACAACTGCAACGTCAATCCAGAAGCTTGCGAGGAAATATCTGACTTGGCCACAGGATCGGAAGGATCATTGGTGGTGTATTATGCTCCTGCTTTCTGCGAAGTTCAGCCAGCCTTGGGCTCATGGACGGAGGATGGTGCACCAAGTGATGCTTTCAGCAACCCGGATGAATACAACACCCTCTGGCAGCCTGAAGGGTTTGGCGTTTTTGAACTTTGCTTTACGGACGATGAGTGTGGCACCGAGACTTGCTACGACCAGGAGGTGAATTTGCCTCCAACCATCGAGCTGAGTGGCGACAGCATTGCCTTTGCATGCGATGGCGACGGCTACAACATTGAGGCCTTCATCTTTGACCCGGCCGGGGCGGCCACGATCAATTGGCCCTATCCTGGCAACGACAACGTCACCTTCAACGAATACTCCTGGACACAATACACAGAAACCACACTCGTGGTGGATGTGGAGAACGGCTGTGGAGAAGCGACAGATCAGGTGGAAATCACCGCCGCTTTTGCACCTGTGTTGGAGAACGATTATCTGTGTGGAGAAGGGGCCACCTTGGAATTGGACCCCATTGCGGGCGACCAGAACACGGACTTGGTGTACGAATGGACGTACAATGGCAGTCCCGTGGACGATGTAGATGACAACGAGTGGGAGGTGGACGAGACAGGTTCATACTGCGTCACCGTGACCAACGGTTGCTTCCCTGACGGTGACAGTGACTGCGCCTTCATTGACATTGTCAGTGCCCTTGATGTCGAATTGTTTTCCGGTGGATCCATCACGGATTGTGATGGTGGAGGCATTGAGCCTGGGGAGCCAGCAGACCTTGGTGTCAACCCTGCATTTTTGGCTGGATATGCCGACTACACGGTGACTTGGCCCGACGGCACGGTGACCACTGTGGACGACGATTTTACCTGGGTGGTTCCGGAGGAGACGGACATCAATGGCACCCAAATTTGTGTGCTCGTGGAGGACCCCTACGGCTGCGAGCCGCAAGAGGAGTGTGGACTTGTCTTCATTGGCGATGTCCCGACTTACAACCCACAACCCATTTATGAAGGCTCACGCACATTGTGTCCGGGTCAGCCTGAGGTGTTTGACCTCAATGCTGAAATCAATGGCCCAGACTACAGCGACTACTCTTGGACGGTGCAATGCGCGGACACCACGGTCTCCTTCGCGGCAGAGAATGTCTTGTTGTTGACAGGAGAGCAATTCCCACCCAGTTGTTGGGGCTATGACCTGACCATGACGGCTTCTGTGGCCAACCCATGCCTCCCAGGCGGGCTTGCCCACGAATATGACATCCAAATCCAGCAATGCGAAATCTTGCCTCCCAATGTGTTCACGCCCAAGGACGGCAACGAATACAACGATGGCTTCATCATTCGTGGCTTGGAGCCATGGGAGGAGGACCCTGAGGGGGTGTTGGTCCGTGTTTTTGACCGTTGGGGGAACAAGGTCTACGAGGACGAAAACTACCGCAATGCTTCGCCATGGTATGGATTTGAGAGTGCGGATGGGGTGTATTTCTACACCATTTTGCTTCCCAACGGCGAAGAATTCACGGGCACAGTGAACATCTTCCGCTCCCGCTAAGCTTTGGCAAAAGCCAAAAAACGGTTCGTTTGCTCTGAATGTGGACATGCCCACCCTCAGTGGGTTGGGCAATGCGCTCAATGCAAAGCCTGGAACACGGTAGAGGAGGAACAAGTGCAGGAATTGTCACAACGTGGCAAACGCACCGGTGCAGCCATGTTGCAGGCGCCCCGAATCCAACCTTTGTCAGAGGTGGATGTTGCGGAAATGCCAAGGTTGAGCATGGGCGACAAAGAATTGAACCGGGTGCTTGGTGGAGGAGCTGTCCCTGGAGGCGTTGTGCTCTTGGGCGGAGAGCCGGGCATCGGCAAATCCACCCTGATGCTTCAAGTGGCGTTGCAGGTGGCAGCGACAGGGGCGAAGGTTCTGTATGTCAGTGGAGAGGAGAGCGCCGAACAAGTGCGCATGAGGGCCAACCGTCTTGGCGAGATCGCCCCCTCGGCTTTGATTTTTCCACAAACGCAAGTGCCCGCAGTGCTCGACGCCTTGAGGGAGGAAAGACCCTCTCTTGTTGTGGTGGACTCTGTACAAACCCTTGACCTACCCGACCAGGACGGAGTGCCTGGTTCAGTCGGTCAGATTCGGGAATCAGCGGCCGCCTTGACGGCCTTTGCGAAGACCACGGGAACGCCGCTCTTCATGGTGGGACATATCACCAAAGAGGGCTCTCTTGCTGGCCCCAAAGTGTTGGAGCATATGGTGGACGTGGTGTTGCAATTTGAAGGGGACCGACACCATGCGTACCGCATGCTACGCGCCGCAAAGAACCGCTTTGGCACCACTGCTGAATTGGGGATTTATGAAATGACAGGAGAGGGTTTGTCCGCCGTGGACCACCCGAGTGAAGTGTTGTTGGGGGAGCGCGGTTCTGCAGAGAGTGGGTCCGCAGTCGCAGTGTCCATTCAAGGAGCCCGACCACTTTTGGTGGAGATTCAGGCATTGGTCAGCACAGCGGTTTATGGCACACCCCAGCGGTCCGGAACGGGGTTCGACTTGCGGCGGTTGAACATGCTTCTCGCGGTTTTGGAAAAGCGCTGTGGGTTCAAACTGGGCGTGTTGGACGTGTTTTTGAATTTGGCGGGGGGATTGAAAATCCAAGATCCAGCAAATGACCTTGCTGTGGTGGCTGCCATTTTGAGCTCCAGCTTGGACCTGCCGCTGGACAACCGCACATGTTTTGCCGGTGAGGTTGGATTGAGTGGTGAGATTCGGCCTGTTCCAAGGCTCGAGCAGCGCATGGCGGAGGCTGCACGTCTTGGCATGGAGCGCATGTTGATTTCAGGCCACGGCTCTCATCCGACACCTCCCAAGGGGTTGACAGTTGTGCCTGTCAAACGGGTCAACGAGGTGCAAAGGGTGGTGTTTTAAGGAGCCAAACCAATCACCACGACATACTCCCCTCTCGCGGGGTGTGCCTCGAGATGAAGCATCAATTCGTCGACCGTGCCCCGAACGATTTCTTCATGCAATTTTGAAATCTCGCGGGCAAGGGAAACAGGACGATTTCCGGCCCCAGCATCCTTCATTTGGGCCATCAATTTGGCCACGCGATGCGGACTTTCATAAAGCACCACCGTGCAGGGCATATTGAGCAACGCTGCCAGCCTTTTCTGCCGACCTTTCTTGTGGGGAAGGAACCCTTCGAAATAGAAGCGGTCGGTGGGGAGACCAGAGGTGACCAAGGCCGGCACGAAAGCGGTGGCTCCAGGCAGGCATTCGACGTCGATCGACGCGTCGACGCAGGCCCTGACCAAAAGGAATCCAGGGTCGGAGATGCCTGGGGTCCCTGCGTCGGAACAAAGGGCCAAGGTGATGCCGCCTTGAAGCTCACGGACCACCCCTTCCAAGGCCCGGTGTTCATTGTGTTGGTGGAAGGACCGCAAAGGGGTGTCGATGCCAAAGTGACGCAACAACTTTCCTGTGGTTCTGGTGTCTTCAGCCAGCACGAGATGGGCTTCTTTGAGACAGTCGATTGCCCGCTGCGTCATGTCGCCTAGGTTGCCCACTGGTGTGGGCACGACCACGAGCTTGCCTCCACTCATGACACGAAGGTTCGCATGATGCGTTTGGCAAAAGATTCTTTGAGCTCCTCAATCTCCTCTGGATCGCCCGAGGTCGCCAAGGCCTCTTGAAAAAGCGACATTGCTTCTTCCTGTGTCGAGGCCCGTTCGAGCTTGCCCAGCAAAGTGCCAAAGACTTCCTCTTCGCCAGAAAACAAGACACTGGTGAATTGGGCCCTGTCAAGAATGCTCATCCCTTCCGCAACGTTCTGGAGGGGCTGAAGGGCCAGTTTTTCGGCCAAGGTCAATTCGCCAATGCTAGAGATCAGGTCCACTTGATTCTTGGGCGCGACCTCTTCGTCCTCCAAAGGTTCGAGCAATCGATTTTTAGGTTCTGGAGGGGGCGCGGCGTCTGCGGTTTCGCCAGGCACCTCCAATGGCGATGTGGCTGGAGGTTCGGTGGCAAGATGGCGTCTGACAATGGCGCCTTCGTGGAGAAGACGGGTGGCTTCTTCAAATGCCAAAACAAGGTCAGGGTCCCAACCACTTTGCCGCGCCTGGTCAAGCGCATTTTGACAACGGACAAGTTGCTGTTGGACGTCTTGCATCTCGAGGGGCTCCATGCTCAAAGGTAATCTTCGTCGTCGGGGTTCAACAAGTCCGAGCGGTCGGTCGGCGCATCTTCCTGACTGTTGCGGATCCTGTCCAACAGTTTGGGCCGTTCTGGGCGAGGTTCCTCTTTAGTTTCCCCGCGCAAGGCCTCCCGCAAACGTTGTTTTTCAGCTTCTACAGCGCTCTTTCTGTGGGCCCTCGCAGCTGCGCGGTCGTAGGAATACACCGGCTCGGAAACGGGTCCTGACATGTTCAAGAAGAACTGGCTTCCCAACCCATCGTCTTCCATCACGCCGACAGCATCCGAGGCTGAGGCACGAAGGTCCCTCAGGGCAAAGCCGATGGTGTAGTCCATGAGATGGTCGAAAGTGTACACCCCTTCAATACTGAGGTTCATGGCGGAGGACTCAATCAAGGTTTTGGGCAAATCCACTCGACGCTGTGACACCTCAATGTGCTGTTGAATTGGAAGGAACTCGATGTCCTTGAGTCTTCCGCGCAAGTCGTCGGGATCGACGAGGGGAGCCATGAGCCGATGCTCTGCCAGATAGTTGGCCATGTCGTCGAAGGCCTCCAACCCTTGGAGCCGTCCGTGGCGGATTTGGGTTTCAAGACTGGCCGTGAATTGCTCCCCATGCCAACCTCCTCCGAGGTCCCAGCTCATGGCCAAGCTGCCTGCTGTCGAAAGGGCGCCTTGCAAGTGCTCGTGGCGAAGCAAACTCTGGCCAAAATCCTGGTATGTGGAGAACAACTCTGGCAAGGAAACGTCATCGACGGTCCCTCTCAGCCCCAGCACCCATCCGGCGCGCCCCGGCTTGAGCCCCCCTTCCAGCTGGGCGTGGCCCTCCAAACCTTTCAGCCGGGCGCTTCGAATGTTCCATCGGTTGTGCGTGCATTCGCTTCGAAGGGAGAGTCCTGTGCACTCGAGGTTGTCCCATTCCAAAAACTCGGAAGTCACATTCAAGGCCAGCGACGACCCAGGCGTCAACAGCTGGGCTTGCGTTGCGGGACCTTTGTCCAGGTGGTCCCAGAACGTCAAAATGGGGCCCACACTCAACCTGGCCGCAGCGATGTCCACGTTGCCTTTCATGGCACCTCCTTCCCACCACGTTCGCGGGGTCAAACCACGGCATTGCAGCCAGCCCTCGTTTCCTGCCCACTGGACAAACATTGAGTCTGCGTCGAGAGAGGATGGACGCCAACGCAAACTTGGGGCGTCGATGAGGTACGGGATGCCATCGAGCACCCCCGCCCATCGTTGAAGCTGGAGGTCGCCCTCGAAGGACAGGAACCCATCTGTGGGGTGGAGCCGAAGGCGGCCTTCCGCATGGGTTTGTCCAGAGGCAGGAAGGGCCGATCGAACGGATTCTGACATGGAGGGAACCCATGCGTCAAAGGGCGTGGTCATGTCCAGTGAAGCCTTCCCTTGAAAGATCAAGCCGGAGCGCGCACCAGGCATCACTGCGCCTTCGACTTGCCACCCAGCCCCCTCGAGGCTCGCTTCCGTCACCTCCCAGCGCCATGGTCCGCCTTGGCCTCGTCTTGCGCGGCCTTTTGCTTGCAAGGACCCATGCAGTGCCATGCTCATGCCAGTCCACGATGGCGCCAAATGAACATCGTTTTCTGGGGCGCTCCAATCCACCTCGACCCCGCGTTTGGTCAACGTAACCTGAAGGGCCAGGTGGTGTGCTGAAGACCATTTTCCAGTCCAGGGGCGATCGACAAGCAGATGGTCCAAAGCGTCGAAGGTTACATCGGGGCAGTCGATGGCCACGTTGTGGTCAGACTCCGACACTGAAGCCTTCCAACGGCTCGACATTCCTGCCGCCGACAGTTTGCCTTCCCCCTCCCAACCCGAGTCTCCACGTGAGGCTGTCCCAGAAAAGGACAGGCCAAAGGGTTGGAGAGGTGGAAGGTCGTTGCCTTGGCCTTGGACCTCTTTGGCCTCCATTTCCCAAGACCAAGAATGCCCATCCAAAAGGGGCTCAATCGAGGCTTGCCCCAACCGTCCACTCCATTCGGACCCATTGCGCCATCGCGCCTTGACCGCCACGTTGGTCAGTTCCATCAAGGGAAGGTTGACCAAAGCGGGGTCCTCTTCCATCCCCCCTTTTTGCCCCACCAACTCTTCCACATTCCAACGTCCCGAGGCGAGTTCTTCAAGCAACAAGGAGCCCTGGTCCACAGTGAGCGTTTTCAAGGTTGGACGGTCACCCATCAAACTCCACACGTCGATTTCCATGCCCAGACGTTGTGCACGAAGCCACTCTTGACCTTGTGGGGATTGGATGGAAACTTGGGCAAAGTCCACACTGACGTCGGGGAAGCTCCTCCACCAAGACAACCCAATGGTGTCGATGGTCAAAGTGCCGGTCACCTTCTGGCCCAATGCCTCCACCCCCAACTGCTTCCACTCCTCTCCATGTTGCACCACCATCCACCACCCCCAACCCATGGCCCCCAACAGAACCAAGGCCATGGCGGCAAGCCATCGGGTGAGTCGAACATGGGAAGAAGAAGGCTTCATGGGCTGAAGGGGGAAGTTCGAAGGAGAAGAGGGTCCAAACGGACCGGCCAAGGTCCAAGTGTTCACATGCGTTGGTGGATGGGACTTGAATCCAACGCATTCCGAAGCATCTTTGTGCCATGGACAAGCGAACTTTTCTAAAAATCACCGGAGCAGCAGGCACTGGGGTGTTGCTGGCGCCGTGGTTGGGTTGTGCTGACGGGAGCAAGGGTGCAAAGGAAACAGGTCTTTGGGGCGCAGAGGCGTTCGAGTTGCCCCCCCTTGGGTTTGCCACAGACGCCCTTGCACCAAGCTTGGACCAGGCGACCATGGAGATTCACCATGGCAAGCACCATGCCGGCTACGTTCGCAAACTGAACGCCGCTTTGGCCGGCCGCTCCAAAGGTGCAGGAGGCAGCTTGGTTCAACTTCTTCAAGAGGTGAATCCGGAGGATGCGGCCATTCGCAACAATGGCGGTGGGCACTTCAACCACAGTTTGTACTGGGAGGTTCTCCGACCAGGTGGGCCTGCGTTGCCAGAAGGGAACTTGGCGCAATTGATCGACAGGGACTTGGGAGGGGTCGAGCTGTTTGCGGAGGCTTTTGCCGCAGCCGGGGCGAAGCAATTTGGCAGTGGTTGGGCATGGCTTTTCATCAACCAGGATGGGGCGCTTGAAGTGTCCAGCACCCCCAACCAGGACAATCCCTTGATGACTTCTTGCGTGGAGCGCTCAGGGACACCCATCCTTGGGATGGACGTTTGGGAGCATGCGTACTACCTGCAATACCAAAACCGCCGAAAGGACTACATCCAAGCGTTTCTGAGCATGGTCAACTGGGCATCAGTGTCGGCCCGATTGGAAGACGCCGCTGGTCAGGTGAAGTGACCGTGGCTGAAGCGATCTCAGGGAGTCGGCTCCTTCTGCACGCGCTGGTAGGTCATGGTTTCGGATGCGCCAAATCGGACCAAACGTCTGAAGGCGGCATTGCCGCGGGGATTCAACTGAACTTCGCGAAGCTTGTCGTTGGGGTCATCTTCGTCGTAGACAAGCTTGATTCGGTCCTCTCCGACCACATTTCCCCAACGTCTCAGGGCGCCAGGGAGTTTGGGGTCCAATTGACGGACCAAGATTTGGTCACCTGACTTTTGGGCGACCGCAAGTGTCCATCGGGGGCTTTGGCCTTCGCCCTCGATGTTCAGCACGAGCCGCCTTCCCATGCGGCGCAGCACAACTTGCTCGCCAATCACGAGGTCTTCTTGTCCATCGCTTAGGATGCGGTCACTGACAATGGTCATGACGTCTTCATTTTCAGCGTCTTCTTTGCCATCATTCACAGCCTTCCATTCTCCTTGCCAAGATTTGGGAAAGGACTTGAGGTTCCGACGATGCACCGGCATGGGTTCAGGGAAGGTCACGGTGACGCATCCTGTGGCGCAAAGGGTGAGGGCCAAAAGATAGAGGAGGGAGGAGGAGGGTTTGGGCATCATGTGGGAATGTTAACCTAAGAAAAGCGCGAGAATGCCAACAACGGCACAGTAGAACCCAAAGCCAGCGAGGTTGCTTTTTTGGACCAAGCGAATCATCCAAGTGCATGCCAGCCAGCCACTGAAGAATGCGGCGGCCGTACCCAAGGCATAGCCCCACATTGGCCCGCCAGCAATGGCTTCTGTTTCGGGGCGCTCAAGGAGATCTTTCACCGTGAGCAAAGTGGCCCCACCAATGGGCACAAGGGCCATCAAAAAAGAGAACCGGGCGGCCTCTTTTCGAGAGACGCCAAGAAGCAAGGCGGCACCAATGGTGCTTCCCGACCGACTGATGCCTGGCAGGATGGCCAAGGCTTGTGCAAGCCCGATGGTCAAGGCCCGCCATGATTGCAGTGGACGATTTCCACTTGGGGCCTTTTGGGAAAAAAAGAGGATGCCTGCCGTGATGCAGAGCATGCCTCCCACGAATTGGGGACTGGCAAGGGCTTCGATGGAATCCTTGAAACCTAGCCCCACCACGGCCGCAGGGAATGCGCTCAACAAGATCCAACCGATGTAGGTGCGCGCTTGTCGTCCTTTTTCGCCTCGTCCGAAGGCCCCCCTCACCAAAGTCTTGATGTCGTCGCGGAACACCACCAAGGTGCTGAGCGCGGTGGCGCCATGGACCAACACCGTGAAGGTCAAGTCTTCCTGTTCAAGGCCCAACAATGCCTGTCCGAGGGTCAAGTGTCCTGAACTCGAGACGGGGAGGAATTCGGTCAGTCCTTGGACCAAGCCGAGGAGGAGGTAGGACAGGGCCTCCAAATCAACGCTTCTTCAGAATGGCGTAGAAAATGATGCCATAGCCTGCCAGCACCACGGTGGGTGCAAGGGTGATGCGGCGAAAGCTGAAAATGCTTTCATCAAACACATTGGGGTCATCGGACCCACCGCCACTCATGAGGATGTAACCAACGATCAGGACGGCGATGCCGATGCCAAGCCAACGAAAGTTGCTGGGGCCAAACGCAAAAGGAGTCTTGGGAGCGTCGTTCATGAAGCGAAAGTAAGCTTCGCAGCCGTATTCGCAGTCAGTGCAGTTTGGCGAGGTCAGCCTTGAGGTACCGATTGACGGCCACGCCACTGAAGCCGGCGCCAAGCGCCCCTCCCACCAAAACGAAGGTGCCAGCAAGTCCCAACAGCCAACCCATGGGCACATGGCCCAGCTCCTCTTTCAACCAAGTCAGAGCCCCAGCCGTGCCCGCAAAAGCGAGCATGCCCGAAGTCATCCCCAGCACCAATCCCTGGACGATGAAGGGCCTCCGGATCAACCGCGGCCGCGCACCCACCAATTGCATGTTGCGGATGAGGAATCGACGGGCGAAGACTGTGAGTCGAATGGTGTTGTTCAACAAGGCAAGGGCCACGAACAACCCCAACACGGCGGCGCCCAAAAGCATGGGGGTCCATCGGTCCAAGGCACGTTGGATGGCGGCGAGCAAATCGTTGTGCCACACCACCTCTGCAACCCCTGGTATGGACTCCATCCGCCGGGCAACGTCTTCGAGCAACAGGGGCTCAGCGTGCTCGGGTTGCATCATCACGTCCACCACGGGAGGAAGGGGGACGTAGCCCAAGAAAGAGACGAAGGACTCCCCCAATTCTTCCTCCAACTGGGTGGCGGCCTCTGTCGGATCGAGATAAACGGCTTGTGCCACAGCAGGGTCAGCAGTGATGGCCAGTCGGGCGGCGTCCAGCTGGTTGGAGGAGAGTTCGCGCTGCAAGTACACCTGCACGTGGACCTGTTGGCGCAGTGCCCCGGTGGCCCAGTGCCCCATCCACGTCACCATGCCGACCCCCCCCAACAAAAACAGGGTCAAGGACATGCCCACCACAGTGGTGAACTGTGTGGTGAGATGGGCTTGTGAGGTTTTGGGTCGAGGAGCATTCGTCGCCATGTCCCAAAGATGCGACGCAGGCGTCGGAATTGGGTCCATTGGCTTATTTGGAACGCGTCCAAACAACCTATCTTTGCATCCCCCAAATGGGGTATTTTTGACCCAGTTTTTCCACACATCATGATCAAAGTGAACGACAGCGCACGTGAGCAGGTGCAAAAGTTGCTGGCCGAAGAAGGCCGGCCCGATGGCAGTTTTGTGCGTGTGGGCGTGAAAGGCGGTGGGTGCAGCGGCCTCATGTACCAGCTTGATTTTGACCACAAGACGCAAGACGACGATCAATCGTTTGAGGACAACGGTGTAAGGGTGGTCGTGGACAAAAAGAGTTTTCTCTACTTGGTGGGCACGGAGCTTCGCTACAGTGGAGGCCTGAATGGCAAAGGTTTTGAATTTCACAATCCCAACGCCAATCGAACTTGTGGCTGCGGCGAGAGTTTCTCCCTCTGAAGAGCAAAGCAATGAAGATGGCGAACGAAGAAGACAAGATCCTAGAGGAGGTCACGGGCAAAGCCTACGAGTTTGGGTTCACGACAGACATCGACTCGGACAAAGCTCCTGTGGGCCTGAACGAAGACATCATTCGTTTGATCAGCTCGAAGAAGAACGAACCCTCTTGGTTGCTGGATTGGCGCCTGAAGGCCTACGAGACGTGGAAGGGCATGACGGAACCGGAGTGGCCGCACCTGTCCTATGCAAAACCTGATTTCCAGGCCATCTCCTACTATGCGGCTCCGAAGGCAAAGAAGGAACTCACATCGATGGATGAAGTCGATCCAGAGTTGCGGAAGACGATGGAGAAATTGGGCATCTCTTTGGAAGAACAAAAGAGGTTGAGCGGGGTCGCCGTTGATTTTGTCATGGACAGTGTCAGCGTGGCCACGTCGTTCAAAGACAAGTTGGCTGAGCTGGGCATCATTTTTTGCAGCATGAGCGAAGCGGTGCAAGAGCATCCCGACCTGGTACAGAAATACCTCGGTTCTGTGGTGCCCGTGCGCGACAACTTCTACGGTGCATTGAATTCTGCGGTGTTCACGGACGGCTCATTCTGCTACATTCCCAAAGGGGTCAGGTGCCCTATGGAACTCAGCACCTACTTCCGCATCAACGAGGCAGGTACGGGGCAATTTGAACGCACACTTTTGGTGGCGGACGAAGCCAGCTACGTGAGTTACTTGGAAGGCTGCACCGCCCCGCAACGCGACGAAAACCAGCTGCATGCCGCAGTGGTGGAGTTGGTTGCCTTGGACGACGCAGAGATCAAGTACAGCACCGTCCAGAATTGGTACCCAGGCGACGCCGAGGGAAAAGGTGGGGTGTTCAACTTTGTGACCAAGCGAGGCATTGCACACGAACGGTCCAAAATCAGCTGGACCCAGGTGGAAACAGGGAGTGCAGTCACGTGGAAGTACCCCAGTTGCATCTTGAAAGGCAACGACAGCGTGGGCGAGTTCTACAGTGTGGCGGTGACCAACAACATGCAACAGGCCGACACTGGAACGAAGATGATTCACCTTGGCAAGCGCACCCGCTCCACCATCATCTCCAAAGGCATTTCTGCAGGCAAGTCCCAAAACAGCTACCGGGGATTGGTGCAAATCATGCCCAATGCAGACAAGGCTCGGAACTTCAGCCAATGCGACAGCTTGCTGATGACCGACCAATGCGGGGCGCACACCTTTCCGTACATCGAAACCAAGAATCCGACGGCCAAAGTGGAGCATGAAGCCACGACAAGCAAGATCGGAGAAGACCAAATATTTTACTGCCTCCAAAGGGGCATTGACGAGGAACAGGCCATCAGCCTGATTGTCAATGGCTACGCAAAGGAGGTGCTCAACAAATTGCCCATGGAGTTTGCCGTCGAGGCACAAAAACTCCTGGCCATTTCACTCGAAGGATCCGTAGGCTAATGCTGACCATCAAAAACCTCCACGCCCAAGTGGACCAAACCGCCATCCTCAAGGGGCTAGACCTTGAGATTGCTCCCGGAGAAGTGCACGCCATCATGGGCCCGAATGGCTCGGGCAAATCCACCTTGGCCTCGGTGCTTGCCGGACGAGAAGATTACGAAGTCACCCAGGGATCTGTGGATTTCGATGGGTCCGATCTTTTGGACATGGACGCCAGCGACCGCGCCCGTGAAGGCCTTTTCTTGGCGTTCCAATACCCGGTTGAAATTCCTGGGGTGAGCAACTTGAACTTCATGAAGGCGGCCATCAATGCCCAGCGGGAACACCGTGGCATGGAGGCCATTTCCGCGAAGGATTTTCTGGCACTTGTCAAAGAAAAATCAGCCTTGGTGGAACTGGCCGGACGGCTCAGGGACCGAAGCGTGAACGAGGGCTTTTCTGGAGGTGAAAAGAAGCGCAACGAGATTTTTCAGATGGCCATGTTGGAGCCCAAGCTGGCCATCTTGGATGAGACGGACAGTGGTTTGGACATCGATGCCCTGCGCATTGTCTCACAGGGGGTGAATGCCATGCGGGAAGCAGGCCGCTCCTTTTTGGTGATCACGCACTACCAGCGATTGTTGGACCACATTGTTCCGGACCACGTCCACGTGCTTTCCGACGGCAAAATTGTGAAGTCGGGAACCAAAGATTTGGCCATGGAATTGGAAGAGAAGGGATACGATTGGATCAAAGAGCCTGCAGTTTGATGGCCGATACAACGCCGACATCCAAAGCTTTTTGGGAGGGATTGACGCCCTCTGTGTCCTCAGGTCTCGCTTCTGTGGCAGAGGCAGGTCGTGCGGCACTGGATCGCTTGCCTGTGCCCACGCGTCGCTCAGAACGTTGGAAATACAGCCCGTTGACGGCGATGTTGGCCCAACCTTTGAACAGCCCGGAAGCGCCTCACGGCATTCCTGAGGATGTTCATGTGCAGCCGATTCCAGGCCTTGATGCATATCGTGTGGTCCTGGTGAATGGCCATGTGGTCACGGAGGCGTGCGATTTTCCAGTGGCCGAAGGTGTCATTTGCATGCCGTTGTTTCAGGCTTTGGACGAGGGTCGCCTTCAAGGAGGCGATGCGGATTGGTCCGGGTACCACGAACGGGAATGGGTGGGTGCGTTGCACGCCGCCCACGCCCAAGACGGAGTGTACTTGGAGCTTGAGGAGGGGGTCACATTGGACCGTCCATTGCTGGTCCATCACCATGTGACGGGGTCCAATGTCGCCGTTTGTCCCAGGCATCGGATTGTGATGGGGGACCAATCTTCAGCAGAAGTTTTGGTTTGGCACTCGTCCTCTTCTGAGGCGACGGGCATGGTGAATGCTTTGCTGGAGGGTCATGTGGGACGGGGTGCCCGCTTGGGGTTGGACAAGGTTCAGAACGAGCAAGGAAAGATCTTTCATTTGGCCCACGAGCATGTGACCCAGGCGTCGGACAGCACCTTTAGGGTCCACTCCATGACGGTCCAGGGCCATTGGGTGCGGAACGAACTGAACGTGGCGCAAAAAGGACGTGGTGCCCACACCATCATGCACGGCGTGTATTTGCCCAAGGACCAGGAGCATGTGGACAACCACACAACCATGGACCACACGGTGCCGAATTGCACGTCGAGCGAGCTCTACAAAGGCATCTTGTACGATCGCTCAACAGGGGTGTTCAATGGGAAGGTGTTTGTCCGACAAGAAGCCCAACAAACCAACGCATACCAACAGAACGCCAACATTGTGGCGGACCAAGGCGCAAGCATCAATGCGAAGCCGGAGTTGGAAATTTATGCGGACGATGTGAAGTGTTCCCATGGGTGCACGGTGGGTCAATTTGACGACGAAGCGTTGTTTTATTTGAAATCCAGGGGCATTGGAGAACGTGCAGCGCGCGCGTTGATGGTGCAAGCCTTCATTGGTGACGTTTTGGCTGGGATGGGGAGTGAAGAGGTGGCGGCAGAAGTCGAGACGTTGCTTTCCGAGCGCCACGGTTGGATGTGAACCCCACCATGATGGACCCCTCCCTCATCCGACTGGACAAGCTTCTTGTGCAAAGGGGATTGGTGGCGTCCAGGCCCAGGGCCGAGCGAATGATTGCCGACCATGGGGTGCTGGTGGAAGGTCAACGGGTCCAAAAGCCAGGCAAGAAATTTTCTGCGGATGTGAAAATCGCCCTTGTGGTGAAGGACATGCCCTGGGTTTCCCGAGGCGCGCTGAAGCTTCTCGCCGCTTTGGAGGCATGGACAGACATTGATGTTGAGGGAGCCAAGGCATTGGATGTGGGGTGTTCCACGGGTGGATTCAGTCACGTGTTGTTGGAACACGGCGCTGCCGCGGTGCTTGGGGTGGACACCGGCAAGAACCAATTTGATGAGGGCTTGAAGGACGATGCGAGAATGGTGGTTCGTGAGTCCACCAATGTCCGTGATTTGACCCGTGAGGAACTCGTGGCGGTGGTGGGTGGAGCTCCTGAATTGGTGGTGATTGATGTTTCGTTTGTGGGCCTTGCGCACATTTTCCCCAAAGTTGCGGAGCTTGTTGACCCGGGGGCGTGCGTGGTTGCCTTGGTGAAGCCCCAGTTTGAGGTGGGGCCCAAGCATTTGGGCCGTTCTGGCATCGTGCGTGACCCCGCGCAACGGGAACGCGCCTTGGAGGAGGTCAAAGCAGAAGCTGTTTCATGCGGCTTTTCTGTGGCAGGTGCCCTTGATTCGCCCATTCAAGGAGGGGACGGAAACCACGAGTATCTTCTGCGACTTGAAAGAGCATCCCCATGACATCGACCGGCCACTTTTCCGTTGACGCCATCCGTGCGCAATTCCCCATTCTCTCAAGAGAGGTGAATGGCCACCCTTTGGCCTATTTCGACAGCGCCGCTTCAGCCCACAAGCCACAAGCGGTCATCGACGCCCAAGCCCGTTATCTCGCGGAGAAACACAGCAACATCCACCGCGGGGTCCACTCTTTGGCCCAGGAGGCGACTGAGGCTTACGAGGGGGCCAGGGAAATCATCCGCGGCCACATTGGTGCTGCGTCCACTCAGGAAGTCCTCTTCGTGGGCGGGGCGACAGACGGCATCAATTTGGTCGCCCAAACATGGGGACGACAACATCTTCAGCAAGGCGATTGCATGGTGTTGACCCGCATGGAACACCACAGCAACATTGTGCCATGGCAGATGCTGGCGGAGGAGAAAGGGTTCCGGATTTTGGTCGTGGAGTTGAATGCAGACGGCACCCTGGACGAGGACATGTTCCAAGCACATTTGCTGCAAGGCCCCAAGCTGGTGGCCTTCATGCATGTCTCCAACGCCCTTGGCACGGTGAACGATGTCAAACATTGGACCGCGAAATCCCATGAGGCGGGTGCCAAGGTGCTTGTGGACGGGGCCCAAGCGGTGCCGCACCTTCAAGTGAACGTCCAGGACTTGGGGGTGGACTTTTATGTTTTCAGTGGACACAAGACCTATGGACCCACAGGCATTGGTGTGTTGTACGGCCGCCAAAGCTTGTTGGAGGACATGCCGCCCTGGCGAGGGGGTGGCGAGATGATCGGTTCTGTGAGCTTTGAGCAAGGCACGACCTACAATGAGCTTCCCTACAAGTTTGAGGCTGGGACGCCACACATCAGTGGTGGGATTGCCCTTGGTGCCGCCCTTCAGTGGATGGGCCAAGTCGGGGTGTCGGCCTTGACGGCCCATGAGCACGCGTTGACCCAACACGCCCACGCGAGGCTTGCCGAGGTTCAGGGGATGCGTTTTTATGGCACGGCACCATGCAAGGCCGGGGTGGTGTCCTTTTTGGTCGATGGGGTGCACCCTTACGATTTGGGCACGTTGTTGGACCAACTTGGCATCGCCGTAAGGACGGGTCACCATTGCGCTGAACCTTTGATGGACAAGTGGAACATCCCTGGAACGGTGCGTGCCTCCTTTGGCGCTTACAACACCTTGCAAGAAGTGGATCGACTTGCAGATGGCGTGGCCCGGGCGGTGACCATGTTGCGTTGAAAGCCGCGCGCCTGCAGACGCTACCTTTGCTTCATGGCCACAGGAATCGACGAACGACAAGAAGAAATTGTAGAGGAGTTTGCCATGTTTGGCGACTGGATGGAGAAATACGAACACATCATTTCGTTGGGGAAGGAACTGGCCCCCCTCGACCCTGAAGACAAAGTAGAGGACAACCTCATCAAGGGATGCCAGAGCCGTGTGTGGTTGGCGGCCAAAAAAGGCGACGACGGTCGGGTGATGTTCACGGCAGACAGCGATGCAATCATCACGAAAGGCTTGGCGGCGCTCATGGTGCGGGTGCTCAGCGACGCATCTGCTGCCGACATCGCTTCGGCCAATTTGTCCTTCCTCGACGACATTGGCCTCCACAGCCACCTCAGCCCCACACGCAGCAACGGCCTACAGTCCATGGTGAAGCAAATGAAGCTGTATGGTCTGGCCTTCACTGCCGGTGGATGAGGAGTCCCAAAAAAAAGGTAACTTTAATTCATGAGACGTTCAGTTTTCTTCCTTTTGACAACCCTGTTGTGCGCATCGATGGCCCATGGCCAGACCTTGCCCTGCGGCTGTGTGGATGGCAGTTATGACGGTGTGATCACCAACACGGATTTTTTTTCCATGGTCCAGCACTTGGCCTGGGGCGACTCCATCCCCAATGACGTGGAGGAGGGTCCTGGTTGGTGCGATTTGGATGGAGACGGGACCCGAAATGTCCATGATTACATTCTTTTCACCAGTCTGCAGCAGCAGCAATGTTCCGATTTGGACGGGGACGGGGTGGAGGAGGTGATGCTCCCCGATGCGGTGACCTCGACCTTTCAGGGCTGGGTCCTAGAGATGGTCGCAGAGCACCCAGAAGGACTCGGTGACATTCCTGCAGGGGCGAAGACGTACCGGTTGTATGCAGATTTCGACCCTGTGGCTGGATCTGAGTTGCGCATGATGGGCCTCTGGGGCGACGACAGCGCGCCTTGGTTCATCGACGCACCAGGGGGCCTTTTTGTGTCTGTTCTTTCAGGTGCACAGGAGGATGTTTTGCCCGAGCAAGACGACATTGATCCGTTGTTTTTCTCGGTGTTCCCCGAGGTGGAATATTCTTCTTTTTGGACCGTTGCAGACATGTGGAGTGCATCGGCTGGGTTTGGAAACCCCTACACGTTTGAGCGGTCCGCGGTTGGACAGGGCTTGTCGTTTCAATCGGGCGAGTGGTCGTCGGAACAAGTGGGGGGGTCCGGCATACTTGCAGTGGCGGGGTCGATTTTGAATGAGCGGCTTGTCGTAGATGGCCTTCACCTGATGGGGCAGTTCACCGTTCTCGATGGACAGGGCTTTGCGGGTCAGGCGGGGTTGGTTTTGGTGGCGAACGACGCCTTGCCGGGTGGTTTTTCGGTGGAAGGACTGATGGTGGTTCCAGCCGAGCCCTTTGACATGTCCAATCTCGAAGTGCTAGGGTGCACGGATGAGACCGCCATCAACTTTGACATGGAAGCCACCTACAGCGATGGGTCTTGCGTGATTTGTGGTGCGGGCGATCTGGACTGCGATGGCTTCATTGGGGTGAGTGATTTGTTGGGACTTCTCGCAGATTTTGGTTGCGCATCCGACTGCGGGGCCTCAGACTTGGACCAGGATGGCTCGGTCAATGTGGCAGACATTCTTGGGCTTCTCTCCCTGTTCGTAGGCTAAATACGCGGCCTTTCAGCGCTTTTTGAGGGGTGCGATGGCCCCCATGCGGTGCAGGGTGTACCCGTGTTGGTCAAGGACAGCTTGGAGTTCCTGCAGGCGTTCTTGGGACAGGCCCGCTTGGTTCTTCCAAAGTTGCTCTGTGGCCTCGGCCTTGCGTTCGCCTTGAAAATCCGTGTCGCTCGATTGGTTGGGGTCCAAGGCCTCCAGATAAGCGTCGATTTTCCAACCCTTGTCGCGAGGCTTCCAGCCCAATGCATGGACAATGCGTGCCAATTCCTGTTTTGGCGACAGCACGAGGTCGTGGTAATGGACCAGCACGACGTCTTGGCGTTGGGCGTTCTCTTGCACCACCCTTGCGTTCAGCAAGCACCAGATGTGAAGCTGACGAACCAAAGGATCTTTCAAGGATCTCAACTCAGGCCAATGGTGGTGCAGTTCGTGGTGGCCCGGAAACACATCGTGGACGTCGAGGTCGCGTCCCCGCGGCCCGAAGGCTTTGACTTGTGACACCACGATGTCCCACGGATGCCGGACCAGCAAAATGGGCGGGGAGTCCAACGGTCCCTTCGCCAAGAGCCACGTGAGGAGGTGGTTCGCCCTGACGTGCTTGAACAGCAGGGTATGGGCGTTCCATGCGCGGGTCATGGAAGACCGCGAGCAGGTCCATGCATTGTGTTTTCGTCCAGAGAAGACGTCCCGCAAGTGGGCCAGATCTTGGACACTCAAGGTGGAGGCAACCGGCCGTGCGCCCCACCTATGCGGCACCACACCCTTGGTGCGGTGAAAGGGTTCCCAAACGGGTACGACGCCTGGAAGTTGGGCAAGCATGGACATGAGCCAGGTGCTGCCTCCCCGCGGGGAACTGAAGATGTGGAGGTGTCGCTCCAATTTCCACCGTCGTTGTCGAAGCACCAAAGATGCTGCATGGGAATCGAAGACCTGTCGCAGAGACATGGGGGTGAAGGTACGGGAGGTCTACCTTTGGGCAGTGAGCTCGACGACGCCCCCTTCTGTTTCCTCCAGATTTCTTGGTGCTTCCGCCTGGATGCTGGGCGCCAAACTTCTGGGCGCAGCCGCAGGTTTTGGCCTTGCCTGGACTGTAAGCCGTCAAGAGGGGCCGGAGGCCTTTGGTAGATTTGAATTGGGACTCACCGTCTTGACCATTGCCGCCATGCTCTCCAGGATGGGGTTGGACGGGGTGATGGTCAAATGGCTTGCGGCCTCTGGGGCCAAGGACGAATCGAAGGTGCAACGGCCGCTTGTCTTTCGTGCCCTTGGCGTGGTTTTCTTGGCTTCTTCAGTGATGGCGGCACTGTTGTGGCGATGTTCAGGCCCATTGGCAGGGTGGCTCGGGGATGCGGAAGCGGCGCCCATGTGGCGACTTGTGGCATGTGGCATTCCTTGTGTGGCGCTTTGGGGCATGGCTTCTGAAATGTTGCGGGGCCTTTCCTTCATGAGGAGCCACGCCCTTGCACAACAAGGTCTGGTCACTGCATTGGCGGTGTTCGTGTTGTGGCTTTTCCGTGGCGGAATATTCTCAGCTTATGCCTATGCTGTTGTCATTGCCTTTGCAGGCACGATGGCGCTGTTGACCTGGGCACTTTGGTCCCGCAACTCTGAGCGCCTGGCAACGGCAGACAACCATGAATGGGGTTGGAGGAACATGTTCCAGACGGGGTGGCCCATGTTGTTGGGATCGGCCATGTTTCTAGTGATGAGCTGGACGGACACTTTGCTGTTGGGGCACTTCATGGAGGAGTCTCAGGTGGGGGTGTACCGTGTGGCATTCAGGTTGGCCGCTTTGGTGACTTTGGTTCAGGCTGCGGTGAACAGTTATGCCGCTCCTTGGTTTGCTCAGCGGCACGCAATAGGTGACCAAGCGGGTTTGCTTCAAGGCTTGAGGCAGGCCACTAAGCTCAACGTGGCCTTCAGCATTCCTGCATTCCTGGTTCTTGCATGGTTTCCCGAGTGGATGTTGGGCTGGTTTGGATCCTCCTTTGTGGCTGGGGTCTCTTGTCTGAGGTGGTTGGCTGCCGGACAAATGGTGAATGCCCTCTGTGGTCCCGTGATGTACCTCCTGAACATGACAGGTCGCGAACGCCTTGCCCAACGGATTGTCTGGGCTGCTGCTGCATTGAACGTGGGGTTGAACCTTTGGGCCATCCCAAGGTTTGGCATTGTTGGCGCCGCAGCAGCCACGGCGGCGACGATGTGCTTGTGGAATCTTGCTGCTGCCTGGGCGGTGCACCGCACTTTGGGGCTGTCGGTTTGGACAGTCCTGACAACACCTCCGGCCAAATGAAGGCATCTCCTTTGTCCAAGGTGAATTTTTTCGTGATTGGCGCCGCCAAATGCGGAACCACCACCCTCTATGCCCGCTTGAGATCGCACCCAGAGGTGTTTTTGAGTCCCATGAAGGAGCCCAATTATTACAGCCGAAGGGACATTGACCCTTCCAAGTTTTCTCCGGCGTTCAAGGCGAACACGAGGCTGGACCATGGTGCGTATTTGAAGCTTGGCGACCCTCTGCCTGAACGTCAAGTGGGGTTCATTGAGACCCAAGAGGAGTATGCCAGGCTCTTCCTTGGGGCCAACGAGAAGCACCGTATTGTGGGAGAATGCAGCACGTCCTACTTGTGGTCCAAGTCGGCACCTCAAGCCCTTGCTGCTGCGCATCCTTCTGCCAAGATTGTGGTGAGTTTGCGCGATCCGATCGACAGGATCTACTCCCATTACTTGATGGCGCGGAAATATGGTTTTGTGTCTGGGTCCGTTGTCGAGGCGGTCAAGAAGGACATGGCACATCCAGACCCATCTTGGGGGCGGAGCGAGCTTTTTTTGGAGTTGAGCATGTACGAAGCCCAGCTCAACCGGTGGCGGGCTTGCTTTCCTCCGGAGCAACTGCTTGTCCTTGAACCTGGCGCGCTGCGTCTTGAATCAACGTGGGAGGAGTTGCAGCTTTGGCTTGGGTTGAGCCCGCGAAACTTGTTTTCCGGTGCCAATTCAGAAGAGGCGAACAAAGCTGGTCTGTCGCGTCTGGAAGGGTTGAACCGCGTTCTCACCCGTTGGGGTTGGAAACAGCGGTTGGGCCAATGGTTGCCGGCGCACTGGAAGGTACGCCTTCTTCATTGGTATTACCGTCAAGACGCTTTGCCTCCGTTGTCCGACACAGAGAGGGCAGAACTCAAGGCGCTGTTGGACCAGGCGAGGAGCTGATGGACACACCCTGGGCATTGGGCCTCAAACGTTGGAGAAGGACATCCAGTCGGTTGACCTCTAGTGCAAAGTCCGCTTGAAGGCCCTCCTTGATGGGGTCGGAAGGGGGGAAGTCCTCACGAAGGTGGTCGATTTGCTTGCCATTTTTCCAAAACCGAAAACAAACATGCGGCCCTGTGGCCAGCCCGGTGGAACCCACGTAGCCGATGACTTCGTTTTGCTTCACCCTTTGGCCTTGCTTGACGGCCCTTTTGGACATGTGCAGGTATTGGGTTTCGTAGGTCCCATTGTGTCGGAGTTTCACATACTTCCCATTCCCTGAGGTGTAGCTGCTCTTGGTCACGACCCCGTCTCCTACGGCGACGATTGGGGTGCCGGTGGGGGCGGCGTAATCGGTTCCAAAATGCCCTTTGACCTTCTTCAGAACAGGGTGAAAGCGCTTGGGATTGTAGCGGCTCGAGATGCGGCTGAATTCCACAGGAGCCTTGAGGAAGACCTTTTGGAGAGAGCCTCCCTCGAGATCGAAGTACCCCGCCACACCGTCCTCTTCGAACCGATAGGCAGACAAGGCCCGGTCCCAATGTGTGAAGGTGCTCGACAGGACCGTGGGAATGCCCGCCGGCTCACCGTTGACCATTTCTCGGCGGTAGAGCACGTCAAAAGTGTCCCCCTTTTGGACACGACTGAAGTCAATGGTCCAAGCGTACACACTCGCCATGGCCACGGCCAAGCTGCTCGGATGGCCCCCATGGTCCAGATCGAGGTAGAGGCTGTTTTCAATGGTTCCTTGGGCCCTGGCATACACAGTGTCCACAGGGTAGGACCCCAATTTTACCCCCAGCGTGTCGCCCAAGGAGAACACGGCATAGTCCTTCGGGTTGCGCTCGTAAATCAACCACTTGGGCTCCTGGCCAATGGCTTGGCCCAAGCTGTCTCGGAGCCGTTCCGAGGCCAACCACCAATCCCGTCCGGCCCTCATGTTGCGGACATCGTAGGTCTTTCTGCTGTTGGCAGCCAAGGTGGCCACCTTGCCTGGCCCAATGCCTGCAGGGTCCAAAAGATGGGACAAGCTCTTTCCTGGCTGGACCTTGCCCGAGTCCACCACGAGGCTGTCCCAAACGATGCCAAACCGAATGGTGGGCGGAGGCACCTCTGCCAACACGGCAACGCCTGTGCCAAATCCGCCTTGGTTGTTGAAACCGCAACCCCAGGAGCATACGGCGGCCAAAGCCGCAACGAACGCCCACCGCCATGACCATGTTGTGCCGCTCATTGCTTGCCCCCCAACACTTCCTTCATGACCCAACCTTTGCCCCACTCTTCGCGTTCTTGTTCGCTCCAACATTCGGGAAAGAAAATTCTTTTTTGGAAGCGAGGCGGCAAATACTTCTGCCAGTTGGTTCCGCCTGTCGCTGCCAAATCCACGGGGTCCTTGTGCAGGTATTTTACGGCACTTTTGTAGTGTGCGAGAGGCCAATTGACGTTGACATTGATGTCCAACCACCGCATCGCGTCTTTCAATTCTTCCGATGGGCCATCGGGGAGGGCGGCCGCCAAAGATCGGACATTGCTCGGGTACATTTTCCGGGCCAAACGCTGAAGGTCTTCGTCGTACTTCTCTTCAAATTGTTTGAGGGTCAGCGTCTTTTGGCCACTCTTCAATTCCACAGCACCTTCCCTCCAGTATAGGTGGTCCATGAGCTTGGGAATGTCGGCCATGGGGGACCCCGCAAAGTCCTCACGCATGTTGTGGTGCACAATGCGGTCCAAGGAGGTCGAACAGATTTCGATTTTCCGGTATTGGGCGCTTTGGAATCCCGATGCAGGAAGCAAGGACATGCGGAATTTCATGAATTCCTTGGGGTCCATGCCGTCCACCATGATGTCAAAACTGGTGGTCAGCGCTTCGAAATACCGGTTGACCCGTCGCACACGTTCCAGCAAGAAGGCGTCGGAGACCGTCCCCCCTTGTTCCCTGGCGGTTTGGGCCATCAAATCGTACTCGTGCAACGTCAGTTTGAAGTAAAGCTCGGTGATTTGATGGTACACAATGAACACCACCTCGTCGTGAAACGGCGTTTGAGGACGCTGCAAACTCAGCAAGGTGTCGAGGTGGATCAAGTCCCAATAGGTCCGGTAGTCGGCGTACAACAGTCCATCGAGGTAGCTACTGAGGTCCTGGCCCATCGCTGCGTACTTCTCTTGCAGCTGTTGGAGTTTCTCCAGGATGGCCTTGTCAAATGATGGATCGAGGGGTTGATCTTGGGGCATACGGGCAAGTTAGGCGATGGTGGCGATGCACTTCAATTCAATGGCGATGGGGGTCGGAAGCCGGTTGATTTCCATGGTGGTTCGACACGGCTGGTTGTCCTTGAAGTAGTCCGCATAAAGGCGGTTGAAGGTGTGGAAGTCGCGGTTCATGTCCACCAAAAAAACAGTGACGTCCACCAATTCCTCCCAACTGCTGCCGCTCGCTTCAAGAATGGCCTTGACATTCGCAAAAACACTGTGCACCTGGGCTTCAAAGTCGAATGCCTTGAAGTTGCCGTTGTGGTCGAGTTCGAGCCCGGGAACCCCGCTGTCGTTGGCGTCACTTCCCGCAGAGCGCGGCCCTACGCCACTCAAAAACAGAAGGTTGCCCACACGGCGTGCATGTGGGTAGAGGCCCACGGGTTTGGGCGCGTTGGAGGTGGAAATGCGTTCACTCATGCCACGAAGGTAGTTCCAGCCTCGCATTGGTGCGCGTCCTGCGCTGTACCTTCGGGGCATGCGGTACCAAAAACTCCCCTCCGACCTCTATACCCGGAACCGAGAAGCATTCATGAAGGCCATGAAGCCCGGTGGACTTGCCTTGTTTTTCAGCAACGACATCTACCCCACGAGCGCGGACGGCACGTTGCCCTTCAAGCAACATGCAGACATTTTTTATTTGACCGGGGTGGACCAGGAGGAGACGGTGCTGTTGCTGTTCCCCGACGCCCACAATCCCACTGACCGTGAGATTCTGTTCTCTACGGAAACGAATGAAGAGTTGGCGATTTGGGAGGGAGCCAAACTCACCAAAGCGCAAGCCCATTCGGAAACGGGGATCCGCAATGCCCAGTGGACGACGGCGTTCGAACGTACGCTCCACCGCTTGATGGCCGAGGCGCAATCGCTCTACCTCAACGACAACCAGCAAACCCGCGCCCGTCTTTCGGTGGAGACCCGCACCGACCGCGAGAACGCAGCCATTCGCGCCAAGTACCCCAACCACGAGATTGAGCGCAGTGCGCCCATCTTGCATTCCATCCGCGCCTTGAAGCAGCCCTCCGAGATCGATCAGATGCAGCGGGCATGCGACATCACCAAGGCGGGCTTTGACCGCGTATTGCAGTTTGTCAAGCCCGGGGTCATGGAATATGAGATTGAAGCGGAATTCATGCATGAATTTCTTCGCCGTGGTTCTCGAGGTTTCGCGTACACCCCCATCATCGGATCAGGCTCCAACGCTTGTGTCCTGCACTACATTGAGAATTCGGCCGAGTGCAAAGCAGGCGAGGTCATCTTGATGGACGTGGGCGCCGAGTACGGCAATTACGCGTCCGACATGACTCGCTGTGTCCCAGTTTCGGGCCAGTTCACGGACCGCCAGCGCGCGGTCTACAACGCGGTTCTCTCCGTCATGCGGGATGCTACACAGCTGCTTCGTCCAGGCGTTTCTCTCCACGAGTACCACAAGGAGGTGGGCGACTTGATGACAGCGCAGTTGCTGGACCTCAAGCTCATTGACCGCCACGACGTGGAAAAACAGGATCCGGCGCGGCCAGCCTACAAGAAGTATTTCATGCATGGGACCTCCCATTTCATTGGCCTTGACGTCCACGACGTGGGTCATTGGCATGAGCCCATTGCGCCGGGACATGTTTTCACGGTGGAACCTGGGATCTACATTCGGGAAGAGAACCTCGGAATCCGTCTCGAGAACGATGTGGTCATCACCAAGGACGGCCATCACGACCTCATGCGGCACATCCCCATCGAGGCCGACGCCATCGAGTCCGCGATGAACACCTGATCAAGGCGAGCAGGCCTGGCCAAAAGCTGCCAAAAAGACAAGCAGATCGGCAGTCTGTACGAAGCCATCGTCGTCCAAGTCTCCGGGGCATGTGCTGTCCACTGCGACATCGATGACGGAGGGTCCAGGTGGATCGTTGGCACACACTTCAAAGGTGACGATGTCTCCAAAGTTGGCATTCTCTGGAGCAAGATGGGCAAGGGTGTCCCCCAAGGCATTGACGAGGGTGAAGGACCCACCATACACAATGCCATCCCCTGTAGAGTCTTCGACAGTGAGGGTGTGGCACCCGGGGGGGATGCAAGCCGAGTCAATGGTCGTGCCTGGACCGGGAGGAAATTGGTCACGGCTCCAGAGGGATTGGCCCAATGCATTTTGAACCCTCCATGAAGACTCGTTGCTGAAGGCGTCCGCAGTGAAGGTCATGGTCCACCTGTCGTTTCCTTGGTTCACCAATGCGAATTCAACATGGTTGTTGGACGGGTACAAATCGTCGTTTCCACCTGACGGCTCCACGTTGAAGGTCCATTGCGAGGAAGGGGTGAGCAAGAGGACCTCGGGAAGTTGAACCTCCTGGGCGCCGCCCGGCAATACGGGGATGTTGAAATGAGATGTGGGCAAAGGCACTCCTTCCACGGCGGCGTGAACGGTGAACCCGTCAACAGGGTCGCTGCCAAAATTGGAAATATTGAATCGGCCACCCCAAAAGGCGCCACAAGCCTCCGGCGTGCCCACGACTTCGAGGGCCAAATCCATGGTCGCCACAGGGACCCCACCTTCACTTTCGAGCAAACTCGACCTGACGGTTTCAAGGCAGGCCCTCATCCTTGTCCGTTGCCCTGCCGTGAATGCGTTCCGACATGAGGTCGGTGCGTAATCCATGTAGTTCTCGATTTGGGCATCCACGCAGGCTGGGGAGTGGCACCCTGAGTTTTCAGTGGTAGGCGGCGTGTCGCAAACAAGATCTCCGGACTGGGAACAATCGGACTCTGCCCCACAGTCGTCCGTGTTCCAAAAGGTGTGGAGCAAGCTGAAGTGATGGCCCATTTCGTGGGTGAGGGTCCTGTTCAGGTCCCTCCCAGGTTTGAGGTTTCCAATGGTGCCCAAAGCGTTGTACAGGACAGTGATGCCATCGCGCACGTCTCCGGTAGGGCCCAAAAAGGCAAACCCTTGCGTTCCTCCACCTCCGTTGTTCCCATTGATTTCAGGGACGACAAACACATTGACATATTCGTCCCCCATCCAAGAAGTCAACGATTTGACGGCCACTTGGTCGGCACCGGGAAGCAAAGGACCCGAGGCGATGCCATCTTGCGCAAACCCAGGTATGCTTGATCCGTCGACCCTGACAATGCCAGAAGCGGGCTCGCCGGTGGGATTTCTGGCCGCAAGAACAAATTCGATGCGCACATCGACTCCCTCTCCATCTCCATTGCTTCCCGGGGTTTTCCTAAAATCCTCGTTCAAAGCGGCCACAGCAGATTGGATTTGCACGTCGCTGATGTTTTCCGCTTGTCCTGTTGGCGTCCCCAAGTGGACGACATGAAAGACCAGGGGGATGACATGCACGGTCAAACTGTCGGTGCTGAGCTGGGCCATCAAGGGTCCCGGAAAGCTGGGCTGGAAAACATGTTCGGTCCCACAAGGGGAAAGACTCGTGGCCAAGGGCACAGTGGTTTGCCCCATGGACATTTGGCCACAAAGCACAAGGAGGGATGCGGCAAGTGCCACACCCCTCCAATGGTGTTTGATGCGTTGTTTTGAATCAGTCAATTTCGGTGCAATACAGCCCGAAAAATTGCAAGAGGTCCAGCAAGTCGGTCAGCTGGATGTGGCCATCACCGTTCAAGTCCCCATAACAGGAGAAAAGGCATGTGCCGTTGTCCATTGTGGCCACTGGGTCGTAATTCGGAGCTCCCGGAAAGGTACATCCTACGGCTTCAGTGGCATCGCACAAATTGTTTTGGTTGTAATCACTGCAGCATTCTTCGGGACCCCCTACACATGGGTCCACGTCGTCACAAATCCCATCGTTGTCTGCGTCGTCCAAGCAGTTGCCGTCGCAATCGTAGGGGAATGAGGCGTAGGTGCAGCTTCCGTCGTTGAAGTCTACGTCGGGATCAAAGTTGCAGGCGTTTGCGTCATTGCAACCAAAGACCAAACATGAAGTAAAATCACAAGTGTCGTCATCAAAAACGGCGTTTGGGTCGTAGTTGCATGCCACTGAAATGGTGCAACCAACGGGCTCCTCTTCGTCGCATACTCCATTGGCATTGGCATCCTCCAAACAGCTGCCACCACAAACGCCCAAGGCGTCAAGCTGGTTGCCGTCACAGTCGCAGTCTCCTTCCGGGAGGTTGCTGCAGCCACAATCGTAGATGTCACCTGGGCCATTGCAGACGCCACAGGCATCAAGGGCACCTACACAGTCGTCCACGTCGTCGCAGATGCCATCGGCATCGGCGTCAGCTGCGCAAGAACCTCCGCACTCGCCGAGCGCATCCTCTTGGTTGCCATCGCAGCCGCAGTCACCTTGGGCGATGCCTTCGCCACCGCACACATTGCATTCGTCGAATTGCAAACAAGAACCATCGTCAAAGTTGGCAGAAGGATTGTAATTGCAAGCCGTGTCGTCTGTGCATCCACACGAGTTCCCTTCTCCCTCAGGGGCAAACGCTCCCGGGCCGTCAAAGCTGAAAGTCTTGATCAAACCGGCATCGAGCCCCCCATCGCCAGAGGCCTCCTGACCTTCTGGCAGGATTTGGACATTCAATTGCCCATCGAGGCTGCCTGTGGTGGTGATCTTGAGAATCAACACCCGGCCCTCTGCGTCAGGCAGAGCATTTGCCGCATCGCTCAAAACAAACCATGAAGAACCAATGAGCTGATCGGCAAGCAAGGCATCGGCGCCATCGTCAAAGAAGAAAGGATCCAAAGGCTGATTGGGGTCACTGACCAGAGCGGGATCCGCGGCACCGACCAAGCCCGACGTTGATGCCGGACCATCCAAGCCGATTGTGCCATACGTGTCGTCGGCCAACTCTGGGAAACTTGGCAAGAATACTGGGTTGATGCCGGAGGCGCTCCACGAGGTGTTCAGTGCTGAATTGTACACTCCCTCAGGGGCGTTCACGAAAAGTGGCGTTTCCGAATTGCCAAACACAGCACTCATCTTGTCGCCTGCATTCGCCATTTTCACGTAAAACAAGTAAGAAGCTGCTCCTGGCACATTGGCCGCCGCAGAGGCCTCTACCAACAGCTGGTAACCCGAAGAGGATGCGCCACAATTGCAAAACAAGCAGGATCCATCTTCGATCAGAGCGTTCTCATTGAAATTGCAGGCCGCCAGATCTGTGCAACCCAAACAAGATTCGAAATCACAACTTTCATCATCCAACAAGGCAGCAGGGTCATAATTGCAGGCCGTTTCATCTGTGCAACCCTCAACTGCTTCCGTCCCAAAAACCCCAGCTCCATCAAAAGAGAGAGAGATTTTGATGTCGTTGTCACCGTCCCCTTCTGGGAACACTTGGTAGTTGATTTGGCCGGAAATGTCTCCAGAAGTGGTGATTTGCGCAACCAACCATCGGCCTTCCACAGGCAGGGCGTTGGCGGCGGTGTTCAAGACATACCACGAAGCACCGACGATGGTGTTTACCAGGAGCTGGGTTCCGCCTGAGTTGAAATATTGTGACACGGTCACCTCGAGGGCTTCATCCTGCACCAAAGATGGGTCTGATGCGCCTGCCAGATTGGATGATGAAGCCGGGCCTTCCAAGCCAATGGTGGCATAACTGTCGTCAGCCAAGTCGGGAAAAGAACCCAGAAAGAGGGGGTTGACCCCGGAAGCGTTCCAGCTGGAGTTGAAGGGGCTGTTGAAAATCCCTGCGGGGGTTTGAAAGACCAAAGGATCTTCCTCAGTTCCAAACACGGCAGAAAACTTGTCCGTGTCTGTGTTGGCTTGGACAAAGAACCGATAGGTGGTCCCTCCTTGACCCACTGCCGGTGCAGGTTCGATGGTGAGGTAATATGGCGTTTGGGACACTCCCGCAAAGGGTGCGCATGCGAGCAGCCAAAGGGCCAGGAACAGGGCGGTCTTGGAAAATTTGGTCAGCATCATTCAACAGTTTGGCTCTCAAATATATGTTAATCAAAGTGGGGCACCAATTGATTATAACGTTATACGGAGCTCAAATTTTCATCTACCAAACCCAATCCAGACGCTCAAGGCACTTTCCCACAACAGCAGGAGGCGTCCAAATAGATTTTTGGCAGGTGGATTTTGAGAGTAATTTGGTCCCAAATGCAAAAGATGAAACTCTTCCACCCAACTTCTTCTCTCGGTGCCTTCTGTTTGTTCCTTTTTGCCGCTTGGGCAGTGGTTCCTGTCGCATCCGCTCAAATGACCGGTTTTTCCGCAGAACTGGACACCATTTGGCATGCCGAGGGGGCGGAGGACATTCCTGGATTCGAGTTTTATGGCGTTTACCATGTCTACGCGGATTTCACCAACCCAACGGATGTGTTGAGTGCGGTGTACTCGGATGTCGATGCGCTTGGCACCCCGGCGCTTGGCGTGGGGTTCACTTGCGATTGTTTCACTTCTACGGCCGCGACGTCCTCCTCTTTGGCAGCCATCAACCCGGCCTTTTTTGCCAGTTTCCCTGATTTTGAATACAGTTCAGGCTGGACCATTGGCTTGGCCAACTCCGGCGAATCCACATTGGAAACGCAGGACCCCTCGTTCGTTGGAGACATTGGAAGCCCATACTCCATTTGCGACGGCATCACGGTGACCAATGGCGGTGTTTTTGTGACCGCTGTGTTGGAGGATGGCTTGGTGGTGGGGCCGTCAAACGCTGTTGCTGGGGACGATTTGCGGATCTTGGTCGCTCAAGTGACCACATGTGGTCACTTTGATTTTCAAGCCTGTGGTCAGGTCTTTTCCGGGGGCGTGCAGGAAGACGAGCAAAATTTCTGCCCTCCTATGTTGTCAGTGATGCACCCGTATGTGGATGGGGAGTGCGTGAACGATGCCGATGACGACGGTGTGTGCGACGAGTTTGAAATCCCAGGATGCACCGAGGAAGACGCATGCAATTTTGATCCAAACGCCACTGAAGACAACATGACCTGTGAGTTCGCGACCGCGCCTTACGATTGCGATGGCAATTGCGTCAACGACGCTGACGGCGACGGCATCTGCGACGAAGACGAAGCGCCGGGCTGCACATCGGATTCGGCATGCAATTATGACGATCAGGCCACCGACGACGATGGCTCGTGCATCTTTCCTGGCAACACATGCGACGACGAGAATGAACTGACGGAAGGAGATGTGATCCAAGAGAATTGCGTCTGCCAAGGGTACAGCTGTTACGACGATGCGGCGTGCAATTTTTCAACGGACGGAATCGAAGACGCCACACTCTGTGCCTACATCAGCACGTATGCGGTTTCAGGCAACGCGGACCCCTATTCGCAAACCCTTCAAGCGTATACCTACACCAACACGGCAGGGAGCAGCTATGAATGGACCATCGTTGGAGGGGATTTGTTGGAAGGCAACGGCACCAACGAGATTTCTGTGGTTTGGAATGAGGGTGGTCCGGGATCCGTGTGTGTGGTGGAGACCAATGATGGAGGCTGCGTAGGCGAAGAGGTGTGCTTGTTGGTGGATGTGAATTTGAGTTCCATTGCAGAGGTGCTTGAGGGCACCTTGGAGGTGTTTCCTGTCCCAGCCCAAACCAACCTCCACGTCATCTGGAATGGTCCAACCATCGACAATGCTTTCGTCACCCTCCGGGACGCTTCAGGTCGCGTGGTGCGCGTGGCACAAGTGTCTGAACGGGATGTTCTGGATGTTTCCAATTTGGCGTCGGGGGCCTACACCTTGGACTTTACGGTGCCTTCGCGAGGCACCCTTCAGCGCCGCATCATGGTGCAGTAAGCGAGCCTAAGGACAGACTTCGCCAAACGCACCAATCGCAGGGGCGTCGTGGGTTATGATGGCCCCTCCCTCGCGCTGGTCTTTTTGTGCGTTGACAGGGTTGAAGGTCAATGCCACTAGGACATTACGCCGCGTACACTGTGGTCCTTCCAGCCTGGTGGTTGTGCCGTTTTTGGGGGCTGCCTGCGCTTTTGGACAATCCCGCTTTGTACGTTGGAGGGAACCTTGCCGTTTTCGGCATACCGTGGGTCAGGGAGGGTGGCCAACCGTTCCATTCGGATGGCGTCCACATGGAGGCACCCATACGATTCTCGCACCTTGCCACGTATGGCGTAGACCCCGCGACCCCGGAAGGGAAAGTCCTTCGCCACTGTGGGGAAGTGGACCGTGTCCAACCAAGCACCCTCCAGGTCCACGAAACATCCAAAACACATGCGCTCCCCCTTTGCGGTGGAGGTTTCTTTCACCGTGACGAGGTGGCCCACCACAGTCACGATGTCCCCACGTCGCGACTCGAGATCTCGGACCAACACGCCACTTCGGACGACGGCTTTGGCCTTCTCGGAAAGCAAAAGGAATGGGGAAGACAAAGGAAACCCGAGCAATTCCCATTCGTCAAAGGCATCTGACAATGGCGCGGAGTCCAGCGGAGGAAGGGTGTACGTTTTTGCTGAAACAGGTTTGAAAAGCTCACCTGTGCCCGCGCCGCGCTTTGCAGGCAATGCCCGAGGCGAGGCGGATGCATGTGAAGCAGGAGGTGGACCGTTGGGTTCCGCGGCCAACAGAAAGTGGCCTTCCCAGAGCAAGGTGTGCTTCGAGGCGCCGGTGAACCGAAAGGCCCCCACCCGAATGAGGATTTTGAGTTGTTGCAGGGAGGGCCGCACCCGATCGACAAAGTCTTGCAGGGATGCAAAGGGCCCATGTGCTTCACGTGCCTTGGTGAACCCAATGACGGAAGCGTGCTGCAGGTCCTTGATCAGGTTGAACCCAAGAAAGAGGGAGGAGGTGCCATGAACGACTTTGGCCTTCATGCCCACCGTATTCACGCACGGAGCTTCGATGCGCGCCCCCAGCATGCGCGCTTCATGGACGTAAAACTCCGTTCGGTAAAAGCCACCAAAGTTGTTGATGCACGCACACATGTATTCCAGAGGGAAGTGCACTTTGAGGAACAGGCTCTGGTAGCTCTCAACGGCGTACGAAGCGGAGTGTCCTTTGGCGAAGGCGTAACCGGCGAAGCTTTCCATTTGGCGCCAAACCTCTTTGACAACATGGGAGGGGTGACCTTTTTCCATGGCCTTGGCATGGAAGGCATCTCGGGCAAGGTCAAATGCTTCGCGGGACCGAAACTTCCCGCTCATTCCACGCCGCAACACGTCGGCTTCGCCCAGGTCGAGCCCAGCGAATTTGTGCGCCACTTTGATCACATCTTCTTGGTACACCATCACCCCGTAGGTTTCGGGCATCAGGTCCATCAACACAGGGTGGGCGTCTTGCCGTTTGTTGGGGTTGCGGTGCCGCTCGATGTACGCCTGCATCATGCCACTTTTGGCCACGCCGGGTCGAATGACAGAGCTTGCCGCCACCAAACCGAGGTAATCGTCGACCTGCAGTTTTCGCATGAGCATGCGCATGGCGGGTGACTCCACGTAGAAGCATCCTGTGGCCCGTGCTTCCCGCAGCATGGCGCGCACGCCTTCGTCCGCCTTGAACCGTCGCATGTCGTGGATGTCGATGGCCTTGGCGGTGCTGGGGTCTCGGGCTTCCACCATGTCCATGGTGTCTTTGATTTTCCCCAGTCCTCTTTGACTGAGGATGTCAAACTTGTAAAGGCCCACGTCTTCTGCCACCAGCATGTCAAACTGTACGGTGGGCAGTCCTTTGGGGGGAAGAAAGGTGGCGCCATACCGGTGAATGTCGTCTTGGGCAATCAACACGCCGCAAGCGTGAAGGGTCAAGCTGCTCGGGAAGTCCCGAAGCACGGCGGCGTATTTCAGCACGACATGCTCCATTTCTCCCAATTGCTGTGGATGGAAGGTTCCAGCACAGAGAACGTCGATTTCGTGTTTGGCAAGGCCCATGACCTTGCCCAATTCGCGTACAGCAGCCCGGTATTGAAAGGTGTTGTAGGCCGCAAGCAAGGCGACATTCGGAAAGCGTTGGAACATGTACGCCACAACATCGTCACGGTCTGTCCAGGAGAAATCGATGTCGAAATCGGGTGGATTGGCCCGGTACAGGTTGAGAAAGCGCTCGAAGTAAAGGTCGAGCTCGATGGGATCGACATCTGTGATGCGCAACAGATAAGCCACGAGGCTGTTCGCCCCACTGCCCCTCCCTACGTGGAAATAACCCTTGCTTCGGGCGTAACTGGTGATGTCCCAATTGATCAAGAAATAGGCCAAATAACCCTGCTGCCGGATCAACGCAATCTCGTGTTCCATCCGGTCCAACACCTCTTGGTCGTGATCGGGATAGCGGTAGGCCAAGCCTTCTGCGCACAATGAACGTACCAATGTCTCGTCGCCGTTTTCACTCCCAGAATAGGTGTGTGGGTTGTTGTGCAACCGGCCCCTGGGGGGCCGGGGCAGCACCATGTGACAAGCGCGGAGCAGTCGATCGGCTTGCTCGAGCAGCTCGGGCATTTCTTGGTAGGCTTCCCGCAATTCATCAGGGGACCGAAGACAGTCTCGGGGGTCTCCACAGTCGCCAGGATCCAGTCGGCTGAGCAAGATGTTCAGGTCGATCGATCGCAGCAGCCGATGGGCATTCCAATCTCTTTTGCATGTGAAGGTGGAGGTGGACAAGGCCACGAGGTGGGGCTTCAACAGAGGGTCCTTGTCCAATCCTGCCAACCGCAAATCTCCCAGCTCCCATGCCTGCACACCAAGCCATTCATTCGCGCCCAACGGAAGGCCTGGAGAGTTGCGCCAAGGATAGATGGCGGCGACGCCAGCATGCCGAACCGACGCGGGCAACCGTTGGGGATAAGGAGACCCGTCGAGGTGGTGCTTGGACACCCACTTGCACAGTGCACGGTACCCCTCGGGGTGTTGGGCGAGGGCCACAAAGCATTTTTGGTTCCCATTGCGGAGGTCCATTCCCAGAACTGGGGACATCCCCCGCGCCAATGCGCGTCCAACGAAATCCCAGTTTGCCGAAGTGGTGCCGATGTCTGTCAAGGCCAACCTTTCCAAACCCATGTCCTGGGCGCGGTCCAACAGTTGGTCAATGGACAGGATGCCGTACCGAAGGCTGAACCTGCTGTGGGTGTTCAGATGCATGATTCAGGTCAAAAGAGGCGCGCCTTCGTCAGTCGAACAGTGATCCTTGATGGCCCCAAGTGAGTGGTGAAGCCGCGGAGTGGTCTTTCTGCTCTTGACGTTCTTGGTTTTGGGCAGAGGCGTGCTTTCGTTTGCGTGAAGGCGACTCCCCCATGCCAAAGACGTCGATGGTGTTGTGGATTTCGTAGGTGAATTCAGGCCATATGCGTGGGCCGACAGCCTGCAGCAAATGGGAACCATTTCTTCGTGGATCGCGAATGGAGGGGGAAATGGGGTAGGCGTTGAACCGCCTTGCCTCCCAAGGCCCAAGCATGGAGGCCACGTCCTGAAGAGGGGTGTCAGGGTGGAGCCATTCCCGTTCCCTGTCAGGGTCGAGGATGACAGGTGCACGGTGGTGCCCAACGGCTTGGGTCAAGGCATTCGACACGGTGGTCAATACGGCAAAAGAACGAACGCTTTCGCCGGTTGAAGGGTCGCACCACTCGTCCCAAATTCCAGCCAAGGCGAACGGCCTTTGGCCTTCGCGGGGGTAGAGAACGTAAGGCTTGGAAAGTTTCTCCCGTTCTGGCCCTTCGACGAAGGCGTCCGCCACCACAAGGCAGCGTTGGGACCGAATGGCCTTTCGAAACATGGGCTTGTCGAGGATGCCCATGGCCCCTGTGTAGCTGGGGTCGTTCTCTGCATTTTTGTCCCCCTCTGCCCTTGCGTTGATCATGTAATACTGCTTCTTCGCCCATCCTGGGGTGAACCCAAACTGCATCAATTGGACTTCTTTGGGGCGGTCACTGGCGACGACGGGGGCATGGTCGCCGTGGCTGACGTTGGTGTTGGCCTTCCAGGGTTCGTTGGCCTGGACATTGAACCGTTGTTCAACGGCTTGGATGGAGGAGACGGTGACGTATCGGCCGCACATGGGAGGGAGATTGAAGGATGAATGGGAGGGTGGGTTGGGGGAAACAGGTCATTGGTGCCGGTGGGCAAGGAGGGGAGGTGGCCCTCCGTTGAAGGGGTTGGAACGACCAATGGTTCGGGCTTCCAGTCCGGCCGCCCTCACCACACTTCGGTCCCCGTATTGCAGACGGATCCGGTCCATGGCTTGGTAAAGCTTCACGCGCTCCTCGGTGTCGTCGAACAGGTTGATTTGGCACCCACCTCCCACGAGGTGGCTGTACCGAACCCCAATCAACCGAATCCGCACGCGCTTTTGAATCAGTTGGTCCAGCAGGTCTTTCGCCACCGGAACGAGTTGGTGGTCGGCCGCCGTGTAGGGGATCCGGCGTTGCATGCTCTTGGTGGAGAAATCGGCGTAGCGCACCTTGACGGTGATGCATGCGGAAAGCTTGTCTCCCCTCCTCAATTGAAAGGCCAAATTCTCGACCATGGCCAGCATGATGGCGTGAAGCTTTTCTCCATCGGTGGTGTCCTTCGCAAACGTGCGCTCCGTGGAGATGGACTTCCGCTCGTTGTAGGCCACCACAGGAGCATCGTCAAGCCCTTGCGCTTTTCGCCAAATCGCGCGGCCTTGCTTTCCAAGCACTTGCTCGATCAACTCGACCGGCATGTTTTGTAGGGTTTGGATGGTGGAGATCCCAAGGTTGCGCAGTGTGCGGTAGGTCTCTGCGCCGACCATGGGGATTTTTCGGACAGAGAGCGGCCCCAAGAAATGACGTTCTGTGCCACGGCTGACGTTCCGCGCATTGTTGGGTTTGGCTTCTCCTGTTGCCACTTTGGCCACGGTCTTGCTCGTGCTCAAACCCAGGGAGATGGGCAGTCCCGTTTCCCGGATGACACGTTCCCGTAGCTCCCTTGAAAATTGCCAGCACCCGAAGAATCGATCCATGCCTGTGAGGTCGGCATAGAACTCGTCGATGGAGCTTTTTTCACACACCGGAACGGCCTCTCGAACAATGGAGGTGACCAATTCGGACTGCTTGGAGTAGGCTGCGGAATTCCCACGAATCACAATGGCCTCTGGGCACATGCGTCGGGCCATTTTCATGGCCATGCCAGAATGCACCCCAAAACTTCGCGCTTCGTAGCTGCACGAAGCCACCACCCCGCGGTCGCCTGTCCCTCCAATGAGGATGGGGCGGCCCTCTAGGCGTGTGTCCATGCGCCTTTCGACCGACACAAAGAAGGTGTCCAAGTCCATGTGGAGAATGGACCGCGAATCGCGCCCTGTGGTGTCAGGAACGTCAGGGGAGGTTGAAAAAGGTGTTGCAGAAGAATCCATGAAGCGGGCCCAAGTGGCCTGCTAAAATAATGAGCAAAACCAAAGAAACGAGCAAAAAGTTCATTTTTTGGTTCAACACCTCGCAACAAGGGGGTCAGATCATTCGCAAGTCGCGCCGTACGTCGTCAAGAACACAAGTAGGTCAGACACATTGACGATGCCGTCGCCGTTGAAGTCCGCTGTGCAACCCGACAAGCAACCGTAGTCGGTCAAGAACATCAGCAAATCGCTGACATCCACAAACCCTCCACCATTGAGGTCGGTGGGGCAGCCACAACTTTCGGGCGACAAAACCTCTCCCACAAAAGTGGCCGTACAAAGGGGATCCCCCATGACGGTGGCAGTGATGTCCAAAGCCTCTCCTGAGGCGGGCAGCGTGAGCACCACATTCCAAGGATTCTCCCCGCTGAATGCCAACATGGAGTCGGCCACGAGGATCACATCTCCGGCCAAAGGTGGACTTTGGAAAGCAAATTCGAGTTCTTGGGTGAAGACGTTGCCAAGCGGACTGCAGGCCGAGGTTGCCCCAACGGTCATGTCCAAGATGGCACAAGGGAAAGGCACTGAGCCCCAGAATTCCGCACCCTGTTCCGCCGGGTCAGCTTCGACATCTCCTTCATAGGTGTAAGGGGGCAGTCCATCGACAAACGTACCATTTTCCCATAGACCATAGATGCTTGCCAAGAACTGTCCGGAATTGCCAGCGGTCCGCCACTGCACGTAATCGTCAAAAGGCCCCAATTCATCGTACAAAGTCAAGTCGCCTCCTTCGGCATTGTCGGGCCAATTGGGCCACACCAAGGTCAATGTACCTCCTGGGGCAATCGATGTGGCTGGCTCAGCCAGATCACTCAATTGCACTTGTGCGGTGCCGGACTTGATGGTTTGCCCAACCAAACTGCCTGAACAATCGGAAACATTCCGCACGACAAGGGTCTTGGATTGAGGGTTCACCTCGTCCAAACGAAGCCTTGTGCAGCACGGTTCGGGTGCGGTGAAGAGCGCAGGAGCGAACCATGAGCAGTCTGGATTTTCTGAGAAATAGGCAGTCACATCCACATCCATTCCATCGGAATCAAGTCCAGACAGCGACACCGCCTGAGGGCTTGAAATGATTGGAAATTCCACTCCGTTCACCACAAGTACACCTTCTTCTGGCGCATTTTCGTAGGAGATGAGAACTTGCTGTGTGTAAGTGCTGTTCGCAGGATTGCATGCCGTTTGCGCCAGGAGGGTGACATTGGAAATGTCGCACAACAAAGGGGGCAAGTTCCATCCCATGTCCTGCATCATGCCCAAGGACACTGCTCCTGGGGTGTGAATGGCCTCGGACAGGTTGAGAAAGGGCGTCATCAGGGCATTCTCGCTTCCCGAAGGAAAAGAGGATTCTCTCAAATGTGAGAAGCTCGCTCCTGCCGACCAATTCGTTGGTGCATAAAGCCTTGGACGTCCAGAAGTGTTTGCAGCCAGTCCATTGCTGCCGCTCCAAAACAAGTCGTCGCTCTCCAAGGCCTCGCCCAAAGGAACGGTGCCACTGATGTATTCGAGGATGGCGTTTTGATCCGATTCTTCAACGAATTCATCATAAATGAATGCCACCCCTTCGAACCCCAAAAAACCGGAGTTGCCATTGTGGTTGGCGCTTCCGATGTACCCCAAGCCATGTCCCATCTCGTGCAAGGCAACCGTCACGAGGTCGTACAAATCATCTGGGGTTTCGCCGTCAATCCCTTGGTACCAGTTGACATCTTTGCCAAATTTGACCACCATGTCTGGGGCCGCGGGGTTGAGATCTTCTCCGGCAAGTTGATTGGCCAAGGCCACCGCGTATTGGCGGTCTTCGACGGTCGCGCCTGAGAAATTGTTCAGGACTTCATAAGGTGCGGATTGTGCCAAAACGTTGGGGGGGAGTGAATCCCAGATGGCCTCGATTTGAACGGGGACAACAGATTCAATGGATTGTGCCCAAATGTCCACGGCGCGCTCGATCGCCGGCTTGGCATCTGATGGAAACTCGGCATCAAACTGCACTTGGATGATGGCGCTCCTGGGCCCTGGGCCCTCCACATACCACGGCGGCGTGGCTACGGAAGAATGGAGGCTGACACCAGACCCTTGTAGGCCTGGACACAACGTTGTCAAGCAAGTGGCATCATGTCGATGGGCCTGTTGCATGGCTTGCAGGACAGAGGGTCCGCAGAAATGTTGGCCGTGTGCCCACGTGGTGAGCATCAAGCCAAGTAGAAGGAGTGTGCAGCGCATCATATTCGTCAAATCGTAGTTATCGAACATAAATATACGATATAAATTTTATATAATTCGACGAGATGATGGTTTTCTTCGTCCAACGCGCCCTTGGCTCATTTTACGAGCATTGCTCATATCTTCGGCGAATGCAGAGCAAATTGCCAGAAAACTTGAAGGCCTATCGAAAGGAAAAAGGCTGGACCCAGCAGGCCTTGGCCGACCGCTTGGGCCTTACACGTCCCACCCTTGGTGCGTACGAAGAAGGACGATCGGAGCCCAAACTGTCCGTGTTGATCGACATGGCCTCCTGCTTTGGGACGTCAGTGGATGCCTTGGTGCGAGGAAGTGAGGAAGCCCAAACAGAGGAACGGGCGCGTGGTGAAGGGTTGCGCATCTTGACCGTTTCCGTCGATGCGGCTTCCGACAGGGAGAGGGTGGTGGTGGTGCCTGTCAAGGCGGCGGCAGGGTACGCCCATGGGTATGGAGATCCCAGTTGGGTGTCGCAGTTGCCGACGTTTGGTCTTCCCTTGAAGGAACTTGCACCGGACGCGACCTACCGCATGTTCCAGATTGAAGGTGACAGCATGTTGCCCATTCCCTCGGGCAGTTACATCCTCTGTCAATACGTGGAGGATTGGATGAGTGTAGGGGGACATCGTCCCCATGTGATTGTGACCCAAAACGATGGGGTGGTTTTCAAACGGATTGAAAACGACCTGCCTGGGGGCAGCCGTTTGGTGTTGCACAGCGACAACCCCGCCTTTGCACCCTATGCCATTGCAGGAGACGATGTGGTGGAGGTGTGGAGGGCGGCAGCTTACCTGAGTTTTGAATTGCCCTCAGCCTTGGATGGCCAGCCGGCTTCTGCGGCAAGTGTGCGCAGCGCATTGGACACCCTTCGCGGGGAGATCCATGCTTTGAAAAACAACGAGGCCTCCTCTTAAACGCCGAGCGCGACCACTTCTTGGACGGCGTCGAGCTTGGACTTGAGCAATTGCTCGATCCCTCCCTTGAGGGTTTGTGTGGAAGAAGGACATCCCGAGCATGCGCCACGGAGGTGCACATAGACGGTTCCCTCTTGGAATGCCTTGAAATCGATGGCGCCGCCATCTTGCTCCACCGCAGGCCGAACGAATTCTTCCAAAAGTTGCTTGATGGTTTCGTCGTGCTCAGAGGGCACAATGTCTTGTTCTGCAATGAACTTGACGGACGATGCATCCAAGCCTGACACGGCGGATGCAGACGCCTCGGACGATGTCGAACCGAGCTTTGGAAGGGCAGCCTCCACTTGGTCTGCGACCACAGCGTGTTCATGGTCCATCAACCATTCCCGGATGTATTCGCGGAGTTGTTGGACAATCATTTCCCACCCCAAACTGTCGTCCTTGGTCACGCTGATCATCTGGCCACTCAGAAAGACATTGGTGACAAAGGGGAAGTTGAACAGTTCCGTCGCCAACGGGCTGCACAATGTGGCTTCCGCCTTGCTCCGGAACTCAAGCTGCATGTCGCCTTGGATCAGGTTGCGGTCGGCCACAAACTTCATCACGGCTGGATTGGGGGTCATTTCAGCGTAGACGCTGGTGGGAATGCGGGGGGTGTCCATAGGGGACAAAGGTACGCAGGTGTTTTCATGCGCCACCATCACAATGTACCTTGAGGCGTCCTTTGAGGACATCTTTTAGACCTCTACCGTCCACCTATCGCATGCTGAAAAGAACAACCTTTGGAGGGATGACCTTGGCCCTGTTGGCCGGGTTGTTTGGACCCCAATCTTGGGCCCAAACCATCGACCCCACCTTTCCAATCAACGGAACCCACGACAAACACCTCGTTGCCACGGTGCTTGAACACGCAACCGTGCATGTCGACCACGAGACGGTGGTGGAGGATGGCACGGTGGTCATGCACCAAGGCCGCATTGTGGCGATGGGCCCCTCGGCAACCACGACTGTGCGAGAGCCTTCCGTCCGTTTGGACATGACAGGACTGCACCTGTACCCTTCCTTTGTCGACCTCCACAGTGGCTTTGGCACCCCCAAGGTTCAAAGTGCGGGTTGGTCCCGAAGCCCACAGGACCTCAGCGACAAAAAAGGAGCGTTTGGCTGGAACGAAGCAGTGCGTCCTGAAACGGAAGCGTCGGCGGCGTTCGATCCCGAGTCTGAGATGGCCACATCCTTGCGCAAAGCTGGTTTTGGCGCCCTCTTGACCCACGTTCAAGATGGGGTGGTACGTGGCACCGGGGCGGTGGTGCTTCCGTTGGAGGATCCTCGAACGGCACTCTTGGCACCCGAGGCCTCTTTCCACATGAGCTTCCGGAAGGGATCGTCTTCTCAAAACTACCCAAGCTCTTTGATGGGGGCCACAGCCTTGCTGCGTCAAACCCATCTCGATGCCGACTGGTATGATGGGGCTTCGGCACAGGGTGCGGCGGGCGGCACCAACCTGTCGCTTCAAGCGTTCAACCGGGCAACGTCCCTTCCCAGGGTGTTTTCTGCTGGAAATTGGAAGGACGCCTTGAGGGCAGTTGCCGTTTTGGAAGAGTTTGGGGTCGCAGAACCGATGGTCCTTGGAGGTGGCGATGGGTACCAACGCGCAGAAGCACTTGCCCAATCTGGGGTCCGAATGCTGGTCCCGGTCGATTTCCCCAAGGGCTACGACGTTTCCGACCCCCAACTCGCACGTTTGATCGGATTGAATGAACTCAAGCACTGGGAGCTTGCCCCTTCGAATGCCCACCATTTGCAAGAGGCAAATGTGCCTTTTGCCTTCACCGCCCATGGCTTGGAGGACAAGAGCAAGTTTTTGCAAGCCGTGAGAAAGGCCGTGGAGGCCGGGTTGGACGAGAGGGATGCCCTGCGTGCCTTGACCACAACGCCCGCGTCTTGGCTGGACATGAGCGATCAGTTGGGGAGTTTGAACGTTGGATCGGTGTCCAATGTCTTGGTCGCCGATGGTCCGCTTTTTGAAAGCACCACGAAGCTTGTGGAACACTGGGTCGCAGGGGAACCCACCCCGATGCGTGACCG
>CALKGQ010000009.1 GCA_938085425.1 uncultured Flavobacteriales bacterium
AAGTGAGGTGCAACAGCTCAAACGAGAAGCCAGGGCTTTCCTTGACGACATGGCCGCCGACTCTGTGGCGAGCAAGTGGATTCCAGATGTCGTTGAACGCTGGAGGCAGATTGAATCTGAAATAGATTCAAAGGGTTTCTACACACACTCTTTCAAGGAGTTGAGGTTTGGCACAAGACTGGCTTGGCGACACAGCAATAGGTGCATAGGGCGGCATTTTTGGCGCACGCTTCAGGTGGTTGACGCCCGTGATTGCAGCTCTCATGAAGAGGCGGTGGTCCACATGAAGAACCATGTGAAGGACGCTTTCAATGGGGGCAACATCCAAAATGTCATCACCGTTTTTCCACCTCGAATTCCGGGGCAGCCCGATCGCTGGCGCATGCTCAACCACCAGCTGGTGCGGTATGCAGGCTATGACCAAAAAGACGGTCCAACCTTGGGGGACCCCGACAGTGTGGCATTCACATCTTACTGCATGCAACAGGGCTGGCAAGGCGACCGAGGTCCATGGACCCCGCTCCCTTGGGTGATGGTGGACCGAGACACGCCGCAAGCTCCTTATGACCCTTTTGCCAAAGAAGAGTCTTCACCACATGAAATCCCCATCGTTCACCCTGACTTTCCCGACACCATCGCCTTGGACTTGAGATGGTATGCCGTCCCAATCCTGACCGACATGGCCTTGAAAATTGGAGGGATTGTCTATCCACTCGCCCCTTTCAATGGGCACTACTTGGGCACGGAAATCGCAGCGAGGAACCTCACCGACCCTGATCGCTACAATGCGCTCGATCGGTGGGCGAAGGCATGTCACATCGACACCTCTGGCACACGAACGCTTTGGAAAGATGAAGCGCTCGTCCGGCTCAACCAAGCCCTTCTCTCCAGTTTCGACCACGCGGGGGTCACCATTGGGGACCACCATGAATTGGGCAGGGCGTTTGAACAATGGTGCCAGGCAGAGTCGAAGCAAGGCCGGGAGGTGCCTGGGGATTGGTCTTGGCTGACCCCGCCCATGTCTGGGAGCTTGACACCACAATTCCACCGCAATTTTGCGAATGCCGTGATCACACACACCAACTACTTCTACCAAGAGCCCATCTCAGTGAACGGCCAAACCTTTGGGTCTGTGAGCAAAAACACGCATCGACTTCTTGCACAAGATGCTTACCCTGAAGAGACCTCTGGGGGCAAGTGTCCGTACCACAAATGGATTCAACCCTTCAAAAGTTTGTGGTCGTAAAAGACTGCCCCCCAGCCTGCCGGCAAGTCAATTTCAGATGGGACAAGGGTCAAATCCTTTTTGGGACAAGGTTCAGGGTTAGATTTGCCAAAATTGCAAACCCCATACACCATGAACAAATTCTCAATATTCCTAGGGCTAGCGGCCTTTGCTGCTGCCCTCACCGGCTGCGACAAGCCCATCGAATGTGACGTCAAAGCCGAGCTTTGGGTCTACAACTCTACAGTGTGCACGCCCACCTTTGAGGTGAACGGTGACGACATGGTCATCGACTTGGCCTTTGGCGATTCCGCCCGCATCGAGTTGGACGAAGGCACCTACGACATCAAGGCAGACTTGTCCTTCATTTCTGCTTGCACAGAACGCGACACGACCATTGAGTCTGTGTGCGGAGAGTCCTACACTTGGACGTTCTGATCTGGACCATATGACATGAAAAAGGCACCCTTTCGGGTGCCTTTTTTTTTTGTCTACAGCATTCAAGGAGTGTGGTGAAGTTGCAGTTTGGCATTCCGGATGCCGCCATGCTCCGTTTCCAACTGATACACGTAAGTCCCAGCTGACAATCCGGACAGATCGTAGGCATTCAGATGATGCCCTGAAGGCATGTTGGTGGCATTGACCCAAGTTTTGACCTCTCGTCCATTCAAATCCAGCAAACGCAAACTCACCTTGCCAGCCTGGCCCAAATGGAATCCAATGTGCACGGCATCAGCAGCAGAAGGATTGGGCCATGCAGGGAACAAGTTGTCCTGACCATAGCCCAGCATTGTGTTTCTATCCGGAACGGACAAGGTGATGTCCTCGTCCCCTTCCTCATAGGCAACACCCTGCAGAAAGAGCACAAACATTTCATCCGTCGTGAAATCTCCCCAACTCATTGGTTGTGGAGGAGAGCTGGGGTTGGTCGGATTTGAGGAGGTATTGTCGTACGTCGCAAAAGCCTCGACCACGTAACCGGCTGGAAGGTGCACGAGCTGAGGGAAGGTGAAAATTCCCTGCCAGTTGAAGTCCCAATCGGGGATGGAAATCAAAGGGATGGTGTCTTGCCCATCGTTGCTACGCGCGAAGACTTCCCAAGCGGTGCCCAGCAGGTGACAATGGGGGGTGATCGACATCAAGCTGATGTCACCCTGGATGGGAATGGAAGCGTGGAAGGTCTTGACCTGGTTGGCAGGTATGTAGAAAAACTCGTCCAACGTCTCTGGCCCAAAAATTTGCGTTTCCACCTCCCTTTGGATGGGTTCATCGTGGAAGAAAAGATTGATCTCCGTTTGGTCGATGGCCTCCACAGCGGAGGGACCGTAATGCATTTGAAGAAGCAGATGGCTCCCGGGTTCAATCACATGGCCAATGGTGGGCGGAAACTCAAGCGGCGGCGTTCCAGGCACCCAGCCTCCAAAAAGGAATTGCTCCACCTCGACGCCATAGTCACCAAAGCTCTCATAGCCTGGATTGGGGTCCGCAGCGTCCATGGCCAAGGCCTGTGCAATGACTGCAGGATCGTTCGTGTACGCCACAAGGGCATGGTGGTCCACCACATTGTTTCCGGGACGGATTTCCACTGCCCGAATCTCCTTCGCCTCTGACACTCCGGTGGGGATGACGAACACCTGGTACTGGTCCACCATGTTGCCTTGGTGCACAAACGCCTCTGACATGCCCAAGACCAAATCTGGCTCCCCCACCTGACTGCCTTCAGGATAGGCGGGCAAACCCGGATTGTCCATGGGGTTCCCCTCGGGCATACCGCCTTCAACCCACGCTGAAATCAGTTCCTTTTCTTCCTCCGTGAGAAAACGCTCACCTCGCAGAGTGCTGTAATGGTGATCTGGGGTCCAAGGTGGCATGTAACCCGTTTGTGTGACGTACTCGATGAAGTTTCCATGCGCTGCCACCTCCTGGTACGTCGTGAAGGGCATGGGCCCAATTTCACCTGACCGATGGCATTGGGTGCATGCGTTGTAAATGATGGGGGCGATGTCCTGGTGGAAGGTCACCGATTGTGCCCTACCCAACTGAACAAAACTGGCCATGAAGGCAGGAAAAAGAAGAATGAAGTGCCGCATTCATCAAATGTATGCAAGGCCACGGTATTTTTTCCCGAACTTCATCTCATGACAAAATCCATCCATGGCCTGGTGCTCCTCATTGCCACTGCAGCAGGCTCAGGGACTCTCTCTGCACAGTCCCAGGAGGTCGCTGCCGCTGATGAAAGGGGTTTTGTGGTGAAGGTGGGAGACGACATGCCATCTTTTGAGCTCACCGACCTCACGGGTGAAGTGCATTCCAGACAAAGCTTGCTTGGCAAGGTCTATGTGCTTCAATTCACCGCCTCATGGTGCAGCGTATGCCGCGCGGAAATGCCTCATCTGGAGCGAGAGGTTTGGGAGGCGTATCAAGATGGTGGGACGGGCTTCATGCTGCTGGGTGTGGATTACGACGAGTCCGCAGAAAAGATCGCAACATTTGCTGCCTCGACGGGGGTCACCTACCCCATGTGTCCCGACCCAAAAGGCAAGGTCTTCTCCCTCATCGCCGCCCCCAAATCGGGGGTCACGCGCAATGTTGTCGTGGACAAAAACGGACGCATCGCCATGCTTACTCGCTTGTTTGATGCCGAGGAATTTGACTTGATGGTGAAACGCCTGAAGGTCCTCACAACACAACCATGATGAAGCTTGGGCTCAAGGAGCCTCCAACGCCCAACCACCAGCCCAAACCATGTCCTTGTTGCGCCGAACGTGGTATGCCGTGTTGTACCAAGACACGACCAAGTGGCCCAAAAAGGTGAGCGCCAAGCTCCCAGTTTCATAGGTCATGTAGCACGTCAGAATGCCCACTGGCAGGCACCAAAGCACCTCACCTTTGCCCTTGTGAAAGTGGGTCAGAGAATACAGCAGCGTGCTTGCTGCTGCTGCAGGCCAAAAACCCCATTCCGCGGCCAGCGGAAACAGCAGGTAGCCTCGAAACATGAATTCATAGGCCAAAAGGTAAACGAGCCACCCTCCTGCACTGATCACCATGGTCGCCCAGGACCAATGCTTGGCACGGATTTGAGGATAGTTCTTGGCCCCTTGCTTCGCAGTGGCCATGGACAAAAACAGCGTGAACCCCACCAAGACCACCCACCACAGCCAAACATCGGAGGGAGCCTCCAACGTCCAGAAACAACCCAAATCGGGAAGGGACCATTCGGTGAACCGAACCATCAGCGCGGCCGGCAAGACCCCCATGCACACCGCCCCCCACATCTTCAGTGAGGCCACCTTCAATGCTTCGCCACGGTCACCACCGTCCACTTTGGCAAACCAATGCGCCAAAGCCTCTGAGTAATAGGCCCACCAAAAGCCCAAGTAACCCAGCAGACAGCAAGCCAGGGGAAGAACAACATGGGTGTCAGCGGGGGCCCATGCGGGCCATGCAAGTGGTAAGATCATCATAGGGGTCATCGAGGGCGCGAAAGTAATCTCAACCCTTCAATTGGGCCCCATCTGGTGTCAACAAATGGTCATTCATTTCCCTTCAGTTCATGAAGGACAAATGCCCACTTGTCTGCCTGCTCGTCCAGTACTTTTCCGATCGGCTTTCCGGCGCCATGCCCAGCATTGGATTCTACGCGCAACAACACCGGACTGTTGCCTTTGTGCACCTCCTGCAACCGGGCTGCGAATTTGAAGCTGTGGGCAGGTACCACACGGTCGTCGTGGTCTGCGGTGGTGACCAATGTGCTTGGGTATTCGACTCCTTCCTTAAGATTGTGCAAAGGAGAATACGCGAGCAAGTTGTCGAATTCCACCTTGGAGCTGTCGGCACAACCATATTCTGGGATCCATCCCCAACCAATGGTGAACTTGTGGTATCGCAGCATGTCCATCACCCCCACCGCAGGCAAAGCCACCTTGGCAAAATCCGGCCGCTGGGTCATGACTGCCCCCACCAAAAGCCCTCCGTTGCTGCCACCAGCAATCGCCAACTTGCTGGGCGAGGTGTATCCCTCTTTGACAAGAAAATCACCAGCAGCCATGAAGTCGTCAAATACATTCTGCTTCTTCAAAAGCATGCCCGATTCATGCCAAGCTTCCCCAAATTCCCCACCTCCACGCAAATTGGGCATGGCGTAAACCCCACCCCGTTCCAAGAAAGCCAGGTTGCTCGCGCTGAAGCTCGGCGTCAAGCTCACATTGAAGCCCCCGTAGGCGTAGAGCAAGGTTGGATTGTCCCCATCCATGGCCAACCCTTTTTGATGGACCACAAACATGGGAATGGGCGTGCCGTCTTTTGACTCCAACCAAACCTGGTGGGCCTCGAAATCCTCTGGCGCGAACGCCACTTCCGGCATGCTCCAAAGGGAGGACTTCCCAGAGGCAATGTCCAGACGGTAGATGGTGGCAGGCTGGGTGAACGATGTGAAGGCGTAGAACAATTCCTTGGCGTCCATTTTGCCCCCAAAGCCACCCACTGATCCCACCGCGGAGGGCAAGGTCACTTCTTGTGGGTTGCTGCCATCCAGGTCAAAACGAAGGACCCGATGGGAAGCATTGTGCAGGTAAATCGCCCAAAGCTGCCTTCCTACCACGCGGACAGACTCCAGCAAATCCTCACTTTCTGGGAGGACATCACGCCAGCGGGATTGGTCCTTAGGAGCCGAGGGGTCCACAGCCACCAACCTGTAGCGTGGTGCATCGATGTCGGTAAGCATGTACAAGCGACCGAGCACATGTTCCACCATGGATTGGTGGGATTCAAACCCTTCGACCACAGGCTTCCAATTGGAATCGCCTTCCGCAAGAGACAGCACATGAAGGCTGTTGCCATCGGTGCCGGTGCTTGTGTTCAAGATGGCGAATTGACCATCTTCGGTGGTGTTGACGAAGTGGTAGCGGTTGGGCTCATCCTCATTCCTGAACACCAAAACGTCTTCCTCCTGTGGTGTCCCCACTTTGTGGAAATACACGCTGTGGAAGGTGTTTTCTGCAGAAAATGCGGACCCCTCTGGAGCGGGGTATCGGCTGTAATAAAATCCACCATCGACCCATGCGGCGCCAGAGAACTTGACCCACTTCAACACTTCTCCTGTGGATTCCCCTGTGGCCACCTCCAGCACACGCATCTCTTGCCAATCCGATCCTGCAGCATTGCGCACTTCGACCACATGCCGACCATCTGGAGAGGCACCGGACAATCCTGCAGTGACGGTTCCATCTTCACTCAGGCCGTTGGGGTCCAAAAACACCTCTTCCGTTCCGTCTTCCTTTTGAACGAAGGTGACACTCTGGTTTTGAAGTCCATTGTTTCTGGTCAAGAAAATGCGCTCTCCAATGGTCCTTGGAATCCCCACCCTAGGGTGGTTGTAAAGTTCCTCGCACCTCGACCGGATCGATTCCCTCTCGGGAAGGGCGTCCAAAAAGGCCCGCGTTGTGGATTGCTGGGCAGTGGCCCAAGCGACGACTTCGGGATCCCGATCGTCTTCCAGCCAACGGTAAGGGTCTTCCACGGCAGTCTCCCACAGGGAGTCCACCACTTGTTCCTTCCTTGTTCCAGGGTATTCCATGGGGTTGTTCTTGGGGGCTTGGCAGGCCAGGACGACAGTCGCAAGCATCGCAACACATGCCGACCCGGTCCAAAGATTTGAATGCTTCATCAGTCTTTTACACGGTTGAAGCGCAACATCTTGAGCATCCACTTGGGCAAGGCTTTGGCGGCGGGTCTCTTCCTTGTGTCCAGGTACCAATTCAACTTCTGACTGATGGGGATCTTGTGGGTTTCCACAAATTCGACCCAAGTGCCGTCGGGATCTTCGACGTAAGTGAATTGACCGCTGGCCTCTCCCATGTCAAACGAAGAAGCGCTGTTCACAGTGAAAGGGAACCCCGCTGCCTTCAACTCTTGCTCCAACGCCTCCATGTCACGGACATCCCAACAAATGTGGATGAATCCCAAGTCTCCCCAGTAACGGTCTTCAAACAAGTTCTTGGGCGCCCGGTCCAAGGCTTGGACCAGCTCCACCTCGCCCCCTCCAAGCAGTTGGCTGAATGCTCCGGAGGTGGGCTCACTCCGTTGCAGCACAACCCTTCGGTAGCCCTCGCCACCTCCGGGCAATGGCGCAAATGGAGCTTGCACGCCCGTCTCGTCCAAAACCACCTTGTCGTAGCCCAAGACATCCCTGTAAAGGGCCATCGACTTCTCCACATCGCTGACCCCGAGGACAGCACCTCCTACACCTCCACCATAGGCTGCCGGGCCAAACCACTCCTTGCTCTCCACCAACTCAAAGCAATAGCCGTGGGGGTCTTTCAGGTAAAAGTGCTTGCTTCCGTCTGGACGCTCGTGCACCGGACCCAGGCTGGCAATGCCCCGACGGGCATGTTCGGCATGCATGGCCTCAGCATCCATGCATTTGACCTTGCAAATGAAAATCCCCGTGTCGCCCAGCTGCCCCTCAAATGTCGCCGGCTGTGGTTCTCTGCTGGTGAACTGCCAAATCTCCATGCCTGCACCTCCGCCCATGTGAAGGGCAAGCGCGGCATGACGCGAATGGACCTCCCCCCCCGTGTAGCGAGTCATCAAGGCCGCTTCTGCCGCTTCCTCGAACATGCGGACATCGATGCCAAAGGCTTTCCGATACCATGCCCATGCCTTGTGAACGTCGGGGACGCCAATGCCGATTTGCTGAATGCCGCTGATGTGTTTGGCCATAAGGAGGGATTTTGACTGCAAAGATGGCAGAACCCACACCGCTCAAGCATGGCCCCTCAAGCTCACTTTCCCACGATGCACTCGAATTTTTGGACAATGTGTGACCCCCAAACGGCTCAACGGTCCTCCGGCCAAGCCTCGCTCAACGTATGTGGCGACAAGCTCCATTCACTAGCCAATGCGGTCCGAAGGGGCATCATGTCAAAAGGGACGCTGAAGCGTGAGGAAGAATTTGCCATCCTCGCTCCGTTGCACATCGCCTTCCTCGGCGTAGGCAATACTGGCAAAGTCCAAGACATCGAATCCGGCACGTTCCACAAGATTCAGGATGCCCTCCTTGGTGCAATAGTGCAAGAAGGCGAGCTCCTCCCCTGCATTGCGACGGTAGAACACATCGCCTCGCTCGTAGCCTTGAGGACCCAGCCGCTGGGCTTCGAAATGATGGGCCGCTTTGGGACCCCACTCATGGGGGTCGAGCAGGCTGAACACATCCAGGCACAGCACCCCACCAGGCCTGAGCCATTCAAACGCAGAACGAAGAAGATGCAAGCGGTCCGACTCCGAAGGAATGTGGCCATAGGCGTACAAAATCGTCAACGCGTCAAAGCTTCCGTTCCAGGCAGCATCGAATGGATCGGTCAAGGACGCCACTTGAACTTCCACCCCACGGGTTTGGGCCTGCTCGGCCATGTCTTCGCACAAGTCCACCCCAAACATTTGGTAAGACAGTCCCGTCATCATGCGAATGCTCTCAGCCCGCCTGCCCGTTCCGCAAGCGAGGTGCATCACCCGCTCGACCGTTTCGCCACGGCCAGACATGTCTTGCAATTGTTTCGCCACCCTAATGTCGATCGCGGAGGTGTACGCTTGGCGCTTTTGGACTTGCGCATCTTGGGCATCGTAGGCCGCTGCATGCTCTTGGTAATAGCGATTCACCATCCCCTCAATGGTCTTGGAGGAGGGTTTGGGCACTTGGTTGCAAGGAATGTGGGAAGCCTCTGTGTCTGCCTTCAAAACGAATGTCTCCACCTCCACTCTTCGATAACAATCCTGGGGCAGTTCCAAGGACGCAGTCGGGGCCTTTTCATTGCATTCCACGCGCTTCCCCGCCTCGACATCGTAAAGTACAAGTCCGTCCAACGTTTCCAATGCAGGGTGGTACAAATGCAAGGTCACAAGGGGGTCCTTCGCGCTTCCATTGCGGATTTTGTGGATGGTGCCATCCGGTTCAGGGATGATTCCTCCTGGCGTGGCACGCATGACATCCTCCACCATCATCACCCCTTCCTCAAGCGTGTAATTCACATTTTCAGCAGTCCCTGAGAGACAAACCACGCACCCCCAAAATCCTTGATGATGATGGACAGCGCTCTCGGTTCCTGGAGGCCAATGCAGAAGCACGACTTCAAATGGCTTCAAACAAAGAATGTTCCTGGTGTACTCTCCTGTAGCGTCCAAAGGAGGTACATGGGTTGCCCAATCCTTCGACAACCAATCTTGCCCTTCTGCCCAAGAACAAATGTCTTCGTACGACATGGACTTGGGGCCTTCCGATTCGAGAAGGTCAAGCATCTGTTTCATTGTGGTTGAGTCCATGGCGACGGCAAGGTAGCGGAGGGTCTTCTCCCCCTCCAAATCCTTGTCAGCCGTTGCGTCCCTTGCCCCAAGACCAAGCCGCTTGGGCACCGTGAATGATCCACAAAATTGTCGCTCCTGCGAGAAGCCCCAGCACCGATTCCATGAACATGGTGGGAAGGCCCCACAAGTGCATCCACGGATGGAACCAAGGCAGATGATGGTGGAAGATGCCCCCTGACACCACGAACAAAGCGACGGTCCCAAAGGCACCAATGAGCTTGACCACCCACGGCAAAGACACCACCAGCCCGCGACCTACGGCTTTCCCAAGGGCGTGTCCCCTTTGGATCAACCACAGCCCCATGTCGTCCATGCGAACAATCAAAGCCACAAGGCCATACACCCCAACAGTGGCCAGCAAGGCCACCAGACCCACCACCGCCAGACGCACCTCCCATGCGGTGTCCTGGACAGAACTCATGGCCAAAATGACGATTTCAACGGACAAAATGAAGTCCACAAGAATGGCAGACCGGACACGTTGAGCCTCATCGGGAATGGCGCTCCCCTTGTCCAATTTGCGGTCCTCCGACTTTGACCTGAAGGCATGCCATGTGTGGCTCACCTTCTCTGCCCCTTCAAAAGCAAGAAAGGCACCCCCAGCAACAAGCACCCACTCGATGAACCAAGGAAGCCAAGCGTCCAAGACAAAGGCGAGCGGCAGAATGATGGCCTTGTTGAGCAAGGAGCCCTTGGCAATCCGCCACAACACAGGCAGTTCACGCGAGGAGGAAAAGCCCATCGCTTTCTCGGCGTTGACGGCCAGATCGTCGCCCAAGATGCCTGCCGTCTTTTGGGTCGCCACCTTGGTCATGGAGGCGACATCGTCCATCGTGGCCGCCACATCGTCCAACAACGCGAAAAATCCTGAAGGCATGGATAGATTTTGAGAAGCCAAGGTAAACCTTGTCCCGGCATTCCAAAAAGAGGTTGTCAGCCCTTGTGCAGCCCGCACTCCTTGCTGGACTGCTCCCACCACCAACGCCCTGCCCGAGGGTGTTCACCCTCCAAAACGGCCCGAGTGCAGGGCGCACAACCAATGGAAGGGTATCCTTTGCGATGCAGCGGATTCGTGGGCACACTGTGGCTGTTGACGTAGGTGTCCAACTCCCCGTCGGTCCAATCGAGCAAGGGGTTGTATTTGAGGACACCTGTCATGCCGTCCCTTTCAATTTTGGCTGTGTCCGAGCGGTTCTCGCTCTGGGCGGAACGCAAACCGGTGACCCAAACTTGGGCCCCATCCAATGCCCTCTTGAGAGGATCAATCTTGCGGATCCGACAGCAAGTTTTGCGCGCCTCCACCGTTTTGAAAATGGACGCCATTCCTTGTTCGTTGACAAACGCCTCCAGCGATTGGGGGTCAGGGACAAAGGTGTCAAAATCGATGTCGGGGTACATGGACCTTGTGCGGTCGATCAAGTCGTAGGTTTCGTAGAACAAACGTCCCGTGTCCAAAGTGACCAAACGCACGGGCAACTGATGCCGCGCAATCAAATCTGTCAACGCCTGGTCCTCCAACCCCAACGAGGTAGTGAACACCACTTGCCCGGGAAATTGTTGGCACAAATTCGACAGGCCCACCACAGGATCGTTCCCCACCAAAGGCAAAGCGTTTGTCATCGTGCAAAAATACACCACCCCTTTGAATCCTACAAATTTGGTGGGATTAAGTCGGAGACGCCTTATCTCCCCGCACGGGCCAGATCCCAGAGGCTCCTGTTCTCCAAAACCCCCAGTTGGGCATCTCGGACGTCAGACATGATGCGGTGCAATCCACATTGCTGCTCATTGCACCCTTCGCACTTCTCATAAAAATTAAGGCTCACACAAGGCAACTGTGCAATGGGGCCATCCAGCACCCGCATGACTTGGGCCAAAGGAACATCCTCTGGATGCCTCATCAGATAGTAACCTCCTCCCTTTCCCTTCTTCGACCCCAAGATGCCTGCCTTCCTGAGTTCGAGGAAGATGGTTTCCAAGAATTTCACACTCATCGGATGCTTTTGGACCAACAGATTCAATGGAACAGGCACTGCAGGGTCGTGCGGCGACTGCCCCTCCAAGGACTGCAATCGGGGCATGTCCTCCTCGACCAAAGCGGTCAAAGCGCGGAATGCATATTGGGCCTTTTTGGACAGCATGGGTCCAAAATACATCACGGAGGGTCAGACTGCCAACTTCGACAATTCCCCGCGCAGAGACGGACGGTGGGCAGAAAACCGATCGAGTGGGATGTCCGAAGGACGACCCAAGGCCATGTTGGCCAGGGTCTCACCAATCAATGGCGCGAACTTGAAACCATGTCCGCTGAAGCCACAGCCCAAGACCATCCCATCGTCCATTTGGTCCAGAATGAAGTCACGGTCCGACGTTCCGCTGTAGAAGCATACGTAGCGCCGCATCACGCGCGCCTCAGAAAGCTCCGGCAAGTGAAGGCTCAAAAACTGACGTGCCCTCGCTTCAAATTCTGGAGCCACTTGCCGATCGTCCCCATCTGGATGGCCTGACGGTCCAGGATGATGGTTGGCCACCTTGATCCTGCCATCCTTCGCCGTCGGGATGGCATAGAACCCAGAAGCCATGTTGCTGAACACGGGCAACGCATCCAACCTCGATCCAAGAGAACCCGCGTCGAAGTAAACAAGTTCTTGGCGGGTGACGTCCATGGGGACATCGAGCCATTGCTGGGTCCAAGCGCCAGCAGTCAAAACGACCACATCGAACATCTCTTTTCCCTCAGCACTTGCCACCCATTGGGAGGACACATCGAGGGCCGCGCCTTTGAATCGGACGCCGCGCTTCTGAAGCCACGGGGACAAACGGGGCAAGATGTCGGAGGGATCCAAAACGCCCCCTAGGCGGTCAATCGTCGCCATATCGGCCACAAAGCCCGGCCATTCATGGGCGAGTTCTTCACGGCCTCGACGGTCGGCAGGCAAGCCCAAACGGCGCATGGCCTTCCAACTTTCTTTCGCAGAGGCATCGCCTGCCTTCTCCACGAGAACTTTGGAGGTGCCGTGCAACAGGTTCGTCCCCCATTCTTGGGACCAATGCTCCCAGAGCCGTCGGGCTTGAAGGGCCATTGCCATCAACGTTTCATCCTGGCCGTAGTGCACACGAAAGCTCCTTCCTGTGTCGATAGAAGCTCCAGGACCCGTCCCCATGGGATGGGGGTCAAACAAAGTCACATCGGCCCCCTTCAAACGCAAGGAAGCGGCTGTCATGCCACCCATGATGCCTCCGCCGACAACGGCCACGCGTGGCATCGGCTTGGAGGGTTTGGGCAGGGAGGTTGTGTAGGTCATGATGCTCGGTTTTGGGACCATGACAACGGCATGGTCTTGGCCAACTCCAACTGCAAAAACTCTGCAATGGCCCGCATGCCTTGCCGCGCGTTGCCCTGCCTTCCCTCCGCCTCGGCATTGTAATTGGTGTTGATGTTGACATCGTAAAAGACCAAGCGACCGTCCTCCGCCGGTGCCGCTTCCATGGCGGCGACTTCCATTCCAGTCGCTTTCAAAAACGAAGTGCAACGGTCCAAGACATCGGGTGCATGGTGCGTCAAAATCTCAAACCTCGAACGTCCATCGGCCGGACAATGGGCCGTCCCCACCTGACACGAATCGGAAGGACAAAGGTCAAATCCACCACCAGCATCAATGCTGACAGTGTAGTAATGCGCTTGGCCGATGAACTCCAAACGCAAGACCCTTCCGTCGGTCGGCTGGATGTACTCCTGCAACAGCACGGTGCCATCGAGGGTGTAGCTGTCGAAATCATCGACAATGGCTTGAAGTTCCGACGGGGACCGCACCAGCGTCACTCCCGTTCCCTTCCCGCCTCTGTTGGGCTTGACAATGAAAGGGGCATCCCAGTGTTGGGCAGCAGAGAGCAGCGCCTTTCTGCCTGTTGCCGCCATGCTTCGAGGCACCGAAAGCCCGTGGTCACGCAAAGTCAAAATCTGCTCGACTTTGCTCACTTCGTAGGCCGTGGCAAGGCGGTTGTTGATGACGCGACGGCCGTGGGCTTCGAGCCAAGTCATCACTCCCCTGGTGGCTTCCCAGGCATGCCGGTGGTCGCGGGTATGGCTCGAAGCGCTCATGCGGTTGTAAAACACCCCCTCGGGCGGGACCGAGGACAAATCGAGGACGACGTCGTCGATGAACCATTCATGGAAAGGAACCTCAAGACGCTCAAGCTGCGCGCGCAGTGGCTGGACCCAGATGTCATTTTCATGGACGATGTGCACGGCTGGAGCCTGAGCAACCTTGGGGCTGGATGTGGAGATGGAGGTCAACATGGGGTGGGGTTTTTGCAAAAAAGTGGCAACACAAAAAGCCCGGCGTTTGCCGGGCAATGGGTGTCTTGTAAATGAAAGGAATCAACGAATCATTGAACACGACGGCACCCTGCCCGGAAAGCTTGGACAGCAGGTACAACAACATGTCGTGTTCATGAACATAGACATAATGTAAGAAGAACTTTTGGAACGCACAACAAAAACCATCCTTTTATGCCCCACCAAGGGCACATGCATCACATCACTTCTTCTTTCCCTTGACCCCAAATCCAGGGCGGCCCGTGGTGGTGCCTTTCCAAGGCTCCCCCCCTGACCCAGGCTTGAAGGCCCCTTTTTTGGCCTTGTGCTTTCGCTTCGCCTTGCCGGCGCCTACTGGTTTCCCGGGACGATCGTTGTCCCACGAACCTGCACCACCACCTCCTTGGTACTTCTTCTTGGCAAAGGACTTTTTCTTGCGGAATGGACGCTCCCCTCTGTTTCCCTTGTCCCAACGGTCGTTGCGATGGCTCGACCGATCTCCACCTCCATGAGAGGGTTGGTTCAGGTCCTTCTTTGTCCCAACATTGAGACGCTGCAACTCTGCGAGGACCACTTGACGCAGGAGATCCTCCTTCGAGTGGGCCCCAAACAACAACTCCATTTGCTCCCAAATGTCCTCAGGGATGGGGCGTTCAGATTTCAAATCCACCAATCCTTGTCCCCAAGTGGTCAAACGCGAATGAACAATTTCCTGAGGACTTGGCACCATGGCCTGTTCAAAGGAGATGTCAAGGGTGCGTGAAAGGCGGTCGATATGTCCTCTTTCACGGCCACTCATGAAGACCAGCGAGATGCCCTTCTTCCCTGCACGTGCCGTGCGGCCTGAACGGTGGGTGTAGTAGGCCGTTTCACTCGGGAGAGAATGGTGAAAGACATGGCTCAAGTTGTCGACGTCAATGCCCCGCGCCGCCACGTCGGTGGCCACGAGCACCTGAAGATGCTTTTCCTTGAAGCGTTGCATCACCCGGTCCCTTTGGGCTTGGGACATCTCTCCATGCAGAGCATCTGCGCGGTACCCGCGCTCCAACAACTCCTCTGCCAATGACTGCGTGTCCCTCCTGGTCCGACAAAACACCACGCCGTACAAGCTGGGGTCGAGGTCCAAGAAGCGGGCCAAGGCCTCGGTCTTGTCCGCGTGTCGTACGACGGCAAACTTGTGTTCAATGTTCTTGTTGACCGTGGCGGTTTGGTTCACACGCACCTCCAGCGGAGCCGTCATGTATTGCCCGACCATTCTCCGGATTTCCTTGGGCATGGTGGCTGAAAACAACCATGTGTTCTTCGAATCAGGGGTGTACTCAAGAATGGTGTCGAGTTCTTCTTTGAAGCCCATGTTGAGCATCTCGTCCGCTTCGTCCAAAATCAAGTGGCTGATTTGGTCCAAATGCACGGCCTTCCTCTTGATCAAATCGATCAATCGTCCCGGTGTGGCAATGACCACATGGCGCGGAGATTTGAGCTCACGCATTTGGGTGACAATGTTGGCACCACCGTAAACCGCCACTGTCTTAAGGCCCTTTTTGTGCTTGGCAAACTTCCCCAACTGCTCCGCGATTTGCTGGCCAAGCTCTCTTGTAGGCGCCAGCACCAAAGCTTGCACATGTCGTTGAGATGCGTCCAAATGGTCCAGCAGCGGCAGGCCAAACGCCGCCGTCTTGCCAGTCCCTGTCTGGGCCAGACCTATGAAGTCACGCCCACCTTCCAGCAGCATGGGGATGGCCTGGGCCTGAATGTCCGTAGGGGTCTCAAAGCCCAACTCTTGGATGGCTTGAAGCAAAGGGGCCGAAAGGCCGAGGGTGTCGAAAGATGTCAAGGGGGGCGGGATTCGGCCGCAAAGGTCGTGTGAAAACTCCACACTGCGGCATGCCAGACCCAAATGGACAAATTCGCGTACATTGATTCCCAAGAACCTACACCACTGCACCATGACGTCATTTCGCCCTCGTCTCGTCTTTTCTTTTGGGATTTTCTGCGCAACGGTCCTTGCAGGCCAGGGTCTGCGCGCGCAAAGTGTCACGTTCCATCAGGACGTCGCCCCCATCATTTACCAGCACTGCACAGAGTGCCACAGGGTGGGTGAAATTGGGCCCATGCCTTTGACCACCTTCGAGGAAGTCATGCCCTACGGAGAGTTCATCGAATACGTCACCTCCACAGGCTACATGCCACCGTGGACTCCGGATGAAGAGTATGCCCATTTTGTGGGCGAAAGGGTGCTCTCCGCTGAGGAACTCGAGGTGTTGAGCCTCTGGGTGTTGGAAGGCAAACCCGAGGGAAATCCCGACGACAACCCAGGTGTTCCCGACTTTCCATCGGGAAGCCAAATTGGGGTGCCCGATCAGGTTTGGGCCATGCCTGAACCTTACCTCCATGGGGGGGACATGACAGAACAATACCAAGTGTTTGTGCTGCCCACAGAAAGCGAAAACAACCTGGCGATCCGGGGCATGGAAGTGCGGCCGGGCAACAACAAAGTCGCCCATCATGCCATCTTGGGCCTCGACGTGACCGGGACGGCCATGCAACTCGATGCTGCCGACCCCGACCCGGGATACGAGAGTTTTGGAGGGTTTGGCTTCAATGCGGAGAGCAACTTCTTTGGGGCATGGGTTCCGGGGGCCATGGCCTTGGAGTATCCTCCAGGAATGGGAAGGACGGTGCCTGCAGGCGCGGACATCCTCCTGCAAATGCACTACGGCCCCTCCCCCATTGATGAAGTTGACCAGACCCAGATCAACGTGTTTTATGCCGAAGGGCCCATTGAGCGGGAAGTCGAAACGGCCATCATGACCCCTCAAGATTTGGACAGTTTTTTCTACTTGCCAGCCAACCAAGTCCGGACCTTCCATGGCACCTTGGATGTGCCAGCGGACCTGAGTCTCTTGAGCATCGCGCCGCATTGCCATTTGATTGGAGAGTCCTGGGAGGTGTTTGCCACCTCGCCCTCCAACCAAGACACCATCCCGCTGATTTCCATTCCACAATGGGATTTCAACTGGCAAGGGTTCTTCACCTTCCCCACCTTGACCAAAATCCCGGCAGGCTACACCTTGCACGGCATCGCATCTTACGACAACACCGAGGACAACCCCTTCAATCCCAGCTCCCCTCCCATCAACGTCACCTACGGCGAAGGGACGTTGGATGAGATGTTTTTCATCTTCTTCGACTACGTCCTTTACGAAGAGGGCGACGAGACCATCGCCCTTGGACCCAACGTGCCTGAGGCTTGTCCTGAAGACTTGACCATGGATGGCATTGTCAGTGTGGACGACATCCTTATGATGCTGTCCGACTTTGGCTGCCTTGAAAATTGTGCCGCCGACGTGGACCTCGACAATGCAGTCACCATCGCCGACTTGCTGCTTATGCTGACCAAGTTTGGCGAAGGCTGCTGAACCTCATTCAAAAACTCACAATGGAACCTGTCGTCTGGCGCGTGTTGCTTTTTTTGGCTCCGCTTTGTCCCATCTGCCAAAACATGTCCTTTGACCTGCGTCAAATCGAAGCCGATTTTGGCGAAGCGCCCATCGAGTTCATCGGACTCTTTCCCAATGCCTCGACGACAGAGGATCAAATCCAAGTGTTCAAGGAAACCTATGGGTTGGAAATGGACATGGCCTTGGACACCGCCAACTGGGCGGAGGCCCTTGGCGCGCGTTGGACCCCAGAGGTGTTTGTCTTGGATGCCTCCGACGCTGTGGTGTACCGCGGCCGCATCAATGACAGGTACTTTGCTCCAGGGAAAAGAAGGCCCAAGACGCGCAAGCGAGACTTGGATGCGGCCCTTCGGTCATGCCTTGCTGGAGACGCCGTGAAGGTGCCCGTCACCGACGCAGTCGGCTGCCCCATTGAAGGGGTGCGGCTTTCCGTTCCCCAAGATTGAGGCCTGGCGGTTGCCGTCATCTTCAACTTCATAAAAAAAGGGGACACGATGACTCGTGCCCCCTTTGGGTTCTTTCAAATGGAGAACGCTTACTCCACTTCCACGTGGAATCCTGTCTCCATGTCCACTCCGTTGGCGTCTGCCGCCAACATCTCAAAGTGGTATTCACCTGTCGCCGCGTCAGCAGGCACCGTCACAGTGACTGAAAACTCATGGTTGGCAGCGCCAGCGGGTGTCAGGTCGGTCTCCCAAACCACAACTTCGTCCGATTCCCGAATGAGTTCCAAGGAAGCCGTCTGGACGCCGTCGCTGTCCCCGATGGACCCGACGACAGTGACCTCCGCGCCAGGAGCCCAAACAGGCTCTTCCTCCCAACCGTTGGGATCCTCGCCATTGACCGTGGTCAGTGTGAACTCAGGAATGTGGCTGTTCTCGATGTGGATTTGGGTCACCACATCTGGGCCAACATTGCCCTCTGCATCGACCACCGAAACCACGAGATCCCATACCCCACGTGCCGTCAAAGGCACATCCGTGTGAAAGGTCGATGTGGCTTCTTCACCTGAAATGGACATGGTTTCAATGACTTCCCAATCGGTGCCACTGTGGAGGATCAAGCCTTCCTCTTCTTCTCCCTCTTCATGCGAATGGTCTGCGGCATTGTGGACGTCCCAACGGACTTCACTCAATCCCTCGTTGTCGCAAAATGTGTCCTGAATGTCCAAGTGGTCTCCGGCTTCGGCATCGATTTCATCTGCAGTGACGCTGAACTCGGCACCCAAGCCTGTGCAGACAGTGGGGGCTTCCTCATCCGTGGGGTTGCACGAAGTCATGACCAAAAGACTGGCGACCAAGGCCGCAAAAAATGTTGAATGAAACTTGTTCATCTTGAAGTGTTGTTTTGTTTGAAATGCTTCAACGTCGTGTTGAAGCGGATTTGTGCCCACCGACCTTGGGCGACAAGCCCAAGCGCCCGATAGGCACTGGTGTGGTCGAGCCATTCCGTGTTGAACACGTTGTGGACATCAAGGGACCACGTCCCGTAAGAGGCAACATGGGACCACCCGCCTCCGAAGAGAACGGTCCCTGGTGTAGAGGGTTCATTGCGCGCGGTTTGATGGGCAGAAGCCAAGGCACGGGCCGCCACATGAACATGCGATTTGGGGCGAAGGGCCCAGCGCCATTGCACACGGCTTTGTGCTGGGGTGGTGAATGGCAGCCCCAATCCTGTGGGCCATTCCCATTGGCCCAGCACAGATGCCGTCAAGGACACCTCGTGGGCTCCCAATTTCTGGGCACACAAGCCTTCCATCCCAGTTCTCAATGCATCTGTTTGTTCAAAACGGTACATCAACCCCGCGTGGGAGATGGGCGCAAAGGAAGCGCTGGGCGAAAGCACAATGAAGTCCTTGTGCGCTGCGAAAAAGGACTGCAGGCGCCACGAGAAATTGCTGTTTTGGCGTTGGGATTCCAGTTGGACCCTGAGCTCAAGTGTCTTCTCCGAGCGCAAGCTGGGGTTCCCTTGTTCAAAGCGAAAGGTCCCATGGTGGATGCCATTGGCTCCGAGCTCGTAATTGCTCGGTGCACGAGAATAAGCAGCCAAGGTGGACATGCCCGACCACTTGCCTGAGGAAGGTGACCAATGGCGTTGCCAAGAAGCCATGCCACCCATCCAAAACTTGGAAAACACCTCGGCCCTGGTGTCCGTCCCAACGACCAGTCCCTCGGCATTGTACGCAGGTTCTTCATGGCCATCTTGGCCTCCCCAAACCGCATCCCAACGCCAGCCAATGCGGTGAACCCCAGTTGTGGCTTCCCCCAAAAGGGAGCCACGAAGCCTTTGGTGTCGGGGCACCAAAAATTCCCAGCCGCCGGTCTCTGTGGTCCATCCCTCCAATTGAACGCCCGCATTGCCATGTGCTGCAGAGCGCTTGACCTCCAAAAACCCGGTGGTCTCGACAAGGGACAAGCTGAGTGCAGAGGTCGGCTCCGGACCCCAGCCATGGGCATGAGGTGGTGCCAACTCCCTGCGCTGGTTCCAGGATCCTGACATTTTGGCTTCCCAAAAAGGACCTGCCCCAGAGCCTCGACCGGCCCATGTCGCTGTGCCTTGCAAGCGGCTGGCGTGTTGTTGGGGAATGTCCACTTCGTACCGGGCATCGGCAGGCGACAAATCTCCTTGGCGCGGCACCCCGACGATGCCAGGGAAAAGCCCCTGCACCACATCCGAGGCACGGCAAGTCCAAGAAAAGTTCCCCGCCGTCTCCAATTGAAGGCCTGCACCCAAAGAGGCGTGGACAAATCTCCCGCCTGTATTGGGGAGGTGGGGCTCTTCGAGCTCATAGGTTCTTCCCAAATAAGTGAAGGACGTTTGCGGGATGTTTTGGGGGCCAAAGGCACCCGTGGACACTCCTGCATGCCCGTGCCACTTGCCCTGGGTCCAACGTTGGAGCACATGGGCTTTCGCCCGCCCATCTCCGCTCCGGAATTGGGAGCCTGTAGAGGTGACGTTGCCGTCCTGCGGGAGCCGCCCGGGTCCAATCAAACGAATGCCTCCACCCATGGCCTCAGGGCCCATCCAAACATGACCTCCCCCCAAGGAGGAATTGGCACTGACATAAAGGTCGGGGTCGGCCAGAATGCCGTGGTCCGTGCCCCATCGTGCGCCCTGCTGGGGAACGCCGTCCTCCATGACTGTAACACGTGAGCCCACAAGTCCCCTCATGACAGGCTGAACCATGGCCGCGCCAAGGTCGAGTCCCTGCATTCCAGGGGTCTTGTCCAAGGAAGTCGTCCAAGCCTCCAATTCGAGGGTTTGGGCTTCTTGCTCTGGTGCTTGGACCACGGTGACCGTCGCCTCAGAAACCATGACCTCCAGGGGCTGGAGCCACACATCGATGTGGGTCATGCCTTTCACAACCACCGTCTGGGCCTTGCAGCCTTGGGCATGCACAGTCAACGAGTCGAGCCCGTGAGGACAAGACGCGTCAAAGGCACCTGAAGCATTGGCGGGGTACGCCAAACCGCAGGGCCAAGCCAAGATGAGTGCATCCGGCAGTGGTTGTTGTGTCGCTCCATGAAGAACGTGCCCGTGCAACGTTGAGGGAGGCAAGGTTTGGGCGTGCATGGCATTCCATGCGCCCCCAACTTGGGCCATCAGCCACCATGCCAAAAGCACGATGGATTTCCCTGTCACGAGAGGGCTCTTCAAGGCGCGCACGCTGAAAGGCTTGCGCATGAATTGGTTGTAGAGGAGAGGAAAAAAGAAGGTTTCAGCTCCTATGGGGCGGGCCTCTTCGGCTTCCCATGCCCTCCTGCCAAGGGGCAGCATGTCCCCAGCATGTTTGGCCCGCAGTCCACAAGGGGCACCACACATGGTGCTCCTTTGTCAAGCCAAGAGGTTCGAACGATTCTTCAGGGGTCCAATTGGAGTCGCATGCTTGGCATACGTGAAGGTGTGCCTTCCACTGCTCCTCTTCATGAGGTCCGTTCCAAGTGTGGGCTTCGTCGTGGGCTGCCTCGCAACCATGGTGGTGATGGTGCGCCGTATGCGCACAACCCGAAACCATGTGGCCCCACTGGTGGCTCCATTGCATGGCCCACCCCCCTGCCAAAAGCAGGAGCATGCCCATCGCTGTGGCGATGGGCCTTAGGGAACAGCAACGAAACATGTGGCAAATCTACTCCAACGGATGAGAAGACTGCATGGCAAAGTGCACAAGGTGCAGCGGCTCCTGTTGTCGCCAAGTCATGCCCCACGACGGCGCATGATGCCCGAATGACTGCCATACTTTAGGGATGTCTCTGCATTCGTAATGGGGCCTTGATGAATTGCGGTCCTTTCGTGCTCCCAATGCCACCCAGGCAGGGTGGTGCGTTTTTGAAGTGAACAGCCCACAAGACCCCATGAAAGGAGGCCGAGCAACAGCCATTGAACTGCGGCATTGCTTCTCTATTGCATGCTTTTCATGATGACTTTTTTTACTCTCTTTCAGAAGTCCAATCATTCGCGGATCTGGAAGGACTTCTTGACTTGTCCGTTGGTCCACCGCTGGATCAAAATTTGTCCTGATTCATTGACGTCGGCAGGCCTTCCTAGGAGGTCCCAAGTGCCTGCTGGGCTCGGCTGCATGGGCGCAGCCCCAAACTCGATGTTGGACGGTTCGTTGTTGCAGGTGCTTTCAAAAAATTCCCAGGCCACCCGACTCGCATCGATGTCCATGTTGCCCCAGGCTCCGGGCCAATCGTGCCCTCCTCCTACCACATCGTACAACTCCACCCGCGGGCATCCTTCATCGTTGGACCAAGAAGACACCGTCACCTCACTGCCGTCAGTCGGGTCCAGGTCATCTAAGGCAGTGAAGGTCGCGGCACCTGACAATTGGAACAAATCCAAAAAGAAATCCATGGTCTGGGGAATGCTGGGGTAGGCACCCCATCCGTCCACGTTGTAGGGGTCACCTTCATAGTACGTCACGTCATCGTCTGTGCCATGAATCTCCAAGATGGAGGTGGTTGTGGTTGGATTGCATGCGTCCATGATGTCTTGCATGATCATCCCTGCGACTGGCGCAACAGCCTGAAACACTTCAGATGCTTGGCATGCCAACAGGTAGCAAAAGTCCCCTCCATTGGACATGCCTGTGGCATAAACGGCAGCAGGGTCCAACGATTGATTGTCTTGGAGGTGGTCATTCAAGGCCAGAACAAACCCCAGGTCGTCGACATCTTCGTTTTGTTGAAAGTCATACCCAACATTGAAAAAGGTGCTGCCAGACCCATCTGTGCTGCCTTGGGGGTAACACACCGCGAAGCCAAATTCTTCGGCCAGCGCATTGAATTCTGAGTACTCCATGATGTCTTGGGCATTGCCGGTGTAACCGTGGAACACAAAGACCAATGGACATCCTGCTGATGCCGACTCCGGATGGTAGTAGATGTACTCACGCTCAAGGACCTCCGCGCTCCCGATCTCTGAATAAGAGAAGGTTTCGAAATAGACGCAGCTTCCGTCGTCCGTGTTGGCCCCCTGAACAGGGTTCAGGGCATTGGGGTCCGTGCATCCCGGCAAGCTGGTGGAACAGACGCCATCCCCCACTTGAAAGGCCAGATACCCTTCATAGCCTTCCTCCAATTCAAAGGATTGCTCGAATCCTTCAAGGATAGGGGTGCAGGACACCTCCCCCCCATTCCATCCGTCTCCCCAAGAATCCAAAGCCTGGAGGTAGTAGCATCCATCCTCCAAGCACAGTTCTTGACTGGTTGTGGTCTGGTTGGTCTCCCCTTGGAAGGTGGCGATCAACTCCTCTCCATTCTCAAGAACATGGTAAAGATCCCAAGACATCTCTTCACTCCACTGCCCCGTGGAGGTCTCAATGGTGACCTCCGTGAATGCGCATTGCGCGTGGATGAGGAATGGCAAGGAAAAGGTGGAAACGAAGAGAATGGCTTTCATGAGATGCTTTTGACATTTAGGAAATGCTCCTAAGTCTGGTGAAAGTAGACAATTCGTGGCTCAGTTGAGGTCCGTACTTTCGAAATCGCCCGCATCCAAACTCACCTCTCCAATGGCTTCCGCAGTCCCCAATCAAGGGGTTTTGACATACTCCGTTCTCAAGGTTCCCTGGGAGAGCACCAGAGAGGCAACTGCCCCGGTCTCATTGCGGATGACTCGGCCAAATCTATCCCCCAGAATGAATTCCTCTGAATTGTCAGGGTAAACGCGCTCAAGACTCCGTTCAAAGCCCGTTTTGGCATCTGTCTGACGCGCCATCAACCTGCCCTCATTCATCGCCACAACCAGGTCCAGATCAGCACCACTGTAGTTCCCCAACAAATCTTCATGACCTGAACCACTTGCTGCGACAGCAGGATCCCAGGACAAATCCATCTGGCTCGCCAACTTTTCATGGATGGCAATGGCTCGGTTTCGAAAA
>CALKGQ010000010.1 GCA_938085425.1 uncultured Flavobacteriales bacterium
AGTGCGGCCAGAGTTCAACACGTCATCGACCAAGATCACAATTTCGTCGCGCCATGCCTCGACACTTGGGTCACATGAAATCTCGTGTTCCAGCGGCAAGTCCTTGTGCATGCTGAGGGTGCCGACGGACACCTTGACATCGCTCAAGGCACGCAGTCGGGAGGCAAGGGCATTGCACACCGCGACGCCTTGGCCGTCGACGCCGATGAGAAAAAGGTTGGACTCTTGGTAGTGCACCTCCAAGATTTCTCGGGCCATTCGGTCCAGCTTGTGGACGATTGCACGGTGTTCCATCACCAAATCACGATGAGCGCTCATGAGGGCAAGTTCGGTTGAAATCCTGGAATTCTCTCCACCAAGGCCACAGCTTCGACATGTGCGGTGTGGGGGAACTGGTCGACGAGCTTCAAGGACCGCAGCGTGTAGCCTTGCGCCGCCAGCTCCACGAGGTCACGTGCCTGGGTGGCAGGATTGCAGCTCACATAGACGATCCGCTCTGCCTCCAATCGCATCACTTTGCGCAATGTTTTGGGCGAGATGCCGGCGCGGGGAGGGTCGAGGATGACCGTGTGGATTTTGCCCTTGTATTCGGGGTGCTCAAGCAAAAATTTGCCTGCATCTGCCGCAAAGAAGGTGACGTTGTGAATGCCATTGTTGGCGGCGGCCACCTTGGCGTCGGCGATGGCCTGGGGGACGATGTCGACACCAATGACGGGCGCTTGAGCATGCTTGGCCATGAGCTGTCCAATGGTGCCCGTGCCGCAGAACAAATCCATGATGACTTGCTGAGGCCGGTCTTCCACCCCCTCAAGTGCCAGGGCCATGACTTCAGCGTAAAGCTGCGAAGCTGAGGCAGGATTGGTCTGAAAGAAGGAGGCCATGCTGATGCCAAATGACAATCCATGCAAGACTTCAGTCACGACGCTTTCCCCCCAAATGAGCTTGGATTGTCCTTCTCTGGCCTCCACGCGTTCCCCGACATCGTCGTTGAGGGTGTGAAGGATGCCTTGCACTCGGTCTCCCCAAAGTCCTCTCACAAGCGAAACGAATCCCTCTGTGTCGAGCGGGGCGTCGGACGTGGTCACCAGATTGACAAGAAGGCCACCGTCCGCATAGCTTTTTCGCACCACAAGGAACCTGAAAAACCCCTTGCGTTGGGGTGGATGCCATGCGGGCAGGCCGGTGGCTTCGCACCATGCCCGAACCTTGTGCAGGGTCGATTCCACAAGTGCATCGAACAGTCCACTGTCGGCGTCCAAATTCTCTACGGCCCACCAGGTGCCTCTGTGTTTGAAGCCCAACCCGAAGTCATCCACCTTTTCATCGGTTTCCAAATCGTGGCGAATTTCAGAGAAGCTGTATTCCATCTTGTTCCTGTAGTGCCAGGCCAATGGTGAGGGGACAAGTCCTTGGTACAGACCTTCAATGTCTTCGATTTGGCCAATTTTCCGGTACAGGTCCAAGGCAGAAGCCTCCTTCCATTCGTGCTGTTTCTCGAGAGGCACTGTCGCATAGGGGGCCCCTGGAATGGGCTGGTAAGGCAGGTCGATTTCGAAGGCCGCTGGGGTGGTGACACGCAACAGACGGCACTCTGCATGCCGCGACTTGCACTTCACCACCTGTGCTTCAACGGTTTGGCCTGGGAACGCATTTTGGACAAACACCACAAATGGACCCTTTTCTGTCTCAATGCGCGCCACACCTTTGCCGCCAAAGGCCATGTCTTCGATGCTGAGCGTCAAGATTTGCCCCTTGTGAAATGTCCGTTTGACCCGTCGATGTCCTCCCATGGTTTTGCTTTGGGCCAAAGGTAGGGGGTGCCCGGGGATGCGATACCTTAGGGGCATGATGCGCAGCACGATTTCAAAAGTCTTTGACAGGGCCTTGATGTTGGGGGTTTTAAGTGCATGCATGGCATTTGGTGCAACCCACTCTGCACATGGCCAATTGCGGGAGGGCGAATGGGTGCTTTCGACGTTCAACATCCGTTACGACAACCCCAGCGATCCCCTTACTTGGGTGAAACGCCGCGATGAAGTTGCCAAGATTGTTGGGTTTTACGACATCGTGGGCATCCAGGAGGCATTGCCTCATCAAGTGCTGGATTTGGCCCAACGGTTGCCCTGGATGTCGCATGTGGGGCGAGGCAGGGACGCAGATGGAGGTGGAGAGGCTTGCCCCATCTTTTTCAATGCTGCCCATTGGGAGTTGCTCCACTCAGAGACTTTGTGGCTTGCCAAAGATTGGCGCACTCCGGGTGCTCTTCACCCTGCTGCCGACTTGCCCCGAACGGTGACAGTGGCCTGGTTCCACCATCGCGCTTCTGGCAAAAGGGTCAGGGTCTACAACACCCACTGGAGCCATGTTTCTGAGGAGGCAAGGGCCTTTTCCGCACAATTGATCGCTTCGGTAGATGCAGTGCATGGAACCGACGCGACGGTGGTCTTGGGGGATTTCAATGAAGAAGCAGGAGAGCCAGGGCGCGAGGTACTTGCACAATCGGGATTCGCCAACACCTACGACCGTGCAGGAGCCCGATGCCGCCCATCCTTCCCGACATACACCACCTTCCAGCCCGAGGGGTCTTCTGGAGGGCCCAGAATCGATGCGATCTACGTCAAGGGGCTCACGACCCAATGGACTTGCGTGGATGAAATCATCAGAGACGAGGTGTTCATCAGCGACCATCTGCCACTGCATGCCGTGGTGTCTTGGTCACCGGAGCGTGAATAACCTGCGACCTGGCACCCGAAAGGAGCTTGATGGAGGCCTTATCTTGGCTTCATGATGCCGCAGGAAAAACTGAAAACAATGGGCACATGGCCCGTGTTTCTCACGGCCATTTCGACCATTCTTGGCGCCATTCTGTTCTTGCGATTTGGGTATGCCATCGCCCATGTGGGCCTCGTCTCTACCTTGATGATTGTCTTTGTCGGCCATCTTGTGACGGTGCCAACTGCGTTGGCTGTGGCTGAAATTGCCACGAATCAAAAGGTAGAGGGGGGAGGTGCTTACTTCATGATTTCCAGGTCTTTTGGCTTGAACATTGGTGGTGCGATTGGGCTTGCCTTGTACTTGTCCCAAGCCATCAGCGTGGCCTTCTACGTCATTGCGTTCACGGTCGCGTGCCGTGACCTTTTGCTTTGGGCCGACTTGGCGCATGGCTTGGCCATCGACCCCATGTGGGTCAACCTTGGCATGATGGCTTTTTTGACGTTGTTGATGGTGGGCAAAGGAGCCAATTTGGGGGTCAAGGCCCTGTACGTGGTTGTGGTCCTTTTGTTCCTTGCCTTGGCCATGTTCTTCATGGGCAGTGGCCCCGGAAACCCCAACCTCAGTCCTGTGGCCACCATCCCACAAACCCTCCAGTTGGCCAATGGTGAGACGCTGACGCGCTTCACCTTTTTCGAGGTGTTCACCTTCATCTTTCCGGCATTCACGGGGATCGCCGCCGGTCTTGGGTTGAGTGGGGATTTGAAGGACCCACGGAGGAGCATCCCACAGGGGACGATTTGGGCCACGGCTGTGGGCATCGTCATTTACATCGCAGTGGCCATCAAGCTTTGGTGGAGTGCGCCTCTGGAAGCTTTGGCCACGGACGAGTTGTACATGCAGAACATCGCCATTTGGGGGCCCATCATTCCCGTGGGACTTGCAGCTGCTGCGATGAGCTCTGCCTTGGGGTCAGTGATGGTGGCGCCCCGTACCCTGCAGGCCATTGCCGCGGATGGGATTTTCCCCGAGCGGCTGTCCTCTTGGCTCAAGCATGGAAGAGGGCCGGAGAGTGAGCCCGTTCGGGCCTCTTTGGCGACGTGTGCCATCGCCTTTGGCTTTGTGCTTATGGGGGACATCAATGCTGTGGCAGAGATCATCTCCATGTTTTTCATGGTGACCTACGGGGCCATTTGCCTGGTGTCCTTCCTGGAGCACATGGCCGCGGACCCCAGCTATCGCCCGACGTTCAGGTCCCATTGGTCCATCAGCCTGATGGGGGCCGTGTTGTGTGTGGTGCTGATGTTTGGCATGAACCCGACGTATGCGGCGGCGAGTCTGGCCATCATGGTGGCCATTCATGCATGGGTTTCCCGACGTGGTGGAGGCCAAAAGGGCATGGTGAGGCTGTTCCGAGGCATCATCTTCCAGATGCAGCGCGCCTTTCAATTGGCCCTTCAGATGAGCGATGGCGACGATCTGGAAGAGTCCACGGGCTGGAGGCCCTTCGTGTTGGCGATTTCTCCGGACACTTTCATGCGAAAGGAGGGCTTTGACATGGTGCGTTGGGTGGCCTTCCGTCACGGATTTGGCACCTACATGCACTTCATCAAAGGGTTCCTGACGGAAGAAACCCAAGACGTCGCCAAAAAGGCCCAGCAGGAACTCGTCAAGCGTGCCCGAGGCAACCGCAGCAGGGTCCATTTGGACACCATCATCAGCCCTTCCTACACCTCTGCCATTGCGCAGTGCATCCAGCTCCCCGGCATCTCGGGCAAGGGAAACAACTTGTTCTTGATGGAGTACGCCCCCGACCATCCCGCAAACCGAGATCAATTGATCGACAATTTTTCATTGTTGTCTGCAGCTGGCTTGGACCTTGCACTTCTTCGCAGCAGTGGAAGGAAGTTTGGCAACAAGCATGACATCCACTTGTGGATCACCCCAGAAGACACCAAGAATTCCAGCCTGATGATCTTGCTTGCCTACATCTTGCAAGGGCATCCCGATTGGGCAGAAGCGAACATCAGCGTGTTTTTCCTGCACGACGGAGAAAATGCGGAAGAGGAAGAGCTCTTGCGGTCCAGCATTGTCGAAGGCCGTCTGCCAATTGCCGAGCAAAACATCGAACATGTGTCCCATGAATCGAGTTCCGTTCAAACCATCAAGAACAAATCTGGAGGTGCTGACCTCGTCATCCTTGGCTTCCAAAAGGCAGATGTGGAAACGATGAAAGAAGATGCTTTCGAACGGTTCAATGGACTCGGGGAAGCGTTGTTTGTCCATGGTTTGAAACCCCTCACCATCCAATGAGCGCCCGCATTGCCCTGATTCATGGCCCCAATCTGAACCTGCTGGGACAAAGACCTGCCGATCAATATGGTCAGCAGACCTTGAAGGAATTGGAGACTGAGGTTCAAGCTCATGGCAAGGAGTTGGGCTTGGAAGTGGTTTGCCACCAAAGCAATGGCGAAGGGGAGTTGATCGATCTCCTTCAGGCCGCAGAGCGGGATTGCGCCGGGGTGATTTTCAATCCAGGCGGCTACAGCCACACGTCTGTGGCGCTTCGAGATGCCGTGGAAGCCATTGGGATTCCGACCGTGGACGTGCACCTCTCCAACATCCATGCAAGGGAGGACTTCCGCCGAAAAAGCCTTACCGCCTCCGCGGCCAAGGCATGCATCTCTGGTCTAGGCTCTGACGGCTACCTCGCAGCCCTGCAGTTCTTCCATCAGGGAGATTGATCCTTCACCCATTGGCCTAGGTTGTTCCACCTGCGGGACAAGCTTTTTTTCTTTCCCTTGCCTATTCCAGTGGGGCGGCCACCGCATTCAGTCTGTTCTTGCCGATGGCCCATGACGATGTTCATTTTTTGACAATTTTCGTCGGGGCAGCTTAGCAGTTGCCCAGGCACTTCCCCCATCCAGGGATTGGGCAAGAGGCCTGTGCTCCACTCTACTTCTTCAATCATCCATTCTGTGAGGTCCATCACGGTGCTTCCGAAAGCGAAATGGTCTTCCACATTGCCAAAAAAATTGTTGCCACCCGACAGCAGCGGCAATGCGGATTGATTCAATGCAAAGTGGGCCTTGTTGTTCACCATGCGGTTGCCGCCACCACCGCAAGCTGTCACCATGCAAAGCGGGCCAGAGTCGTCTATGGTCACGGCCTTGTTGCAATCAGACCAAACGTTGCAAGCAGCCACCGCGAGACTGTTTTGCAGGTCCAATCCATTGCCCCCAACCCAGGTGTTTTCTTCCAAAACGATTGGGGCTTCGGCGCCATGAGCCACAACGGATGGTGTGCCTTGAAACCACGCTGATTCAAACGTGTTTCTCGTGAGACGCGCGGGTGGATAGGGGTCTGACAATTCCAAAGGCGCATGCTGAAAAACATTGTCCCAAAGATGGAAGCTGGCCTCTGACACTTTGAGATCGCCTTCCGTCCATTCATTGTGGTCGGCTTTGAACTCCATGCCAGACTCCGTGCCTCCTTGATGCCACCACTGCACCATCCCAATTTCGCAATGGGACAATTGAACGCGCTGGGAGCTCGTGATGTGCGGACCTTGTCCCAAGGATGCAATCATTTCACAATCATCCAGATCCAAACGGCATGACGCGGTCAGCATTGCTCCAGGGAGCCAATCCATGGAGGCCTCTCGAACCTTTGCGAGTCCTTCTCCCGACCATCCAACCTGTTCGGCAAAGGTCATGGACGAGGCATCTTCGCAGTTCATTCGAAAGCTCGCCCCTTCGCCAAGATGAAGGGAACTGTTGGGCTTCCAATGCCACCCTCCATTCCATTCGACCATAGCAGCGCTGCCATCAGAGAGGCGGATGTTGCCAAAGACCTCCATGGAGGAACCGGCGGACGAAGACATCAAGGCGCCGTCATTCAAGGTCAAAATTCCGCCCGGTTCCACCACCAACTTGGCCCCTGCATGAAGGACAAGCCATCCATCTGTTGCCGTCAATTGTGCCCCGTCAAGGATACGAAGCACACTTCCCGAATGGATTTCAAGCTTGCCTTCTTCGCCAATGTGGACCTCTGTTCCTGCAGTGATTTGAAGCTCACCAAGTTGCGAGGGTTGACCAATGTGCAATGCGCCAGCATCCTTCACAAGGACCTCCCCCGGACAGGAAGATGTCTTTGCCAAGAAAACATCTTGTGAAGTGCCAATGATGAGCGTTCCTTGCTCTTGAATCTCCATGGCGTGAAGGACATTCATTTTGGGGTTGTGCCACCCCATCGTCCATTGCTCGACTTCGCCCAATCCGCCCACTTGTTCCGGCATTTGACTCCACAATCCATCCATCCATTCGAGCACCCAATTCCTGTGATGCAGCCCCAATGAAGCATGTGATTCCCTTGAGAAAGTGGGGGTGGCCAACGAAATGTCGGCCCAAGGGGAGGGCTGGCATTGACTTGCAAGGGCGCTGCTGAAGGGGACAAAGGTCATCCCATCTTGGTAGGACTGTTGCACCAAGGGCAAGGGGATGGCTGACCCTAAAGCGGTGACCAAAAGCTGCATGTGGTTGGAGGTGGAGCCTGGGATCGATTCCAAGTCTTCTTCCTCGGGAGCGGCATGCAAGGTCTGTTCGTCCAAGGGGAGGGCGCTGTTGAAAGGGTTCAAGTCATTGGGCAAAACCCAATAGGCTTGCAATGTTTCACTTGGGTGCCATCGTGATGCATGCACCACGAATGCGGAAGGCAAGAAATCAAACCAACCCCACTCCATGTGAAGCAGTGGGTCATCGCTCAAGTTGGCAACAGCGTCAGCACGACTGTTGACCACGGCCAAATTCAAACATTGCTCAGGCCAACCCACATCTTGGAGCGATGCCTGACTTTCCAAGTGAGTTGTGGAATCCCAGAGGTGGTTCTTCAAAAGTTGTGTTGCCGCGTCTGAACCAAGTGCATGCATCATGTCGAGCGCTTCTTGCCCATGGGCAGCCAGTCCAGAGATGAGGGCTTGCAATCCTCTTGGAATCACTGCGCCTTCGTGAGGTGCATCCAGAGAGAAAAACTGGCCAATGCAATGCCCGTCGTCCTGGGTCTGCTCCCATTGCGCAATGGCCCGTCGTCCCACCACTCCGCCCATGCTGACACCCACCACAACGGCAGGGCTGTTCCCCAGCTGTTGTTCACGGATGCGCTGCATGACCCATCGGGTCAATGCTGTCTTTTTCTCAATGGAGTGGGTGCCATGCTCGAAATCGAGAAAAATCAAATCTGCACCACGAATGTGCAAGGAGTCCAACATGGGCCTGAACCCTGAAGCTTGAGGGAAATTGACCAAATCTGCCCCAAAGATGGTTCCCCAATTCACGGATCCATAGCCTTGCAATGTCTCGTTCCACCCTGGTCCAAAATCAAACCCTTCAATCAACAACACGGGCTTGTCAAACACGTCGTCTTGTCCCATCCTCATGTGAGCGATTCCCCGCACTTCTTGACCTTGCCAAGTGGTGACCACTGTGGAAGGAGATGAACCAGAAAGGTCAGACCACGGTGGAGGCTCTGGGTTGGGGATGTCCCAATTTTGACCAGAAGTTGACATTGGGCTCCACATGCTGGCCAGCAGGAGCATCGAAAAGGCAAATCTCATCCTTCCTCGGATTGCACTCCTGTGTCACCCCAGTGAATCACAATGCCCTCCATCCTCAGATCTTCGGGGCCAATCGAAAGCTCTCGCAAAAGGATGGGGGGCAAGTTGTTGCCTCTGATTCGATAGAGTTCCAGACGAATGGGCCAATCCGAGACGACAAGGTGGCTCTGCAAGGCAGAACTTCCAGTTGCTTCTTCCCAGTGTTTCAGCACGGACCGAGGTCCCGAATTGCCCATCACCAATTCAAGGGCATAGCCTTCAACGGAGCCTGGCAGGTCGCGATGGAAACGGAAGGTGCCGTGCAATGGAACGCTCATGGACAGGTGGCAGGAGTCCGCGGTGATTGGGCATCGCGACTCTCTCCACTCTCCGGGGACCAAAGGCTCAGGAGATTGCACGACCCACCAAGCGTCTTCAGGCGCTGAGAAAGGAGTGGAGAGTTGTCCATTGTCAGGGCACCAGGTCACACTGTCCCCGAGGACTTCCCACGACAAGAGTGAACCTCCATCGTTCCATTGGGGACGACAAAGCCATGCTCGGCCCTCCCTTGGAGGCAAGCCAGAGGCTTCTGCGACAACGGTTGCGTTTTGGGAGGGATGCCATGGATGGCATCCGAGGAGCAGAAGGGAGGTCGCAATGGCCCCTCCAACCTTCCTTGTTTGGGCGTGTTTCATGGCCCAAGTCTCCTCCAAACAAGAAGGATGTCAACCCTCCTTTTGCTTCTGAGCCTTGCCGCTTTACGCTTGTCGTTCGTGCGCCTTTAGGCGCTTCAACCGTTGGTTGAAGAGTTGGGCCAACTTCGCAGCATCCTCAGGAGGCAGTTGCTTTCCAAACACCAAGGTTTTCGGGCCAGCAGAAAGGTGGATGCGGTCGCCCCCAACCACCCAAAATTGTTGTTCCATGGATTCGAAAAACGACTTGGGGTTGGGCTCCTGGGGTTGGGCCTCTTGCACCACGGCCAAAGGGGCAGTGGTGGCCCGTCCCGGCGTGTCCCCGTGGTCCAGCCGCAACTCCACACCATCTTGACTCAGTTGGATGACTTCATGCCCCGACCGTCGCCAGCGCACCGCACGCCAGGCGCGCACCGCAAAAAAGCTCCAAAACCCCAAACAGATCAGATAAAAGTTCCGTTCCGAACCTGGAAACGCCCAAGCTCCATACAAGAGCATGGCCCCCAAAGCCATCCAGGCCCCCATCCATAGCTCGAGGCTCTGACGTTGCCAGTCTGGGATGGATCCAGAAACGGTGGCGACCCATCGCTCCCCCGAAGTGCTCACCAAAATGCGGTCTCCGATGCGTGACGTCTTCATGTCGAAGGTTGCAGGGCCTTTTTGTACAGGGCCAAATATTGGGGGACGATGTTCTCCATTTGGAATTCGGCCGCCCGCTTCAGGGCCGCTTCCTTGAAGGTTGGATGGACCGATGCTTCGAGGATGTGCAATGCGTCTTGGGCCATGCCCGCCACATCTCCTACAGGACGGAGCCGGCCAGTTTGGTCTTGAAGGTTGACTTCCGGAAGCCCGCCGGTGTTGGAGGACACCACGGGCACGCCAGCGGCAAAAGCCTCAAGGGCCACGAGACCAAAACTCTCCGTTTCAGATGGCAGGACCAAAAGATCGCTGATGAGCAACGCTTCAATGGGGTTTTTGACCTTCCCCAAGAAAATCACGTCCTCGCCGATCCCATGGGTTCTTGCCCGTTCCTCGGCGGCTTGTCGGTCGGGACCGTCGCCCACCATCAAGAGCTTGGCCTTGCGGGAAGACCGCACCATGTGGAACATGTCGACCACATCGCACACCCTTTTGACCGGCCTAAAATTGCTGATGTGGCACAAGATGGGGGCGCCATCTGAAGAGAGTTCTTGTCGAAATTCTTCGTTGGGCGGGAGGTCAAAATGATGAGGGCAGACGAAGTTGTGCACCACCGAGATGTCCAACGATTCCCCAAACACAGAGCGCGTCACGTCCTTCAAATGATGGGACACGGCCGTGACCACATCGCTCTCCTCGATGGCGTCAGAAATCACAGGGTGGAACGATGCGTCGTTGCCCAACAGCGTGATGTCGGTGCCATGAAGCGTGGTGACCACGGGGAGGTCTTTGCCTGCTTTGGCCAAAATCCGCTTGGCATTGACCGCTGCACTGGCGTGTGGAATGGCGTAATGCACATGAAGAAGGTCCAAGTTCTGAGCCTTGACGACATCCACCATTTTGCTGGTCAGCACCAGTTCGTAAGGGGGATAATCGAACAAAGGGTATTTGGACACTTCCACCTCATGGTAAAAGACCCTTGGATGAAAGGACCCCAAGCGAACGGGCAGGTTGTAGGTGATGAAGTGCACCTCGTGGCCTTGTTTGGCCAAACTCTTCCCCAACTCTGTGGCCACCACGCCACTGCCCCCAAAGGTGGGGTAGCAAACAATGCCGATACGCAGGGGGAGAGGAGTCATCAGTTGGAGGAAAAACGACTGGTGGCCCCCAAATGTTCAAGCACCACACGTTGAATTTCCGTTCTCGTGTCGAGCCGAAGCAAACGCGTGTTGTCTGCATCGGGGAACGTGCGGTTGCTCAAGAAGACGTAGACCAAATCAAAGGCAGGGTCGACCCAAATCAGGGTGCCCGTGAATCCGGAATGCCCAAAGCTCTCCCAGGAGGCCAAGTCAGAGGTGGGGCCCGTGTCCGGTTCCAATGCGGGTTTGTCGAAGGCCACGCCGCGGCGGTTGTCTCCCTCGGGGAATCCACGTTGTGTCCAAATGTTCAAGATGTCCTCTCGCACCAGCTGTACGCCTTTGAAGGTTCCTCCGGCCAGCCAAGTTTGTCCCATCTCGGCCAAGTCGTAAGCATTGGAAAAGACCCCTGCATGGCAGCCAATGCCACCGCCCATGGCTGCCCCTGGATCGTGGACCGTGCCGCGCACCATGTCTTTCCGGAATTCCTCATCTTGTTCAGTGGGGGCGATGTCGTTCACCGTCCAACCTTGTCGAAGGGGGTGGTACCCCATGCTCTTCCATTGCATGGGGTCGGCAATGTTTTCTTGCATCCAGGTGCCGATGGGAAGGCCCCATTGGCGAAGCACCTTTCGCCAAACATAGAACCCAAGATCGCTGTACCTGTAGGTTCCCGGAGGATCCAAGTCGGCCTCCAAAATGTGCTTCCAAATGCTGTCACTGTAGGTCGCCTTCATGAACATGTCGGGGGTCACCTCGATGCTGCAAGAGTCGTTGGCTTCCTCGCAAAAAACCCCTGAGCTGTCGGCCAACGCCCTTCTGTAAAAGGGGATCCAGGACTCCAAGCCTGCCTGATGGGTGAGCAGTTGGCGCGGCGTCCGTTGTCCCAACGCGTGGTCGTTCAGTTCTGGTAGCAGTTGGGCCATGGGCGCTTCCAAATCAAGGACACCCGTGCCATGGAGATGCATCAGGGCATTGGCGGTGGCAGCGACCTTGGTGATGGAAGCCAAATCATACAGAGATCCTGAGGTGACCGGCGCGTTGCCGTCCAGCGTGCCCACCGACCTGTCCAGCACGATTTGTCCACGATGGGCCACAACCACCCTTCCGCCTGGCATGGCCTCTTCTTCGATGGCGAGGTTCAGGATGCTGTCGACATCTTCACGAGGGGGTCCCCAAAAGCCGAGTCGTTCAGGCAACGGTCGACCGAGCCTCATGTTCCCTGCCCAACGCAATCCATCGCCAGCCTTCCATGGGCCTTGGGTCGGAGAGACCGGAAGGCGTCCAGCAACGGGAGCCACCCCAGCAAGGGCATCTGCCACCGCGTGGCAGGTACGTGCACCGTCTTGGTAGGCCACGAGGACGGACGATGAGCGCGAGGCCAAGGCCACAAAATCACGTAGGGCATAGGGGTTGCCCATCCACACCACATGCACCTTTGCAGCGGGGATGTCGTGCTTGTCCAAGGCGCGCACCACGGCTGCCAACCCCTCTGCTTGAAGGCCAAAATTGCGAGAGGGCCTGTGGCTCATCTCGGTGACGGTGACCAACACGTGCGAGGCCGATTTGAGGGCGCGTTGCACGCGCTGCTTTCCGATGCCGCTGCCGTCTTTGCCCAACACATGTCGGTCGAGGGTCCAGTCCTCCCCCAAATGGGCCTGCAGCTGGTCTTGCAAAGGCGCACAGGAAGGTTCGTGGTTCGCCACGTCGAGCATGACCAATTGGCCTTCGCCGGCCGCCAAAGGCGCTGGGAGGCTGTCCACCCCCGCAAGCAGGGTCAAGCTCTGCGCCAGCAATTCCCGGTGCACCACGTCGGCATGTTTGGGTTCCCAAACCACACCGCTGTCGGGCAAGGCTTCTTGGGCGTGTGTCCACGACTTGGCCAGCAAGACCCTCCGGCATTTGCGATCCACCATGGCCGAATCGAGGGTGCCGTCTGCCAGGGCGGCCATGGCCTCGTCGATGGCCGCTCTAGGGTCGCCAGGGAAAAGAAGCACGTCGTTGCCCGCAAGCAACGCGTCTCGGATCCTCGGACGATCCCCCGCAAAGTCGGCGAAGCCCTTCATGCTCATCGCATCGGTGAACACCAACCCTTCGAACCCCATGGTGCCTCGCAGCAGGGAGTCCACGATGAGGGGGGACAGGGTGGAAGGCTGGGCCTCGGTGCTGTCCAGGCCAGGAATGTCCAAATGCGCCACCATGGCCGCCCCCATTCCGTGGTCAAACACGTGCCGGAAGGGCGCCAGCTCCACCGAATCCAACCGCGCCCTGTCATGAAGGATGGAAGGGAGGGTGGCATGGGAGTCGCTGTCGCTGTCTCCGTGGCCAGGAAAGTGCTTGGCCGTGGCCAAAACCCTCTGGTCCTGCAGACCGTCGGCATAGGCCTGTCCGAGTCGACCGACCCACTCGACCGATTCCCCGAAGCTTCGGCTTCCGATGACGGGATTGATGGGGTTGGAGTTGACGTCGACAACAGGTGCAAAATTGACATGGACGCCCGTGGAACGCAGACTGCTTCCCACGACTTGTCCAAACCAACGCACCAGCTCGGGATTCCTTGTGGCACCCAAGGTCATGGCCC